>JACRKZ010000031.1 GCA_016235455.1 Armatimonadota bacterium | reverse complement strand
AATGGCGCCGGATCGCATCCGGCCGCCTGACGGCCGAACAGCAACCAGTCTCGCCCCGACTGGATCCGGTGGCCGCGCCCTGACGGGGCCAGACGCGACCTCGCCATTTGCGCAGCGTACTCCCAGGTGTGGTGCGTATAGAGTCCTAACCGTACAGGAGGGAACTGATGCATGTGAAGTGTGGTTCGCTGACGATCATCCTGCTCGCTATGGCACGTACCGCTCTGGCCAACCCCGCGCCACCCCCGCCCCCCCGGGCACGACCGGCTGCTGACGCCGCCAAGCCTGCAGACGCCGCCAAGCCGGAGCCGGCGCGGCCGAAGGCAGACGCCGGCCGCCCGGCGCCAAGCCACTCGCGCCGCACCGATCCCGCCGACGATGACAAGCCCCGGCCGGCGCAGCCTTCTTCGAGCAAGGCCGCCGCGGATGAGCACCAGCCCAAGGCCGACCGAGACCCGTTCGTGCCGGGCCCGATGCCCGTGCAGGCTGAGCCCCGCAGCAAGCCCGTCGCCAAGGCCGAGCCAAGCCCGGTGGTGGCGCCCGCTCCGGTCGCGCCAGCGCCGGAGCCGCAACCCGCGGGCCGCGGGCCCGCGGCGGCGGTGGGCGTGATCCTGGCCGCCGTGCTGGTTGGCGGCGGCCTCTGGGCCGCGGGCCGGCGCCGACCGGCAGCGTAGGTTCCGCCGTTCGGCCTGGGGGCAGTCGGTGAGCTACAAGCTGCTGGCCAAGGTGGTGCTCGGCGGCTACGCCCTCGGCGTGGTCGTCGAGACACCGGTCCTGCTGGCCACTCTGTCCCCGGCCCACGGCTGGCGGCGGCGCTGCGCCGCTGGGCTGTGGCTGACGGCCTGCACCTACCCGCTGCTGGTCATGGTGCTGCCGGTGTTCATCGATCCTGACACCGCATGGACCCGCTACGTGGTGGTCGGCGAGGTGGCCGTGGCTGTGACCGAGAGCGCGTTGTTCTACCTCGCCTTCAACCGTGGCACGCAACGGCCACGGCGCTGGCTGGTCCAGGACGTGGTCGCCGTGGTACTCGCCAATCTGGCCTCCTATCTGGTGGGCAGATGGGTGTACGGCGCATGAGCGGCACGCGGCAGTCCGAGCCGCTGGCGGCGGCCGGGCTCCTGGGACTGGGGCACCTGGCCGTGGAGAGCGCGACCGTGGCGGCGGTCGTCGCGCTCGCGGCACGTCAGGACATCCCCTACGCGCAGGCACTGGCCTGCATCGCCGGCTACAACGCCCTGGCCTTCGTGACGCAGCCGCTGCTTGGCGGGACGGTCGACCGGCTCCGCGCGTGCCGCGGCAGTGCCGTGCTGGGCTGCCTGCTGGCTGCGCTCGGCGCGTTCATGCTACGCGAGGCACCTACTTGCGCCGTGGTCGTGTGCGCGCTGGGCAACGCCCTGTTCCATGTCGGTGCCGGCGCCATGGCACTCCACCACTGGCCTCGGTCGGCCACGGCGCAGGGGCTGTTCGTGGGTCCCGGCGACCTGGGCGTGTTGGTCGGGCTCCTCGTCGGCCGCGGCGTCTGGCCGCCGTGCGAGCGCTGGTTCGCCATCGCCAGCCTGGCCGCCATCGTGCCGCTCCTGGCCATGCCCCCCGTCCGGCTGACAGTGCCATCGGCCATCTCGCCGACACGCTGGAGCCGGTGGTCGCTGGCGCTGCTGATCGCCGCCGTGATGTGCCGGCCCGCCACGGTCGGCTTCCTGGCCGCGAGCGTGCGGACCGACGGCTGGCTGCTGGCCCAGCTCTACGTCGTCGCCGCTGTGGCCAAGTGCCTGGGTGGCTGGCTGGCTGACCGCTGGGGCTGGCGCCCGACCATGGTCCTGGCCGCCGGTCTGACCGCCGCGCTGGTGCCGCTGAGCCACGCTGGTCCGGCGGCGCTCCTGCTCGCGGCGGCGCTGGCCCAGGTACCCACCGGCGTCACCCTGGCCGCCATCGGCCAGCGTCTGCCCGCCTGGCCGGCGGCGGCCTTCGGGCTGACCACGCTATTCGTCTACATCGGCGGCCCACCCGCCTTGCGTCCGCTGTCGGGCGCACACTGGGCCGTGTTGGTCCAGGCCGCCTGTGCCATCTGCCTCGCACTGGCGCTGGCGCTGGCCCCCAAAGCACACGGCGCGGAGGGGACCAGAAGCTGATCCCTTCCGCGCCGTCCTACCTACACCAGGCGCTGCTTACGCGTCCGGCCCGAACTCCGCGGCGAACGCCTCGACCAGCTTGGCGCCCCAGTTGTTGATGGGGTTGAGCCGGCCAGTGAAGAAGCGCAACACGGGCGGCTCCTCATAGAACTCCAGGCCGCCGACCAGTTCCTTGTTGGCCATAAGCCATGACAGGCGGTCGGCCACGTACTGCATGTGGGCCATGGAGTAGACGCGTCGCGGCACCGCGAAGCGGCACAGCTCGATGTCGGCGAAGACGTCGTTGCCCTGCTCGTCGCGGTCCATCGAGATGGTGCCGCGCTCCATGGTGCGCACGCCGGAGACGAGGTAGACCGCGGCGGCCATGCAGCCGGCGGGATACACGCTCTGGGGCAGGTGCGGCAGGAACTTCATGGCGTCGACATGGCCGGCCAGGCCGCCCGGAGGCGTCACCGCCGGGATGCCGCGGCTGGTCATCTCGTTGACGAAATACTCGATCAGGTCGGCCGAACTGCTGGCCACGTCGATGTCGACCATCTCGCGGATGCCGACGGCCATGGCCTCCAGCTCCTTGCTGGACATACCGCCGTAGGTGAGGAAACCCTCATACAGCGGCAGCCAGCCCTTGAGCGTGGTGTAGTAGTCGTCGCTGTTGGTGGCGATCATGCCGCCGCGCACGCAGGTGCTCTTGCGGCCCGAGAGGTAGATCAGGTCGCACTGGGCCATCATCTCGGAGATGATCTGGCCGATGGTCCAGTCCTTGTACTCGGCCTCGCGGCGCTTGATGAAGTACGCGTTCTCGGTGATCAGGGAGCAGTCCATGATGACCGGAATGCCCAGCGGCGCGGCGATGGCGCGCACGTCCTTGAGGTTGCCCAGGCTGAACGGCTGGCCGCCGATCAGGTTGGTGGTGGCCTCCATGCGCACGAACGGGATGTGCTCGACACCCCACTCGTCGATGGCCGCGCGGAAGCGGTCGAGGTCGAGATTGCCCTTGAACGGGTTGGTGCTCTCGGTGTCGAGCGCGCCGGGGCCGTAGAGCTCAAGCACCTTGCCGCCGGCGATCTCGAAGTGGGCCTTGGTGGTGGTGAAGTGGTAGTTCATGACCACCGCGTCACCGGGCTTGATGAAGATCTTGGCCAGCAGGTGCTCGGCGGCGCGGCCCTGGTGGACCGGAATGCAGTGCTTGAAGCCCAGGATGTCCTGCGTGGCCGACTGCAGGCGGTAGAAGCTCTCACCACCAGCGTAGGCGTCGTCCGCCACCATCATCGCTGCCAACTGGTTGTCCGACATGGCGTTGGTGCCGCTGTCGGTCAGCATGTCCAGGAAGAGGTCCCGCGACTTGAGCAGGAAGGTGTTGTAGCCAGCCTCTTCGATGGCGGCCAGGCGCTGCGCCGCGGGCGGAAGCGTCGTCTTCTGGACGATGCGTACTTTGTGCATCTCGATCGGGATGTACGTCCCGTTGGACAGACGGACGGTCATGGAACTCTCCTGGTATGGCAATTCGACGCGGCCACGCCTCGGCCGACGACGACGACGAGCGCCTCAGGCGTATGCACACGAGCGCCGGGTATGTTACCTCATCGAGCCCCGCTGCGTCGAGTGCAAGATCGGCGCGGCGCACGATTCCGCCGAGCGCCGCGCCGCGCTCTGGTCGGTAGCGCGGCGGTGCGCTATTCTGAGGTCGGAGTCGGGTTCATGGGTTCGCGGCAGCGGTCGATGGTGTTGGCGATGTTGGCATGCTGCGGCGGCCGGGCCCTCGCCCAGACCGGCAGCCTGAAGAGCGAGGCCTGGAACCTGGCGCACCGTGCCCTGCCCATCGTCCTCGTCGTGCTCGGCCTGTTCGCCGCGGTCGACATCACCGCGCTGCTGTTCAAGGCGTCGATCCGCTACCTGGCCTGGCGCAACGCCGAGGACGAGTACTACGGGCGCAACGACCCGCCGCGCCGGCGACCGCGCCGCCGCTACCGCTAACCACTCGCCACCAGCCGCTCAGCGCGACCGCGAGCGCTTGAGCTGGCTGTGATAGTCCTGCAGCGCCCGCGCCTCCACCCCCGCCTGCACCGAGGCGATGCCCTGCACCGCCGCCATGGCGCCCGCGAGGGTGGTGATGGTCGGGATATCGCGCATCGTGGCTTCCTTGCGGATCAGGTGGTGGTCGGCCTTGGCGGCATCGCCCGAGGGCGTGTCGATGATCAGATCGATCTTGCCGTTCTTGATCATGTCCAGCACGTTCGGCCGGCCTTCGGAGACCTTCAGCAACTCCTCGATGGCAATGCCGTTGCGCTTGAGGATGGCGCCGGTGCCGTCGGTGGCGACGATGGTGAAGCCCAGGTGCTCGAACTGGCGCGCGACCAGGCAGATGCTGCGCTTGTCCTCGTTCTTGACGCTGATGAACACGGTGCCCTTCAGTGGCAGGCGCTGGCCCGACGCCTCATAGGCCTTGTAGAAGGCCACGCCGAAGGTCTGCGCGATACCCATGACCTCGCCGGTCGAGCGCATCTCCGGCCCCAGGACCGGGTCGACGCCGGGGAAGCGGCGGAACGGGAAGACGGGTTCCTTGACCGACACATACTCCGGCCAGATCTCGTGGGTGAAGCCTTGCTGCTCCAGCGTCTGGCCGACCATGACACGGGCGGCGATCTTGGCCAGCGGCCGGCCGATGGCCTTGGAGACGAACGGCACCGTGCGCGAAGCGCGCGGATTGACCTCCAGCACATACAGCCGGCCATGCTGGATGGCGAACTGGATGTTGAGCAGGCCGATGACGTTCAGGCCCTTGGCCAGCAGATGGGTTTGGCGCCGGATCTCGTCCACCTGGCTGTGCACCAGCGTGTAGGGCGGCAGCGAGCAGGTCGAGTCGCCCGAGTGGATGCCGGCCTCCTCGATGTGCTCCATGATGCCGCCCACCACCACGCGCTCACCGTCAGAGCCGGCGTCCACGTCGATCTCGATGGCGTCCTCGAGGAACTTGTCGATGAGCACGGGGTGCTCGGGGCTGGCCTCAACCGCAAAGCGCATGTAGCGCTCGAGCTGCTCGTGGTTGTAGACGATCTCCATGGCCCGGCCGCCCAGCACGTAGCTGGGCCGCACCACCACCGGATAGCCGATGCGCTCGGCGGTGGCGATGGCCTGCTCCTCGTTGGTGACCGTGTCGTTCTCGGGCTGGCGCAGGCCCAGGTCTTCCAGCAGTTCCTTGAACCGTTTGCGGTCCTCGGCGCGGTCGATCTGGTCGGGGCTGGTGCCGATGATGGGCACGCCGGCGCGTTCGAGCTGCTTGACCAGCTTGAGCGGCGTCTGGCCGCCAAACTGGACGATGACGCCCTGGGGCTTCTCGGCCTCGACGATGCTCAGCACGTCCTCACGGGTCAGCGGCTCAAAGTACAGGTGGTCGCTGGTGTCGTAGTCGGTGGAGACGGTCTCCGGGTTGGAGTTGACCATGATGGTCAGGTAGCCGTCTTCACGCAGCGCCATGGCGGCGTGCACGCAGCAGTAGTCGAACTCGATGCCCTGGCCGATGCGGTTCGGGCCGCCGCCCAGGATCATGATCTTGGGCTTGTCGGAGCCGCGCGCCTCGCACTCACGCTCGTACGTGCTGTAGTAGTAGGGCGTGTGCGCCTCGAACTCGGCGGCGCAGGTGTCGACCATTTTGAACACGGCGTTGATGCCCGCGGCCTGACGCAGCGCACGGACCTTGCTCTGGCGCAGACCGTAGATCTTGCCGAGCTGGAAGTCGGAGAAGCCGTTCTCCTTGGCGCGTCGCCACAGCGCCATGTCCGGCTGCGGCAGCTCGGCGGCGTTGCTCTGCGAGCGCTTCTTGGCGTCGGCGCGCAGCTCGGCTTCCATGTCCACCAGCTGCTTGAGCTGGGCCAGGAACCAGGGGTCGATCTTGGTGATCTCGTTGATCTCCTCAATCGACCAGCCCTCGGACAGCGCGTGGTGCAGGTAGAACATGCGCTCGGGCGTGGGCACGCGCAGGCGGCGGCGGATCTCGGTGGAGGAGGTGTCGGGCAGCGTACGGCCGTCGGCGCCGAAGCCGAAGCGGTCGATCTCCAGGCTGCGCAGCCCCTTCTGTAGCGACTCCTTGAAGGTGCGGCCGATGCTCATGGCCTCACCCACCGACTTCATCATGGTGGTCAGCGTGGGGTCGGAGCCGGGGAACTTCTCAAAGGCCCAGCGCGGGATCTTGGTCACCACGTAGTCGATGGTCGGCTCGAAGCTGGCCGGCGTCTCGCGAGTGATGTCGTTGGGGATCTCGTCGAGCGTGTAGCCCACGGCCAGCTTGGCGGCGATCTTGGCGATGGGGAAGCCGGTGGCCTTGGAGGCCAGCGCCGACGAGCGGCTGACGCGCGGGTTCATCTCGATGATGACCACGCGGCCGTCCGCGGGATTCACGGCAAACTGAATGTTGGACCCGCCGGTATCGACGCCGATGCGGCGGATGCAGGCGATGGACGCATCGCGCAGGTGCTGGTACTCGCGGTCGGTCAGCGTCTGGGCCGGCGCCACGGTGATGCTGTCCCCGGTGTGCACGCCCATGGGGTCGAAGTTCTCGATGCTGCAGATGATGACCACGTTGTCGTTGAGGTCGCGCATCACCTCCAGCTCGTACTCCTTCCAGCCGAGCAGACTCTCCTCCACCAGCACCGTGCCCACCGGGCTGCACTGCAGGCCGAATTCCAGCATCGACTTGAACTCGTCCAGGTTCCAGGCGATGCCGCCGCCGGTGCCGCCGAGCGTGAAGCTGGGCCGCAGAATGGCCGGCAGGCCCGACTGCTCGACGAAAGCCAGACCCTCGGCCACGGTGCTGACCATGTCCGAGCGGGCGCTGTCGATACCGATCTCGGCCATGGCCGCCTTGAACAGGTCACGATCCTCGGCGGTCTCGATGGCCTCGTAGCTGGCGCCGATCAGCTCAACCCGGTACTCGTCGAGCACGCCACGGCGAGCCAGCTCGTAGGCCAGGTTGAGGCCGGTCTGGCCGCCCAGCGTGGGCAGCAGCGCGTCGGGCCGCTCAATCTTGATGATCCGCTCGATGTACTCGGGCGTCAGCGGCTCAATGTAGGTGCGGTCGGCGAACTCGGGATCGGTCATGATCGTCGCCGGGTTGCTGTTGGCCAGGATGACCGTATAGCCCTCTTCCTTGAGCGCCTTGCACGCTTGGGTGCCCGAGTAGTCGAACTCGCAGGCCTGGCCGATGACGATCGGCCCGGAGCCGATGATCAGGATCTTCTGGATGTCGGTGCGCTTGGGCATGTTGGGTCCCTAACATAAAAAAACGCCTTCCCCTGGGCGGGGGAAGGCGCTTATCCAAACTTGGTCTGCAACCCGTTCATGGGCCGGTCATTTCCTCGGTCGTTGAGGGGCCTTGACCCTTGACCTATGCTAAGCCTGAGTGCCGTTCCTGTCAAACGTCAGCGAGCGTCAAGGCGCCGGCTCGAACCGCTCAATCCTCGTCCAGCATATGCTCCAGCCGCGCGGTCAGCGCTTCGACCATCAACTCGACGCCGAGCTCGTTCTTGCCGGTACCTTCGGGGATGATGATGTCCGCGTGGCGGCGGCTGGGCGCCACGAAATCCTCGTACATCGGCCGCACGGTGGCCATGTACTGCGCGATAACGCTGTCGATGGTGCGGTCACGGTCGAGAATGTCGCGGCGCAGTCGGCGGATGAAGCGCACATCGGCATCGGTGTCGACGAAGATGCGCACGTCGAGCAGTTCACGCAACGGCGCGTGCGTCAGGCAATGGATACCCTCGACGAGGATGACTGGCGTGGGCGCGATCTCCAGCGCCTCGTCGCGGCGCTCGTGGGTGGTGAAATCGTAGACGGGCATCTCGACCGTCACGCCCTCGCGCAGATCGCGCAAGGCGTCGAGCAGCAGGGCCCAGTCGATGGCGTCGGGATGGTCGTAGTTGACCACCACGCGCTCGCGGGGTGTCAGGCTGGCACTGTCGCGATAGTACGAGTCAATCTCGATGACCGTGAGTGTGTCGGACCCGAGCGTCTCACGCAGCCTACGGGCCAGGGCCGACTTGCCCGAGCCAGATCCACCGCCGATGCCTACCAGTAGCGCCGATCCTCGTGCCATGCCGGTCTCCTGACTCACTATAACACTCGACGCGCCTTTCGCTCGCCCCGTTCCGCCGGGCCGCGCCGCGGCGCCTCGTCGGCGTCGTGTGGAAACAGCTCGGCGCAGCCACCGTCCGCACAGCGCGCTGGGACGCCCGCAGGGCCTCGCCAACTTGACCGGGGGCGGATTCTATGGTAGTTTTAAGAGGCTACATAAGCCCATCCACACCAGCGCAGGCTGGACCACGGGTGGGGCCGTTCGGCCCGGCGGAATGGCGTCGGACGGCGTGCGGCGGAGGGAGATGAGCACGTGGCGGAGGATCCCGGCTACAACGCGGCACAGATTCAGGTGTTGGAAGGACTCGAGGCGGTCCGCAAGCGCCCCTCCATGTACATCGGCACCACCGACACGTTGGGTCTGCACCATCTCGTGAGTGAGGTGGTCGACAACTCCATCGACGAGGCCATGGCCGGCCGCTGCGACACCATCACGGTGGTCGTGCATACCGACAACTCGGTCAGCGTCGAGGACAACGGCTCGGGCATTCCCGTGGACATGCACCCCACCGAAGGCAAGCCCGCGGTGGAAGTGGTCATGACCAAGCTCCACGCCGGCGGCAAGTTCGGCGGCGAGGGCTCGGCCTACAAGGTCTCCGGCGGTCTGCACGGCGTGGGCGTCAGTTGCGTCAACGCGCTGAGCAGCTTCTGCATCGTCGATGTGAAGCGCCACCGCCAGTTGCACCGCATCCGCTTCGAGCAGGGCCGCACCGCGGTGCCGCTGTGGGTGGTGGGCGACCTGACCGAGGATGTCACGGGCACCAAGACCCACTTCCTGCCCGACCCGACCATCTTCTCGGTCACCGAGTACAGCTTCGAGCGGCTCTCGGAGCGTCTGCGCGACCTGGCCTACCTGAACGGCGGCGTGCGCATTCTGCTCATCGATGAGCGCGAGATCGACCCCGAGACCAACGACTTCCGCCAGGAAGACTTCCATTTCAGCGGCGGCATCAAGCAGTTCGTCGAGTACCTCAACGACGCCAAGGATCCGCTGCACAAGCCGATCTACATCCGCGACCAGCGCGACGGCATCGATGTTGAGGTAGCCCTGCAGTACAACGAAGGCTACATGGAGAACATCCTGTGCTTCGCCAACTGCATCCACACGCCCGACGGCGGCACGCACCTGTCCGGCCTGAAGACCGCGCTGACCCGCACGCTCAACAACTACGCGCGCAGCTCCAACATCCTCAAGGAGAAGGACAAGAACTTCTCGGGTGACGATGTGCGCGAAGGCCTGGCGGCGATCATCTCCGTGCGCCTGGGCGAGCCGAACTTCGAGAGCCAGACCAAGGTGCGCCTGACCAACCCCGAAGTGGACGGCCTGGTCAACTCCATTGTCGGCGACATGCTGCAGACCTACCTGAGCGAGCATCCGCAGGTGGGCCGCGCGGTCATCGAAAAGGCCATCACCGCTTCGCGAGCGCGCGAAGCCGCGCGCCGCGCCGCCGAGCTCATCAAGCGCAAGTCGGCGCTGGAAGTCGGTGGCATGCCGGGCAAGCTGTGGGACTGCTCCAGCCGCACCGCCGACGAGTGCGAGCTGTTCATCGTCGAGGGTGACTCGGCCGCGGGTACCGCCAAGGCCGGGCGCAACAGCCGGTTCCAGGCCATCCTGCCGCTGGGCGGCAAGCCGCTGAACGTCGAGAAGCACCGGCTGGACAAGATCCTCAACCATGAGCACATCCGCACGCTGATCACCGCGCTCGGCACAGGTATCGCCGACCCCACCAAGTGGGAGGAGATCCAAGAGCAGATCCGTTCGGTCGAGGAGAAGCGCCGCGACGCCGCCGCTGCCGAAGCGCACGCACTGGTGGAAGCGCGGGCCGGCGCCGACGAGGACGACGAGGACGACGACACCCCGCTCGTGACCGCCAAGAGCAAGGCCAAGAAGGAACAGGGCGACACCTTCAACTTCAACCTGGAGCGGCTGCGCTACGGCAAGGTCGTGATCATGGCCGACGCCGATGTGGACGGCAGCCATATCCGCACGCTGCTGCTGACCTTCTTCCTGCGCTACCTGCGGCCGCTGATGGAGCTGGGCAACATCTACTGCGCTCAGCCGCCGCTGTTCGGCGTCAAGCACGGCGGCAACATCACCTACGCCCAGAGCGAGACCGAGCGCGACCAGATCCTCGAGGAGTACAAGGGTCGTCGCGGCGTCAGCGTCCAGCGCTACAAGGGCCTGGGCGAGATGAACGCCGACCAGCTGGCCGAGACGACCATGCAGCCCGAGACGCGCAGCATCATGCAGATTGTCATGGAAGACGCCGTCCGCGCCGACCACATCGTCTCCATCCTCATGGGCGACGCCGTGGAGCCTCGCAAGAACTACATCACCGAGCACGCGCGGCGCGTGAAGAACCTGGACATCTAGCACAGCACGCGGCGCGTGACGAGCCTCGTTATCTGACCACGAACGGACTGGCCCAATGAGCGACGAAGGGACCCCCATCCAACCGGCTGCCGGCAGTACGCCGCCTGGCCCGCCGGCCGCGCGCAGCATTTCGCTGGCTGACGAGATGAGCAAGTCGTACATGGAATACGCCATGTCGACCATCGTCTCGCGCGCGCTGCCGGACGTGCGTGACGGGCTCAAGCCCGTGCAGCGCCGCCTGCTGCAGGTCATGGCCGACCTCAACCTGCGCTCCAATCGCCCGCCGATGAAGTGCGCCAAGGTGGCCGGCCAGACCTCCGGTGACTACCACCCGCATGGTGAGCAGAACGTCTACCCGGCGCTGGTGCGCTTGGGCCAGGACTGGTCGCTGCGCTACCCGCTGGTCAACGGACAGGGCAACTTCGGCAGCATGGACGGCGACCCGCCGGCGGCCATGCGGTACACCGAAGCCCGCCTGAGCGCTCCCGCCGAAGCCATGATGGAAGACATCGACAAGAACACGGTCGACTTCCAGCCCAACTACGACGAGCGCCTGCAAGAGCCGACGGTGCTGCCCAGCCGTTTCCCCAACCTGCTGTGCAACGGCAACGAGGGCATCGCGGTGGGCATGTCCTGCAAGCTGCCGCCGCACAACCTGCGCGAGGTCTGCGCCGCCATCTGCGCCTTCATCGACAACGAGCAGATCAGCATCGAGCAGCTCATGGAGTACATCCCGGGTCCGGACTTCCCGACTCGCGGGCTCATCCTGGGCAAGCAGGGCATCCTCGACGCCTACTCCACCGGTCGCGGCAGCATCACCATGCAGGGCCGCGCCGCAATCGAGCCGATCGACGGCGGCCGCGCGGCGATCATCGTCTCGGAGCTGCCCTACCAGGTCAACAAGGCGCGCTTCCAGGAGCATATCGCCGACCTGGTACGCAACAGCAAGATCGAAGGCATCTCGGCCATCCGCGACGAGACCGACCGCACCGGCATGCGCGTGGTCATCGAGCTCAAGCGCGATGCGCAAGCCAGCGTGGTGCTCAACCAGCTGTACAAGCGCACCGAGCTGCGCTGCAACTTCCCGGTCATCAACCTCGCGCTGGTCGACCGCAAGCCGGTGCTGCTGAGCCTCAAGGACCTCATCGCCAACTTCGTCAAGCATCGCGAAGACGTGGTCCGGCGGCGCACGCGCTTCCTGCTCGACCAGGCCGAGGACCGCGCCCACATCCTGGAGGGCCTGCTCAAGGCGCTGGACCAGATCGACCAGATCATCCGCACCATCCGCCGCAGCTCCAACCGCACCGAGGCGCGCCAGAACCTGCAGGAGACCTTCGAGTTCTCCGCCCGGCAGGCGCAGGCCATCGTCGACATGACGCTGGGCACGCTGACCGGCTTGGAGCGCAAGAAGCTGCAGGACGAGTACGACGGCCTCCAGCGCGATATCGCCTACTACCGCGAACTGCTGGCCGACCGCGGCAAGCGCATGGGCGTCATCAAGGACGAGACCCGCGAGCTGTCCGACAAGTTTGGCGATGACCGCCGCACGGTCATCATCGCCGCCGAAGCGCAGGACCTCAACGTCGAAGACCTCATCGCCGAAGAGGACATGGTCATCTCGATCACCCGCGACGGCTATGCCAAGCGCACCACGCTGGACACCTACCGTGTGCAGCGCCGTGGCGGGCGCGGGCTCATCGGCCTGACCAAGAAGGAAGAAGACCAGGTCGAGCACCTGTTCGTGGCCACCACGCACCACTACCTGCTGTTCTTCACCAACCGCGGCTGGGTGCACCGCCTGCGCGCCTTCGAGATCCCCCAGGCCAGCCGCACGGCGCGCGGCCTGCCGGTGATCAACCTGATCAACATTCAGCCCGATGAGCAGGTGACGGCCATCGTGCCGGTGGTCGGTCTGACCAGCGATGGTTATCTGACCATGGTCACCAAGGGCGGCACGATCAAGCGCACCAGCTTCGCCGAGTTCGGCAACATCAACCGCATGGGCCTCATCGCCATCAACCTGGTGGGCGATGACGAGCTCGGCTGGGTGTTGCACACTGACGGCGAGCAGCAGTTGGTCATCGCCACGCAGAACGGCATGTCCATCCGCTTCAAGGAAGAGGACGCGCGCCCCATGGGCCGCGCCACCCAGGGCGTGCGCGGCATCAACCTGCGGCCCGGCGACCAGTGCATCGGCGTCTGCACCGTGGACGAGTCCAAGGAACTGTTGGTCTCTGGCACCAAGGGTTTCGGCAAGCGCACGCCATTTGCCGACTATCCCGAGCAGAACCGCGCCGGCCTCGGCGTCATCACCTACCGGGTCACCGACAAGACCGGCCCGGTGGTGGGCATGGCCACCGTCGACAACAACGACGAACTGCTGCTGCTGACCGAGAAGGGCGTGATGATCCGCATCCCCTGCAACCGCATCAGCACCACGGGCCGCGCGGCGCAAGGCGTCAAGCTGATCAACCTGGACGAGGGCGACAGCGTGGCCGCGGTGACCAAGGTGGTGCAGATGGAGTCCGACGAGGACCCGACCGCGCCGCGCAAGCGCCGCGGGAAGTTCAGCGGTGAGGACGAGCCGCAGGCCAGCCTGTTCGACGACGAGGAGATGGGCGAGACGCCCGACCTCGACCTCGACGCGGACGCCGGCGACGAGCCGGAGGCGGACGACCAGGAGGCCTGAGATGACCTCGCGAGAGATCGTTCTGGCCAATCTGGCCGGCCGCGGCGCTCCGCGCTGCGGGCTGACCTTCTCGGGCGAACGGGTCAACGACGTGCTGTGCCTCGGCCCACGCCGACCGGCTGGCTATGAGCCGCGGCGCTGGGTCGAGGGCCGGCTCGAATACTACGACGACGAGTGGGGCAACCTCTGGTCGCGCATGGTCGGCGGCTGCGCCAAGGGCGAGATCCATCAAGCCCGGCTCTCCGACTGGAGCGAGCTCGACGAACTGAGGCTACCCGACTACACCCAGCCCGAGACCTGGGCCGACATGGCCGAGGCCTTCTCGCGCGAGACCGAACGCTACCGTATGGCGGCCATCGGCGGGTGGATCTTCGACAACGCGCGCTACCTGCGCCGGCTGGAGGTCTACCTGCTGGACATGGGGCTGTACCCCGACGAGCTGCGGCGCCTGCACGCGATGGTAGCCAGCGTCTACGAGACCAAGATCCGCGCCGCCGCCGCCGCGGGCGCCGATGGCATCCTGATCGGCGAGGATCTGGGCACGCAGACTGGCCCGCTGTTCAGCCCGAGCATGTTCCGCTCCTACTTCAAGCCGCTGTATACGGAACTGCTGCGCCTGGCGCATGAGGCGGGCATGGCGGTCTGGCTGCACAGTTGCGGCCAGAACTGGCTGCTCATCGACGACCTGTGCGACTGCGGAGTCGATGCCTTCCAGTTCGACCAGCCGCTGGTCTACGACCTGGAAGCCTTGGCCGCCAGGCTCAAGGCACGCGGCGCGGCGCTGTGGTCGCCGGTGGATATCCAGCAGGTGCTGCCCACGGGCGATCGAGCGCTGATCGAGCGCGAGGCCCGGCGCATGGTCACAGCGTTCGAGGGCCACCTGATCGCCAAGAACTACCCCGATCTGCCCGGCATCGGTGTCGCGGCCGAGTGGGACCAGTGGGCGTACGAGGCCATCCTGGCGGGCTAGACCCGCAGGTCCGCCTTGGCCAGCCAGCGGTCGAGCATTTCGGCCAGGGCTGCCGCCTGAACCGGCTTGGCCAGGTAGTCGCTCATGCCGACGGCCAAGCAGCGCTCCCGGTCGCCAGCCATGGCGTTGGCGGTCATGGCGATGATGGGCACGTCGGTATGGTCGCCAGCGCCGCCGGAACGCACCACTTCGGTCGCCTCGAAGCCGTCCATCTCGGGCATCTGGCAGTCCATCAGCACCAGGTCGTACTTGCCCTGGCAGAGCAGTTCGATGGCCGCGCGCCCGTTGGCGGCGACGGTGGCGCTGCGGCCCAGTCGCTTGAGCATGGCCAGCGCCACCTTCTGGTTGACCGCATTGTCTTCGACAAGCAGCAGCTTCGCCTCGCGCGCCCCTGGCGCGCCGGCGCGGTTGGCTTCGGCCACGGTGTGCCGCGTGACCAGGCTGCCCGGCGCGGCGTCGGCCAGGGCATCGCCGGCGGAGGTGTCGGCCCCCCGGCCCATGACCAGTTCCAGGCACTCGCGCAACTGCGTCTGCCGCAGCGGCTTGGTCAGGTAGCCCGCGAAGCCAATCTGACGCAGCCGGGCCGCATCGCCTCGGCGGCCCAACGAGGTGAGCAGCACCAGCCGCGTACTGGCCAGCGCTGGTATGGACCGGGTCTCGACACCCAGGGACTCGCCGTCGAGGCCGGGCATCTGTTGGTCCAGCAGCGCGAGGTCGAACGGGCGGCCAGCCTGCGCCGCCGACGTCATGCGGTCCAGGCCCTGAATGCCGTCGGCGGCCACCTCCACCTCGCAACCCCACTCGGTGAGCAGCGTGGTCACCAGCAGCCGATTGGTGTCGTGATCGTCCACCACCAGCACGCGCAGGCCCGCCAGGCGCGCCGCCCGCGGCTTGGGCGGCGCCTGCTGGGCGCGGCCAAGCACCGCGGTGAACCAGAAGCGTGAGCCCCCACCGGGGTTGCTCTCGACGCCAATCTGGCCGTGCATCAGCCCGACGAGCTGATGGCAGATGGCCAAGCCCAGCCCGGTGCCGCCGAAACGGCGCGTGGTCGAGCTGTCCACCTGCGTGAACGGCTGGAACAGGGCATCGCGCCGGTCCACGGGGATGCCGATGCCCGTGTCCAGCACCTCGAACCGCAGGCAGGCCTGGTCGGGCGACTCGTCGAGCAATTCGACGCGCACACTGACTTCGCCGCGCTCGGTGAACTTGACCGCATTGCCGGCGAGGTTGAGGATGATCTGGCGCAGCCGACCCGGGTCGCCGAGCAGCAGGGCGGGCACCTGCGGCGACACGAAGCAGGTCAGTTCCAGCTTCTTCTGGGCGGCCTTGACCGACAACGTGTCGATGGCGTCCTCCACCGCCACGCGCGGGTCGAAGTCGATGGCTTCGAGATCCAGCTTGCGCGCCTCGATCTTGGAGAAGTCCAGGATGTCGTTGATGACGGCCAGCAGGCTGTCCGCACTGGCTCGGACGGTGTCGGCGTACTGGCGTTGGTCGGGTGACAGGTCGGTGTCGAGCAGCAGTTCGGTCATGCCGATGACACCATTCATCGGCGTGCGGATCTCGTGGCTCATGTTGGCCAGGAACTCGCTCTTGGCGGTGTTGGCCATCTCTGCCTGGCTGGCCATGGCCTGCGCCAGGGCGGTCTGGCGTTGTAGCTCCTCATTGAGCGCCTCGGCCTGACCGCGCGCCTGGTTGGCGTCCTCCATCATGCTGAGCACGGCGCGCTGTCGGCGGCGCAGCTCCCGGCTGGCGTCCTCCAGTTCGATGGTGCGCCGCTGCAGTTCGGCATGGGCGAGTTCGGCGGCCTGCAAGGCCTGAGCGGTGCGCAGCTCGCGCTCGTGACGTTCGCTGGTGTCTCGCAGGGCGGCGTGGAGCACCGGCCCGTGGCCATCAGCGAAGCGCGTCAGGATGACTTCGAACACGCGGGCCTGGCCGTCGGCGGCCATCAGGGCGACATCCGCGCCGGCCTGGCCGCCGCTAAGCGCCGCGGCCAGCAACGTCTCGGTGAGGGCAGCACTGGCTCGCCCGTCGGGCTGCTCGATGGGGCAGAGCTCGTCCAGCCGATGACTGCCGTCGAGTTGCTCGTCGGTTAGCCCGAGCAACTGGCCGGCGGCATGGTTGGCGTCCACGAGGTAGCCGCGCTCGATGATCAGCGACTTGCCGACTGACAGGTCGAAGGCCAGGTGGCGCAACCGCCAACGGCGAGCGCCGCGCTCGCCGAGCCCCAGCCAGTTGGCGCGCAGGCGCCAGGCGCCCAGGCCGACGAGCAGGGCGGACACGAGCAGTACGATGCCATGGCGACCGATCAGGGCGGCGGCGGCGACCAGGAGCAGCCCGGACGCGAGGTCCAGGCGCCCCGCGGACGTGCCGCCTGTGGCCTGCTGCCGGTGGGCGCGCTCGGTCATAGCGCCACCTCCGTCTCGGGCGTGACCAGCCCGGCGGTGTAGCGCGGCTCGGCGCCGAGTCGGGCCAGAAGGTCGTTGACCTCGCGCTTCAACTCCAGCACACGCTCCTCGCGGTCCACCATCAACCGGATCATGCGCTCCGACTCCGAGAGGGCCTGACCGAGCTGCTCCTGCTGCTCGCGCTGCGCCGTGATGTCGACAAACGACTCCAGCAGACAATCGCGGTCGCGCAGCCGGATGGCGACGACGGTCTTGAGGACCGGCACCTCACGTCCGTCAGCCGTGAGCACGACCCGTTCGGCATTGTCGACCGTCTGGCCTTGGTCGGTGATGGGGCATTGGCCCAGCTGCTTGGGGCAGACGCGCTCGTGGCAACTACGGCCGACCAGCTCGTCACGAGGCGTACCGATCAGCCGGCAGGCGGCCGAGTTGGCCTCCAGAATGGTGTGGCTCTCGGCGTCGATGACCAGGACGCAGGCCTGCACGGACTGCAGGATGGCCTCCACCTCGCGCTTGCTTTGATCGAGCACCTGCTGGGCGTCGAGCCGTTCGCGGTTGGTGATGGTCAGGGAGAGCTGGTCGGCCAGCTGGCCGCAGAAGGCCAGTTCGTCGGACGACCACTGATGGTCCTTACCGCGGTAGGAGAGCAGCAGCGCGGCCCGGTCCTCACCAGCCACGCGCACGAGGGTGGTCAGGAGCGCCGAGAGATGGAGACCAGCCGCATGCTCCTGGGCGGCGCCGCGCAACAGCGAGCGGCCCGACTCCGGCTCGGAAGCCAGCACTCGGACGGCGCTGGCCGCCTCGATGAGCGGCGCCACGTGCGCCATCGGCAGCACCTGGCCTGAGGAATGGCAGCCCAGATCGGCATCATAGGCATCGAGGCACTCGACGCAGTCGGCGTCGGGCTCCAGCGTCCACACGCTGGCCCGCGCCGTACCGAGAGTGATGGCGGCCCGCTCAGTGCAGATGCGCGCCGTGGCCAGCAGATCACCGCCCAGCACTTCGGGCAACATGGCCACCTCGGCCAGCACCTGCTGTTGTTCCAGCGACCGGTGCAGGTCGACGCGCAGCGCCTCGCTGCGCTCCGCCAGCGCGGCGGTGCGTTCGGAGACCAGCCGCTCGAGCGCCCACTGTCGCCCGCGCAGCAGCGCCACGAAGCGCACGATGAGCGCGGTTGCCGTCAGGCAGATAAGCACCAACGCCCAGGCCACGCGCAGGGGATGGCCGACGACACGGTCAGAGGCGGGCCGGATGAGCACGACCCAAGCACGGCCCAGCACGTTTACCGCGAAGGCGCGCTCAAAGCGACGAGCGTGGGCGGCCCACGCCTGCGCGCGCTCCCCTTGGGGCGCCGACGTATCGCGCAGCTCGGCGTGAACACTTCGTGCGTCGGTCTGCCCGCGGATCAACACGGCGTTGACCAGATCCTGCGGTGCAAAGCGACAGAACACCACGCCGACCACGCGGCCGCGCGGCGACTCGGTTACCGGCTGGTAGGCCAGGTAGGTCTGCGGCCCCTCGGTCGAGGCTTCCACCTCGCCGCACAGCAGGCCGGTCTCCAGCGCTCGGCGCACCACGGCGCGCTGCCGGGGGTCGGCCAACAGGTCACGACCCAGCCAGCTTCGGGCTGACGACATGGGCGCCGCCATACCAACGATGAGTTTGTCGCCCGCCACCGGCGCATAGCCCCACAGCGGCGAGGCACCGGAGGCGAACGGCAGCACGAAACGCTCGAACTGGTTGACCTCCAGGTCGCGCGAGGCCTGGATCAGCCGCGCGGTCGCGAGCAACTGGATGCGCATGTCTTCGCACTGGGCGATGAGCGCCTCGGCGGTGGCACTGGCCAAGTGCTCGAAGGTGCCCGCCGCGGACATGCGTTCATGCTCATAGAAGCACAGCCCAAAGACGAGAGTCAGGCTGCAGCCCACGCTGGCCGTGGCAATGACCTCCGCGTGGCGTAACCAGCTGATCGCGGCGCCGCCGTGCTCGGCGCGCAAATGCAGCAGGTACAGCCCCATGGCCAGCGACGCCACGAGCAGCCAGGTGCATAGCAGGCCCGCGCGCCGCGCCCGGGCCACCTGAGTCCGCCACACCGGCGCCTCCAGGTCCACGCCAACCATGGCCAGCACGTTGCCCGAGCGCGCCTCGAAGACGGGCGAGAAGGCTGTCAGGAACTCGCCGTACTCGTCATGGTAGGGGCCGACCACCACGCTCTGGCGCAGGCCGATGGCTGCCTGCAGCCCAGGGGCCGGGCGTTGGTAGACCTCGCCGGGCCTGGACGCCTGCGGGTCGGTCGGCGCGTAGCTCTCCGGCCCGAAGACCAGATCGCGGCCGCGCGGCGCCACGGTGTAGTAGCCCCGGGCGTCGCCCAGAAAGCGGTGGTAGGCCTGCAGTTGCCCGCATAGCCGCTGGTAGACCGATGCACTGGCGTCGGCCGCCGTGAAGGTGAGCGCCTGCACGCGCGGCGGATGCATCGACCGCGCCAGGCTGTGCGCCCGCTGCAGCAGCGCGCCGCGCGCCTCGATGTCGGCCACGTGGCCCTGCCAGATGGTCACCGCCCAGCCCAACAGCAGGGCCGCCAGCGACACGCCGGCCAGCAACAAGGTGGCGCGGCGGCCCAGGGTCTCCACTTCGCTTTCCAGGCTGCGTCGCCAGAGCGACCAGGCGCCGGCCATCAGCAGCAGCGCCGCGACCACACTGCCATACTGGGCAGCCAGCGACCAGCCGGCGCGCAGGCTGGCGCTCGCGACCAGCAGCAGCCCGTAGACGGCCAGCGTCAGGCACAGCGCGCGCGCTTGTGGGAAGCGGCGGCGCATCGCCATGGCCGTCCACAGTGCGGCCGGCCCGCCGATCAACACGGTGATGGCCGAGCTCAGACCCAGCCAGGCCAGGACGCCGCCGGCCGCCATCGCCGCGCAAGGCAGCGCCGCTCGGCGCGCCCGTGACGACTCCGGCCACTGGCACACAGCGGCCGCGGTCACCAAGGAGGCCAGTGCCGCCAGACCAGGCACCGTCGCCAGGGGGTTGGGCGGCAGGCCGGGCAGGCACAGCCAGCAGCGTAGCGCCCAGCTTAGGGCGAACAGGCTGAGGCCCGACCAGGCACCTTCGGACCCAACGGCCACCCCGGCTTGGCGCGCACGCAGCATGAGGCGTCGGCAGGGCAGGGCCACCAGCAACAGTGCCAGACCATGCCACAAGGTCACGTAATCAAGCTGGGCTTCCAGCCACGGGCCACGCACGACTCAATCCCCTGCGATCACGGCCACGGCCCCGTACCACGACCAACCGCTGTGGCCATGTTAGCCTGTCCTCGCCCGCCTAACTATGGCTATGATTAGCCCATCGCCACCTAACGTAACATCCAGGTGACATGCCCGGCGCATCTTGCGAGCCGGGGGCCGGACTGGTAGACTCGGCAGCCGCGCAATGGAGTGGGAAATGGCGATCCTTCTGGGCATTGATCTGGGCACCTCGGGCGTGAAGACGATCCTGCTGGATGCGGACAGCAAGCAGTTGCTGGCCTCCTGTCTGGTGGAATACCCGCTGCTGACGCCGCGGCCGGGCTGGACCGAGCAGGAGCCCGACACCTGGTGGGAAGCGACCGTCGCCAGCATCCAAGGTGCCCTGGCCCGTTCGGGCGCCGACTCTTCGGCCATCGCCGGCATCGGCCTCAGCGGCCAGATGCACGGCTCGGTGTTCCTCGATGCCGCGGGCCGCGTCATCCGGCCCGCGCTGCTCTGGAACGACCAGCGCACCGGCGACCAGTGCGCGCAGATTACCCGCGTGGCAGGCGAGAAGCTGCTCCACGAGGAGATCTGCAACCCCATCCTGACCGGGTTCCAGGCGCCCAAGATCGTCTGGTTGCGCGACGAGGAGCCGGCCAACTTCGACCGTGTGCGCCATGTCCTGCTGCCCAAGGACTATCTGCGCTACCGGCTCACGGGCGAGTTCGCCACCGAGGTTTCCGACGCCTCGGGCACCGCGCTGCTCAACGTGCCCGCGCGCGACTGGTCGACCAAGTTGCTCGACAAGATAGGCCTGCCGGCCAACTGGTTCCCCAAGGTCTATGAGTCGCCCGTGCCCAGCGGCTCCGTCACCGCCGCGGTGGCCGAGCTGACCGGCCTGAAGGCCGGCACGCCGGTGGTGGGCGGCGCGGGCGACTGCGCCGCGGGCGCCGTAGGCACGGGCATCGTGCGACCCGGCCTGCTGTGGGCCTCCACGGGCACGTCCGGCGTCATCTTCGCCTCGGCCGACGAACCCACCACCGACCCCAGCCTGCGCACCCACACCTTCTGCCATGCGGTGCCCGGCAAGTGGCACGCCATGGGCGTCATGCTGTCCGCCGGCGGCTCGCTGCGCTGGTACCGTGATGCGTTGGCGGGAGAAGAGAAGCACGTAGCCGGCCTCACCGGGCAGGATCCCTACGAGTTGATCACCGCCGCCGCGGCCCAAGCGCCGCTGGGCTGCGAGGGCCTTATCTTCGCCCCGTACCTGACCGGCGAGCGGGCACCCTACCCCGACCCCAACGCCCGCGGCGCGTTCCTCAACCTCAGCCTGCGGCACGACAAGCGCCACCTGGCCCGCGCCGTGCTGGAGGGCGTGGCCATGGGCCTGCGCGACTCGGTGGAGATCATGCGCGCCGGCGGCGTGCCCATCAACGAAGTGCGCGCCAGCGGCGGCGGCGCTCGTTCCCCGCTGTGGCGCCAGATCCAGGCCGATGTCTTCGGCCTGCCCATCACCACCATCAACATCGAGGAAGGCCCGGCACTGGGCGTGACCTTGCTGGCCGGTGTGGGCGCGGGCCTGTGGTCCAGCGTCGAGCAGGCTTGCGACGCGATGATCGAGACGGCCACCGTCACCGAGCCGATCGCGGCCAACGTCGAGCGGTACGAACAGGTCTACCGCGAACTGTACACCCAGGCCTATCCGGCACTGCGTGACGGCTTCGCGCGGGCCGCGGCGCTGGTCGAGAAGCTGTAGCGCGGACCAGCATGGAGCACGGCTGTCCCCGGTTGTGCTCCATGCCGATCCGCGTGCTGCTACAGCTTGGGCCGGATACGCAGCTCGCACTCGGGCTTGGGCGTGTGCGGGCAGCGGCTTAGCTCAGCGCTGGGCGCCTGATGCCGCAGCGCCTCGACGGACTCCCTGGCGGCCTTGACGCATTTTGCGTACGAAGGCGGTCTGGACCCCTCGAGCAGGTCGTTGTAGCTGGGCGGCGTCGTCTCGGCTTGCTGGTACTGCTCCAGGGCACCCTCCAGTAGCTTGGTCGCGTTGAGCAGGCGGATCCACCGATGGTTGGCCCAGTTGAGGCCGGCGTGGCCCGCTGGGGTGTGGAAGCGCTCGACCAGCAGTTGGCCCGCCAGGCGTGCCTTGGCGGCGACGCGGCCCATGGACTCCGCGCTCATGTCCAGGTTCATGCCGCCCTCTTCGGCCGAGAGCCAGACGTTGGCGATGCGGTCACGCTGGCCGGGCACCACCATCTGTGTGCTGTCCTGCCAGTTGCGGGCCGTCTCGAACAGCTGCGTCAGGAAGCCCAGCGTTCCTTCAATGCCGAACCGCGGCGGAGCCATGCCGCTGGCGTTGCTGTCGGCCAGCCACGCGCCACGCTCGTCCCAGGGCCTGGAGCTGTAGTCCAGGTTGATGGTCACGGTGGGCCAGCGCGGCACCATGACGTCGAACAGATGGATGGGCAGGTTGGAGGTCGTGCCGCCGTCGCTGAACCACACCCGCTCATAGACCGGCGCCCACTCCGGCTCCGCGCTGTCGTCCTCGGCCAGGTTCACGAACCGCCGGCCCCACAGGGGCACAGCGCTCAGCACGACCGGCAGCGCCATGCTCATGCGCATGGCGAAGACAACTGGCATCCCCTCGCAGGGCAGCGGGTACAGCCGGCGCCCCTCGCTGGTCGTGACGCAGTCCAGTACCGGCCCGTCGTCGTCCGGCTCCTCGGGGTCGGGGCCTGCCTTGGTGCGCGGCGCCGTCGCCGCCTGCACCAGCGCGTCGACAATCACGCCGCCCACCAACGGCGCCAACTCGTCGCGGTCGAACCACCAGCACCGCTGGCGGAACGGCAGGTGATAGGGCCGGCGCTGGCTCAAACAGGTGGTCAGCATGGCCAGCTGCAGCGGGCTCTCACTGTCGGGCACGCAGCCCGCCAAGTCGGAAAAGGTCAACGGCCGGCCGACTGGCAGATCGGCCACCAGTTGCACCTGCTCGTGCAACCACTGGGTCAGCCGGGCGCCCTCGCAGATGCCATAGCCCTGCGTCGGCAGCACGCGACCGAAGATCGTCCAGACACGCGCCGCGGCGCCGCTCACCGCACCGACCAGGCCGCCAAGGATGACGAACGACACCAGGCCCCAGCCGGCCGCCAGGTGAGACAGGCCCGTCAGCGCCGCCGCCACGCTCGCCGCCAGCACCAACCACGCGCAAGCGCGCATCGGCCGGCTGTTGGGCCCCCACACCAGTGCGCACAGCGCGGCCGCCAGCACGGCTAGCGCCGCCCAGTCGGCGCGGGTCAGCACCGTCACCGCCAGCAACAGCGCAACCACCATGCCGCCCGCGAGCCCTGCCAGCAAGTCGGCGCCAAACGCGCCCACCAGCTTCTCGACCGCGTGCAGGCGGCCCCAGGCGCCTTGCGCCTGGCGAAACGCCCAGATCGCTTCCCACAGCGGCGCGGCGGCGGCGGTGGGCTCGAACCGGGGCAAGATGCCCCCGTCAGCCGCGGCCAACGTGGCGAAGTCGTCCAGGATGTCGAATCCCGCGCTCAGCTCCGCTGGGTCGGTCTTCCCCTGCTGCTTGGCCTGCTGCCGCCGGTACTCGGCCGCGGCGCCGAGCACCGCGCCAATCGACCCCGCGGACGTGCCTGCCAGATTGCGCAACTCGAAAGGCGCGTGCCGGCCAGCCAAGGTCGCCAGCAACGGCGGGTAGACGATGGCACTGGCCGTGCCGCCCTTCATGATCACATCGCAGTACCTGGGCAGCTTCGGTTCGGCGTGGTCTATCTCGGACATGATGCACCCCTGATCACAACGAGCAACCGTTCGCCGTAAGGCGATAGCTTCCTGCCTTGATTACAAAAAGGGTCTCCCGACAACGTTAAGCGCTGACCGAGGTGCCGGCGCAGGCATGCCGAAGTCAGGACCAGCGAGGACCCGCCATGCTCATCACCACCCTCGGCGCCGCTCTGCTGGCCGCGTCGCCCACGCTCGTCTGGTACGACAAGCCGGCCGACCGCGACTGGCACGCCGCCTTCCCCATGGGCAATGGCCGGCTGGGCGCGATGGTCCATGGCAACCCCGAACACGAGGTGCTGGCGCTCAATGACAACACGCTGTACGCGCTGGAACCCGAGACCAGCATGTTTCTGCCCGACATCCGCCCCAAGCGGCCCGAGATCACCGCGCTGCTGCGCGCCGGCCGCCATGCGGAGGCACAGGAACTCGTGCGGGCCAACTGGCTGGGCCGCAGCAACGCCCCGTATCAGCCATTGGGCGACCTGCTGCTCGACCTCGACGGCGCCGGCGCGGTGACCGACTACCGCCGCGAACTCGATCTGGCCGAGGCCGTGGCGCGCGTGCGCTACCGGCGTGGCGACGTGACCTACCAGCGCGAAGCGTTCGTCAGCCATCCGGATCAGGCCATCGTCGTGCACCTGACCGCCGACCGGCCCGGCACGGTGAGCTTCACGTTGCGGCTCGACACGCAGCACAAGCCCACGGCGAAATGGCATGGTGTTGACGCGGACACGCTGGTGCTGGCCGCCCAGGGCCCAGGCGAGGCGCTGCGGCGTGATCTGACCAAGAACGTCGAAGCCTGGGGCGACCAGCGCAAGTACCCCGCGTTCTACGAGCCGGACGGCGCCGGCGGGTGGCAACGGCGCTTCGCCGACCCGGACAAGCGCGTGCTCTACGGCGCTGAATGCGACGGACGCGGCACGTTCTTCCAGATGCGCGCGCGCGTCTTCGCCGACGGCGGCCAACTCACCGTCGAGGGCCAGTCGCTGCGGCTGGTCGGCGCGGACCGCGCCACGGTCATCCTCTGCGCGGCGACGAGCTTCAACGGTTTCGACAAGAGCCCCAGCCGACAGGGACGCGACCCCGAGATGCTCTGTACGCGGCAGATGAAGGCCGCCTCGCGGCCGTATGCCGAGCTGCGCGCCCGCCATGTGGCCGACCATCGCGCGCTGTTCGATCGGCTGGCCGTGCGGCTCGGACCGATCACGGCGAACGCCGAGCTGCCCACCGACGAACGCATCCGGCGCTACGCGACGGACGGCGACCCGGCGCTGGCGGCGCTCTACTACCAGTTCAGCCGCTACCTGATGATCGCCGGCTCGCGGCCCGGCGGCCAGCCGCTGAACCTGCAAGGCATCTGGAACCGCGACATCATCCCGCCGTGGAACGCGGGCTACACGGTCAACATTAACACCGAGATGAACTACTGGAACGCCGCCCGGGGCAACCTGGGCGAGTGCGAGCAGCCGCTGTTCGACCTGGTCCGCGAAGCCACGGTGACTGGCAGCCGCGTGGCCAAGGCGGTGTTCGGCGCGCGCGGCTGGTGCATGTCGCACAACTGCAGCATCTGGCGCGAGGCCGCGCCGGTGGACGGGAGCCCGACCGCGAGCTGGTGGCCCATGGCCGGCGGCTGGTTCTGCCAGCACCTCTGGCGGCACTATGAGTTCACCGGCGACCGCGCCTTCCTGGCCGAGGTCTACCCCATCCTGCGCGGCGCCAGCGAGTTCTTCCTGGACTGGCTGACCGAGCGCGCCGACGGCGTGCTGGTCACGCCGGTCAGCACCAGCCCCGAGAACACCTTTGTCTACCAGCGCGATGGCAAGACCGAACGCGCGGCGGTGACCCTGGGCACGACCATGGACATGGCCATCTGCCGCGAGCTGTTCACGCACACCGCCGAAGCGGCGCGCCTGCTGGGTCGCGATGCCGCCCTGGCCACCGAGCTCGACACCAAGGCAGCGCGGCTGCTGCCCTACCAGATCGGCGCACACGGCCAGCTTCAGGAGTGGGACAAGGACTTCGACGAAGCGGAGGTGCATCACCGCCACGTCTCGCACCTCTACGGCTTCTTCCCTGGCGACGAGATCACCCCTGAGCGCGCGCCGAAGCTGGTCGATGCGGTGCGCGCCAGCCTGGAACGCCGCGGCGACGAAGCCACCGGCTGGTCGATGGGTTGGAAGCTGTGTCTATGGGCGCGCCTGGGCGACGGCGCGCGCGTGCAGGCCCTGCTCAACCGCCTGCTGACCCCGCGCTACACGGCGACGAACCTGTTCGATATGCACCCGCCGTTCCAGATCGACGGCAACTTCGGCGCGGCCCGCGGCATCGCCGAGACGCTGCTCTGGGACCATCGCGACGGCCTGGACCTGCTGCCGGCGCTACCGCCCACATGGCCCGAAGGCGAGGTGCGCGGGTTGCGCGCGGTGGGCGGGTTCGAGGTCGACCTGGCCTGGCGCGCCGGCCGGCTGACGTCGGCGCGCATCGTCGCCCACAACGGCGGGACGGCCAAGGTGCGGTATGCGGGCCAGGCGGTGGAGGTGAAGCTGGGCCGGGGCGAGGCGGCACGGTTGGATGGGGCGTTGCGGGTCGAGGGTCAGCCCACGAACTGATCCGGCAACGACCCGGCCGGGCCGGGCCCGGCCGAGTCGTCGCACAGGCTCGGTGTTCGGTGGTCGACCCGTTGGCGCGCTGACCACCGAACACTGGCGAGGCGCCGGAAGCGCCCTACTCGAACCCCACCTCGTCCACGCAGACCCGCGTCTTGCCGCGCCCGACCCAGCGGATCACCGCCGTGTCGACGCCCTCGGGCACCGTCGCCGTGGCCACGAACTCGCGCCAGGCAAACGCGCCGCGGCCGCTGGCCACGCCCAGGTTCCAGTTGACCAGCTTGGTGCCGGCATAGCCGACCACAGCCAGGTCTAGCGAGTCGCAGGCATCGCTGCGGGCCCAGCCGCGGGCGGTAACCTTCTGGCCGGGCTTGACGGCGAGGCGCAGGCCGTTGGTGAACGCCCAGTCCTCCTTGCCATCGAAGCTCAACGCCGCACAGCGCCGGCTGTTGTGGCCGGGCTCCAGCGTCTTGGCGCCGCCGCTGTTGTCGCGCGACCACCAGGCCCAACCGGTCGGGCTCTGCCCGACAGATCGCTCGAACCCGCCGTTGGGCAGGCTGCCTGGCGAGGTGGCGGTCATCGGCAGGCTCAGGTCGTCGTCGGTGACCAGGGCGGTCACGCGGGCTTCGGCCACCTTGTCCAGCCGCGCTCGGAAGACCTTGCGCTCGCCCGCGGCCAGCTTCACTTCGAAACGCGCCGGCGCCATGGCGTCGTCCGCCGCGCTGATGGTCAGCCGACCATCGATGCCGCGGCCCAGCGGCGCCGAGACCACCGCCACCAACGCGCGCGGATCGCCGTCGAGGCCGGCGCGCAGGTTCAGGTTCGGGCTCTGCGCCTCGAAGTTGGCCAGGTGGCTGGGCACCTGCGTATAGCCCATGGCGGTCATAGCCACGTCCGCGCGGTACAGCGGGTCGCTCAGCAGCGTGGCCCGTCTGTCGAAGGCGCGCTCGGGCGTGGTGTAGATGCGCAGCTCGCCGGGCCGCGAGCAGACCACCTCCTCGCGCCAGTCGCCCATCAGGTCCGCGATGAGCACCACGCCGCCGCTGATGTCGGCCCATGGGCTGGCGCCGCCGTAGTCGATGATCTGGCTGCGGCTGATCACCTCACGCTGCAGATCGGCGTCCCAATAGACCGCGTTGTTGCCGAAACTCCAGTCCAGATCGCGCCGCAGAATGGAGCCATCCGAGCCCCACAGCCAGTGCGCGCCGGTGGGGTTGTGGTCCACCGAATCCGCGCTGTAGGCCTCCGCGCCCGGCTGCTCGGGGTCGATATCGGAGCACAGGCCCGTGGCGTGGACGTGCGTCGTCGGCTGATCCCAGCCCCACAGGATCTTGCCTGTGGCCGCGTCCACCTGGCACATGCCGTTGGTCTTGCGAGCGGACTCGATGCCGTAGTAGATCTCCAGACCTGGCCGACGCGGGTCGAGGTCGCCCAGGTACATGTGGTCGGGATGACCCAGGCGCGTGCACCACAACGGCGCGCCGTTGTCGTCCAGCACCATGCTGCCGAGCACAACCTCGTCGCGGCCGTCAGCATCGAGGTCCGCCGCGTGAGTGAAGTGCGCGCCCTGGCCCATTTGCTCAGCCTTGTCGCCCAGGTACTTCCAGCCCGCCCGGAGCTTGCCGTCGACCAGATCGAAGGCCTCGGCCTTCATGATGGAGTACGTGCCGCGCAGAGCCAGCACGCTGGGATTCTGGCCGTCGAGCCAGGCCACGGCCAGCTGGTTGCGGCTGGCCAGGTTGTAGCCGTCCTCACCGTCGCCAAAGCCCTCACGCGTGGGCCACGGCGCGCGGCAGCGCTCCCGGCCGGTGCGGCCGTCGAGCACCACCAGCCACTCGGCGCCCTTGCGCACCTTGCCGTCGGGCTCGCGGGGGTCGCCTTCGCCGGCTTTGACCATGACCTCGGCGCGACCGTCGCGATCCAGGTCATAGACCAGGAACGGCGAGTACCAGATGCCGCGCTCGATGGACCAGCCCATGTCGTACCGCCACAGCCGGCGGCCATCGCCGGTGACCGCGTCGAGGTAGTAGGTGCCGGTCGACTTCTCCCAGTACTTGTAGTACGGGTCGACGTTGGTGTCGGGCCGCTTGAGCACGTAGTCCAGCCGGCCGTCGCCATCCAGGTCGCCCAGACCCAGCTTCTGCACCCCGTCGTTGCCCTCGAGTTTGAGGCTCTGATACGGTTGCTCGAGCGGGACGCAGCGGGCGCACTCCGGCCCTTCGGTCTCGCCGGTCACCGGGCGCAGGCGATACTCCTTAGCGCCCTCGACCTCGTCGACGAAGTCGGTCGTGGCGGCCACCGGATGGGCATTCGCCTTGGTCGCGCGACCCTCGGCGTTGATGCGGTAAAGGTTGAAGCCCGCGCCGGGAGCGTCCGACGGCAGTTGCCGCCAGCTCACATGCAGGCCGGTCTGGGCGGGCACCGCCACCATGGCGCGGTCGAGCGGCTCGGCGGCGGGATGGACTGGCGGAGCCAGCAGAGTCAGAAGCCACAGGTACGTCACGGTCATCGTCGCTGTCTCCACAGCCTGCAGTGTAGCCGACTCGGCCGCTCGGCGCCAACATCGACCCGGGCCGGGTGTCGTACCTACTGGAGCAGTCACGACCCATCGACCGGTGCCGCCCGCCCGCCGCGCCAGCGCCGACCTGGCCGGCATCGCGCTGATCACCGCCGGCCTGCTGCTGGCCGTGGGCCTGCGCACCACACAGGCAGGACCCCTGGTCACCTGGCTGACCGGCACGCTCGGCCTGCTGCTGGGCCAGCTCGTCGATGCCATGCCCGTCGCCTTCATCTTCCTCGGCGTACGCGCCATCTGGCAGCGGGACCAGCTCCACCCCAACCGCGCCGCCGCACCGGCCCTGGCGCTGCTGGGCCTGGTGGCCTGCGGGTTCTTCCACCAGCGCGTGCCGTCCGGCGAAGAGTTCGCCAGCACGGCCAGCCAGCTCGGCTGGCTCCATCCGCCCGCGGTCTATGGCGGCGTCGCCGGCGCGGTACTGGTCTGGGTGTTGCGCCATCTGTTCGGCGAACTCGGCTGCCCCATCGTGCTCGGCATGGGCGGCCTGGCCGGCCTGTTGCTGCTGTCCGAACGCACCGTGCGCGAACTGATGAGCGACTTCGGCCGCTCCGCGCAACGCCGCGGCTCTGCCGCCAAGGCGGCCGCGCAGCGGGCCGCCCAGAACGCCGCCGCGCGCCGGGCCGCCATGGCGCCAGCGCCGCCGCGGCGCGGCAACCAGCTCCAGATCGCCGACCTCAGCTTCCCCGAGGCCGATGAGTCCTTCCTGCCACCGGTCGACCGGCCCAAGCGCCGGGGCAAGCAGGCCCAGGCGCCCGTGCCGCCGCCTGAGTCGATCCTGCCGCCACCCGAACTGCTGGCCCCCGACGAGCCGGAAGTGCCCGAAGTGCTGGCCGAGCCGCCGGCGACACCGGTCGTCGCGACCGGCCCTGGCGAGCTGCCGCCGCACCAGAGCAAGCTGGCGTGGGCGCCGTTCGATGCCATCAAGGCCGACCCCGTGCCGCCCATGGAAGACTCGTCCTGGATCCAGATGGTGCTACCGGGCATGCCCGAGCCCAAGCGCCGGCGCGGCTCCGCCAGCTCCAACGAGGAGTTTCCGGTGCCCGCGGCCAGCCTCATCCAGCCGCCGCCCAGCCCGCCGCTGCCCGACCGCAGCCCCGAGATCCAGGCCAACAGCCGCCGGCTCGAGGGCACCATGGCCAGCTTCGGCGTCGAGGCTCGCGTGGTCAACACCGAGATCGGCCCGACCATCACCCGCTACGAAATGGGTCTGGGCTCCGGCGTGCGCGTCAGCAAGGTCGCCGGCATGGCCGACGACATCGCCCTGGCGCTGGCCTCGGCCGGCATCCGTATCGAGGCGCCCGTGCCCGGCAAGGGCGTCATCGGCATCGAGGTGCCCAACCAGATCCGCGAGACCGTGGACCTGCACGCCACGCTGCTGTCGCCCGAGTTCGGCCAGGCCAAGGGCGGCCTGCCGTTCGTCATCGGCAAAGACATCGCCGGACACATCAAGATCGGCGACCTGGCCCGCATGCCCCACATGCTCGTCGCCGGCACCACCAACTCCGGCAAGAGCGTGTGCCTCAACTGCGTCATCATCTCGCTGATCTATCGCTTTTCCCCGCGCGATCTGCGGTTCCTCATGGTGGACCCCAAGCGCGTCGAGTTGACGCTGTACGACGGCATCCCGCACCTCGACCGGCCGGTGGTGACCGACCCGGACGACGCGGCCGACCTGTTGCGCGGCGCCGTGCGCGAGATGTACGCGCGGTACGACCGGCTCAGCGAGCTGGGCGTGCGCAACATCATCTCCTACAACGAGCAGGTGACCGAAGAGGAGCACATGCCCTATCTGGTCATCATCATCGACGAGCTCGCCGAACTGATGATGACCGCGCGCGCCGAGGTGGAGGCGAGCATCGTGCGCCTGGCCCAGCTCGCGCGGGCCGTGGGCATCCATCTGGTGCTGGCCACGCAGCGGCCGGCGGTGAACGTGGTGACCGGTCAGATCAAGGCCAACATCCCCACGCGCTGCGCCTTCAGAGTGCCGCAGCTGGTCGACAGCCGCGTCATCCTCGACGACAAGGGCGCCGAACGGCTCATCGGCCGCGGCGACATGCTCTTTGCCAGCGAGGAGACCGGTGGCAAGCCCGAGCGGCTGCAGGGCGCATTCGTTGGTGAGCAGCAGGTGCACAAGCTGGTCAACTGGCTGCGCAACCTGCCCTCGACCCTGACCATCCGCTACGCCGACAGCATCATCCAGCCCGTGGCCGCCGATGACGGCGCCGCGTCGGACGAGGACGGCGGCATCGACGACACCGACCTCGACGAGCTGTTCTGGCAGTGCGTGCAACTCGTGCGCTCCGAGGGTGAGGCCAGCACCTCGCGCCTGCAGCGCACCTTCGGCATCGGCTACAACCGCGCGGGGCGCATCATGGACCAGATGCACGCGCTGGGCGTCGTCGGCCCGCCGCGCGGCAGCAAGCCGCGCGAACTGATGGCCGGCGGACCCACCTCGCCCAGCGACCGGCGACGCGCGGCCAATGAGGCGGCCGAGATGGAGTTCGGCGCGGACTGAGCGGCCGCCGCCAGCGCCCATCCACTCCTTTGACCGACCGGGGCTGCGTGGGCTACGCTGGATCCCGTGACCAGCGCGTCCGCGCGCAGGCTGCCCAGGGGAGGTCCTGTGTCCATGGACACCGAGAGCGAATCGCCAGACACAGCCGCCATGGCCTTGGCCGCCGCCGCCCGACTGGCCAGCCCCCCGAGCCGCGCGTTCGAACGGATCAGGCAACTGCGCGCCGACCCAGGCTCGCGGCAGGTCATCCCCTTGGTGGTCGATTATTTGGCCACCGTGCACAACGACCCCGAGGCCGCGGGCGCACTGCTGCTGGACATCGCCTTCACCGACTGTGGGGCGCTGGAACCCGCCGACCACGCCTGCCTGCTGCTGGCCAGCGACTGCCTGCGCCAAGTCCCATCGCTGCCCGCCGCGGCGGTCGACGAAGTGCTGACCGCGCTCGCCAAGGCCACGGACCGGCAGTTGACTCGCGAGCTGGTGGCCAGCTTCGAAGCCACAGCCGCGAAGCTCTCACGGCACCGACCCGGTGCGGCGCTGGTGGCCGCGTTGGCCCACCTGGCCGAGCGCCCCAACTCGGTCACGCGCTGGTGGTCGGCGCGCTTGCTGGGCAGCGCGGCGGCGACAAGCGAACAGGCGCGCAGCATCTGCCGCGTGTTGCTCGCGGACGACGACCCCTGGGTGGCCGCCAACGCGGCGTTCGGCTTGGCCCGCGCCGGTTGTCGCGAGCGCGCCGTGCTCGCCGCTCTGGCCAGCGGCGCCGACGACTACAGCACCAGCCTGCTGGGCGACCTGGGCGCGGCGATCGCCGGCGACGAGGCTCTGGGCGCGGCGATCGGCAGCCTGCTGGACGACGCGGAGGCGGATGTCCGCCGCTACGCCGCGGTCGCTTTGGTGAAACTGGGGCGCATCGACGAGCGGCTGATGCAGGCTCTGGTGGCGCTGCTCGACGACGAGTCCATGGAGAACCGCTTCTACGCGGTCCGCGCCCTGTCGCTTCTGGGGCCTGTCGACGACCGGGTAGCGGCAGCCCTGGCGGGCAGGCTCACGGACGCGCACTGGCTGGTCCGCGTGCACTCGGCTGAAGCGCTGACGCAGTTGGGGCACGCCGATGACCGCGCCTGGCAGGCTCTGGTGGCGGCACTGACCGTGGACGACGGCCATACCGCCGGGTCCGCCGGAGGGGTATTCGAACGCCTCGCCAGAGTACCCGACTCGGCGGCCGAGGCCCTGGTCGGTCTGTTGGGGCACGCAGACGCCATGGTCCGCTTCCACGCCGCGGCGGCGCTGGTACGTGCGGGCCGCGGCGATGAGCGCGTGGGATCCGCGCTGGTCGATCTGCTGCGTGACGGCGGCGCCCGCCTGCGCCGGCCACCCGTGACCGCGGTGCTCAGCAGCCTGGGCGCCATCAGCGACGGCCTTGACCGGGAGTTGCGCGAGTTGCTGGCGGTCGATGACGAGGACCTGCGATTCGCGGTCTGCGACGTGCTGGTCCGGCTAGGTCGTGGCGATAGCGATGTGCTGGTGCTGTTGCAGGAGATCCTCGACGACGCGAGCAGCCCACTCCGCGCCTGTGCCGCCAACGTCATCGACATGATGGCTCGCGCCGACGGTCGGCCGGCCCTGGCGCAGGCCAGCCTGTTGACTTCGTCGTGCCCAACCTGGCGCCTGCACGCCGCCGAGCACCTGGTGCGGGCCGGCCACGCCGACGAACGCGCCCTCGCCGTGCTCCGGGAAGCGCTGAGCGAAGCGCGCGCCTTCGAGCGGTGGCGCGCGGCCACGGTTCTGGCAGAGCAGACAGTGGTGGACGAGCAGGTGATCCAGGCGCTCTGGAGCGTGCTCCCCGAAACCTACACGGTGCAGGTGGCGCGGACGCTCTGGCGCCTCGGCCGTCTCGACGCCCAGCCACTCGTGGACGCTGCCAGGCGCATCAAGCCCGATGCCGTGGCGGCCTTCGCGGCCATCGAGCACGTCGCTGCCGGCGACGAACCGGCCGCCGAAGAGGTGGTAGCGTTGGCCGACCTGTTGGCCGACGATGGCGGCGACCAGGCAAGCCGCGAACTCCTTGAATGGTGGCTCAACCGGCGCGCGGGTCGCCCGCAATGACGCCGTCCACCAGGAGGACCGGTCGCCGCGAAACCGAACCACAAGGCGTGCGCGACGGAGTATCGCCATGCGTCTCGCCTGCCTGCTCGCTCTTGCCATGACCGCGCTTTGGGCCGACCTGGCCGACGACACCGTCGCCGCGGCCAAGGCCAAGGTGCCCACCTTCACGCCGGTCACGCTGGCCGCTGACGGCGCCGCGCTGACCGCCGAGCAGGGCATCACCGCCGCCGACCTGGCCGCGGTCGATCTCGACCCCAACCCGCCCGCCTGCGGACGGCCGGCCAGGCCCTACGAGGCCAACATGGCCGATGGCTTCGTCAATGGCACGGCCCCGTATGTCGTGCCGGGGCTGCGGCCCTTCCGCCTGCGCGAGTTCACCGCCGAACTCAGCTACACCGGCTGGCACAACTTCAACCTGTTCGAGTACGGCCTGACCCACGGCTTCTCGGTGCTGGCGCCGTATGTCATGAAGGACCGCGAGCATCTGCCCGCCGGCACGACCTATCTGAAGTGGGGCGACTTTTTCGACTGGACCAAGTACCTGGCCGACAAGGGCATCGCCTGGGGCCGCTGGGACCTGCTCGCCGAACGCGATGTCACCGCCGATCTCCTGGCCTCAGGCAAGGTCTGGCCAGCCGAGCCGGGCAGTATCGCCATGGTCGACCTGGAACACGGCCAGGCACTCTCGCCCGAGCAGTTGCGCACGCAGGCCTGGTACCCGACCGCCGATCAGGCCGCTTTCGAGGCCCGGTACTACCGCGGCTATCTGCTGACCTACACCGCACCGATCGAGGCGCTGCGCCGGGCGGGCTGGAAGCAGGTCGGTATCTACCCTCAGCCCTATGGCTCGGGCTGGTACGACCTGCTGGGCCGCTACGACAAGAAGCAGCCGACTATCCCCGATCCCGCGGCGCACTGGCCCTGGCAGACCTATGGGAAGGCCTTTTGCGAGGCCCAGGACGTGCTCTACCCCGACTACTATGTCTACTACTGGTCGCGGCAGAACGTGGCCTATACGCTAGCCCGGCTCGACTTCGACCGCGCGCTGGTCAGTTCCCTGGCCAAGCCCAAGCCCATCCGCCCGTACTTCTGGACACTGCTGCACGGCGGCGATGCCGAGCACCGCTGGTGGTCCAACCAGCCCATCCCCACCGAGGATGCGCGGGCCATCTTCGCCCTCGCCTTCTTCGGCGGGGTCGACGGCGTGGTGCTGTGGAACTGGAGCGATGTCGGCAGCCACCATGCGCCGCCGCCGCTGTGGGAGAAGGACCACGGCTGCGAGGCGATGGTGGGCGAGGACTTCGAGGCCGGCGGGGGACGGTTCCGGCGCTACGACTTGCTGGCCGTCACCGCCTATGACCAGGACAGCGGGCAGGTCACCTTCGAGCACATCGACACGGCCAAGGAGACCGGCGGCCCCCTGCGCGACGCCCGTCGCCCGCGCTACACCGCATCGCGCGACGCGATCGTGCCGCACCTGCGCGCCACCTCCGACCCCGTCCAAGGCGTGGTCGAGGGCCTGGCCCTGGTCCGGCTGTTCGAGCCGCTGCTGCGGCGTGGCCAGGTCAAGGTCGACGTGCCCGCGGCAGAGCAGTTCGTCAAAACGCTGCCCATCGTGCGGCGGGTGAAGCTCGGCGCCGTGAGCCTGCTGGCCACGTTCGACCCGCTGGCGGTCGGCGGGGCCAAGGGCCGGACCATCACACTGCGCGACTTCGACGGTCGCGCGGGCTGCACGCTGTCTCTGCCGGCCGACGACCAGGTTCGGCTATTCGTGGTGAAGCAGTGAACGAGACTCCCACCATCGTCGCGGTCGGCGCGCATACCGCCGACATGGAGTTCACGGCCGGCGCCACGCTGCTCAAGCATGTGCGCGCCGGTTGGCAAGCCCATCTGGTTCATCTGTCGCTGGGTGAGAAGGGCAGCCGCACGCTGTCGGCCGCCGAGTATGGCGAGCAGAAGCGCACCGAAGCCGAGGCGGCCGCGGCGGCGCTCGGCGCGTCCGCGCACTTCCTGCCATTCCGTGACGGCGAGATCGAGGCGGACGAGCCGACCGCGCGCGTCCTGGCCGCGACTCTGCGGCAACTCCGGCCGCAGGTGGTCATCACGCACTGGCATGAGAGCATCCATGGCGACCACATTGCCTGCCACCACCTGACCCGGCGAGCGCTGTTCCTGGCGGCGATCCGCCACTTCGACCTCGACGGTCTGCCCCCCATGGGCTGGTGCCGCACCTACTACGCCGAGAACTGGGAGGACGCCGAGGGCTTCGAGCCCTACACCTACGTGGACATCTCCGACGTCTACGCCGAGTGGCAGGCAGCCTTCCGCCAGTACGCCATCGGCCGGGGCGAGGGCGGCTTCCCTTACTGGGACTGGTATGAGGCGCGCACGCGGCTGCACGGCATCAAGCTTGGCGTGCGCCACGCCGCAGCCTTCGCCGTCGAGCCTGCAGCGCGATGGCGGCAGGTGGAGTTGCTATGAACGACTACCGCATCCGCGGCTACCGGCCGGACGACCAGCAGGCGCTGCTCGACCTGTGGGAGGCGGCACTGCCGCTCGATGCCATCGACGCGCCGACCCTGAGCCGCAAGGTGTTGCTCGACCCCAATGTCGACCCCGACTGGCTGCTCGTGGCCGAGGACGGGTCGGGCCTGCTCGGCTTTCTGCTGGCCATCATCCGGCGCGAGCCGTTCCCTGGGGTGGGCCTGGAGCCCGAGCACGGCTGGATAACCGCCTTCGGCGTGCGGCCCGCAGCCCGCGGCCGGGGCATCGGCACGGCGCTGCTCGATACCGCGCTGGGCCTCTTCGCCGCCGCCGGCCGCCAGACTGTGGGCATCGCGCCGTATGTGCCCAACTACATCGTGCCTGGCGTCGATGTGGCCGCCTACGCCGACGGCCTGGCCTACTTGCTGCGGCACGGCTTCGAGGTGGTCTCGCGGCCGTTGAGCATGGACGCCAACCTGGTCACCTTCGACTTCACGCCCTACGTGGCTCAGCGCGCCGAGTTGGCCGCCGTCGGCATCGATGTGCGCGCCCTGCGACCCGATGAGGCGCCAGCGCTGCTGACCTTCCTGACCGAGAGCCAGCCCCCCGACTGGTTGCGCGCGGCGCGCGCACTGCTGGCTCAGCCGGACGGCCGCGAGCAGATCACCGTGGCGATGGAAGCCGGCGCGGTGGTCGGCTACTGCCAGTACGCCGGTGAGCACTTCGGGCCGTTCGGCGTGCGCGCCGACCGCCAGGGTCAAGGGCTCGGTACCGTGCTGCTGGCCACGACACTCGGGGCCATGCGTCGGCGCGGGCTGCACAACGCGTGGGTGCTGTGGACCAGCGACGACGCCGCCGAACGCGTCTACCGCCGGTTCGGCTTTGGCGAGACGCGGCGGTTCGCGGTGTGTCGGCGGAAGCTGTCATGAGGACAACCCTCGCGCCATGGCTGGCGCTACTGTTCGCCGTGGGTGTGGGGGCGGCACCCAACGCGCCCCTGCCGCGCGTCTTCGGCACCTACTCCTCGTGGCTCAACGGCGCCCACCGCTATCGCGAATCGAACGTGGCCACCTTCGACCAGCTGGGCTGGCCCTATGACCGGCGCGAGAACACGGAGATCGCAGCGCTCATGGCCGACCTGGACCGCTACGACCTGTTCATCCCGCCGCCGCTCTACAACTACGAACACGCCCAACCGTTCGAGCAGCACATCGAGCGTTGGCGCGCGTTTCTGGCGCGTGGCGGCATCATCGTCGCGGTCGACGCCAACTACGGCCAGATGCAGGGCTGGGTGTCGCAGCTCGGCGAGGGCCTGGGGCTTCACACCGCGCAGTGCCCCGACGGCATGAAGAACCAGGGGGCGATCAAGGTCGCCGCGCCAGCCGACCCGGGCGTACCGCCGGCCGACTGCAAGGTGCCCTGGGCGCACTTCGTCGATGTCGGCCCTGGCTGGAAGGTCCTGGCCACGTGTCCCGATGGCCAGCCCATCTGTCTGCGCGCGGACATCGGCCGGGGCGCGATCATCGCCACCAACCTCTACGAGGATGCCGGCTACCCGACCGCCGAGGCCGTCGACCGGCTGTGGCAGGCGCAGTGGCCGAAGCTGATGGCCGCCACGGCGCGCCCTGCGGTCGAGCCCGGTTCGGCGGGCGTGGGCCACAAGGTGGTGCGAGTCACGGTGCCCGCGGGCGCCGGCGACACAGTGATCTGCGAGCAGCGCCACGGCGACGGCCCGTGGCAGACAGAGACCCTTGCCGTGCGCGCCGACGGTCAGGCCAGCGTGCTGCCCCTGACCGTCGCGGCCGGTCGCAGCGACTTCCGCCTGGAGGTGCGCGCCGGCGACCAGCGGCGGTGGTGGACCAGTTGGACCGAGAGCCCGGCCGATCTGCCCCGGCGAGCCGCGCTGGTGCAGGCGGAGCTGGCGGCCACGGTACGCACCATCGCACCGCTGCCGGCCGACCATCCGCTGCACGCTGGCGCTCAACAGGTCGAGCAGGAGATCCAACGGCTGACTGCCGAGGCGACCGCGCTGGCGGCCGGCGAGAGCAGCCTGACAACCGTCGAGCGCTGGCAGGCGCTGGGCGCGCGGATCGACGCCCTGGCACCCGCGAGCAAGCGCCTGGCCGGTCGAGCAGCGGTGGCTGTTAGGGCCCCGGCGCAGGCGCGGTTTGCCGTGGTTCGCGGCCAGCCACTGACCAAGGTCTTCCGCGACGAACCGCCGGCCGGCCCGTTGCAGGGACCGGTACGAGTGGCGGCCGCGCGCGGCGAGGGCGAGAGCGCCCAGGTCGTGATCGTGCCGCTCCAGGGCGATCTGAGCGGCGTCCAGGCTAGCCTGGCGCCGTTTGTCGACGCCGCCGGCCAAGAGCTGCGGCTGGACAGCGAACTGCATCGCGTCTGCTATGTGCATACCGAGTCACCCACCGGCGGCGCCGACCCTGGGCCGCGCTGGTGGCCGGATCCCCTGCTGCCGGCCGACCAGCCGTTCGCGTTGACACAGCTCTGCCAGCCGCTATGGATCGACCTGTGGGCCCCGCGCGACGCCAAAGCCGGCGTCTACACCGGTAGTCTGGTCGTTTCCGCCGCCGGTCAGACGGAGCGCGTGCCGATTGAACTGCGCATCCTTGATTTCAGCCTGCCCGAGGAGCACGGACTGCGGCAGGTCTTCGCCTTTCGCGCGCCGCAGATCACCCAGCGCTACCGCGGCGCCGCCGACTACAAGCAGGCCACGCCGGTGGACACCTACCTGCGCATGATGGACGTCTGCCTCAAACGCCGCGTTGGCGTGCAAGCCTTTGGCTGGGAAGGCAACCCCGAGCCAAGCTCGCTCATGGCCTACATGGGCGAGACCAAGGCCGACGACGGCTGGCACTTCGACTTCACGCAGGCCGACCGCATCTGGAGCCGCCAGTACAGGGCCGGGATGCGCACGCTCTTCGTGGGCAATACGCCCGGCTGCGGCACGCTGGCGGGCGCCGCGGCCAAGGAGGCGTACTGGACCTTCCTGGAGGCCTACCTCCGGGCCCTGGTCCCACATCTTAAGGAGAGAGGATGGTACGACGCCGCCGTCTGGTACATGGTCGACGAGGGCTGGCAGGATGACGCCGTGCAGGCCAACCTGCGCCTGGCCGCGCTCCTGGACCGCGAGGCGCCAGGCCTGAAGCGCCTGATGACCGCGCCTCGTGACCCACGCCTGTTCGGCAAATCCAGCATCTGGGTGCCCGGTGGCCTGCCCGAAGCCCACCCCGGCGAGAAGTCGAGCGAGACCGCGCTGGCTGGCTGGGCCAACAGCGGAGCGGAGCGCTGGTGGTACATCTGCTGTGGGCCACAGCACCCCTACCCCAACTTCTTCGTGGACTACCCCACCATCGACCAGCGCATGGTCTTCTGGCTGAGCTGGAAGTACGACAAGACCGGCTTCTTGTACTGGGGCGTGGAGTACTTCGGCGATCCCGCGAAGATGACCACCGACGGACCCACGGAAGCCTATCCCATGGGACCGGCCAACATGGGGAACGGCGACGGCACGCTGTGCTACTGGGGACCTGACGAGGCCTTCTATCCGTCGATCCGGCTCAACGCCAACCGGGATGGCATCGAGGACTATGAGTGCTTCAAGATGCTGCGCCAACTCGCCGATGAGGCCGAGAAGGCCGGTCTGGCACCCACACTCACGGCGCGCGCGCGCCGGCTGCTGATGGTCGATGAGCGCGTGCTCAAGCGCACCGATGGCTCGCCCAACTTCAGCTACACGCTCGAGCCGCGCCTGCTGACCGACGCGCGCGGTGAGCTGAACGAGGTCATCGTCGCCCTGCGCGGCGCGCTCGGCCGGTGAGCCGGCTGGTTGGACAGGCTTCTGAGTTCAGGTCGGCCCTGACGCACAGCCGCGACGTCTTGAACCCAGACCGCGTGTTGTGGTAGCTTTCGTGCCACACCAGGAGGTTTGGGGGACATGGTTCGCCGAACGCTCATCTGCTCATGTTTCCTGCTGTCCGGCGCCACCGCCCTGGCGTACGAAGTGGTCTGGGTGCGTGACCTGACCCTCATCTTCGGCGCAACCGTGCTTGGCGCGGGCACGGTGATGGCGTCCTACATGGCCGGGCTGGCGCTGGGCAGCCGCTACTGGGGTCGGCGCGCCGACCGGTGCGAGCGGCCGTTGGCGCTCTATGCCCGGCTGGAAATCGGCATCGCCCTGTCGGCGGCGGCCACGCCGTTGCTGTTCGCGCTCGTGCGCTGGCTGCACACCCTCCTGTTCGCCAACGTGATGGGCGACTTCCATCTGCTCAGCGCCGCCCGCGTGCTGCTCTGCTTCCCGGCGCTGGTCGTGCCGACGTTCATGATGGGCGGCACGCTGCCCGTGCTGGTGCGCTACTTCACTGCGGCGCCCGACCTCATGGGCCGCGGCGCCGGTGCGCTCTACGCGGTCAACACCATCGGCGCCACGGTCGGCACGCTGGTTACCGGGTTCGTGCTCATCGAGCACCTGGGCGTCAAGGGCACGCTGTGGTCGGCCGCGACTGTCAACCTGAGTGTGGCGCTGCTGGCGCTGGTGCTGGCCCGCGGCGAGCAGCCGCAGCGCAGCGGCTGGACTCAGGAGCCACCTGATCCGCCGACCAACGCGCCCGCCGCAGCGACGCCGGCCTACCGCGCGGTGCTTTGGGGATTTGGCCTGTCGGGCATGGCGGCCATGGTCTACGAAGTGGCCTGGACGCGCGCGTTCGTGCTCGTCTTCGGCAACTCGACGTACGCCTTCACCACCATGCTGGCCGCCTTCCTGGTAGGTCTGGCACTGGGCGCGGCGCTGGCCGGTCGGGTGGTCGATCGCGCCAACCTGCGCTACAGCGGGTTCGCGCTGCTGCAGGTGCTGGTGGCGCTGTGGGCAGCGGCGGCCACACCGCTCATCGAGTACCTGCCGCAGGTGTTTCTGTCGACCTACGCCCGCAGCGGAGGCGCCTTCGCTGCGCTGCAGGTGCTGCAGTTCGCGGCCTGCTGCCTGCTGTTGCTGCCCACCACCCTGGCGCTCGGCGCGCTGTTCCCGCTGGTCAGCCGCATGGCGGCGGACATGTCGGACGGCGCGGGCCGTAGCGCCGGCCTGCCCTATGCCGCCAACACGCTGGGCACCGTGGTCGGCTCGCTGCTCGCGGGGTTCGTCTTGCTGCCGCGGCTGGGCATCGAGCGCAGCATCGCGTTGGCGGCGGTGGTCAACCTGGGCGTAGCCTGCTGGGTCCACGTGCGCAGCAGCGAGCGGCTCGTCACCAGGCCGGCCCTGGTCGGGCTGGGCGCGCTGTCGCTCGTCGTGCTCGCGCGACTGACGCTGGTCGGCCTCGACCCCGCGGTGATGTCCGCCGGCACCTACATGTATGCCGACTACTTCCTGGGCGCGCAAGCGCGGAACGTGCCGCTGAGCGCGGTCTACCGCGACAAGAAGGTGATGTTCTACCGCGAGGGCTACGGGTCGTCGGTCTCGGTGTTCAAGCTGTCGTCAGGCGATGTCACGCTGCAGGCCAACGGCAAGACCGACGCTTCCACAGGCGACCTGTCCACCCAGCGTATCGTGGCCCACCTGCCGCTATTGCTGCGGCCCAAGCCGGACAACGTGCTGGTGGTCGGCCTGGCCAGCGGCTGTTCCACGGGCTCGGTGTTGCTGCACCCGGTGCGGCGCGTGCAGTGCATCGAGATCGAGCCGGCCATGCTGCCGGCGGCCCGCTTCTTCGACCAGTGGAACCATCGCTGCCTGGACGATGGGCGCATGAACCTGCTGCTAGCCGATGCGCGCAACTACGTGCTCATGGCCCGCGAGCGGTTCGGCCTGATCACCTCGGAACCGACCAACCCGTGGATCGCCGGGGTCAACAACCTGTTCACCCGTGAATACTACGCCGACTGCGCCAGGCGGCTCAAGCCGGGCGGCGTCATGTGCCAGTGGCTGCCCGCCTACAACCTCAATACCGCCGAGATGCGCACGGCGCTGGCCACCTTCGCCAGCGTCTTCCCCGACGCCACGCTGTGGGTCTTCCCCAAGCTGCGCACCGACTTTCTCGTCATCGGCAGCTGCGACGGCGTGCGGCCCGACCCGCTGACCGTGGCCAGCAGCCTGACCGGCGCCGTGGCCGAGGATGCCCGACAGGTCGGCATCGACAGCCTGTGGACGCTGTTCGGCGGCCTGGTCCTCGACCGCGAGCAACTGGCCGCCTTCAGTCAGGGCGCCCCGCTGAACACCGATGAGCGGCCCTTGCTCGAGTTCACCACGCCGCGGCACCTGCACGAGAAATACCTGGCCGGCTACACCGTCTCGGACACCTATCGCGCGGGCACGCCTTCGCGGCTACCGCTCGAGCCGGCCACGGCCAGGCAACTGCTTACCCAGTTGGGCCTGCGTCTGCCGTCCGGCGCCACGCTCGACGAGGCGGCGCTCTACCCGCACCATCCCGACGACCTGTCCACCGGCCGGCCCGAAGTGGATACGGCCGAACTCAGACTGAAGCTGCGGGTGGCTGACGGCGCGGCCACGCTGCGGGTGGCTCAGCCGACGCGCAGCCCCTGGCCCGACAGTATGCGCCGGCAGTTCCTGGCCGAGCCGGGCACCGGCCAAAGGGGCGACGAATCATGCGCGCGCGCCAACCTGCCGGCGCGCGGGCTGACCGTGCAGGTCGAAGCGGCTGACGCCGGCGTCGCGGCGCGCCTGCTGGCCGACATCAGCATGTAGTGCCGGAGGGCAGACGCGCCAGTGGCGTGGCGGTTGCCAAGCGGCGCCCCATGGGTGATAATCGCGGGACCGACTTGTCGCGGAGGTTGTCGTGAATCTGGACCGCTCGAATCGCCTTCAGAAGCTGCCCCCTTATCTGTTTGCCGAGCTGCGCCGCAAAATGGCCGCGGCTCGCGAGCGCGGTATGGATGTCATCACGCTGGGCATCGGCGACCCCGACTCGGCCACGCCTGATCCCGTGATTGCGGAGTTGTGCCGCACCATCCGCGACGAGACCGACCCCAACCGGCACCGCTATGGCTGCGATGTGCCGGCCGAGGCCCTGCCGGTCGCCATCCAGCACTTCTATCAGCGGCGTTTCGGCGTCTCGCTCGACCTGGACCAGATCGTGGTCACCATGGGCTCCAAGGACGCCATCGCCAAGCTGCCGATGGCCTTCCTCAACCCCGGCGACATCGCCATCTCGCCCGAGCCCGGCTACCCGACCTACAACATCGGTACCACCTTCGCCGGCGCGGTGACGCACTACCTGCCGCTGCGCGCAAGCCAGGGCTACCTGCCCGATTTCGATGAGCTGCCGCGCAACGTGCGCACGCAGGCCAAGCTGCTGTGGGTCAACTACCCCAATAACCCGACCACCGCCGTGTGCGACGCGAGCTTCTATGAGCGGGCCGTGGCTTTCTGTCGCGAGAACGGCATCCTGCTGTGCAGCGACCTGGCCTACAGCGAGAACACCTTCGACGGGTTCGTCGCGCCCAGCGCGCTGGCTGTCGATGGCGCGGCCGAGACGACCATCGAGTTCTTCTCGCTGTCCAAGGCGTTCAACATGACCGGCTGGCGGGTGGGCTTCGCGGTCGGCAACAAAGAAGCCGTTGCGGGCTTGCGCACCGTGCAGGAGAATGTAGACAACGGTCAGTTGCGGCCCATCCAGCTCGCCGCCGTGACCGCGCTGGACCAGGCAGAGCGCCTGATCGCGCCGATCAACGCCATCTACCAGAGGCGGCGGGACCTGGTCATCGAGACGCTGGGCAAGCTGGGCTGGACCATCGAGCCGCCCCGTGGCACGCTCTACATCTGGGCCCCGGTGCCGGACGGGTTCGCTGGCGACAGCATCAAGTTCGCCGGCCACTTGCTGGAGACCGCCGGCGTGGCGGTGACGCCTGGTGTGGGCTATGGCGCGCATGGCGAGGGCTACTTCCGCATCTCGCTGACCTATCCCGATGACGTTCTGGTGACCGCCATGGACCGACTGGCCAAAGCTCTCTAGAGCGCGGCCCGGGTCCAGGCAAGGGGTGCATGATGAGCAAGGGCTACCGACCACCGGATTACGGCCGAGGCAAGACCGGCAACCTGCGCGAGCGCGTGCTGGAGCCTGACAAGCAGCGCAAGGCGCAGCAGGCGCGCAAGGACCGCGCCGTCGAGATGCACATCAAGAACTCGCCGACCAAGAAGCTGCTCGACTGGTTCTTCGCCATCGCGATGTTGTCGATCATCATCCAGTTCGTCTGCCAGACCGCCGGTTTCGGTGCGCGCCTGGGCCCGCTCAACTACATTCCGCAGATGTTCCTGGCGCCGCTCAAGCTCGTCTGGCACTACGGCGACAAGGTGCCCACCTACAGCGTGGCCGGCATGGCCTTCCCGCTGCCGCACCTCGCCATGCTGCTGGTCTATGGTGTCTCGTATCCCATCCTGACGGCTATCCACGCCGTGGTCTCCGAGAGCAGGACGTACGTACCCGAATGATCCTATCGCGTGACGATCTCTGCGCCCATGTGGCGCGGCGCCAGGCCGCCGGCGAAAAGGGCGTGCTCAGCAACGGCTGCTTCGACCTGCTGCATGTGGGCCATCTGCGCACGCTGCAGGCCGCGCGGGCCATGGGCGACTTCCTCATCGTCGGGGTCAACTCCGACGGCGGCGTACGTCGACTCAAGGGGCCCGACCGGCCCATCGTGCCCGAGGACGAACGCTGCGAGTTGCTCGACGCGCTATCCTGCGTCGACTATGTGTGCCTGTTCGACGAGCCCACGGCGCTGGAACTGGCCGCCGCGGTCAAACCGCGCATCTACGTCAAGTCGGTGGAATACCTGGACAAGCCGCTGCCCGAGCGCGCCGTGGTCGAGGCCGCGGGTGGTGAAGTGCGGCTGGTGCCCATCCACGACGGCCGGTCGACCACCAACCTGGTGGATCGGGTGCTGGCCACCTACGGCTCGTGACCCCGCGCGCGGTCATCCTCGACCGCGACGGCACGCTCAACCTCGAGCAGGCGGGCTGGCTCACCGAGCCCGACCAGAGGACGCTCCTGCCCGGCGCGGCCGCGGCGGTCGCGCGCCTCAATCAGGCTGGGCTGCTGGTCGTCGTGGCCACCAACCAATCAGCGGTCGCCCGCGGCCTGCTGACCATCGAGGGGCTGGCTGCCATCCATCAGCGCTTGGTCAACCTCCTGGCCGAGGCCGGCGCGCGAGTGGACGCGGTTGTCTGCTGCCCGCACGGACCGGGCTCCGACTGCGACTGCCGCAAGCCGCGGCCCGGGCTCATCCTGGCCGCTGCGCGGCAGTTGAGCTTTGCGCCGGGTGAGGCTATCATGGTGGGCGACGCCGCGCGCGACCTGCAGGCCGCTGAGGCCGCCGGCTGCGCCGCGACCGTGTTGGTGCGCACCGGCAAGGGACGCGCCACCGAGCCGCAACTGGGCCCCGACGCCGCCACCGTGGTGGTGGACGACCTGGCCGCCGCCGTCGACTGGATTCTGGCCCGATGCGAGTGCTGATTGTCCGCCTGAGCGCGCTGGGTGACGTCGTCACCGCATCGCCCGTGAGCCGCCTCATCAAGCAGGCGTTCCCCGACGCCCACATCACCTGGGCCATCGAGAACCGCTGCGCCGCCTGCGTGCAGGGCGACCCCAGCATCGACGATGTGCTAGTCGTGCCGTCGAGCAAGCAGTGGCGCACCTGGCTCCGCACCGACCGCGGACGCCTGTGGCGGGAGGCGCGCGAGCTGTGGCGCCGGCTCCGCGGCGAACGCTTCGACGTGGTACTCGACATCCATGGCCTGTTCAAGACCGCCTGGCTGGTCAAGGCCGTGCGCGCGCCACGCAAGATCCGGCCAGCCGACACCACCGAGCGCGTGCCGTTCGTCTACAACGAACAGGCCCAGCGCAGGGAACTGCCCGACTACATCACCAGCATCTACGTCAGCCTGGCCGAGCATCTGGGCACCAAGGCCACGTTGCCCGAAGACTACGCCATGACGCTGCCGATCAGCGACGACGATCGCGCCGTGGCCCGCGCCTGGCTGGCCGAGCATGGGCTGGAGCCGGGCGGCTATGTGGTCTGCGCGCCGGGCACCACGCGGCCTCAGAAGATGTGGGTCCTCGAGCGCTGGGCGCCAGCCCTGGCCGCCATCCACGCGGCCACCGGCCTGCCCGCGATCATCGCCGGCGGCCCCACCGAGACCGAGATGGCCGAGACCATTCTGGGCGCCGCGACCAGCCCGGTCAGCAGTGCCGTCTGCGCCACTACCATCCCCCAGACCGGGGCGCTGCTGGAATCGGCGGCGCTCATGCTCACGGTGGATACGGGGCCCATGCACATGGCGGTGGCCGTGGGCTGCCCGACGGTGGCGGTCTATGGCTCGACCCCGCCCCGCCTGTTCGGACCCGACGCGGCCTACAGGCCGCTATACCGGGCGCTGCCCTGCGCGCCGTGTCACAAGCGACCGACCTGCGCCGGCCGCTTCGACTGCATGACCGCTGTCACCGTTGACGATGTGTTGGCCGCTGCGCTGGAACTGCTGGCGCCAAGCGGCGTTCAACCCCAAGAGACAAGGGAGCTACCATGAACAAGATCACTCGGGCCATCGGCCTGGCGCTGTTCGCTTTGCTCGTGATGAGCGCGGCGGCGATGGCGGCCGACCCGACCCCGCCGCCGCCGGCCGGCGACGGCAAATGGGTCAACCTGTTCAACGGCAAGGACCTGGACGGCTGGATCCCCAAGATCCGCGGCTATGTCGCCGGTGAAGACCCGCTCAAGACCTTCCGCGTCGAAGACGGCGTGATCAAGGTCGGCTACGAGAACTACGGCGGTAAGTTCGGTGACCGTTTCGGCCACCTGTTCTACAAGACGCCCTATGGCCGCTACCGCCTGCGCCTGGAGTACCGCTTCACCGGCGACCAGTGCTCCGGCGGCCCCGGCTGGGCCTACCGCAACAGCGGCATCATGTGCCACGGCCAGTCGCCCGAGTCGATGACCAAGGACCAGGACTTCCCGGTCTCCATCGAGGTGCAATTGCTCGGCGGCAACGGCAAGGACGAGCGCTCGACGATGAACCTGTGCACGCCGGGCACCAACGTGGTCATCGACGGCAAGCTGTTCACGCCGCACTGCGTGAACTCGCGGTCCAAGACCTTCCACGGCGACCAGTGGGTCAAGGCCGAGGTGGAGTTCCTGGGCAGCGGCAAGGTCCGCCACTGGGTGAATGGCGAACTGGTCTTCGAGTATGAGCAGCCGCAGCTCGACCCCAACGACGGCAACGCCAAGCCGCTCATCAAGGACGGCAAGCTGCTGCTCGAGAAGGGCACCTTCTCACTGCAGTCCGAGAGCCATCCCTGCGAGTTCCGCAACATCGAGATCATGGAAATCCCGTAGCTACGGCGAGGAGTAACATCCGCAGATGGACGCAGATGATCAGACGAGTCTATCTGCGTCCATCTGCGCTATCTGCGGATGTAGCTCCTCAGACTGACTCGGCCCGCGTCTTGAGGCCGGCCTGGGTGGCGTCGACGCTGGCCTGCATCTTCTTGAAGACGAGGCCCTTGATCAGCGGCCCGATGAGCGGCACGTCATACTCGTAGTCGACGACGAGAGAGCAGGTGCAGCTGCCGTCGCCGGCGGGTGCGAAGGTCCAGGTGCCCTCGTATTTGTCAAGGTCGCCGTCGACCAGCGTGAAGCGGCAGGTCAGCTCGGTGTCGTTCCACCAGTCGCGCTCAGTCCACTTGATCTGGCGGTTGAACTCGGGGATCTTGCCCACCCAGGAAGTGACCGTCTCGGGACCCTCGGGGCGCTCGATGCGCTCGACCACACTGATGCTGTCGAGGGCGTCGACGAACACAGCCAGGCCCTCGACATCCTGAGCGGCCTGGTAGACCACACGCGGCTCCGCGGCCACGACTACGACAGACGAAACTTGCGGCATCCTGGCGTCTCCAAGCGCTAGAGTAGCATTGAACGCCCCCGGTGTGACGGAGCAGTTGACGGCATGGGTCTGTGGCGAATGGTCAGAGGGTTGATGCGCGAGGCGCTGGAGCCGCCCAAGCGCGCTCCACAGTCCTCGCGGCTCGTCGTCACACCCGACCAGACCGCACCCAACGCGCTGGCCGCCGCCCACGTCTCCGCCGCGCGCTCGGCCATGACCCACGACGACCCCGACAGCGCCGCCTTCGCCGCCGAGGAGGCGCTGGCCATCGACCCGCGCGACCTGTTCGCCGCCTTCTACCTGGGCCAGGCGCGCCTGCGCCAGGGCCGGTTGACCGAAGCCCGGCTGGCCTTTGAGTCTGCCCAGGCCGCTGGCGACCCGTTCGGCTTGGTGGCCGGCTGGCTGCGACGCGTCGAGCAACTCGAGGCCGGCGAACAGCGGCGCGTCGAACCGCATGTGGCCGCCGCCATCGAACTCGAACGCGCGGCCCGCGCCGCCATGCGCGCCGGTGAGGCCGACGAGGCCCGTGAACTCGCCGCCGAAGCCGTGGCCACCGACCCCGACAACCTCGTCGCCCATCATCTGCTGGGCCGCGCGCTCCAAGCCCTGGGCCGCCGCGACGAAGCGCGCGCCGCGTTCGAGGCGGCGCGCTCGCACGACGAGGGGCTGGGCGTGGTTGACCAGTGGCTCGATGAGGATGGCGAGTAGTCAAGGTGGCGGACTGATCGGCGTGTTGGGCTACGCCTTGGTAGGAAGGTGGCAAACGACCATGGACGACGACGTGCCGTAAGCGCGGATCACGGTCGGTCCGAGCCTCTTTGGACCGGTGACCCGGCCGAAGACCCAGGCGGATCTGCCATCCTGTCTCGCGCCCATGCCGAGTCGGGCATGGTGGTGGCATTCGACAAAGGCCTCGCGGAGTTGGCCGTGGTCCATGCGATGCCTCACAGCGGGACGAATCGACGCTCGTGGGCCAGCGCGAGGGTCGGCGCGCGGCACAGACGCCTCCGCCGCGCGCCGGACGCGCCGCAGGCAGCCGCCTACGCCGTATCGCCCTCCACCAGCCGCACCGGTAGTCGCACCTCCACGTCCACGCTCTGCCCATCCACGATGCGGCTGAGCTGGTCGAGCGCGGCTTCGGCCACGAGATCCCACGGGCAGGCCACAGTCAGCAACTGCCGTGCCGGCAGCTTCTCGTCGAGGAACCCGTCGAACCCGGCCACCGCCACTTCTTGCGGTACGCGCAGGCCGGCCTCGCGGCAGGCGCGCAGCAGGTCGTAGGCCGTGCGGTCGTTCCAGCAGCAGGCCACCGTGTCCGGCGGCAGCACTGGCAGCACCATGCGGCCGTCCTCCTCGGTCACCGTCAGTACCGCGCCTTCGGCCTCGGGGTGCGCCGCCATGGCCGCCAGGAAGGCCGCCTGCCGCCGCGCCACCGACACCAGCGACTGCCGTGGCACCACCATGCGGTAGCGCCGGTAGCCGCGTTCCCACAGGTGGTCGATGAGCAGCGCCATGCCCCGCTCGTCGTCGGCCGTGGCCGCCGGCAAACCCGGCAAGGCGTCGGCCACCGCCACCACCGGCAGGTCCGTCTCGGCCAGCAACGGCACGATCGGGTCGTCGGTGGTGGTATGCACCAGCAGACCATCGATGCGGCCATCATGCAGCCGCCCCATCATCGCTTCCGGCGCGCGGCCGCCATACGCGCTGAACAGCATGAGGTCCAGCCGCTGCCGCTCGCAGGCGCGCTGGAGCCCGCCGAGCACGGTGCCCAGGAACTCGTTGCGCGCGTCGTAGTCGTGACCGGTATACAGCCCGACCACCTCGGTGCGGCCGCGCCGCAGCGAGCGGGCCACGGCGTTTGGCCGGTAGCCCATCTCCCGCGCCGTGGCCAGCACCCGCTCGCGCGTACCGGCAGCGGCCCGATGGCCCGCCGCGCCGCTGAGGATGCGCGAGACCGTCGACTGCGACAGACCCAGCCGCTCCGCGATATCGTGTGTGGTGACCGCCATGAGCCGCCTATTCCCAGCGCACGTCGTCCAAGTAGAAGGTGATCGGCTCGCCCTTACCTGCCACGACCCAGCAGAAGCCGGTCTTGATGCGGCTCAAGTCCTTGCCGTCGAGCTCGATGCGGAACTGCTGCCAATCGGTGGTCAGCTTGGCATCCTTCAACTCGCCCTTGGCGCTGTCGGCGTACTTGGCCGCCTTGCCTACCAGGCCGAAGCTGAAGCTGACCACCTCGCCGCCCTTGGCGCCGCGTGCCCAGAAGGTCAACGCCTTGGCACCGGTCAGGTTCCAGCCGCCGGGCTGCAGGCCATCCCAGTCGTTGGCCGGGCTCTGCCAGACCACCCCGGCCCAGCCGTCGGCCGCCTTGTAGTCGACTTTCAGGCAGGTCTTGCCATCGTGCGGCTTGTCGGCGCACTCGGCGTTCATGGTCACCGCGCCGTTGTTGCCCATGTAGCCCGAGGGGATCCAGGGCAGCTTGTCGTTGGGCTCGTCATAGACCGCCAGCGGCAGCTCGCCTCGGGGCGCTTGAGCGGTCGCCGGCGGCGGCGCGGGCGAAGCCGCCTCGGCGATGCCGTCGTAGCTCACGTCGTCCAGATAGAACGTCACCGGCTTGCCCTGGCCCGCCACCACCCAGCAGAAGCCGGTCTTGATCTGACTCAGGTCCTTCCCAGCCAGGTCGATGGTGTACTGCTGCCAGTCCTTGGTCAGCTTGACGTCCTTGAGCTCGCCGCGGCCGGTGTCACGGAACTTGCTGTCCTTGAGCAGGCCGAAGCTGAAGCTGACCACCTCGCCGCCGCTCTCGCCGCGCGCCCAGAAGCTCAGCCGGCTGGCGCCGGTCAGATCCCAACCGCCGGGCTTGTCGCCCCAGTCGTTGGCCGGGTTCTGCCAGACCACGCCGGCCCAACCGTCGCCGGCGCCGTAGCGCGACAGCACGCAGGTCTTGCCGCTGTGCGGCTGCACGGCGCACTTCTCATCGACGGTCACCTGGCCGTTGTTGCCCATGTAGCCCGACGGATACCACAGCGCCTTGACGCCCTCTTCGCCCATCACCACCAGCGACTTGGTCGGGTCGGAGGCCACCGCGCGCGGCTTGACGTTAAGCGCGATGTTGGCCATTGCCGCGCTGCCGCGGCCGTTGCGCACGTAGGCGAACAGGCGGTAGCGGCCGGGGCCCGGCATGATCAGCTCGGCGCCGTTCACATCGGACTTGACGATGGCGTCGGGATAGGTCGGCGGGGCGGCCTCGGTGGCGCCGCCGGTGTTGTAGTTGGCCGGCTCGCCCGAGAGGATCCAACTCACGTTGACCGTCGCCTTGGTCGGGTCACTGGCCTTCAGCGCCACCTTCACGGTCGCGCCCTGGGCTACCTCGCGCGGGCCGTCGACCACCAGCGGCTCCACGGTCGGGCACGGATCCTCCACGGCCTTGCCGGTCCACAGCTTGGACAGCGCATCGACGGGGTTGAGCTTGCAGCCGTCGGGCAGCAGCAGCCCGAACCATGTGGCCGAGGCCTCCTGCTTGTTGCCCCAGGTGAATGCGTACGCGCCGAGGCACTGCTTGGCGTTGTCCACCACGTTGGCCGTGTAGGCCTTCTCATACCACTCGGACTTCTCGACGCTGGTCGGCTCGTCCATGGCGCCCCACGGCGTCTTCTTCCAGAACTCCCAGGTGCCCGGCGGGCCATACTCGGTCAGCAGGTAGGGCTTGGTGCCCCCCGCCTTGGCGTAGCGTTCGGGGATGCTCTGCGCACCGGCATAGGTGTTGATGCCCAGGATGTCGACCGCCGGGCAGAGCTTCTCGATGGTCTCAACCTTTCGGCCGCCCAACTCCGCCACCACCGTCATGGTCGGATGGTTCGGGTCGAGCTCCTTGACCATCGTGGCCAGGTCGTTGATGGCGCCCCACATCACGGGGTCCTCTTCCTGGCCCTGCTCCATCTCGTTGCCCAGGCCCCACATCAGCAGCGCGGGATGATCCTTGTAGGCCAGCACGTTGCGCTTGGCGCGCTCTTTCTGCTCGGCCACGGCCGCCGCGTTGTGCCAGTCGAAGCCGTGCGCCTTGTGGCCCAGCCAGATGCCCACCGTCACCGTCAGGCCCAGCCGCTCTGCCTGGTCCAACTGCTTCTCGAGGCCATCGGCACCCCAGGTGCGGAACGAGTTGGCGCCGAGATTGGCCAACTCGGCCTTCGGGCCGTCGCCACCGGCACCCTTGACCACGTACGGCTGACCATCGCGCAGCAGTTGCCACCGGTCACCGGCCTTGGCCACCTTCACCACCGCGGCGTTCGCGGTAGCCATGGCCGCCAGCGCCAGAACGAGCATCCATCGTCGCATCAGTGTCTCCACGGAACGTCTGGGCATTCGAATGTGCAAGCTGATTATGGCCTTCCAGAGGACCGTCGTCAAGACCAAATGCGCAAATGGCCAGGCCGGGGCCGCCGACCGGGGAGTCGGGCAAATCGGCCTCGGCTGGCGCGTAATCGGGGCCGTGGAGGGAACCGAACGGCGGGACCGAAGCGTCGTGTGGTGCCACTGGGAGGTCTGTTGCGATGTGTGTCTCGCTTGTGCTCATGGTTTCGCTGCTGGGGGCTGGCAGCACGCCGCTCGTGACAGGTGGTCAGCCGTCGGCAGTGATCATCGTGCCGCGTGAGCCGAGTCAGGCTGCCTGGTTCGGCGCGGGCGAGTTGCGGCGCCATGTCGAGCAGCTCACCGGCGCCGTGCTGCCGGTGCTGACCGACGATCAGACCGGCGAGATCGCCGCGGCGCGCGGCACGCGCGTCCTGGTCGGCGACAGTGCCGAGACGCGCCGGCTGGGCCTGCGCGGCGACCAGTTCGGCCTCGGCGAGTACCTGGTGCGCGTCACGAGCGACACGGTCGTGTTGCTGGGCCGCGACCAGCTGGCGCTGCGGCCCGATCAGCCCAGACGCGAGCAACTGGCCCTGGACTGGCAGCCCGACGCGGGTGAATGGGGCAGCCTGCTGGCCGTCTATCACCTGCTCGAGAACACTCTGGGTGTGCGCTGGTACGCGCCGGGCGCCGCCGGGACATGGCTGCCGCCCAAGACCGCCGACCTGAGCCTGGCCGTCGGCGAGGTGCGCCGCCACCCGGCCTTCCCGGACCGGCGGCAGGCCTTCGGCGTCAACTTCAAGGCCTGGGGCGAGCCCGCGCCATCCGGCGACGAGGTCAACCTGTGGCACCTGCGCAACCGCCTTGCCCACGGCGAGACCATCAGCCACTCCTTTGAGCGCTGGCCCAAGCGGTTCCTGCAGAAGGACTCGCCCGAGTTCGAGAGCTACCATCCTGAGTACTTCGCGGTCGGCCGCGAGCCCATCGGCGGACAGCTCTGCTTTTCAAACCCGGCCACCATCGCCCAGGTCGTGCAGGATGCGCGCGACTACTTCGACGGCAAGGGCTGCCGGTTCTCGAATGCCGGCGATGGCTGGGTGGGCCTGGTGCCGCGCGATATCGAGACGGACTGCAAGTGCCCCAACTGCCAGGCGCTGATGCAGCCCAAGGATGTGGACGACTTCTTCAACGGCTCAGCCAGCCGGCTCGTCTGGACGTTCACCGACCGGGTGGCGCGCGAACTGCTCAAGACCCACCCGGACAAGTACGTGGCGCAGTTGGCCTACTTCGACTACTCCGAGCCGCCCAAGGGGCTCGATCTGGCGCCCAACATCCTGGTTGGCCCGGCCATCGACACGCGCTTCTGGCCGCGCGATGGCGGGCACCAGTACCGCTACTACAAGGAGTGGGCCCGGCGCTGCCCCGGCCGCCTCAAGTCGCTGTGGCTCTACCCCTGCTTCCCCATCGAGACCGCCACGGCGCAGGGCTACCACAGCTTCCCAGTGTTCGAGGCACGGCGCATGACCGAATTGATGCGCATGTTCGCCGCCGATGGGGTGCGCGGCTTCATGATCTGCGGGCTCTACGACCACGCTTTCGACGCCTGGCTCTACACCAAGCTGCTGGACGATCCTACCCTCGATCCGGCCAAGCTGCAGGCCGAGTTCTTCCCCCGCTGGTACGGAGCCGCCGCCGGGCCGATGACCACGCTGTACAACGAGATCGAGAAGGCTTTCCACGACTACGGCAACTACCAGGGCGGCCGGCCGGTGAGCACCGAGGCGGCGGCCTGGGATCGTCTGGGCACCGACACGCGCATGGCCCACTGGGGCCGTGTGCTGGCCAACGCCGAGGCGGCCGCGGCGACCGACACGGCAAAGCAGCGCGTGGCGCACTTCCGCGCGACCATCTGGCAGTGGATGACCGAGGGCAAGAAGCTCTGGACGCGCAAGAAGAACCACCAGACCGAGGTGGACCTGGCCAAGACGCAGCCGCCGCCCAGCGCCGAGGTGGGCCGCTGCGCGGCGGTGGCCGATGGCGATCCGGCCCGGGTCGACTGGACCCAGGTGCCCATCCTGCGCATCAACCGCAACGTGGCCGGCTACCCCATCGAAGACCGCTCTGCCGACCTGCAACTGGTGCACGACGGCCAGCGACTGTACGCCCGGCTGGTGGACCACCTGGACACCAAGGGGCTGTACTCGGGCGAGTGGTTCTGGGGCGACCGCTGGGAGTGGTTCCTCTCGACCCAGCGCGACAAGCCGTACCGGCAGGTGGGCTTCTACATTCAGCCGCGCGTGGACTACTGGAGCAGCACCGACGAGAAGTGGGGCAAGGGCCTGCGCTACCAGCCGGCCATCGCGCCCCAGAGCTGGACGTTGCTGTGGTCGCTGCCGCTGAGCGACGTGTCGGCGGTCGGGCCGGTGAAGCCGGGCGACGCGGTCTACATGAACTTCATCCGTGGCGTGCGCCAGGAGGGCGGCGAGACGCTGGCCTTCAGCCCGACCTTCGAGGCCGGCCGCTACCACAACCTGCCGCGCATGGCCGAGTTCCGGTTGGCGCGCTGAGCGCGGAGGAGGTGAGCGGGATGCGCCTGACATGGATAGCCTTGCTCGTCAGCCTCGGCGGTGTCTCGGCCCAGCAGCCGACCGCCGACTACGAGGGCCGGCCGTTCGTCACCCAGCAGGCGCCGGTGCTGCGCTTCGAGCGCCGCGCCGCGCCGCGGCCCGGCGGGTTGGACTACCCGTTCGCTGAGCAGACAGCGCGAACGGCGGCGCTGTTCTCGCGCTTCCCCGAGTTCCGACTCGAGAGCTGCCGGATCCACCTGGGTGGACCGTGGTACGACAGCGACGCCGCCAACGGCCACTTCAGCCACGGCATCACCTCGGTCATGGCCATGCCACGTTACCGCGAAGGGCCGGTCAGCCTGTCGTTGCAGCCCTATGAGCGCAAGTGGCAGCTCATGTGCGACCCGATGTGGTGGGGCTATGCCGTGCGCCTGGCCGACAAGCTGGCCGCCGCCGACCCAGCCGACCCGCGCGTCGCCGTGCTGCGCAAGTTCGGCGTCGACCATCGGATGGTGCCCGATGAGGCCGCCTTCAGGGCGCTCGGCGCGGCCTGCTTCGAGGGCGAGTCGCACTCGCTCGACAGCCATGGCCGTGGCGCCAAGTACTGCATGATCGATATCGAGTGCACCGAAGGCTGGGAGCATCAGCGCAATGTCTTCGGCTGGCTCTATCAGGGCTATGCCGAGGCGGCCGCCAAGGCCGGCGCGCCAATTGTGCCCGTGACCTATGGGCAGTGGACGTTCAGCGTCGGCGCCTACTGGGAGTCGGAACGCCAGAAGGAGACCGGTCTGCCGGCCTACCTGCTGCCCGAGAAGGACTTCCTGGCCGGCAGCGACCCGACGCTGCGCATTGTCAATGACTGCTCGGGCACGCTCAGCAGCGACGGCTATCTGCGCGCGATCTGGGGCAACGAGCCCTTCTACCAGCGCGTTGCCGACGGCAAGCTGGTGCTGGTCGACGGCAAGCTGGTGCTGGTCGACGGCAAGCCGGTCTACAGTGAACTGGGCGCCACCCGAGCCTATGGCCAGGACTTGCGGCTGGAGAAGGGCGAAGCTGAGCACACCTTGCGCGACCTGTACGTTCAGGCCCAACGTATGTACCTGATGCAGCACCGGCGGGCCGGCGATTACCCGAGTTCGAGCACGCAGCGCCGCCCCGGCTTGGAGAAGACGCGTGTCGGCGCCTGGACGCGCTACACCAACGAGGGCCTCGAGGAGATCGCGCAGAACGACCGGCCCATCCCGTTCTGGGAGCTGGAGATGCTCTGCGGGCTCGACCTGTTCACCACCGACGACCTGGTGGTGTGGACCTCGGACATGAACGTCGTGCCGGGCAAGCCGGGCGCCGACCAGAGCCAGTGCTGGAAGTATGGCGCCTACGGCGTGGTCGAGGCCGTGGTCAAGGCCGCGCACCGCTACAGCGCCTTCGAGCCGCTGCACCAGGGCGACTTCCAGTGGTGCTGGTTCCGCCTACCGCTGGTCGACCGCAACCTGCCCGACGGCGAGCGCTACGACCAGAAGCCGCTCGTCTTCGCCAAGCTGCGCACCTACGCCGGCCAGCCGTGGATCGAGGTGTGGGCCGCTTGGCCGGCGCTGGATGGCCAGCCGGCCACGCTGCGCTTGTGGTTTGACCAGGGCGGCCGCCGTAGCGCCGCCTACCGTGTCGAACTGCGCAACGGCCGCTCGTATTTCCACGACGCCTGGCAACTGCCGGCTGGCTTGGCAGGCCTGCAAGGTCGGGATGTCTGGGTGCGCTTCGCCGACCAGCAGGGCACGACGCGCACCTGGCGTGGCGACTGGCGCGAGAAGGTGGACGAATCCGTCGCCACGCCGCCCGACTACCGCGAGGGATAGCCCCATGGACGACGCCACGCTCCTGTTCCGCACCGAGCCCAGCCCTGGCCTGCTCTGCACCTCCGGGCTGACCCTGCACGACGAGGCGCTGATCGACGGCCGCTGGGTGGGCCGCTACTGGCAGGGCGCCGGGTATGTCGAGCCCGAACGCCTGCTGGGCTGGATACCCGAGGCCGCTCATGTGCCGCGCACCACCGCCGGGCTCGACCTGGCCGCGTTCGGGCTGGAGGTCGATGGCCAGTCCCTGCACTTCGGCTGGGAGTTCGTCGGGTACCACGACGACGGCCCAGGCCGCGGCACGGTGGAGCTGCGCAGCACGCTCCGGCCAATCACCATCAGCCTGCACACCGAAGTCGATGGCACAGGTCTCCTGACACGCTGGCTGAGCATCACCAACACGAGCGACGCGCCGGCGGCGTTGGGCGCGGTGTGGCCCTATGCCGGCATCGCCTTGCGCCTCGGCCAGCAGGGCGACTGGCGGCCGCTGCTCGAGCCCGGCCAGTCGCCGTTCCGGCTGGGCTACTTCGCTGAGAAGGTGCACCTGAACGAGGGCGCATTCGAATGGCTGCCGCTGCCCAGTACCCCGGTCAGGCTGGAGAGCCGTACCGGCAAGTCGGGCTGCGGGCAGCCGTTCTTCATCGTGGCGAACGAGGCCACCGGCGAGCATTTCGTCGCCGGGCTGGCCTGGAGCGGCAACTGGGCCATCGAGCTGACCGCCGAATACCTGTCCACCACCGACGCCTGGCTGCATGTGCGCCTCGGCCCCACGGCTCCGGCGCCGCAGCGCGTGCTGGCCCCCGGCGAGACGGTCGACACGCCGGCCGTGCATCTGGGGTTGCTCCAACTCGACTTCGACGCGGCCATCCAGGCCTGGCACACGCACCTGCGCCGGAGCGTGCTGCGACCGACGGTGCCTGGGTGTGAGGCGCTGGTCAGCTACAACCACTGGGGGTATGTCGAGCACGAACTGACCGAGTCGGGATTGCTCCACGATGTCGACCTAGCTGCCGAGGTCGGTGCCGAGGTGCTTATCGTGGACGCCGGCTGGTTCGGCGACCAGGGCAGCAACTGGTGGCTCAAGGTGGGCGACTGGCGCTGCGGCGATCGCTTGCCTAACGGGCTTGAGCCGGTCTTCGAGCGCGCGCGAGCCCGCGGCTTGCGGTGCGGGCTGTGGTTCGACTGCGAGCGTCTGGGCCGCGAGAGCGCCGCGGCGCTGGAGCATCCCGAGTGGCTGGCCACCACCTTCGGCCGGCCGGCCGACTGGGGCGATATGGACCTGACCAACCCCGCCGCGCTGGCCTGGCTGGAGGAGACGCTGTGTCGCGTCATCGACCGCTACCAGCTCGATCTGTTCCGCCTGGACTACAACACGGAGACCTACGAAGGCTGCCAGACCCAGCGCGCGGGCTACCACGAAAACCATCTCTGGCGCTACTACCAGGCCATCGACGGCCTGTACCGGCGCCTGGCGGCGCGCTACCCGCAGATGATCATGGAGAACTGCGCCGGCGGCGGCAGTCGCGCCAACCTGGCCATGCTCGGCGCCTTCCATCATACGCAGGTCAGCGACTGGTTCGTCCAGCCTCGGCTGGCCCGCATCTTCAATGGCCTGTCCATCGCGCTGCCGCCCGAGCGCCTGGAACTCAAGGCCGGCGTGGGCATGAACGGGCATATCCGCGGCGACCTGGACACCACGATCCGTGGCTGCTTCTTCGGCCACCTGTGCCTGATCGGTCTGGCACCCGACGCCGAACGGCACAATGCGGCGCAGTTGGCCCGCGTGAAGCACCATGTAGCGCTCTACAAGCGGGTCATTCGGCCGCTGCTGCCCGACTGCCGCACCTATCACCACACGCCCGTGCTGGCCGGTAAGGAGCCGCGCGGCTGGGCCGTGTGGGAGATGGTGGCAGCCGACCGCACCACGGCGGTGGCGGGTCTGTTCCGCCTGGGCGGCCCGGCCGAGGACGCCTGGGTGCTACGGCCACGCGGGCTCGATCTGAGCCGCGCCTACCGCGTCACGCTGGACAACAGCGGCCAGAGCTTCGTCCGCGACGGCGCGGCGCTGGTGGCGGACGGCGTTGCCGTGCGCCTGGCCCGGCCGATTAGCTCCGAGGTGGTGGTGTTCGAGGCGTGCTGAGGCAAGGTAAGCATGGGGCTCAGCCGAGCGCGGCTGTTTGCCATGCGGCCAACGACGACTCGAAGTCGTCCTGGCCAAAGACCTCCAGCGTGACCACGCCGTCGAACGCCGCCAGTCGCTCGACGACGGGGCGCAGCCGTTCGGGCGGCAGGAGCGCCAGCGACTGGTGGTCGCGTTCGCCGATGCCGTGCACATGCACCACCCGCGCGCGCGGCAGCCAGGCATCCAGGTAAGCCAGCGGGTCGTGGCCTTCGAGCCAGAGGTGGCCCACATCGACACAGCGGCTCACCGGCAGCTCATCGAGCAGCGGCGCGAAGTGGGCCGGGTCCCACCGCTCCAGGTTCTCCACGGCCAGCCGCTCCAGCCCGCCGCACAGCTCGCCGGCCAGTTCCAGCGACCGCCGCGCGCGCCGCCGCCAGGCTGCGGCGTCGTCCAGATCCTGCCCGTCCAGGTGCAGCACCCAGGCGTATGGGTCCAGTGGCGCGGCCACCTCGAACACCCGCCGCGCCGCGTCGAGCGAACGCGAGGCCGCACTGCCGTCGGCGGCCAGGCGCAGATCGAGCGGCAGGTGCACCGTGTAGGTCAGGTCGTGCTCCGCCGCCAGCTCGGCCAGCCGCGCGATGGTCGCCGCGTCGGGCAGATTGCCGCCGTCGCTATCGACCTCAAACAGCACGAGCTCGATGTCGTCCACCCGATCGGCCAGGTACTCCACGTTGGGCAGTATGTCCGCGGGGATGATGTACGACGTGGTGCCGAGTCGCATCACAGATGCCCCATCAGCGCCGCGACGACCAGCGCCGCGGCCTCGCCGGACTCGACTACGGCGCCGTAGACGTCGCCTGTGACGCCGCCCAGCCGACTCGCCGCGAACGAACCCAGGGCCCCGGCGGCAACAAAGACCACGCCTAGCGCCGGCAAGCCGCCGAGCAGCGCTACCGCCACCCAGACGGTCGCACTGGCGAGCGCGATCTCTCGCGCGCCCAGCCCGGCCCGGAACGTATCGCCCATGCCACCCGGCCGCGCCGAGGGCCAGCGCCTGGCCACCAGCACCAGCACCCACCGCGCCAAGGCCGGCGCCAGCAGCAACGCACTTGGGCCGCTCAAGCTGGCCACCGCGGCGGTCTTGACCAGCAGCAGCAAGCCCAGCCCCGTGGCGCCGAACGCGCCCAGCCGCGGATCGCGCAGAATCTCCAGCCGGCGCTCGCGCGTCGTGGTGGCCAGTAGCGCATCGCAGCAGTCGCTCCAGCCGTCGAGGTGCAGGCCACCAGTCAGTACGGCCCACAGCGTCACCACGAGTGCCGCTCGCAGCACCTCGCTCGCCGCGCCCAGCGCCCACCATGCGGCCCCCAGGCACAGCCCGAGCCCCAGGCCAACCAGTGGGTACCAGGCCATGGCGCGGCCGACCGGCGCCGGGTCGTCCGGCGCGAAGTCGGCGGGCACGATGGTCAGCAGCGCTATCGCCCGTCGCAGATCACGCATCGGCGCCTGACACTCCCGCTTCGCCAAAGGTGGCCATCTCATCCGCGATGCGGGCCGCCGCCTGCACCAGCGGGAAAGCCAGCACCGCGCCAGTGCCCTCGCCCAGCCGCAGGCGCAAGTCGAGCAGCGGGCTCAAGCCCAGATGCGCCAAGGCGGCGTCGTGACCCGGCTCCTGGCTGCGATGGCCGGCGATCAGGAAAGGCTGCACGGCTGGAGCCAGCACGTAGGCGATGAGCGCGCCGGCGGTGCTGATGAAGCCGTCGACCACCATGGGCACGCGCGCCGCGGCGGCGGCCAGCATGGCGCCGGCGATGGCGCCGATCTCGAAGCCGCCCACCGCCGCGAGCAACCCGATGGCGTCGTCGCGCCGTGGCTGGTTGCGGGCGATGGCCTGCTCGATGACCTGGGTCTTGTGGCGCACACGGTCGGAGGGCAGGCCGGTGCCCGGCCCAGTCACCTCGGCCGGCGAGCGGCCGGTGACCACCGCCGTGATGGCCGCCGAGGGCGTTGTGTTGCCGATGCCCATGTCGCCGCAGGCCAGCAGGTCGGCGCCGGCGGCGATCTGGTCGCTGGCCACACGAATGCCCAGCTCCAGCGCTGCGACAGCCTGCTCCCGGGTCATGGCCGGGCCCTGGCTCATGTCGGCCGTGCCCGGCGCTATCTCGCCGCTGATCAGGCCTTCGGCCGCCGGCAGGTCACTGGCCACGCCGGCATCGACGACCACGACCCTGGCACCGGCCTGGCGCGCGAGTACATTGATGGCGGCACCACCCGCCAGGAAGTTGAGCACCATCTGCGGCGTCACCTCGGCGGGGAAGGCGCTGATGCCCTGGGCACAGACACCGTGGTCGCCAGCGAAGACCATGACACACGGTGTCTGAGGCACGGGTGGCGGGCATAGGCCGCTCATGCCCGCGAGATGGATGCTAAGCTCCTCCAGCCGTCCGAGGCTGCCCGGCGGCTTGGTCAGCGTATCCTGGCGCGCGCGCGCCGCGGCCATGGCGGGAGCGTGCAGCGGAGCGATGGTCCCGATCAGCGAGTCGTACCCCACGGTTGGTCCTTTCGACACGAGGCCCGCCACTCAGGGCAAGCCGCCTTTGACTGCCATGGGAAGCCCGCTGACCATCAGCACGACGCGGTCGGCCGCCGCCGCCACGCGCTGGTTGACGCGGCCGGCCACATCGCGGAAGCGCCGCGCCAGCTCGTTCGCCGGCACTATGCCCCAGCCTACCTCACCGCTGACCAGGATGACCGTGCCGGGATGCGCCGCCAACGCCGCGGTGAGCCGGTCGGTCTCCGGCACCACCTCGTCCTCACCGAACATGAGGCCGGCCTCGCCGGCTCGGTGCAGCAGGTTGTTGACCCAGAGGGTGAGGCAGTCGATGAGCACCACCGGCGTGTCGGCCAGCTCGGCCAATGCGCGCGCCAGGTCCAACGGCTCTTCGACGGTCCGCCAGCCACGGCCGGCGCGGTCGGCCTGATGCCGCGCCACACGAGCCGCCATCTCGCCGTCGAGCACCGGGCAGGTGGCGATGATGGCGCGCGCGCCGGGCAGCGACTCCGCCCACTGCTGGGCGTAGCCACTCTTGCCGCCGCGCGCGCCGCCGGTGACGAGGATGACTTCAGCCATGCCGAGCCACCCGCTCGACCGTAGGGTCAAGAAGACCGCGCATCGTGATGTACCTTCCCTCGAAGGCGCCCCGTGGTGGGCCGCTTGGTATCCCGACTCCCGGATCGATCGGCCGCCGCGGCCTTCCCAACTCGACTGAGTCAGTGGCACGCTGGGCGACGGCCGTCCCCGGTTACGGTGGCGGGGCCGTGCTGGAGTCTCACCAGCTTCCCATGTGCGGAGTCTTGTATCACGGCGAGGCGAGCGGGTCAACGGCGCCGTGACTCGCGGCGAAGGGCGTGGCCAACTGCGCTGGCTGTGGCGTGGGGCGAGCGCTACTTCGCGGCGACAGCAGCGAGCAGGGCGAGCGTCTGCGGCTCTGCCTCGCCCATCGTCAGCAGCGGCTGGCCTGCCCCGTCCTGGCCGACGATGCGCGACGGATCGAGCCGACCCGCGCCAGCCGCCCAGTCCCAGCGGTCGGCGATGCCGCCGTCGCCCCGGACGGTCACCACGGCGTGGTCGGCGCCGTCAGCGGTGAGTGTGACCGTCAGACCGCCGCGCGCCCACAGGTCATACACGCTGGCCAACCGCAGCGCGGTCGTGTTGGCGCGCAGGCGAAGCTGCTTCCAGCCCAGCGGCTTGGTCTTGTTGTCCGCCGGCGAGTCGACGACACTGGCCGCCAACGGCGCCGTTGCTGCCACCTGCAGCGGGCAGGTGGCCGCGCCCTTGACCAACTCGTAGCGCTGGTCGGCACCAACCCGCACCTGCCCGCTCTGTAGCAACCAGTCGACGTCCACGGCCGACGGCGCGCGGATGTCGTCGAGCACCAGCAGGTAGCGGCCCTCGGCCCACAGCAGCGCGCGGCGGTAGCGGTCGAGCGCCGGCCGCCTGACCCCGCGCGGGTTGGGTGCGTAGGCGCCGGACGCCTCGCCCTCGATGCCCAGATGGCGGCCGTTGACGGCCCGCCCGCAGACGACGGCCATGCGGCTCATGTCGCCGCCAGGCTGGCTCCAGGTGCCGCCTTCGTCGCGGCCCGGCACAGTCTGGCCCACGCCGTTGACCAGGATCGTGTTGAGGTTGGCCGAACGCTTCTGACCCGAGTAGCGGTCGCTCTCTGCCAGGAACTCGCCGCCGCCGAACAACATGAAGCTGTTGGCGTCGGGGTCGTCATGGGCCACGTTCACGTAGCCCATGCCGTGGCGCGCACGGTAGGTGTTGAGCAGATAGCCACCCAGCGGCCCGCACTTGAACATGGCGCCTCGCCCGCCGGCCGCCCACTGGTCACGCACGAACTGCACGCCGAGGTCGGCAAAGAAGGCTTGTGTCGGCGCGGCGCCGGGTTTGGCCGCCAGTGCGCGCGGATACCACAGCAGACCCAGCCAGGCGATCTGCGCCCCAACGCCGCGGTGCTCCAGCCGGTCGTCCACCAGCGCCCCGCCGATGCTGCCCTACCGCCAGCATCTCGAACACGTCGTAGTTGAACTCCTCGACGCCCGTGCCGCCCTGGTCGCCGAAGTGGAAGCATTGCGCCAGGCCCGGCGTGAGCGTCTGCAGCATGAACTCGGGGATGTTGGCGAAGAACGGGCGATCCAGGTACGTCGTGCCCAGGCAACGGTCGACGGCCTGCATCGCCAGGCTCAGGTGAGCGCCGCCAAAGACCATGTAGCTGGGCGACTCGTGACTGGTGCCGTCCGATGGCAACCAGTCGGCCACGTAGCGCATCTCGTCGGCCAGTTTGCCCATCATCCACTTCTGGCCGGGTTCGCCGGTGTAGGCCGCCAACAGCGCCAACGACATGCCGGCATCGCGGTGCCAGCGGTGGTTGTTCTGCGGGTCGCCCTGCCAGTAGTGCTGGTTATCAGCGCCCCAGCGCATCAGGTGGCCGAGGTAGTATTGGCGGCGCGCCATGGTCCACAGCTTGCGCCTGAAGTCCTCGCGGAAGCCGGGCTCCAGGGCGTCGTACAGCCAGTCATAGCACAGCGCCGCGCCGATCATGATGTTGGCCGAGCTCATGCCGCAGTCCAGCTCGCCGGTCTCCCATTGTTCCAAGGCCAGCAGCAGCTTCATGTAGCCCACGGCGGCGTCCAGCGACGCCTTGTCACCGGTCAGCAGGTAGTGCAGTGCGACGGTCGGCATGCGCCACATGCCCTGGCGCTGTCCGTCCGTGGCGTCGGTCAGGAAGGCCGGCGTGCTCGGCGCGCGGCACGAGCCGACGTACTCGCCCACCCGGCCAAACAGGATGCGGCCACGCGGCGTCTTGACGAACTCGCGCAGCGCCGCCACCTCGTCGGCCCCGAACAGCAGCCGTGGATGCTTGCCATCGAGGGCGGGCACGATGCTCGGCGCGTTCCCCTCGGCTGGCGGATCGGCCGGCGGGCAGAGCTGAGTCATGGGATCGACGGTGCCTTCAGGTCCCAACGTCACGGCGACATCGTCAACCCACAGCGTCTGTGCCTTGTCGCCGCCAGTGTCGCCCAACACCACGACCCCGGCGAAGCCCTGCACCTGACTCTTCGCCCAGCTCCAGCGGTTGCCCAGATCCTGGCCGTTGTGGCTGATGTGCAGCCCCTTGACGGCGTCGAAGTCGAATACCCATTCGTGCCAGCCTACGGTCCGCCGATGGCCCAGGTAGGTGACCCCGAAGTAGGGCTGCTCCTTGGCCGTGGGATCATACTCGCTCAAGCTGTAGGTCGTATTGCCTGCCAGGTACGGCGCATAGACGGCGCCCGCCACCAGAAGGCGCCCGGACTTGGTCACGATGCCATAGAGCGGGCCCGCGCCGCGCGTCTTCTCGTCGGCGCGCGTGGCGCCGTCTTCGTAGACCTTGAAGCTGACCTTGCCCGAACCATCCGCCGCCCGCAGGCGCCAGGTGGCCCTGGCTCCCGGCGGCACGCTGAGCGATCCGCCGCCCTGGCCCACCGAGCGGGCGAGGTCGACCTGAGCGCCCTGCACCTGCCAGCCAGCCGGCATCTCGGGCGTGTCGAAGCGGACCGTCGTCGGCTCCTGGCACCAGGCCGGCAGCAGCGCGAGGAACATCAGCAGCGCGAGAAAGGAGCGCATGGAATCATCCCTGCCGGGCGAACGGCGCAGTGGCTGGCTTCGGCGTCTGGCGTGCCGTTCCTGCCATCAGCCGTTCGTCAGTAGACCCCGCACTCGCGCGCCAACTCCAGCGCAAAGCGGTAGTCCGCATAGCTCACGTCGGGCGGGATGCTGTGGTCCGAGTGGAAGCAGTACGGCGCACGCCGCTCGACCATGCCGCGCACCTTGGTCGTCACCTCGCGCGCGATGGCGTCGCGGTCGCCCGTGTTGAGTACCGTCACGTCGATGTTGCCCATGAAGCCCAGCCGCCTGCCCGACGCACGAGCCTGATCGGCGTAGTCAAGCATGTTGTTGCCCGCCTTGGCGCCCATGGGCTGCAGGCACGACCAGCCGCAGCGCTGGATGCTCGGGAACAGGTCGCGCACGTCGCCGCAGGTGTGCAGGATGCTGGGCAGGCCGTAGTCGGCAAAGAAGCCGACCAGTTCCGCGTGGTACGGCGCCAGCAGCGCGTCGAACGTGGCTGGCGAGCAGAACGAGCCGTGCGAGTGGCCCAGATCCTCGTAGATGAACATGGCGTCGGGCCGGCCGATGCGGTCGAAGATCCAGGCGTAGTGGGCCCGGTAGAAGTCCGTGTACACCCGGCAGAAGTCGTGGATCCAGGCTGGTTCGAGCAGGAAGCTCTCCAGCATGACCACATCGCCCAGCGTGGCGCGCAGCAATTCGTAGATGAACATGTTGCCCATGAACAAGAGCCGCTCGCCCTGTCGGCCAGCGTCGAGGTTGCGTCGCAGGCTGTCGGCGTCGATGCGCGCGGGATCGAGCGACAGCAACGGCTCGCGGTAGCGCCGCCAGGCGCCGGGGCTGGTGCAGTCGAAGGACAGATGCTCCGGCGTGCCCGACTTGGCCTGCCAGTAACGCAAGCTGGCGCCGCGCCCATCTTCGGGGCTGACGCCGTCGGGATAGCCCTGCTCACGCCAGACGGCGAACGTCTCGGGCCACCAGTGCTCATAGGCGGCGATGCGGTCGGGTGGCTCGCCGGCCAGGATAGCCTGCATCCGCTCGCGCGAGGTCATGGCTGCTGGCCGAAATGCAGGCCGATGTCCAGCCCTTCGGCATCCAGCGTTAGCGACGCCACGGTCACCGTCAGGCCTTTGGCCACGCAGCGCAACTGGCCCTCGACAAAGCTGACCTCCAGCTCGCCGGGCTTGTTGACGAACTGCTCCAGCAGCGTATTGAGCGCCGTGGGGTCGAGATGGACGCGACTAGGCTGAGTATCCACTTTGCACCTACCAGGTCACATGGGCCGAGGCCGGAGTCAGGCTCAAGTGCAGCTCCAGCGCCTCGGGCTCGACACGCATGCCGGCCAGCCGCGTGGGCAGGCCCGCGGCGCTGCTCTTGTCGGCCAGCCACTGGTTGAGCACCGCCAGCGACACATTCACCGTGGCCGACTTGCCAGTCTGGTCGCGTTGGCCGTCGACCCACACCAAGTCCCAGGGCAGCCCGCGCGCCGACAGCTTCTCCGCCAGCACCGACTCCAGCTTGGTCTCAATCCAGTTCCAGGCCATGGACAGCGCACCGCGCACCAGCGGGCCGGTGCCGCGGTCGGAGCGCAGCTCGCCGAACGGCACGACGAAGCGCAAGCGGCCGCCGCTCACCTCGGGGTAGAAGTTGGCGGTCAGCGTCACTTTGGCCACGGTGTGGCTCAGCTCGAACCGGCCGTCGCGGTAGCGCAGGTCGATATCGCTGGCCTCGCCCAGCAGTCGGTTCAGATCGCCAGAACTCAGGCGCACCGTGACCCGGGCCTCGCCCATGCCATCCTCCCGCTTCGTCTTTGGCCGCGCGCGTCGCCGGTCGCCGCGGACCTTCATTGTACACGGTTCGATAGATGGTAGTAACCTGATGGGAAGGACCAGACCGGAGAGCAACCGATGTCGCGACGAACCTTGTTGGCTACCCTCCTGCTGCTGCCCCTGGCCGGCTGCGCGCCGCCTCGGCCCGCCACCGACGCCAAGGCGCCCGGCAAGCCGGCCGTCGCCCCCACCAAGGCCCCGCTGACCATCTACTCGCCCAACGGCGATGAGATGCTCAAGCCCTACAAGGAGCGCTGGGCCGCGGCGCACCCCGAGATCGCCCTGCAGACCGTGGATATGGGCGCCCAGGAGGTCCTGGACCGCCTGCGCGCCGAGAAGGCCAACCCTGTGGCCGACATCTGGTGGGGCGCTCCACACACCAACTTCGTCCAAGCCGCCGAACTCGGCCTGCTGGAACCCTATGAACCCACCTGGTCCAAGACCATGGACCCCGCCCGCCGCGACCCGCAGCACCGCTGGTACGGCCAATGGCTCACGCCCGGCGTCATCGTCTACAACACCGATGCCGTCCAGCCCGCCGATGCGCCCAAGGACTGGGACGACCTGCTCGATGCCCGCTGGAAGGGCAAGATCATCATCCGCGACCCGCTCAAGAGCGGCACCATGCGCAGCTTCATCGCCGCGATGATCCAACGCCAGCCGTCAGTGGACGCCGGATTCGCCTGGCTGACCCGGCTGGATGCCAACACCACCACCTACACGGCCGACCCGGCCATGCTGTTCCGCCAGTTCCAGGCCCAAGAAGGCGTGGTCACCGTCTGGAACCTGCGGGACGTCTTCATCCAGCGCCGCGACCATGGCTACAAGCTGGGCTTCGTCATCCCCAAGTCGGGCTGCCCGATGGTGCTCGACGGGCTCGCCCTGGTCAAGGGCAGCCGGCAGCCCGAGGCCGCTCGGACCTTCTACGAGTGGGTCACCTCGACCGAACAGATGGCCTACGCCGCCGAGAAGTTCTACTGTCTGCCCGCGCGCGATGCCGGCCGCGACAAGCTGCCCGCCGACCTGCCGCGCGACCTGCCCGAGCTGAAGCTTGACTGGGCCAAGGTGCGTACCGACGGTGACCAGTGGATGCAGCGCTGGGACCAGACGGTGAAGGGGAAGGGCGCGAAGGGGTAGGCAGACCTCGTTCAGGGGCGCCTCGCCATGGGGTTGTCGCGGTCGGTGGCCCAGCGTAGCGGGTTATCTTCGATGTACCGCCGCACCCGCGCCAACCCGTCCTCGTCGCGGATGATGTGCTCGTGGTAGCTGCGCTGCCAGAGCAGCGCGCCGGGCGTCTGCCGCATCAGGTTGATGCGCCGGGTGGTCGCCGCCTTGAAGGACCCGACAATGGCCCCCAGCGACCCCGGCGCGGGACCACGCGGATCCGCCGATGGCCGCGACGCGTCCGCCGCCGGTAGGGGCGACGCATGCGTCGCCCCTACCGATTCCGGCGTCGCCCCTACCGATCCCGGCGCGGCGCCAATGACGATGATCCCATGCACGTGGTTGGGCATCACCACGAACGCATCCATGTCGGCGTGCGGGAAGTGCTCAGGTATCTTGCACCACACGCCCCACGCCACCTCGCCCTGTTCGGACAACCGCACGACGCCATCGACCACGTCGCCCGACACCGGCGCGCGGTCGGTCGTGCACACGGTGACGAAGTGGGCCGCGGCGGCGGCATAGTCATACCCCGCCAGCCGCACACTCCGCCGATGATGCTCGCGCGGATCGTAGCCCATGACACTCACCGGCATTATCATAGCGCCATGCCCAGACTGCGACCCACCAGCCGCCAACTGCTGCCTGTCCTGGTCACCGCCATCCTGCTCTGGCTGGTGGCCGGTCCCAACCTGCGCCTCGCGGTGGGCAGCCTCATCGACGATTCCGGCCCGCGTCCAGTCTTCACCCTCGCCGGGTGGCACGAGCTGTTCGTCGGACCCGGCCACGGGCTGAGCAACATCGAGTTCGAGGCGCTGGGCAACTCGCTGCTCATCTCCGTGCTGTCGGTCCTGCTGTCGGCCGGCATCGGCGTGCCGCTGGCCTTCCTCGTCACCCGCTACGACTTCCCGGGGCGACGAGTCATCGCCGGCCTGGCCGTCGTGCCCATCCTGCTGCCACCGCTCGTCGGCACCATGGCTTTCTACTTCCTCTATGCGCCCAGCGGCATCGTCACCCGGCTCGTGCAGTCGGCGCTGGGGCTCAGCCACGCACCGTGGACTTTCCGCGGCATGGGCGCCGTGCTCGCGGTCCATGCCTACAGCTTCTACGCCTACTTCTACACGTTCGTCGCCGCCGGCTTGCAGCGGTTGGATGAGTCACGGCTGGAGGCGGCTGGCACGCTCGGCGCCGGCCGTTCACGCGTCTTCTGGACGGTCACGCTGCCACTACTCACGCCTTCGCTACTCGGCGCCTCGTTGCTCTGCTTCATGCAGTCCATGGCCAGCTTCACCGCACCGTATGTGCTGGGCGGCGTGCGCGTGCTGACAACTCAGTTGCTGGCTTCGCGCCAACGCAGCTCGCTGACCCTCATGCGCGCCGAGACCGTGGTGCTGGCGGCTGTGTGCGTGTTGTTCTTGCTCCTGCTGCGCTGGGTCGAGAGTCGCGGCAACTACTACGGCGGAGGCAAGGGCGGCGCTGGCCGACGTCGCATGGTGCGGTCGGGTGGCACGCGGCTGGTGCTGGGCCTGCTGGGCGCCGTGGCCGTGGTGGTGCTGCTTCTGCCTCACGCCATGCTGCTGCTGCTCAGCTTCGCCGACGACGCCGCCTGGACCACTCAGATCCTGCCGCCGCGCTACACACTCGACGCGTTCCGCTTCATCGCGGCCCAGCCCGATGGCCAGATCCCACTGATCAACAGCCTGGCCATGGCCACCCAGGCCACAGTGGCCAATGTGCTGTTCGCGCTCGTCGCCGCGTGGTGCTTCGCGCGAGTGCGCTTCCGGGGACGTGGCCTGGCCGAAGCACTGGCCGTGCTGCCCTACGCCATTCCCGGCACCGTAACCGCGCTGGCGTTGGCGGAGTGGTTCAGCGTCAACCAGCCCTGGGCCGGCCGGTTCCTGCTGCTCAGCACCTACACCATCCTGCCCTTGGCCTACTTCGTACGGAGCATTCCGCTCACGGTGCGGGCCGTGGGTTCGTCCTTCGCACAGGTCGATCCCAGCATCGAGGAGGCCGCCGGCACCCTCGGCGCCCGGCCGGGCCGCGTGTTCGGCACGGTCGTGCTGCCATTGGTCGCGCCCGGCGCCATCGTCGGCGGCCTGTTGGCCTTCATCGCTGCCATGGGCGAGTTCGTCGCCTCCATCGTGCTCTACACGCCAGCCAACCGGCCCGTCTCCATCGAGATCGCCAACCAGTTCCGCGGTAGCTACTTCGCCCGCGGCGCCGCCTATGGCGTCATCCTGGTCGTCGTCACCGCCGCGGTGCTGGCGCTGGCGCCGCTGCTCGGCCGGCGTCGCGAACTGCCCCTGGCCTGATGTTCAGAGCCGAGGTGTCTGACCGACCGGCGACTCGCGCTGCTTCGTTCACTGGGGCGTGCCAGCCACCCAAATGCAGGACCGGCGCGGCGCCCAAGGGCACCGCGCCGGTCGCGTCACGCGCCTGATCTGAGGATCAGAAGTTGGCGGTCACGCTGATCATGTTCATGTCCGGCGCGCCAGACAGGCGCTGGAAGCCGTAGTCGAACGTGAAGTACTTGTACATGAGCGAGAGACCCACGCCGAAGGTGTCCTGCGCCACACCGGCGCGCACCGCGATGTTGCGGGTCACCTGGCGCTCGGCACCGAAGCGCGCCTGGCCACGATGGGCCAGCGAGCCGATGTCGTACCAGTCCAGGGCCAGCGTGGTGTACTCGTCCGGGTGGTAAGCCAAGCCCAGGTTGAAGATGCGCTTCTGCAGGCCGATGCCCGTGAAGCTGGGCTCATTGATGTCCAACGCGGTCAGGCCCACAGCCCACTGCTTGTAGCGCTTGGGGCGGAAGAGCAGGCCGAAGTCGAACGAGAAGTTCTGGTCGGTCGTCGCGCCAGCGTCGGCCGTCTGATAGCGCAGATTGGCGCCGAACGACAGCTCGTTGGTGAACGCCTGGCCATAGGTGAACTGGAAGACGTTGTCACGCCGACCAGCGCCGTCCGTGGCGTTGATGTAGGTGAAGCCGCCGCCGAACTTGCCCTGGCGAACCGGCTCGATGTACGACACGTTGAGGTAGTCGCCACCGTCGCCGTTGACCTTGAAGTTGACACCCGCCTGGCGCGTGGCCACCTGGGTCATGCCGGCCGGGTTCCACTGCAGGCCAGCCACGTCGTCCGCGACAGCCGTGAAGGCGCCCGCCAGACCAGCCGTCCGGGCACTGCCCCGGAACGGGAAGAAACCAGCGCCGGAGGTATCCTGCGCCTGCGCTCGCCAAGGCATGACGAGCAACCCACATACTACGAGCCACGGCTTCAGCCGCAGGTTGGACATGACAGCCCTCCCATCAGAATTGGTTGTCGATCTCGAAGAAGATCCTACCGCGTTCCAGATTATAACGCAAGCGCAGTTCGCGACCGCCCAACATGCGGTACGCCCACAGCTCCGTCTCGCTGAACGAGCCCAGCGAGCTGCTCTGGTAGATGGTCTGCGCCTGCAGGCCCCAGTTGCGCGACAGCGTGTAGTCGAACAACACCGAGGCCGATAGTGCCTGGTCCACCAGGTTGTAGTTGGCATACGCGTAACCGCGCAGCTTGGTCTTGGTCATCTGCCAGTCCAGCGAGAACACATGCCGGTCGGGCACCTTGTACTGCGAGTTCCACGCCTTGTCGAACGTGTAACCCAGCCCCAGCGTCATGCCCTCGGCCAGGTCCTGCCGGTACGTCGTGTTGAACGTAAATGCGGTCTCCTGGCCTCCATTGATGGTGTTCTGGTAGCGCAGACCCGCATACGGCACCAGCGACGCCTTGGGCCCGAAGTTCCAGGCATCGTGGTCCCAGCTCAGCGACACGCTTTGGCGCCATAGGTCCTGCTGGCTCAGCGAATGGCTGAACCCGGTGCCCAGGGCCACCGAGAAACGCGAGTCGATGGCTTTGACGCGCATCGGGAAGCTCTGCCACACCACATTCAGGTTGTTACTGATTCCGCCGCCGGGGCCGAGCAGGTTGTCCAGATTGCCCGTCGCGCTCAGCGTACCCGGTCCTATGGTGGTATAGAGGTTCGCATTCGAGTAAAGGTTGCGGTGCTCTGGCCAGGTCAGCGAGAAAGAGCTGTATGAATTGCTGCCAAACCGCTGGTTGCGCTGATAGGTCACGCCAAACTGCGTCCCGATCTGGTCGATCGTGAAGTCCCAGTCGCCCTTGTTCTGCGGCAAGTCGGCGTGGTGGCGGTAGTACACCTGCCAACCATTCTGCCGCGCGAACACGCCCGACCGTTCGCCCCGCGACAGCGTCACTTCGTTCGTCGAGCGATCGCCCATGTCGAAGTAGTAGGGGAAGTTGACCAGCAGGCCGTCCTGCGAGCTGTAGTTGACGAACTGCGCAAAGCCGCCGCCGCCCATGGCCGAATAGCCCAACGGCTCGAAGTAGTACGGCAGGGACAGAATCTTCTTGTCGCCCATGTAGAACTTGGGCTGGTCGAAGCGGATCTTCTCATTGGGGTAGACGACCGCCCGCCGCGCCCTGATCTGCAACTTCGCGCCGCTCACGTCGTACAGGTCGAAGGCGTCCGTCGGCAACTCCACCGCCGGCGTCTTCCTCAGTTCGCGTCCCGTAAAGTGCGTGGTCTGCCCGCTCTGCGTGCTGAAGATGGCGCCGGTGAAAGTGCGCATGTCGAGCACCAGCGCGTCGCCGAAGTAAGGTGCGGCTTCGTTCTTGCGATCGCTCTTGTACGGCGGCGCACCATGCCCGATGCTCACCCGGCCCTGGAAGTCGCGCGCGACCAGGATGTCTTCGCGCACATCCAAGTGCAGCCGCGAGGCCCGGATCTCGACGCCTTGGTACGAGACCGCGGCATCGCCAAGCACCTCCATGACCATCATCGAGCCTTCCGGGTAGTAGGCCAGATAGGCGCCCGTCACCTTGATGATGTTGTCGTAGAAGACCTGCTTGGTGCCGCTCGACCCGAATGTCACAGTGCGCTGAGCCGTGGTCGCGTTGGCCTGGTCGATCAGCGCCGCTGTGACGAGCGCGGAGGTCTCGTAAGTGGTCGCCCGCAGGGTCGCCTGCGCGCGACCGCCCTGGGTCATCACGCGCAATTGCTGGCCGTTGCCGCGGGCCCCGCCCAGAGGCGACAACTCGCCGGCCGTGGTGTTGAACAGCACGGCCACCGGCGCCTCCACCAGGCTGGTGCCTTCACGCACAGTGGCCGAAAGCGTGATGGTACTCACGCCATCCGCGGGGACACGGCTGGGGCTGGCCATAAGGTCAATGGTGGCGCCCGTTGCCGCGCCACACGCCAGCAGGGCTAGCCACGTTACCAGATATGTGACGCGCCAGCGTCGCACCAAGCCGCCTCTCCACCCCTGCCCAGCGGCACCATCATCAGGTGGGCCAGGCAGCATGAGCGACCTTGGCCGCCCACCGAATTGTACCTTCCCGCCGCGCTCCGCGCCAGAGGGTGTGCGCCCTCGACTCGGCGACACAAACCACGAACGCCGGGACTCGGTGAACCGAGGCCCGGCGCTCTGGTCGCTAGCCACCGCGGCTAGCGCACATGGACTGCCAACTGGCCTTCCGCCGACGTGCCGGCGGTTGCCGTGATGATCGCATCGCCGACGACTGCGCCGCCGGTGATGTTCAGGGCAACCTGGCCATTGGCGTCGGTCACGCCGGAGGCCGGGATCGTGACCACACCCGTCGGCTCCACAGCCAACTGCACGGCCACACCCGCGCCCACCCGGTTGCCTTGCGCGTCGCGCACGTCAACCGTGATGGCCTGCGAGCCGCTGACCGGCACGTTCAACTGGTTCAGCGTCGTGCCGGTCTGGCTGAACGACACCTGCGTCGCTTCACCAGCCGACAGCCGGACCGTCGCCGACGAGGCTACGGCGGGCAGACCCGCCACCGCCGCGTTGATCTGCAACGTGCCGCTGGCCGGGCCGGCGCGGTACACCATGGTCGCTCGACCGGTGGTCACCGGCACCGTGATGGTGGTCGGGTAGCGCTGGAACGGATAGGTCTGCACGTCGCCCGACTGACGCAACTCGCCGTTGTCGGCGCTGAGGCTGAAGTCCACCGAGAACGTGCCGTCAGGCACCGGCTGGTTCAGGCTGTCCAGGACCCGTGCCGCCACCGTCTGGGTGGAAGCTTGGTCGGCCGTCAGCGACACCAGCGCGGGGCTCATGAGCAGCACACTCGGCGCGGACGACTGCATCGCCACGCTGGTCGACTGCAGTTGCTGCGCTACCGGAAGCTCCGCGGCGCGGGCCTGGATATTGGCCACCACCTGCGTCGCGGCAGTCGTGATGACTTCCGACATGAAGTTCAGCACAACCTTGCCCGTGGCGTCCGTCAGCGAGCGAACCTGACGCTTCGTGGCGTCGACGTAGCTGGCGTTGGCCGGCAGGGGCGCCTTGAAGCTGCCACGGTCCGCCGTGACGATGACCTCGACACCCGGCACCGCGATACTGCTCAGGTCCTGCACGGTGGCCGTGATGGCCGCCGTGTGCATGCCGTTGGCCGAGATGAGCGGCCGGTCGGTGGCCAGCGTCATCGTGGCCGGCGCCGCGTGGGGCACGCCCACCGCACCGGTCGTGGTCGCCGTGCCCTTGCCGAACAGGCTCTCCGTGCCGCCCTGGCCCACCGCCGTCACCGCGTAGTAGTACACGGTATTGTTGGTGACGCCGGTGTCGCTGAACGACGTGACGCTCGGATTGACTTCGGTCACGCGGGAGATGCCCGGCGCCGTGGCGGGGCCGGTCATCGACGCGGTGATGGCCGTCAGACTACGGTAGACGCGATAGGCGCTCACGTTGCCGGCAGCGCTCTGCCAGGCTACCAGCACCGCCCCGGACTGACCAGTAGCGGTCACTCCGGCCGGAGCCGCCGGCGGCGACGAGACCGTCAGCGCCGTGCTCACGCCCACCGGGCCGCGCACGCCGGTGCTGCTCACCGCGCGTACTGCGTAGGTGTAGAGCCCGTCGGGCAGAGGCCCTTCAACGAAGCTGTTCTGCGTGCTGGGCACACTGCCCACCACACTGTAGCCAGTGAGGTCGATCTGGCGCGACCGACGCGGGTCGACGCGTACGGTCTGCGCGCGCGCCGCCAAGTCCACGGGTAGACCACGCAGCCACGAGGAACTGCCGGTCACCGTGCGCTGCCGGGTCGTGGCTTCACGCAGTCGGAGCACCTCATAGGAGGCCACCGGCTCGGCGTTGAACTGCCACGAGACCGTCACCACACCGAGGTTGCTGGCCACGGCCGCCACCCCGCGCGGGGCCTGCGGCGGCGCGCCAGCCATCGGCGCGATCGTCACGCGGTTGCTGTCCGTGCCGATCAACTTCTGGCCGGTACCGATCTGCGTGTACGGCTGCACCACGTAGGTGTACTCCACCCCGTTGGTCAACGGCGTGTCGTCGAACGTCGTGCGGCCGGTCACCGTGGCTACGCGGTCGGCCGCGGTCACGGTGTCGGGCACGCCGCCCTGGCGCCGGTACACGAAGTAGCCGGTCACAAAGGCGCTGCTGGCGCTCCAGTTCAGGGAGACGAAGCCGTTGCCGGCCGAGGCCGTCAACTGCGGCGCGGCGCCGATGTTGGCGCCCGTGCGGGCCGCCGTCGTGGAGCTGGAGCGAGCACCAAGCACGTTGCTGGCGTTCATGCCCGCCACGGCGTACTCATACACCACGCCGCTGACGGCCGTGGTGTCGATGAAGGAGGTCCGGTTGCCGCCAACCACGGTCGGCACACTGTTGGTCTGCGGATTGGGCAACACGGTGAAGCCGTCAGCCGTGGTGCGCCCGCGGAGGGCCCTCGACACCAACGGCTGGCTGCCTACCTGTCGACGATACACGTTGTAACCGATCGCCGCCGGCGCCTGGAGCCAGGTGATGCGTACCGCGTCCTGTTCGGATACCGCGGCCACGCCCGTCACCGCCAGGTTGGCCGGTGCCTTGGTCTTGCCGCCGCCGATGGTGGAGATCAGGAAGATGGAGGCGATGCCCGCCACCACGACGCCCGCATAGGCCCAGGCGTTGCTGCCCTTGGCCGGCTTGGGCTTGACCTGCACCTCGGTCTGGGGCTCAGGCGCCAGTTCCGGCAACTCAATGAGCTGAGAGACGATCTCGCGGGAGACACGGTCGGTCAGGATGGCCCGGAGGATGATCTTGTCTTTGTCGGTGGTCGCCGTGTACTTGCTGACGCCGCTGATCGGCACGGTCCGGGGCTGCGCCACGGCACCCTCGGGCAGCACCTCGGTCAGCTTGACCGTGTAGGACAGCTCGGCGACCTGGCTCTTGCCGTCCGCGCCGGGGCCTTCCTTGTAGCGGTCGATGTTGCCGGTAATGACATAGCCGAGGCCGAGTTTGCGGCACAGAGCGGCTGCCGGCTCGGCGGCGGTCGGAGGACTGTCGACTTCCTCCTGGGTGATCGCCGACTCACTCAGAGCGCGCTTGACGATCGGGTTGCTGGGGCTCAGAGACGCATGGCCATCCAGCGCCGGAACCACCGGCAGCACAGCCAAAGGCTGCTTCGCTCGCGGGTCTCCGCTCATGCGCTGCAGCAGTTCGGCGGTGCCGTTGCCAATGCGCACGGGGGTCTCAGCATCCACGCCTTCGGCCGCCGTGAACGGCACGAAGTAGGCGCCGCGAACCGCCTCTTGCGCGTCGGCGCGCTGTGCGGCCGGACCTATCAACCCGACCGCCAGTGCCGTCAGGGTCATCCAGGCGATGCGCCGCGCCAGGGGCGACTCGAGAAAGCGCTTCATCATGCGACCGTCCTTCCGCTTCATCCTTGATTACCGGCCAATCCGCACCAGACGCTCAGCGATGGCCCGTTGGCCATCCGGCGTCGAAACCAGCACCCGGCAACGGTACATCCCAGCAGGCACCGGGCGGCCCCCTTCGTCAAGGCCGTCCCAGGATACACTGTTTTGACCTTCCGTGGCAGCCATTGATGCAGCAACCAGCTTCACCCGTCGCCCGGTCGGGCTTTCGATCACAACGTCGACCGTCGCGGCCGAGGTCAGGCCGAAAGCCACGGTCACCGCGCGACCGCGCGTGCCAGCCACCTGCATGAATGGGATGCTGAGCCCCTGGCCGCCGCCCTTGGTGGCAATCACCTCGAACAGCCGCGGCCGCGGCGTCGCACCTGTGTTGTAGCTGAAGGCCGAGGTCGTGCGCAAGTGCCGCTGGGCCCCCGTCTCCAGGTCGACCAAAGTGAGCTGCACATCGGCCGGCACCGTCCGCAGGTTCCACCGCAGCGTCACGTCCTCGTTGGCCCGGTCACACTCGGCCAGCAGGCGCCATCGCGTCTGCGCTCGAGTGCCCGACTGGATATCACGCATGTAGCGGCCGGCGTCGCGACCCCAGTCCTCACGCAGCACCGAGAGGCGCAGGTCGCCCTCGGAGCGCAGCGTGGGCGGCGCCTCAACGTCGCGGCTGTCGTAGCCATCCAGCGAGGTGCTATCGCAGCCCAGGCGCACCGGGCGCTTGCCCGTGTTGGGCGAGTCAGCGGACAGCGCGCACTCCCAACCGCCGCGCAGCGCCAATGGGCTGCGACCGCTGGAGCGGAACGGTCCGACCAGGGAGTTGGCGTTGAAGACCAGGTTCACGTCCGTCAGCGAACGCAGCCAGTACCCGCGCCACGGGTTGAGCATGGTGGCGTCATCGCCGGCGAACAGATAACTGCCCTGGGCCGTGGGGTTCAGGTCGTTGGGCTGGTACTCGTAGACGACAGGCTTGACCTGGCCCGCGCCGACCGCATCGAGGAAGCTGCGGACGATGCCGTCGCTGCCCACCACTTCGCAGTCATACAGCCGTGCCGGCACCGTGAATGGGCAGCCGATCTGGTTCCAGCCGGTACTCAGCGCCACCGACACCGACTGCGCCAGCGGCAACTGGGCCTTGTCGGTGGGCAGCCGCAGGTCTGTCAGAGCGCCATTGAAGAGCCAGAAGCCTTCGCCCGGGACCACACTGGTGATATAGGGATCCGGGAAGTACCCGTACGAGCGCGCCGCGGCATTGTAGCGAGCTACCGCCGCGTTGCCGCCGCCGGTCACTCCGACCGTGCCCAACGAGTTGAGCACGTGCTGGATGTCGCGGTTGGCAAAATCGTAGGGCACCGAGATCATGTCCAGTCGCCTGGCGACGTTCGGGAAGAGCAGTTGCGGCAGCGCCGGAATGCCGATCTCGCGGTCCACGATCTTCGATGTCAGGCTGGTGCCGGAAGACGACACGGACACTGTCCGCACGCCCGGCTCGAGGGTCGATGTCGTCTTGACCTGCCAACTCACCACCTGCTCGGACCTCGCGGGAACGAGCCCAATGGACTTGCTGAGCGTGTCTCCGGCGCTGGCCAGGCTCATGCCGGCCGGCAGCGACAGCGCCACGGCCACATTGCTGATGGCCCGATCCGAGGTGTTGAAGACGGAGGCGCGAACGGTGAACGGGTTCGGCGCCCGGTACACATTGTCGCTGGTCTCCACCAAGGTGGTGTTGGGGTCGTCGCCATTGGCCAGCGACAGGCTGAACGGCGCCTCGGCGGACAAGATGTACGGCTGGTCGTAGTCGGCATCCGTGCCGCCCAGGCCGTAGTAGGTGATGAACCGACGTCCCGAGTTGGGGGCGACCAAGGTCGGAGCCCAGCGCAGCATGATGCCAAAGTTGGCGCCGATCAGGCTGCCCGACGCCGGCGTGTAGGCGAACCAGTTGCCTGTGATCAGGTTCTGGTCGACCAGCATGGCGCTCGTGGGCGGGCCGGCGCTCAACGCCGTCGTCCGGATGTCGGCGCCGTCGAACAGGCCACCCAGAATGACCGACGGGGCGGCTTCATCGTCGAAGGTACGGTAGAAGGTGGGGATGCGACGCAACGACGGGTCGTCCGCGGCATTGGTCGAGGGGAATGTAATTTCGTGGTCGATGGTCTGCTTGACGCCTTGGAAGTGGAACCGATCACCGTTGCGCACGCCGCTGCCAAAGGTCGGGTTGATGTAGATGTGCCCGCCGATGCGCACGCTGGCATTGCTGACGTTCTGGACCAGCATCTCGACGCGAACCTTGTCGCCGACCAGCCGATAGGACTGCGACACGAGGCACTGCACAGCGGAGTTCACGCCCGCCAGACCACCGTTGGTGGCCACGTTTGGGTTGGCGTGGATGGTTGTCAGCGAGGGCAGGTCCTTGCGGATCTGCCAGGCAAACCGGACCTCATCGTTGCTCGCCGTCGGGTACTGCGAGAAGATGTCCTGGTTCGGATTGTTCACCGGCTCGTAGCTGGTCTCGCACTCATGGTACTCAATCGCCGGCGTGTCATCGGCCGGCGTGGGCAGATCCTGCAACTGCACCCCGCACCATGTCGAGTAGGCGGTCGGCCCGGCGATGCGCACACCGTTGTCGTTGGCGGTGAACGGATCGCCTTGCACGGTGCTGATCCAGGCCCGGCCACCACGGTAGTTGCTGTAGCCAACGAGCGTGGGACCCGTCGTGCCTCCGGGATTGACCACGGGCACGATGCCCGGCACGCGCACGTCCACCTGGAGGTAGTTGTTGCGCACGGTGGAGAACAACGTCCCGGGCTGCGAGTTCGTCGCTGTCCCGCTGATGGTCTGGTAGGTCTGCGCCGAGACCGAGCCAGCCACAGCCAGGCAGGCGAACAGGGCCAGGATTGTGTGCTTGGGCCGTTTCATGCTTACCATCCTACCGCATCACGCGAACCGTGCGAAGCTCTCGAGCCAAGGACCCGTCCGCGCCCGTCGCGACCACCTGCAACACGTAGATGCCGTTGGGCACCGGTCGACCGTTGGCATCGCACCCGTCCCAGGCCAAGCGACCGCGACCCGTGGCGGAGTCAACCGGGCCGAGCGAGCGCAGCGAACGGCCACTCAGGCTCGTCACCTGGACGTGCACACTCGCCGCCCGAGAGAGCGTGTAGCCGATATCCACGGAGTCGCCGCCGCGACCGGACTGCGTGGTGACGTTGGTCACCAACAGGCCGGCGCCGTTGCGCCGTTGCGCCGTCACGCGGAACGCCCGCGGGCCACCGCTGTGCGTGAAGCCGTAGCTGGCGGTTGTGCGCAGCGCTCGCGACTGACCGTTGGTCAGGTCGGTCAGCACGAGGTCGATGTCGCCCGGCACCGCCCGCAGGTCGGGCCACGTCAGGCTCACTTCGCCGGCCGGCGCCGCGACCTCGACGTCCCACTCCGTACTCATGCCGGCGGCGCGGTAGTCCCGCACGTAGCGCCCGCTCTCCAGGCCCCAGTCGCCGTGGACGGCACGCAGCGCGACACCGCCCGGCATGGCCGGCGGCCCGGCCACGTCCAAGGCATGGTCGTAGCCATTCTGCGCATCGCTGGACTGGCCCAGCACCAGACGGTCCTTGGCTTCATAGGCTCGGCCGTCCGAATAGGCGTTGGCCTTGCTGTCAGCCGTGGCCCACAGCGCCAGGCTCCAACCGTCGCGCGGCAGGGCCCGGGCCGAAGCGCTCGGTACGGCCGCGCGGGACGAAAGACCGGATTGCACCACCAAGGAGCAGGCCGTGTTGACCTTGAGCCAGTGCGCCTGAAGCCGGATCAGTTGGCCGGCGCCCGCGTCACTGAAGTCGTAGCGCCCCGGAGCGTTGGCGTTGCTCTCATTGGGCACGTAGCTGAACAGCACACCCGGTGTGTACCGCTGGTCGATAGCCTGACGGAACGTCAGGCGCCGTCCGTCGACCAACTGGATGAAAGCGCTGGCCAAGGAGATGGCCGGCGTGTCATAGGGGTTGGCCACCATGTTCCAGTTCGGCGAACTGCCGTCGGTGAGCAGCCGAATCCCGTACTCCGAGAGCGTGACCGGCGTGCCGGGCAACGTCTGCAACGGCCTGGACTGCTTCACCCTGACCCAGTAGCCCAGCCCCGCCGGCGCCCGCGTGACGACGGGGTTCGACACGCTGGTGCTGCAGTCGGGCGGCAGGAACGAAGCATAGCTATCGGGGTACAGCCGGTACTTGTCCGACCCGCTGAGCCCAGGCACCCAGCGTGCCATGGCGAAGTTGCTGGCGCCGAAGACCAGGCCCGGATCGTTCTGAGCGGCGGTCAGCAGGCGAGGCAACGAGAACGTCTGGATCCCCGTCGACAAGGTCGCCACGGAGATGCGGAAGTTGCCTGTCGTGGGCGTCGCGGCATTACCGCTCAGGTCACTGGCCCCCACGATGAACGTGTGGCTGGTGGCGCCGAGCGCGTTGGCCGGCGTGTAGGTCAGAACGCCCGTCTCGCTGCTGAAGCTGTAGTTGGCCTTGGGCACGACGACCCCGTCGAAGGTCAACGAGACCGAGTCCGCGTTGACACCGCCGATGGCGTCGGGGTCCACGATGGACACCTGAATCGTCGGCGGATTCTCAAGGATGGTGGTGCCGTTGGTCGGGGTGATCAGGGTGATCACCGGCGGGTTGCGATCCGAGTAGAGCGTGTAGAGCCCCTGGATCAGGGTCGGCCATTCTGTCTGCCCGAAGTCGCAGCCCGTCGGGTAGTTGCTGTCGTAGGCCGCCAGCTCTCCCGGGAAGTACACGGCCACACCGTTGAAATTCGACACATCGATGTCGGTGGCGGCGGAAGCGGCGGTCACGTCGCCCGCCTGGACCGCGGTGACCGCGGAGATCAGCGCCGTCGCGGCGTCAACGATGGTCTGGGTGGCCGCGAACTCAGTCTGGCACAGCTCAGCGAAGTGCTTGAGGTCAATGTAGTCTCCGCTGAAGTCAGCAGGGCGACCACGCTGGACCGTACTGAGCACCCGGAACAATCCCGGTGCCGTGGTCAGCAGGTCGGCATCCAGCGCCTTGGCCAGGTCATCGCAGGCGGTTACCAAGCTGGGCAGGTTGCCCATGCGGTACACGCCCGCAGTCACGCTTTGGGCGCCACCCAGCCGCGCCGTGCCGGTGCCATAGGAGCCCAGGTAGGTCGTGGCTACACTGCCGAGCCAGGTTTGCACCGTGGCCGCCGTCAACGGCAGCGCCGTGTTCAGGGAGGACACCAGCGTGTCGTAGTTCAGGCCGCCGTTGCCATTGCGATCGAGGAACTCGCCCAGGTAGCTGTCCACCAGCCCAGTAGCCTGAGTGGCGACTTCGACCGTCGCGCTGCCGCCAGTGTCACACAGCAAGGCGTCCAGGTTCAGGCCGCTGCGCTGGGACTTGATCGCGGTCAGCGCGCCGGTCAACTCGGCATTGGTCAGGAAGGCCGACGGGTCGGTGGGGCCGGTCGACACGGTCGTCGTGTCGAACAGCATGCCACGGTGCTGGCTGCGCGGCTGCCAGCCGGTGCCGGGACCGCTCAGGATCAGCGCATAGTGACGCGCGGGGAAGCGCGCGGCAGTCCAGGTGTAGAAGTCCACCAGGCTCGCCTGCTGGCCCATGTCCACTTCGCCCAGGTCGACCAGGGCCGGTGAGGCGATACGCGTCGCGGCGGCGGTCAGCGTGTCCGGCGTCAGGCCGGTCTGGGCCGGGTCCGCCACCACCAAGTACCGGCGCGTGGTGGCCCAGGCCTGCGTGGCGTCGGCGGGGTTCGCCGCGGTCAGCACATCGTCGCCAGGGCCGCGGTCCCACTGCACGACGACGTTCACCGCCTGCGTCGAGCCGATCTGCTCCAGCGCGTTGAACACGCGGATCGATGCGTCCTCGTAGCGGACAGTGGAGTCACCGTTCAGGTAGACCAGCACGGTCCAATCGGCCGTCGTTTGGGCGGCCCCTGGCCGGGCGACGACCATTACGGTCGCCGCCATCAGCCAGAACAGTGCCTTCCGCATGCCTGCGCTCCTCTCCAAGCCCTAGACAGTCCTCAGCGGCGCGGGTTGCTGGGCGGCTGGTCCGCGGTCTGGAACGTATAGACCTGGCTGAAGACGAAGCCGTTGGGCTCGGGCGCCCGCTGACCGCCGAAGGTGGACTTCGCGCCTACTCGCCAGAAGTACTGTGTGTTCGCCGCCAGCGCGCGGTAGCCCGCCGCCGTGCTGTCGTAGCGGAACGACAACTGCCCGGTGGAGGTCGTCGCGATCGCCGCGCTGGAGAACGCCAAGGCCGAGAAGTCGGCATCCGTGGCGATCTGCACGACGTACTGCGTGGCGCCCAGAACGCCCTGCCACGAGAAGCCGATGTCGTCCACGCGCTGGGCCATGTTGTTGTTCGACGGCGCCAACAGGTCCGGCGGCACCATGTAGGTCACCGGGCCCATGGCCACCGTCGCGTCGGACAGACCCATGTCGGTGTCGATGACGATGTCATTGTCGACGGTGGGGTCGAGCGTCGCGTCGTAGTTCGCGCCCGGATCGATGCTGGTCACCTGGCGATGGGTGATCATGGGCAGGCCAACGCGCGAGATGTGCACGTTGCCACCACTGCGCAGCACGCGACCGGCGGAGGCCTGGCGCATCTGCGCCGAGCGGCTGTTCAGCCGTGACGACAGGTTGCCACCCGTCGCGGTGCGCGCGAACACGGTCGGTGCCGTCGCCGCCATCGGCGGACCGAGGCGCCGGACCTTGTAGTAGTAGGTCTTGCCCGGCTGCGGCGATTGGTGCACGATGCGCACATCCAGCGTCGTCTCAACCACTTCCACGTCTGTGGCGGTGATGCGCTCGTAGCGCAGCGGAATCGTGGTGGTCACGTCCACCCAGGTCGGGTCGTCCGCCCACTTGCGCTGGTTGGCGCCAGGCACCGCTCCCACCGCGTCGCCGGTCAGCGCCGCGAACGACTGCGAGATGCCACGGTACAGCAGGTAGCCGCCAATGAAGCGCTTGGGCGGCGCGTAGTTGCGATCGCCCCAGGCCACCTCCACGGACGGGTTCTGGCCCGGCGCGGCCTGGCGGAGGTAAGCCCCGGTGGCCTGCGCCGACGGCGAGTCACTGGTCGAAGTGCCGGCCAACACGACTAGCAGGCCGAGCAGGCCGATGCCGGCCACGACGCCAGCCACGGGCGCTAGCCACGCACCGTTGCCCGCGCCACCGCGCGCCGGAGCCCGACCCAGGTCAGGCAGGTTGCCTGACTGCGCCTGACTGGCGGAGATGGACGGCAGGCGGAAGACCTCGCGCAACTCGTCGTGCGTATTGATGCCCTGGGTCATCTCGATGACCGAGGCCGTGGCATCGTCGTTCGACGCCTCATGCACCCGGACGCGGCCGACCTTCACCGTGAGGGAGCGGTTCGGGTTTTCGGGATCGGCCTTGGTGCGGAAGACGTTGAACTCCATGCCTTCCAGCACGCCTTGCTTGCGACCCTTGTTGATCAGCACGCGGTTCGGCGGGGCGTAGGACATGACCGCGGCGTGGATCAGGGTGCGGGCATCGATGCGGGTCAAGGCCTGCGCGACGGCGCGCTCGATGGCGCTGGCCAAACCAGCTTCACGGTCGGCGATGTTGGCGCTGTTCAGCACCTCGAAGCCCTTGCCGTAGCCACCGTTGACCATGTCGCCGGTGTCGCCGTCGTAGACTTCGACGCGCAGCAGCACTTCGACCGAGGACTTGGCGCCGATCTTCTCGTCCACGCTGATCACGCTGCCGGAGTACAGGTCGCGAATGTCGAGGTCGTTCTTGATGAGCTTGATCTCGTCAGGCTCGAACGGCGCGCGCACGCCAATCGCCTTGAGGCGCGTTTGCACCTCACTGCGCGGCGTGACTTCGTAGCGACGCTGCACCAGAGCCAAGCTCAAGGCTGCGGCCGCCTCGTCGCCAGCCAACGGCGAGGCCGTGGCCAGGTTGCCGAAGTCCAGCACTACCGCGCGCTTCGCCTCGATATCCTGTGCCGCCGCCGGCGGCGCCAGCACGCCGGTGCTTGCCAGCAGCGCAAGCTGCACCGCCCACGCCAGTGGGCGAGTCAGCGGATGCCGCCGCAATCGCTTGACCAGTCTCATGTCAGACTCCCTCGCAGCTTCGCTCAGTCTTCCGCCGCGACCCGCGCCAGCCATTTCGGCAGGCCCGGCTCGCTTCCTTCAGGCAGCGCGTCAGCGCTGCTGTCGAACCGTTGTCGTGGCCCGTACCTGCTCACCCGTGTCGCCCACGGCGACCACTTCGAGTCGATACGTGCCGTCGGGGGCCACGCGGCCGCTGTCGTCGGTGCCGTCCCAGACCACCACTTGGGGCCCGGCGGTCAGCACCTCATCGCGCAGCAGCGTCTTGACCAGCGCACCGTTCAGACCACGCACCACCACGTTGGTAGTCAGGTCCGCGGTGAGCGTAAAGTGCACCTGGCCGCCCACGGCGCGGCTCGCCGTGTAGGCCAGCGATGTCACCGCCGGGCGGTTGTCCGCCGGCTCGACGATGATGGCCAGCCGCCGCGCACTACCGTCGGCGCGGACCGTGTAGCCGCTGGTGTGGCGCAGCGAGCGCCGCACACCCGTCTGCAGGTCCTCCAGGATGACCCTCAGGTTGCCCGGTATGTTGGCGCCCAGCTCCGGCCAGCTCAGGCTGACCATCTGGCCCGGCTTGGCGCCCTTGAGCTCCAGTTCCCAGCGCAGGCTGCGGCTCGCGCTACGGATGTCGCTCTGGTACGACCCCGAGTAGCGACCCCAGTCCGCGTGCGGGAAGCCCAGCTCCAGCCACTGAGCAGCCACGGGCGGCGCCGGCGGTTGGGCTCGGTCCGCGCCGTCGTACACCGTAGCCGAGTTGCCGCCCACGCCGAAGGTGGCCTGTGAGGCCACGCCGTCCGTGGTCTTGGCGACGATGCTCGCCTTCCAGTCGGTGGGCGTCGCGGCGCTCCGGCCGCGGTTGGACGAACCACCCAGCGGCGTCGGCGGGACGCGCAGCTTGAGCGTCGTGGCCGCCGACGGCACGTAGCCGCGCAGCCAGTAGCCCGTATACGGGTCGAAGCGGTAGACCTGCTGGTACACACCGAAGTTCAGCGTGTACATGGATCCACCGACCAGACCGCGAGCCACGGCCTCCTGGAAGGAGTAGACCGTCGAGCCGGCACCGTTCACCTCCAGGATCACCTGGCAGGAGAACAGATCAACCGGGAACTCGTAGACGGCGCCGATCAGGTTCCAGCCGTTGAGCAGAGGCACATCGTAGCCGCTGCCCGTGGTCGCCGCGCGGACGCCTTCGCGGGTCAGTGCCGCGTTGTTGGCCAGCTTCAGGAAGTAGCCGCGACCCAGCGTGAAGGTCCTGCCCGGTGCGTTCGGATAGTACGCGTAGGCCGCCGTGGCGGTGTTGTAGGCCGCCATCTTGAGCGGGGTGGCCGCATTGTTGTCGTCGTCGATCAGCGTCTGCGCGTCGGGCGCCGAGGTGCTGTAGTCGAACGGCGTCGAGGCCATGGACAGCGACGAGATGAACACGTGCAGCGGCTGCAGCGTGAAGTCGATGCCCGACGTCAACTGGTTGCTGGTCACCGTCACCGACGTGGTGGTCTGGGCGTTGTAGCCCGGCGCCTGCACCCGCACGTCGTATAGACCGGCCGGCACGTCGTCGATCTTCCAGTTGTAGGTAACGCCGCCCTGCGTGGTCGTGGTGCTAGCCGATGTGGTGCTGCGCACCGTCGCGCCGCCCGCCAGCAGGGACACCGTGACACCGCCCACCGCCTGGTTGGAGCCCTGGACGGTGATCAGGCCGGCAATGCTGCCGGGCGCCACCGCCGTCAGGGCCAGATTGGCCGTGGTCGTGGCGCTGCTGGTGACCACAACGGCCGCCTTACGGCCCTGCTGATAGCCGGGCGCCGTGACCACCAGATCATAGGTGCCGGCGGCGATGGACATGGTGTAGGTGCCATCCGCCGCGGTGGTGGTGCTGCCGACCGTCACGCCCCCGCTGGTCGCCACCACGGTGGCGCCGCCCACACCGGCGCCGTTACCGGTGATCGTGCCCGTGAGCACGCCCGGTGAAGCCGTGAGTTGCAGGTCCTGCTTCTGGTCGGCGCCGGCCACGACGATGATGTCGGTGCGCGTGGCCGAGGCGAAGCCCGCCGCGCTGGCGGTCAGCGTGTAGGTGCCGCTGGGCACGGACAACGAGTATTGTCCGACCGTGTCGGTGGTGGTGCTCACCTGCATCGGGTTGGCGCCGGCCGTGGCCAGCGACGCAATGACCGTGGCGCCGGACACCGGTGTGCCGGTCGGGCCGGTCACCGTGCCGTACAGCGCGGAGGTTTCAAAGCGCAGCAGGCGCATGGTCAGGTCGGAGTTCTGGCTGACCTGGCCGCCGTAGACGCGCTGCACCGGACGGTGGTCGGCGGTGTACTCCGCCGACTGGACGAACAGCGCGTAGTCGCCGACCGTCAGGCCTTCCAGGAGGTACGTGCCGTCGGACAGCGTGGTGGTCCGGCCCATGATGGTGCCGTTGGTGCCCGTGCCGCGGCGCGCGATGACCGTGATGCCGGCCATGGGGGTCAAGGAGTCCGTGTCGACCACCTTGCCGCGCAGGCCACCCGTGCGCAGGTAGTCGCTCAGGTTGGTCATCAGGCGGACCCGATGCTCCATGCCATGGACGACGTAGGGGGCGGGGTTGTGGTCGTGGAGGATGAAGTCCGCCCGCAGCGACTCCAGGCCGAAGGCGAAGTAGACCACGCGCGAGCCGGTTGTCGGGTCGATGTAACGGACCGCGGCCGAGCCGTCTCCGCCGGCGTAGTCAAAGGTGGACAGGCCGCCACCAGTGGGGCTGACATTGTCAATGAAGAACGCGTTCGGGCAGCCGTCGCCCGAGAAAGGCCAGCCGCCCTGTGTGTCGCCGCCGCCGTTGATCCGCAGCAGGGCCAGGTTGCCGGGGACGCCCCCGTCCGCGTTCATCGGACGCCCGGTCATGGATGCAGCGACCGGACTGCCGCCGAACTGGAAGAGCTGCGGCTCGACGCCGCCCTGCGCATCCGGGGGTGTCATGCGGGTGCGGCCCGAGTCATAGCCGCTGATCGGTGAGTTGACCGCGCCCGGGGTGGCATCCGAGATGAACGTCGCCTTGAGCACATCCTGCAGGAACGGACTCGCCTGCGTGCCGTTCTTGGTCAGCGCCCAGGCGATGTCCATGCCGCTGACGACCAAGCGCCCGCCGGCGGCCACGAAGGAACGCAGCAGCGCTTGCGTCGAGGCGTCGAGGAGCGTCCCTGGCTGCGCGTAGACATCGCCGGTGTAGGGGCTGGAGAAGACGACCATATGGTCGCCGTTCTGAGCCGGGACGGGACTGCCCTCAACGGCGGCCAGCGGAGCTGGCGTATAGGCGTTGAGCGTGCCAGCGTCCAGCGGGCCGCGGCAGAGCACCCGCCAGATGGCGACCTGGTCAACGTCCTGCGGCCCGCCGAAGGGCTGGCCGCCGCCGTTGAGCTGGGCGAAGGGGCCGCACGACCAGGGGCCGTCTGGCACTTGTGTGCCGGCTGAAACCGTGGGGTTCGGGCCGATGGTGCGCTGCACGCCCGAGACCCCGCTGCCGAAGGTGATCACCGGCGCGGCGGTCATCGACTCAGCGCCGGCCACGTCATCATCGGTGAACCAATAGTGTTCTGTTGGCAGCGCGACCGGCCAGTAGCGGCTCAGCGCCGCGGAGGCGGTCGTGGCGAAGTCCGCGGCCTGGAACTTCTGGCCGCAGCCGTAGTCGCTGACGAGCAGAATCTTGCGCGTGATGTCCAGTTGCCGAGTGGTGAAACCCGCCACGTGGTCATAGCCGATGGCCCACGGCCCCATGCAGGTCGCAATACCATCGGGGTAGCGGTATGTGGTTTCGAGCGGGTTCGTGCGGCCGAGACCGTCCATGCCCAGATCGGGGTCCACCGGTGCGTTGCCCCGGGTATCGACCGGCACGACGTCCACATAGTAGTCGTGGGATTCCGCCGGGGTCAGCCAGGTGCCGGTGTAGATGCCATCCCCAGCCACCGCGTCGCCTTGCGTACCGTCGTCCCGCAACGGCAGGCCGACGCGGTTCACAAAGGACATGGCATCCAGCGTGGTGAAACGGTAGGCGACACCCGGGCCAGTGATGGCCGCCCCGAGTTCGGTGGGGTCGTTGGGCTGTACCGTGGTCAGGTTCCCCGACAGCCTGGTGGTCGGGATGTCCACAATCTCCTGGTCGGTCTCGATCTGGTTGTTCGAAACGTGCGCCCAGACGGTGTTGCTGATGTGGTTGGGCTGGACTTCCGTGCTGCCCGTCGTCCACCTGGCGAAGACCGGGCGGTCAGCGACGCGCACGATGGCCCACACGCCAGAGTCCGGGATGGTGTCGCCGTCATAGTCGATCGGCGCCGGAGCCACGCCACTGCCCTTGTCGTAGACCTTGGCCGTGATGGTGACCGTCGAGCCGGGGAAGCCGCGTTGCGGGCTCACCGACGGCAGCGAGGTGGTGATGCCGTCGCCCAGAATTGGCGCTGAGTTGTCGAAGATGTCGATCACGAACAGCTGGTTCGTGGTGATGCCGGTCTTCTTGCCCGAATAGACGCAGGCATTGTGGGTTGTGTCCTGGATGGGGCATGCGACCGGCTGAATCTGGTCGCCGGCGCCCTGGTACACGACCGCCGACGCGGGCACGAGGTCGGCGTCGACGACCCGCAGATCGTAGTTGCCGTTGCCGTTGTCCGCATACAGCAGGTAGTAGGGCTGGTCGTAGCTGGCGTCGCGAGAGCCGCCCGGTCGCACCCAAGAGGGATACGACTGGTCACCGTCACCGCCATTGCCCAGCACGCGGTTGGCCGCGGTGAGGGCGACCGGCGCACCACCGACCGTCGGCGGCGTCACGCGGTACAAGTCGTAGTCGCCGTTGGCGTTCGACGAGAAGATGACTTGGCGCCCGTCCGCGGCGTCGGAGTTCGGGAACCAGCTCGGCTGAACTTCGTTGCCCGCCGCATTGGTGATCTGCACCATCTGGGGCTTGCCGGTGGCCGGGTCGGTGGATTGCGGGTCAGTGGTCACCCAGTACAGGTTGAGATCGGAGTCACCGGCCAGGCGGGCGGAGAAGACCAGGCGCGAACCATCCGGGCTGTAGGTCAGGCCTTGGATGTTGGTGAGCTGGTCGATCAGCTGGATCTCGGCCATGGTGCGCAGGTTGCGCACGTAGATGGCATTGCCGCGCACGTAGGCCAAGTCCAGGCCACCAGGGTTCCAGGCGGGATAGCGCTCGTCCCCGGCCACGCCAGAGATCAGCTTGGGGGTCAGCAGCGCGCCGGTGTCGGGATTCGAGCCGTCCGAGCGAGCGATGTAGATATCGTAACTGCCGGCGCGGTTGGAGGCGAAGGCCACACGGGTACCGTCGGGCGACCACACGGGATCGATGTTGTCCGAGGCACTCTGGGTGATGTTGTGGTCGGCCGTGGGCGCCACCTGCCGAGAGCCGGCCTGGCGCAGTTGCGCCCGCATGAACGCCGGGCCCTGGGCCCCCACGAACTCATGCGACGTCTTCGCGGCGACGGCCGTCACCAGCGACACCAGGAGCAGAACGCTCCAACCCAGGCTCGATCGCCTCACACGCATGGCCGATCTCCCTTGTCCGTCCGGCTGTGGGCGTGTTCGAGTCGGGTCGTCTTGGTCTCAAGACAATGCACACCCGCGGCAGCGACGGCCCAGGGGGGAGCAGACCGGTCGCGGGCCACGGAGAGGCCCCAGGCGCTCAACGAGGAGTACCTATACTGATTGTGCATATTCCCGACTCACGAGCCCCGTAAACGCCAATTTCCCTCAGGAGCTCACACCGAGCCCCTCAACGGGTCGACGCCGGTGTCCGGAAATCCGGACTCCGGCGCCGAGGCCGGCACACCCGCCGACCGTTAGACACACGACGAACGAGAAAGGGTCGGGACTGCGGTAATTGCCATCCGTCCCCGAACTCCCGCTGGAGTATGGGGTTCGGCGGCTGCAGTCTTACTCCTCCTCGCCGCTCGCCTTTTCCGACGATTCCTCGCCACTGTCGAACAGCGACCGCAGCTTGTCGCCCATGAGGTCGCCCAGCGTACGCCGCGCCGGCGCCGTGGTGCTGTGCTCAAGCGGCATCGATTCGCGGTCGCGGTCGCCATCGCGTTCGCGGCGGCGGTCACGGCGCTCACGCGGCGCTCGCTGCTCGTTGCTGGCGTCGCCTTCCTCTTCGCGGCGGTCGCTGTAGCGACCGCGGGCCAGAGGACCGCGGGCCGCCCCGCGCTCGCCTTCGGAGAGCCGGCCGGGGCCGCGCTCGCCAATGGCGCGCGTACCAGCCACGGAGGCCTGCAGGTCGCGCTCGCCGAGGCTGATGCGCTCGATGCGCAACTCGACTTCGCTGCCCACGGCCAAGCCCTTGGCTTCGGGTTCGGCCTCGACTTCGACAGCCACTTCGGCTTCGGCCACGACTTCCACCACGGCCTCAACCGCGGCAGCCTCGACCTCGGCGCCCTCGACCGGTTCGACGACTTCCGTCGCCACGGCCTCGGCGCCTTCGACAGCCTCAGGGGCTGCCGCCGGCTCCACCACGACCTCGACGGCCTCGGCCACGGGCGCCTCTTCGACGCTCGGGGCGGCCACCGGCCGCAGCTCGTCGGGCAGCTCCACGACGACCTCGAGGCCGACGGGCAGCTTGACGACGGCTCGGGTGCCGCCGGAGACGAACTTGATGACCGAACCGCGGACCGTCTGGCCTTCGCGGTACAGCTTGGGAATCTCGCGCCACGGGTCGGCCAGCAACTGGCGGCGGCCCAGGGAGATGCGCCCCTCGTCCACGTTCAGCTTGAGGACCATGACCTCGAGCGGATCGCCGACGCGCAGCTCTTCCTGCGGGCTGCCAACACGCTTCCACGACAGCTCGCTGACGTGCAGCAGGCCGTCGACGCCGCCGATGTCGACAAAGGCGCCAAAATCGGTGATGCGACGCACCACGCCGCGCCGGACCTGGCCCTCGCGCAGCTTGCCCAGAGTCACATCGCGCTCGGCTTCGCGCTCGCGCTCCATCACCAAGCGGTGCGAGAGCACCACGCGGCGGCGCTTGCGCTCAACCTCGATGACCTGCAATTGCAGGGTCTGGCCGATGTACTTGTTGAGGTTGCGAGGTCGCCGGATGCTGACATGCGAGGCGGGCACGAACCCTTGGCCGTAGAGGCCCAGGTCCACCAGCAGACCGCCCTTGACCGCGTCAATCACCTTGGCTTCGAGGATCTCGGCGCTGTCCTGCTTGTCGACGATGTGTTCCCACGCCGCTTCGACATCCGCCTGGCGCTTGCTCAGCACCACGTCTTCGGAGTCCATGCGCACTACGACGACCTTGATCTGGTCGCCGAGCTTGATGTGGTCGCGGATCGCCTCCAACTCACCCTTGGGGATCAAGCCTTCCGACTTGGTACCCACGTCGACCATCACGCCGTTGTCGTTGATCTGGACGACGGTACCCGTCACCAGATCACCTTCACGCAGCTCGGTCGAGAGTTCGGGACCCTCGTAGCTCGCCATCAGCTCATCCATGCTGGGCATGGATTCCATGGCCTCTTCCATCGACGCATCGCCGTTCTGCGCGGTCTCGACGCGATCGTCACGCTCTTCGCTCATGCCTGCTCACCTGTCCGATGTTGCGGCAGCTTGATTCCGCTTTCTACCAGACTCGTGACCCTCATAGCGACAGCAACCCCTGAGAGGCGTGGTGTCAGGCGAGGGTGGCGGGTTTCCGCCGTACGAGCATGTTCTGGTAGTCCACTGGTGGCCCATCCGCGTGGCGCCGAGTATAGCAGAGGCGCGCCGCAATGACAACAATCTCTGCAAGCCCATGGCGACTCGCCGCCGGGCGTCGGTCGCTCAGGGTGAATCCGGCGCCGAAACCGTCACCGGCTGGCTCACATCGAGCCCCGCCAGCGTCGGCCAGGCGCGCTCGATCTCGGCCGCCGCGGCGGCCGCCTCGCCCGCCGCCACGCCGACCAGCCAGCCATGGCGCAGGGGCAGCACGGCGTGGCCGCGACAGGCCTGCAGAGCGCGGTTGAGCAGATCGCCCAGGGCTGCCTCGGCGACCTGGCGGGCCAGCGCCACGCGCTCAGTCGAGCCGGCCCGCAAGCGCCGGCCGGCGAGCGTCGTCAACCAGCCTTCGCGCCGGGCCGAGGCAGCAATGTCGGCTCGCCAGCGCGCGCTGACCGGGAACCGGGCCTCCCAGGCCCGGCCCAGCGCGCGGGCCTCGGCCTCGTCGACTCCCAGCCGGCGGCGCAACCAGGCCAGGTCGCCACCGCGCGCCGCGGCGCCGTTGAGGGCCGCCGCGCGCTGACGCTGCTCGGGGGTCACGCTGTCGGGCGCCCGGCCCCACAGCGCCGCCGCCACGGCCACCGCCGCGCTGGGCGCCGCCGCCAGGGCCGTGGCCAGTTCGCGGTCGCCGCTGAGCCCGGCCACCAGCCAAATGGCCGGGTCGCGGTAGACGGCGCTCAGCAGCACGCCGCCCTCGTCGGGCAGCAGTTCGGCGGCCAGGTGCTCGCGGGCCGGCCGCGCCACCTCCCAGCGGCCGGAGCTGCCCGCCGCCCGGCGCAGGGCCAGCGGCTCGCGCCCCGCCGCCGTGTGCGCGCCGCGGGCGGCCAGCGCCGCGACGGCCTGCACGGTGGCCAACTCGCTGGTGCGGTAGAGGCGGCCCATGTGACGGTCCTCGAGCTCGGCGCGCAGCGTGGGCTCCAGGCGCCGCGTCCAGTCGGCCTCCAGGCACAGCGCGGCCGGCTCGCGCGGCAGATCGTCGGGCGACTCGGCCACCAGACCCAGCCAGCGTCGGCCGGCCTCGACCACGCCCATAGGCGGTCGCTCGGGGTCCAGCAGCCACAGGGCCAGGTGGCTGTCGCCCACCGCCGCCGGCAGCGCGCGGGCCAGCCAGGCCGGCAGGCGCGTCAGATCATGGGCGACCAGCCGCGCCCGGCCCTCGGCCAAGGCCGACACCACGGGCGCCGCCAGGTCGGCCGGCACGTACCAGGCATCGGCCCGCGCCGGACTCACCGCCAGGCCCTTCTCACCCGCCGCCAGACCAGCCACTCGGCCGGCGGCCAGCGCGTCCACCACCAGGGCCACGGTCGCCTCGTCGGCGGCGCGGCGGTAGGCAATCTCGCCCGGCGGCGCCAACAGGCGCGGGGTCAGGCGCCGCAGCAGGTCGTGGAAGTCCCACTCGGTCAGCAGCGCGCTCAGTCGCTCGGCCTGCGGAGTGGGACGTGGCCAGCCGCCGGCCGGCACCGCCACCGGCGAGTCGGTGCGCAGCCGCACCACCGCCAGCACCGCGCGCACCTGGTCGGCCCGGGCCTTGGTTTCGGCGCCCCGCTTGCCCCCCAGATCGGCGGCCAGCACGCCCTCCAGCCCGCGGTGACGCAGCAACCAGCCGGCGGCGGTCTTTTCGCCGATGCCCGGCACGCCGGGCAGGCTGTTGCCGTGGTCGCCGTCGAGCGCGCGCAGCTCGGCCCACAGCACGGGCGGCACGCCGTAGCGCGCGGCCACGGCGGGCTCGTCGAAGCGCTCCAGATCGCCCGGCCGCGGCGCGAGCAGTGTCACGCTGGGCGAGACCAGTTGGCACAGGTCACGGTCGGCGCTGAGCAGCAGCACCTCGTCGTCGCCGGCCTGCGCGGCCAGCGTGGCCAGCACGTCCCGCGCGGCATGGCCGTCGACGCGTACGCTGGGCCAGCCCAACGCCGCGACGAAGGCCTCGCCCAGCGCGCGTTGACCGATCAGATCGACGTCGTCGGGCTCGCGCTCGGCCTGGTAGGCGGGAAACTGCTCGTGGCGCCAGGTGGGTGGCGCCGACTCCCAGGCAGCGACGATGCGCGCCGGGCGCTCCTGGTCCAGCGCGCGCAACAGTGTGGCGGCCAGACCGTGGACCGCGTGGGTTGACTGGCCATCGCGGGCGCGCCGCGGCGACAGCGCATGCCAGGCCCAGCGCAGAATGCTCTCGGGATCGACCAGCAACCAGCGCCCAGCCATCAGCGGGCCTGCGGCGTTGCCGCCGGCGGGGTGGCCGCTGTCGGCTCCAGAGCCGCGGGCGCCAGGGCCGCGGGTGCCAGCAGCCACAGGGGTGTCGGCGCCAGAACCTGCTCCAGCGCGGCGCCGCGGCCGGGCAGGAGCGTCTCGCTATCGAGCAGCTGGTCGACCAAGGAGGTGCGGCCCATGTAGTAGAGGTTGGGCTGCCGGCCCCGGGGCAGGCGGGCCAGATCGCGGGCCACTTCCACCGCGCGCTGGAAGCCGCCGAGCTCGTCGACCAGCCCGGCCGCCTTGGCCTGCCGACCGGTCATGACGCGCCCGTCGGCAACCTTGCGGATCTTGGCCACGTCGCAGCCGCGACCCTTGGCCACGTCGGCCACGAACTGCTCGTAGGTGTCGTTCACCAGGCCCTGGAGCAGCGTGCGATCGGCGTCGGAGAAGGGTCGCGTGGGCGCGCCGGTGGCCTTGAAGGGCCCGCTGGTGATGGTGGTGTCCGTCACGTCGTAGCGCTTCATGAGGCCCGAGACGTTGTAGCTGGCAATGATGACGCCGATGCTGCCGGTCATCGAGGCGCGGTTGGCCACGATCCTGTCACACGCGCTGGCGATGTAGTAGCCGCCGGACGCGGCCACATCGGCCATGGAGGCAACGAACTTCTTCTTGCGGCGCGCGGCCATGACCGCCTCGTAGACCTCTTGCGACGAGGCCGCGGCGCCGCCGGGCGAGTTGATGTGCAGGATGACGGCCTTGACATCGCGGTTGCGCTCGGCAGAGCGGATCTGCTTGAGCAGCGCGCTGGCGCCCGGCGAGACACCGCCCAGCAGGCTGCTCTCGCCCCCGGCGCGGATGACGCCGTTGACGTTGATCACGGCGATGCGGTCGCCGCTGACGCCAGCGAAGCCGCGCGAGTTCGTCTCGTCGCCGCCCAGCGCGCCGGCCAGCAGCCGGATCAGCCCCACGCCGAGCGTGATGAGCAGGAAAGTGGTGCCGAGCGCCACCCACACGGTGCGTCGCTTGCGCCTGGCTTTCGTGTCGTCCATGGTGCCACCTGCCGGGAGCGTTGCCCCCCGCACTCCTTATACAACATCCGCGCGTTACGGTGGCTTATCGCGGTCGTGTCACGCGTGGCCCGACTCGTCGTACAATAGCCTCAAGGGAACCCGCCGCGCGCGCGGGCGCTGGTGAGCACAACCATGGCCTATCAAACCTCGACCATCAGCTTCGGACCCAGGTTCGCGCCGCGCAGCGCGCCGTTCACCTTCTGGTTCATCGTGGCCTCCGTGGCGCTGTGGTTCTTCGCCTTCCTGGCGCCGCCAGTGGCCGCGCTGGCCAGCAGCCTGGCGGTGCACAGCGAGGCGCTGGCCCAGCGGCCGTGGGCGCTACTCACCTACCCGCTGGTGAATGTCGGCATGCAGCCCTTCTTCATGCTGATGATGGGCTTCGTGCTGTGGTGGGCGGGCTCCGATGTCGAGCGCTGGTGGGGCACCACCATCCACGCCGTCTTCGTGCTGACCGTCTGCGCCGTGACGGCCGTGCTGATCTCGCTGGGCGCGAGCGCGCTGGGCGCCGCCGTGCCCATCGCCGGCGCGGGCATCGCGCTGAGCGCCGTGTTGACCATCTGGTCGCTGCGCAACCTGCGCACGCCGATCATGCTGCTCATCGTGCCGGCTTACGGCTGGGTGCTGCTGGTGCTGGAGATTCTGTCGCTGTGGTACGGGTTCGGCCCCGTGCTCGGCTTGTTCGCCGTGGCTGGTGGCGTCGGCCTGCCGGCGGCCTACTTCTACTTTGGCCACCACCTGCACCGGATCTTCCAGAAGACCGGCGGCAAGCCCAAGCCGCCCAAGCCGCCCAAGCCCAACCGGCGCGCCGAGGCCGAGCGGCAGTCGCGTGAGAAGCGCGTGGCCGACATCTTCGAGCGCTCGGGCCTGCGGGTGGTGGACGAGGACGACCGCGGCAAGCGCTGAGCCCCGCGGCATGAGAGGTGGCTGCCATGCGCTTTGGCGATGCGCGCGACTGGTTCTTTGAGAAGCGCTTCGGCTTGTTCATTCATTGGGGACTCTATGCCCTGCCGGCCTGGCATGAGCAACTGCAGTGGCGCGGCCGCGTGGATCGGAGCGAGTATGAGAAGCTGGCCGGCGACTGGGTGCCGCACCGCTTCGACCCCGATCTGTGGCTCGATCTGGCCGAAGAGGCCGGGATGGGCTACCTGTGCCTGACCACCAAGCATCACGACGGCTTCTGCCTGTGGGCCACGAAGCAGACCGACTTCTGCGTGACCCACACGCCCGACGGCCGGGACCTGGTCTATCTGGTGGCCGAGGCCTGCCGCCGCCGACGCTTCCCGCTGTGCCTCTACTACTCGTGCGTCGACTGGCACCACCCCAACTACCCCAACCAGGGCCGCCACCACGAGCTGCCCGGCCCGCTGCCCGGGGATCAGCCCGACCACGCGCGGTATCTGGACTTCCTGCGCGCTCAGGTTGAGGAGTTGTGCACCAACTACGGCCCGCTGGGCGGGTTCTGGTGGGACATGAACGTCGAGGAGCACGTCGACCCGAGCATCAACGCGCGCATCCGCGAGTTGCAGCCCGGCGCGGTGATCAACAACCGCGGCTACGACGAGGGCGACTTCGGCACGCCCGAACGCGACTGGGATGGCGGGCTGGACGGCCAGATGACGCTCAGTCGGCCGACCGAGGCCTGCCAGTCGGTGGGCATCGAGAGCTGGGGCTTTCGTCTCGGCGAAGACTACTACACCGACCGCCACCTGCAGCGCAGTCTGGCCAAGTACTTAGCGCGCGGCGCCAACTACCTGCTCAACCTCGGCCCGCGCGCCGACGGCAGCATCGACCCGCATCAGGTGGGCATGCTGCGGCGGCTCGGCGCCTGGTACCACAAGACCCGCGAGGCGCTGATCGACGTTGAGCCCGCCTCGCACCTGACCACCAACCGCGACGTGCTGCTGACCCGGCGCGGTACCACGTTGTACGTCATCTGCCACCGCGAACTGGTCACCGACTCGGTCAAGCTCAAGCCGCTGGCCGTCATGCCGACCCGCGCCACGCTGCTCAACTCGGGCGACGAGGTGGAGTGCGAGGTGACCGTCCTACCCAGCGAGCACGCGACGCAGCAGCCCTGCCTGCGCCTGCGGCGGCTGCCGGCCAACGAGTTGGCGGGCACGGTGCTGGTGGTGCGGCTGGAGTTCGATGAGTTGCCCGAGGCGGCGGCGGCGGTTGAGGGGGATGAGCGGCTGGTGCGCTGAGCGGCCTGTAGCAGTTCCAGACCACACCGCTCCCGCGTGGCATCGGCCGTAGGCCGACCTCCACGGCCGCGCGGAGCCGCATGTCGTGCCACGCTGGGGCGTGGCGTAGCCAGTTTGGGGCCGTTCTGGCGCGGGGCTGGTCCTGTCTGGCCCTAGGCCGTCTGGCTGCCGGCCGAGCGGCGGAGCCAGACGAGCGCTATGTCGCGCGCGGCGAACCAGACCAACGGCAGCACGAGGATGACCAGCTCCATCGCGATGAGTTCACCACATTGGTTCAGGTGCTTGTGGAACATGCCGGGCCAGTTGCAGGCGAAACGCGCTGCTTGCGCCCACAGGACGGCAATGAGCAGGAACGCCCCACCCCCAGCCGCGAGAACCGCCAGCAAGCGGCTGCCGAAGAGGGCGGCGGCGCACGGCGCCAACAACGCGGCGGCGACGATCAGCGGCACGAGGCTCGAGAAGGGCAGCGTGTGGCCGTCCCACGCCCAGGCGACCAGCAGTACGAGCCACGGCACGGCCTGCCACACGACCACCAGCACCTTGCCGTTGAGCATGTACGCCAACCCTACGGGGGTGGTCGCCAGATCGGCCAGCGTGCCCTGCTCGCGCTCCTGCGCCACAATCTGCACCCCGCTGGCCAGCGCCCGCAGCAGCACGATCACCAGCGCGGCCCACCAGCCGAACGTCTGCCAGAAGATCCAGTCCAGATCGACCTCTCGGCCGGCAGCCGAGGTGGCGCCGACATAGGCCAGCAAAACCGTGCCCAGCAGCAACGCGAACTTGATCAGCCGGCCCCAGCCGGCGCTGCCGCGTGGCAGCGCGATGACCGGATAGCGCGCCAGATCGGCCACCAGCCAGGGCGGCAATCGTAGCTGGCGCCAGCGCGCGCGCGACGCGGCCAGGGCGAGGCGGCTACCGGCGCTGTTGGCCGTCTGGCTGCCCGCGATCTCGCTGCGGATCTCGCCGATGCTCGCATCGTAGCCGTCGCGGCGGCGCTCGGCAAGCAGCAGCCAGAAGTCCTCGCTACGCAGCCAGCCAAAGCCGAACAGCACCAGGCACAGCCCCTTGGCCACCTGCGCGAACAGCAGCGCGCCGTCCGGAGTGCCCAGGTTGGCGGGGTCGGTCAGCACCCAGGCCGGCCAGAAGAAGCCCAGGAACGGAACGAACGACCAGAACAGCGTGACCGCCAACTGCACCGACAGCACCGTGGCCTGCGAGGCCAGCAGGAAGTCGGCCGCGCCCACCACCACCGCCGCCGAAGCCAGGCCCTGCAGCACCGCGCCGAACACGTGGCGCTGCGCGGCAACCGCCAGCATGGCTCCCGTGCCGCCGCACCAGGCGATGGCCAGCCGCATGGCGACCGTGCTGGCAAGGGCCATGGCCAGGCCCATGAGCGCCGCGGCGGCATAGCGCGCCAGCAGCGACTGCCGCCAGGTGATGACCAGCAGCCAGTCGTCGCTCAGCTCCGAGCTGACCTGGCGCTTGGCGCTGAGCGCGGTCCACGCGGCGACCAGCACCGACAGCAGCACCATCTGCGCGCCGCAGGCCGGGGCGTAGAGCATGAAACCGGGCTGGCCGTAGGCGCGCGCCATGGCCCAGCCGAAGGCTACCGGCAGCAGCGCCGCGCCGAGCAGCATCAGCCAGAACGCGCTGCGCCGCACCGCGTAACGCAGCTCCCAGGCCAGTAGGTATCGCCACACCGGGCTCGCCATCGTGCGCTACGTCCCCTGCCCCAGCTCGCCCGCCGCGCGATACAGACCGGCGCTCGCCGCGACGCGCAGCCTGTGCCACGCGGCCGCCAGCGCGCCGACCACCAGGAGCGTCGGCAGCCACTCGCCATGCGGTAGCGGAAGAGCGAACTCCAGGGCGCTGTAGGCGCTCGCCACCGGCCGATAGATGAAGCGCATCAGGCTCAGACCCAGCACCGCCGCGCCCAGCCCGCCGACCATGACAGCCACCAGCCGGCCGCTGAACCACGCCGCGGCCAGCGGCCCGACCATGGCGGCCGAGGCGGTCAGCACCGCCACCAGCGCGATGGGCAGTTCGCGGTGCCCGGCCGCGGCCAGACGCAGCAGGACCAGCCACGGCGCGGCCTGGACCAGCACCACCAGCACCTTGGCGCTCAGCGCGTGTGCCAGCCCCACCGGCGTGATGGCCAGCGCGGGCAAGGTGCACTGTTCGCGCTCCTCGGCCACGATCTGCACACCGCTGGCCAGGGCCCGCAGCATGACGACCAGCGCGCCGGCCCACCAGCAGAAGATGCGCCACACCCCGACTTCGACGTTGCTGCCGGAGATCCAGCGGAAGCCGGCCGCATAGATCAGCAGCACGCCCGTCATCCAGCCGGCAAAGCGCACGGCGCGCTGCCAGGCTTCGCTGCTGCGCGGCAGGGAGAGCGCAGGGAAGCGGGCCAGGTCGTGCACGAAGATCGGTTCGAGGTCGAACAGCCGCCAACTGGTGCGGGCCTCGGCCAAGGCCTGGCGACCGCTGGCGCTGTTGCCGCTCTGGCTGCCGGCGATCTCGCTGCGGATCTCGCCGATGCTCACGTCCTGTCCCTTGCGGTGTTCGGCTTTGAGCAGCGCCCAGAAGTCCTCGCTGCGCCGCCAGCCCAGGGCCAGCGCCCAGCAGCAGGCGAACGTCGCCACGAGGCCGAAGACCGCCGCCGAGCAGCCCGGCGACGCCTGGAAGGGATCGGTCAGCATCCAGGCCGGCCAGAAGTAGCCCATGACCGGCACGAACGACCAGAAGGCGGTGAAGGCCAACTGCACCGACAGTACCGTGGCCTCCGAGGCCAGCAGGAAGTCCGCGGCACCGACCACCACGGCGGCCGAGGCCAGGCCCTGGAGCACGGCGCCAAAGGCGCTCCACTGCGCCGGGTGCAGGCCGGCCGGCGCGTTGGGGTCGAGGCGCGCCACCAGCAGCATGGTGCCGACGCTGGCCACGGCCATCAGCAGGCCCAGCAGCGCCGCCGCCACGTAGCGCACCAGCAGCGACTGCCGCCAGGTGATGACCATCAGCCAGTCGTCGCTCAACTCGGCGCCGACCTGCCGTTTGACGCTGAAGGCGGTCCAAGAGGCCACCAGCAGCGCCAGCAGCAGCGCCTGCGCGCCACAGGCTGGGGCATAGAGGATGGGCAGCGGCTGGTCATAAGCCCGCGCCATGGCCCAGCCGAAGAGCGGGGGCGCCAGCGCCGCGCTGGCCACCATCACCCACAGGGCACTGCGCCGCACGGCGTAACGCAGCTCCCACGCCAACAGATGCAGCCAGATCTCGCTTGCCACAGCGCTCTCCCCTGCTCGGCGCCGCGCGGCTCGGTCGGGGTCGATCAGCCCTGGCAGCCCCCGCGGGGTACCAGAATGGCCTCGGCCGAATGCGCCACCGGCGCCAGCATCTCTGTCAACAATGCACGAGTAGCCCAGATCCGCTTGGCGCCCGGCCAGCGGGCCGCCAGCCAGTCCTCGCAGCAGCGAGCCTCACCGATGGGCCAGCCGCGGTGGTAGAACGCCACCTTTTCGGCCCGCTCCACCCGCCACACCACGACCGCCTGGATGACAAAGTTCACGCCCGCCAGGGCCAGCACCACGGTACTCATCAACTCACGCAACACCGGCGCGGCCGCCCACCAGCCGTAGACCGCCAGCGCCGCGAGCAGCAGCGCGACCACCAGGTAGCCGCGGCCCACGCGATCAGCGGCATGGCCGCGCAGCACACTGGGCCAGTCCGGCCCATCGTGCAGGCGGCGGCCGTGCATCTCGGCGCGCGCCAGGAAGGTCAGCTTCTCTGAGTATTCCACCCACGCGTCCCGCGAAACATACCAGAGCGCGGCGGTGAGGCCAAAGGCCAGGAGCAGCGTCATCGCCGCCGGATGCCCACGCTGAACGAGGTACAGCGCCACCAGCGAGCCCGGGCCCACCAGCGTGGCGCAGAAGCCCACGCGCTTACTCGCGGCGAGCACGCGTGTGAGCGCATAGAATGCGGCCCAGGCGATGCCCGCGACCAGCGTTGCGGCCATGGCCAGCGCCCGCCAGAGCAGGCGTGCCACCGTCTTCGCGCGTTGCCCCGTTGTTTGCACCGTTCAGTCCTTGTCCGAGTCGTAGTCGATGGCGCCCAGCCGGAACTGGGTCGGATCGACCGCCTCTCGCGCCGCCGCCACATCGGTCAGCTCTTGAGCTATTCTGCCAAAACGGTAGCGCACCCGGCCGTCGTCGTCCACTTCGGGTTCAGCCTGCCACCACCGTGCGAACGCGTCCAGCTCCGGGTCCGACTCGTCGGGCAGCAGCGTCGTGCCGCCGAACACCTTCTCCGCCCAGGCGCGCTGCCGGTTACGACGATCCACCGCCTGCTTCTGTGCCGGTAGCTTGAACCAGCGGGCCAGCGGGATCAGGAACAGCAGCGCCGAGAATCCCAGCGGCGCCAGGCCCAGCCCGAGGAACCAGCCCAGGCCCAGATCCCACAGCGCCCGCGCCAACAGCGCCGACGCGGTCAGGTTGAAGGCGTTCAGGAAGCCAATACCCCAGTTGGCGCCCGCGCTGTTACGGTTCAACGTCGGCTGGGGCTCGGCGCGTTCCCACCACCAGCTCCAACGCCGCGGAGCGTCGGCCTCTTCGGCCGACTCCGTGGCGGACACCATGAGATGGTCGAACAGGTAGACCAGCGAGCCGTCGTCGCTGACCGCCACGTCACCGCCATGCTCGACCATCAGATGCAGCGCCAGCTTGTCGGCGTCGTCCAGGCTGATGCCACGCAGCGCCGCCAGCTCGGCCGCCGTGACGCGGCCACGATGGTCGCGCAGGAAGTCGAGCAACTCGCGCTCGATGGCCAGGTTGTCGGGCTGGGGCTGGTCGGGTCCGAACACGAACTCATAGACTCGCTGCCAGAAGGGCAGCCAGTTGGCGTCGCGCGGTTTCGCCTTGCGGCGGCCCTTGCGCTGCGTCTGCGGCGGCACATCGACGGGTATGGGGACGGGCATCCAGAACAGCGCGTTGGCGCAGCCCTCGCCGCAGCCGCCCAGGTCGCAGCCGTCGCCGCAGCCGTCCAGGTCGGCGTCCTTGAACACGCCGGCGATGGCCGCCACCAGCAGGATCAGCGCGATGGTCAGGAAGATGGTGAAGTAGGCCACCAGCATGACGCTGATGCCCACCTTGTAGGCCAGCTTGAACCACAGCCAGAGCGCGGCCAGCGCCTGCGCGGCCATTTCGGACAGGGTGCGGCGCCGGTCCAGCCCGCGCGGGAAGCCGTAGACCAACTCGCCATGCTCATCAACGGCAAGCTGCCCGTTGTACTGGTCCAGCAGCGCGCGCAGCACGGGCTCGGTGCGCTCGGCGGGCAGACCGGTGGCCGCGACGATGTCGCCCAGGGTGGCCGGCCGGCCGAACTCGCGCAGCGCCGGCTCCAGCTTGCCGCGCAGCTTGGGCTCCGACCACTCCTCCTGCATTAGATCCTGGGCCACGCTCGACTCCGCGGCTCAAGGGTAGCCCGAATGGAGGTCGGCGACAAGACGGGGCACGGCCCGGGGCCGTGCCCCGCGGTGTCGAGCGAACGCTCCGCGGCTCTGCTGTGATCACCGGGCCGGTCGCGCACTGGCGGGACGCCGACGCCTCAGAAGCCCAGCACCTCCAGCAACGCGTTGGCCATCACGTAGTGGCCGTCGCTGTTGGGATGCACAGGCTCGTCGCACCAGGCCTTGGCCGGGTAGACGCGCAGCACGCGTTCCCAGGCCTGTTGGGTGCGCACGTGCAGCGCGCCGAACTCGGCGGCCAGCTTGTCGACGGCGGCCAGGTAGCCGGGCAGCCGGCCCAGCACGTCGGCGCAGTAGGCGTCCGGGCAGTCGCCCAGGCACATGAAGAAGGGGTCGATCAGCACGAGCCGCGCGCCGGCCGCGGCGGTCTGCGTGAGCAGATCGCGGTAGCGCGTCTCGAACTCGTCGGCCGGCAGATGCTTGACGTTGTCCTTGGTGCGGTGCAGATCGTTGATGCCGATCATGATCGTCACCCAGTCAGGCCGGTGATCGAGCACATCGGCCTGCCAGCGCGCCTGCAGATCGTCCGTGCAGTGGCCGCTGATGCCCGTGTTGATGATGTTGAGTTCGCGCTCGGGATAGCGGGCGCGAACCAGACCCACGGTCTGGCGCACGTAGCCGCTGCCCAGTCCCGCCGGGTCGCCGAACCGCCCGCAATCGGTGATGCTGTCACCGGTCATGACCACGGTCTGCCCGCTCTGCCACAGGAAATCGCCCATCGATGATGCCTCCTAGAACGGCCAGGTCAGCTTCGTCTGGACCTGGGTCTTCGTCGTGCGCGCATTGGGGTCGCCGTAGAGCAACGACAGATTATCGCCCGAAAGCGGCGACATGCGGTAGGCCACGAACAGGTTGATGTCGCCCGCGCGCTCCACCAACCGGGCCGACACGGCCGAGAAGTCATCGAGGCGGTACGACGCCGTGAGCAGGTTCTGCGTGCGGCTCACCGTTGCGTCGCCGCCGAGCCCGAAGTAGCGGTAGGTGTACTCGCTGGCCAGGCTGAACAGCAGCCGGTCCATGGGCTGCCAGCCCTGGTCCAGCCGGGCGTAGAAGTAGTCGCCCGAGCCACGCCGGCCGAAGGTCACCGACAGGCCGCCTTCGTCGTAGGCCGACTCCAGCCCCCAGCGCACCGACGCGGTGCCGCTCCAGTCATGGTGCGGCGGCCGCTGGCCCACATAGGCGCTGAGCGTGGTATTCATGCCGAACCGGTAGCGCGCGTACAGGCTCGCGTTGGCGCCGTTGCTCAACATCGTGCCGTCGGAACGCAGGTACTCGGAGACGCTGGCGCTCCAGCTGTGCTCCTGGATCAGGTGGCCCTGCGAGCGCACGCCGCCCTGGATGCCGGTCGACCAGCCGCGCAGGTCGGCGTCCGGCACGTATCCGTCGAGCGCCTTGAACGACGGATTGACCTGGTTGTAGTTGACCCACCCGCCGACGTGGCCGTTGCCGCTGTAGCTCAGCGAGCCGTAGTAGGTGTTGCCGTCGCCGCCGGGCCCGTTGGTGAAGCTCTGGCGCACACTGGCATCGGCCGACAGGCCCGCGGTGCCCATGGGTTCAAACCAGTGGAAGCCGCCGCTCAGCGCCACGTTGGTCGGATCGCCCGGTGCGTCGCGCCAGACCATGCCGGCCGAGAGGCTGGCGTCGTCGTTGAGCCGGAAGACGTAGTTCCCCACGGCATCGAGCCGGCCGTGGTCGCTCCACGTGCCCAGCAGGCCCACATCGTGCCGGCCCATGCGGCCATAGGTCTTCAGGCCACCAATGATGTTGGGCACCTGTCGGCTGTACCACGTGCCCGAGCCGGGGAAGAAGCCTGAGCCCTCGCCGAAGAACGGTCGCGTCTCGCCGAGCTGGCGCGGCGTGTAGGAGAAGGCGATGGTGTCGACCACATCCTCGATGTTGCGGAAATCGGGATTGAGCGTGGCCAGGCCCATGACGCCGGTACCGAACAGATGCCGGACATCGAGGCCGGCCTGCACCGTGGCGTGCTCCTTTTCGCTCAGCCGGCCGACCACATACGGCATGAACAGCGGCACGTTGTGGCGCGGCTTGAGGGCCAGCGGCTCGAGGATACCCAGCTTGTGGCTCTCGTAGCGGTCGCGCATGGGCGGCCAGAAGCTCTGCTCCTCCTCGCGCTCGAGGTTGCGCATGAAGCCCACGCCGAACCTGGTCTGGCCGTTGCGGTAGCGCAGCATCTTGAGCGGGATGGCGATCTCGACGCAGTAGCCGTCCTTGACCCGCTTGGCGGCCGCCTTCCAGACGCCCTTCCAGGCGTAGTTGTCGCTGCCGATCTGGGGGATGGCGTCCGACATGGTGCCGCGCGGGTTCACCGAGAAGGCATACTTCTCCACGCCGTTGGCCACGGGGTCCACGTAGAACGACACATAGTCGTCCCGGCCCAGGTCGACCTGCCGCTGCGTGATGGCCTGCAGGATGGTGTCCGGCTTGCTGTCATGCGCGTAGATCGCCGCGTAGAGGAAGCTGTCATCGAGGCACACCCAGCCCTCGGTCGGCTCCGTGGCGGGGCGGTTCTCCGTGGGGAAGACGAAGCCGTCGACATGCGCCGCCTGCTTCCAGCAGGGATCGTCGAGGACGCCGTCCACCTTGGGCGGCTGCGCCACCACCACCGCCGCCACCGGCGGCCGTACGATCTCTTCGGCCGCCAAGGACCCCAGACCGGCCATGAGCAGGCCAGCCACCAGACTCGGTCGTCTCACGACTCTACATCCCAGTGCCAAGCGCCGAGGGTAGCACCCGCTCTGAGGCCGGTCAACCAGGCTTGTGATCGTTCAATGACATCATCTCGCACTACGGTATATCGACCCAGGTGCCGCGCACGGCGGCTTCCTGGGCGCGTAGCACCACCTCGGTCAGCATGAAGCACTCGTCGGTGCTGATGTCATGGGCCGGGCCGCCAGCCAGGGAGTCCAGAAACTGGCCGAACAGATTCGGTGGTGGCGTGGTCGGCAGCACCGTGGGCGCCTGCTTGGCGGTAATCAGGTTGACCTTGCCGTCGAGCACCTCGATCACGCCAGTGGAGCCGGCCACGCGGATGCGATCGTCGCCGTGGCTGGGCGCCTTGTCGGGCCGCAGGTAGTCGAGCCGCACGCTGGCCACGGCACCGTCGGTCGTCTCGAGGAGCACGGCGCAGCTCTCGTCGATGCGGCCTGAGCCAGGCAGCCCGGCGTTGTGCGCCAACGCCGCCACGCGCCTGAAGCGGCAGCCGGTGGTGAAATGCAGCAGGTCGATGGGGTGGATGCCGATGTACGGGATGGTGGCGCCGAAGGTCTTGGGGTTCTGCTGCCAGGCGGGACGGTCGCCGCGCTTGTAGCTCTTCTGGCCAGAGAGGTTGAGCGGCTGACCCACGGCACCGTCGGCGATGGCCTGCCGCATGGCCCGGTAGGGCGCCTCGAAACGCATGGTCAGCAGCATGGTCAGGCTGACCTTGGCCTCGGTGATCGCCTGGCGCACGCGGGCCAGTTCGGCCAGATCCAGCGTCAGCGGCTTCTCCGCGCAAAGGTGCCACCCGCGTCGCGCGCACTCGATCAGATTGTGCCCGCGCGAGGCATTGTCCTCGGCCAGGATGGCCACGTTCACGTCGCGCCGGGCCAACACCTCGTCCAGATTGGGGGTGATCAGCGTCTCGGCGCTCGCGCCGGGCAACCGACTCGCGCCGCGCAACGCCGCCGGATCATCGTCGTAGACGGCCACCAGCCGCGCGTCCGGCCGCTTGGCAATCTCGCTCAGGCAGACTCCCTGGTGGCCTTTGAGGCCGATGCACACTACATTCCACACAGCCGACTCCCGCCGCGCCGCCGCGCGTCGACAGACCATACGCCCCGCGGCGCGAACTCCCTGCCTGGCCCAGGCGTTGGGAGCACGATGTATGATGGTGTAAGCTGTGCGAAAGGGGTCCAGAGTTTATGGCGACAATCACGGTCGATCAGCATCTGTATGCCAATGTGCCTCGCGGCATCGAGTCCGGTCGCGGTCCTGGCTACCAGACCTTCGCCTGCGGCAAGGACGTGGCCACATCGCTGGAGTATCGCGAGCTCGAGCAGCTGATCTGCTACCACCCGGCGCTCCAGGCGGGCGTGACGCCGCCGCTGCGAGAGACGTTCGTCAAGCTCGCCTCGGGGCGCTTTGCCGTGGGTCGCACCGGCGTCATCGGCGTCAGCCCGGACGGCCATGCCAGCCACCTCACGCGGCATCTGATCTTCGACGCCGACGCGCTCGACCTGGTCAACAGCGACGCGTTCCTGTTGCTGGACGAGATCCCGTTGCCGCATGGCGCGCAGCTCAGCGATCCCAAGGCGCTCCCGCCACAGCAGCTCAAGGTCACGCCGACGGCCGCGCCGTTCGAGGCGCTGAAGGCACTGCCGGAGCAGCTCCTCAACGACCTCGTGCTGTCCGTGGTGGAGGGCACCAAGAAGCCCATCCTACTCATCGCCGGCGCTAAGCAGCAGCGCAGCATCATGCGCGCGCTGTACTACATGGTGGCCGCCGACGACCGGCCCGCGATGACCTTCGACACGCACTTTGTCCAGGCCGACGCGCTGCGCGACCGGTACCGGCTGATGGCCGTGCCCAGCCATGCCCAGGCACCCAAGAAGCTGGGCGACTACGTGGTGTTCGAGCTGGAGCCCGATCCCTCGCGCCCGCCGATGGAGACGCAGCCGCGCGTGGCCGAGACCGCCTATGGCGGCTTCGTGCTGAGCTGCCTGGCCGCCGGCAACTGGCCGCTGCTCAACCGCTACCAGATGCTGCTGACCACCGCGCGCCGCGGCATCGAGATGCCACTGGGCCACGGCGATGCCGAGATGCTCGACATCCTCTGGACCCAGGCCGCGGACGCCGTGACCAACTCGCTGAGCGGCCACGCCGACCGCATCAACTCGGTCCTGCCCCATCTGGCCAGCCGCAACGCCATGGCCCACGCGCTGCTGGGCAGCGGCACACCGTCGCAGCTCATGGGCGCGGGCGAGTCCGGCACCATCTGTGGCGCGCTCATGGCCCTGCGCGATTGCCTCCCGCCCAAGATCTGGTTGGCCTGGGGCGAGCGCCACGCCAACGACCCGCTGTGGCGCAAGGATGCCCAGATCGCCGCGCTCAAGCCGCGCGCGTCGTTCTGGAAAAAGCTCACCGGCGGCTAAGCACCGTCCCAGACAGCACGAGGGCCGGTCCCGTTCGGGGCCGGCCCTCGCGTGTTCGTTTATCTTCGCGCTCGCGCTACTTGATGGTGTTGGTGCGTACCGCGTCGTGCTTCTTGTCGCAGCCGCGGCAGGCGCCGCCGTTGCAGCACTCACTGCACTTGCCCTTGCAGCACTCGGCGCAGTTGCCGTTGCAGCAGGCGGTGGGCTTGCCGGTGCTGCAGCAGGCCATGGCCTTGGGGGCGGCGGCCGCGGCGCCCATCGGGCAGGCGCCCATGGCACAGCCGGCGGCAGGCGCGGCGGCGGTGCCGGCAGCGGCCGGCTTGTCGGCGCACTTGCAGTCAGTGCACTTGCAGGGGTCGCAGGCACACTTGCCGGGCGTCTCGGCGCACTTGCAGGGGCTGCACTTACAGGGACTGCACTTGCAGGTGGCGGCATCGGCCGCACCCGCGGGGCTCGTCGCCGTCATCCACGCCAGAGTCGCAACCACCACGCCCGCCATCAACAAAAACCGCTTCATGTTCCCTTGTCTCCTCGCGAGGCGCCCTTGCTTCTCGGCCTCGGTAGCGGCAAGGGTGTCCGCTGGGCATACTGCGGTTCCCAGGTTTTCAGATGTCGGCGCGCAGGATTCTCAGGCTGTTGGCGGTGACGGCCAGCGAGCCGCCCACATCGCCGAGGATGGCCAGCCACAAATCGGCCCAACCCATCACCGCCAGCGGCACGAGGACCAGCCGAATGCCGATGGCGATGGCGATGTTCCAGCCGATGGTGCGCCGCACACGCCGGGCCAGCGCCACCAGCCGCGCCACGCCGCGCAGGTCGGCGCCCAACAATGACACGTCGGCCGTCTCCTGGGCGATGGCACTGCTCACCGCGCCGAGCGCCACGCCCACGTCGGCCGAGGCCAGGGCGGGCGCGTCGTTGATGCCGTCGCCGACCATGGCCGTCGGGCCGATCCGCCGCAGCCGTGCCAGTTCGGCCTGCTTGTCGGCCGGCAGCAGTTCGGCGCGCACGTCCTCGATACCGACCAGCCGCGCCACGGCCTCGGCCGGGCGCCGGCGGTCACCGGTGAGCATGACCGGTCGTGCCAGGCCCGATGCGGTCAGCGCGGCCACCATCTCGGCCGCCTCCGGGCGCAGCCGGTCGGCCAGGCCCAACACCGCCAGCGGTTGACCGTCGGCCAGGATGACCGGCGTCAGCCCATCGTGCTCGAAGGCATCGCACACAGGCAGCGCCAGAGCGGGGTCGACGCCCAGTTCGGCCAGCAGCGAGCGACCACCGAGGATGAACCGCTCGCCATCAACCGAGCCCATCACGCCGCGGCCAGGCACCGCCTGATGCTCGCCGGCGGGCGACACGGCCAGGCCGCGCTCGTGGGCCGCGCGGCTGATAGCCGCTGCCAGCGGGTGGGAGGAGTCCGCCTCCAGGGCGGCGGCAATGGCCAGCGCACGGTCCTCGGCCAGGCCGTCCAGGCAGACCATGCGCTCCAGCCGCGGCTGGCCCATGGTCAGCGTGCCGGTCTTGTCGAGGGCGACCACTTTGAGCCCCGCGGCGCGCTCCAGCACCTCACCACCGCGGACCAGGATGCCGCGCCGCGCCGCGGCGGTCAGGCCGCTGTAGATGGCCACCGGGGTGGCAATGACGATGGCACACGGACAGCCGATGACCAGCAGCACCGTGCCGCGCAGGAAGGCATCGCGGAAGGCCAGGCCAAAGATCGGCCCCAGAATCCACACCGCCGCGACGAGTGCGATGATCAGCGGCGTGTACCACGCGGCGAAGCGGTCGACCACCCGCTGGGTCGGCGAGGCGGTGTCCTGCGCCTGCTCCACCAGCGCTACAATGCGCGCCAGCGTGGAGTCGCCAGCCACCTGCGTCACCTGCACGCGCAGCGCGCCGTCGAGCGCCATCGTGCCGGCATAGACGCGGTCGCCGGGCGACTTGGCCACGGGCACGCTCTCGCCGGTCATCGCCGATTCGTCGACGCCCGCCGCGCCGTCGAGCACCAGGCCGTCGAGCGGAATGGCATCGCCGGGCCGCACGCGCACGATCTGGCCGGGTTGCACCGCCTCCACCGGCGTTTCGAGCGCCCGGTCGCCGCATTCCACGCGGGCCATGCGCGGCGCCAGGGCCAACAACGACTGCACCGCGTGCCCGGTACGGCTCAGGCTGGCCGCCTCCACCGCCTCGGCCACGGCGAAGAGCACCGCCAGCAGCGCCGCGTCGAACCAGTCACCCAGGCCCATGGCGCCGAACAGCGCCAACACCATCAGCGCATCGATGGTGATCGTGCGCATGCGTAGCGCGGCCAGCGCCAGCGGCACCAGCCGCGTCGTGCCCAGCAGCGCCGCCACGGCATAGGCCGGCGTGGCCGGTTGGCCGGCGAGCTGCAGCGCGAAGCCAACCACCAGAGCAATACTGGACACCACCAGCAGGCGGTCGGCGCGCACCGGCGGTGGCGCCTGCGAAACCGCGCTCAGCGGATGCCCGGCCCGCCGCGCGGCCGCTTCCAGGGCCGTCGGGTCGAACTGCTGGCCCACCGTGGCTGTCAGCCGACCCGAGGTCAGATGGGCCTGCACCTGCACCACGCCCGGCACGGCCCGGCAGGCCTTCTCCAGCATGGCCACGCAGTTGGGGCAGTCGAGACCCGCGACCTGCCATTCGCAGGTCTGCGTGGGGCTCTGCTCCGCGGCTGACGACATAGCGCGCTCCGTCCTCAGGAGGCAGTCTAGAGCCGCGATGGCAGTGCGACAACGTTGCAAGTAGCAAGGCGACCGGCAGCATGGGGACCGCGGGCTGTAACCCCTGGTGATCGACGCCTGGGAGGAGTTGGGCGGGGCTGGGACAACCCACAGGCCGGGAGCCAAGAGGATGACGTCCAAGGCGCTGATCTGTGATGAGAACCAGGCGTTCAGCCTGGCCGAGGTGGTACTGCCCGAGGCCGGGCCTGACCGGCTGCTGGTGCGCACACTGCGCAGCGGCGTAAGCATCGGCACGGAGTTCGCGCTGATCCGCCGCAAGCTCGACTGGGGCCCCTACCCGCTGTGCACTGGCTACCAGGCGGTCGGCGTGGTGGAGCAGGCCGGCGAGAACGTCGAGGGCTTCGCGGTGGGCGACCTGGTCTACTACCGCGACGGCAAGCACATCGCGCTGGCCGACGGCACGCCGGTTTCGGCGGTAGCCGGCACGCACTGCGCGCACGCGGTCATCCATCCGGGTGAGACGCATGGCCTGGCCCATCTGCCCGCCGGCTGCGATCTCGACGCGGCCTCGTTGTATGTGATGCCCGCGGTGGGCCTGGCCGGGGTCGACATGGCCAACCCGCGCATGGGTTCCACGGTGCTGGTCTACGGCTGCGGCCAGATCGGCCTGGGCGTGGTGGCGTTCAGCGTGCTGCGTGGGGCCAAGGTCATCGCCGTGGACATCGCCGACGAGGCGCTGGCGCTGGCCGCCCGGTTCGGCGCCGACCACCTGATCAACGCCAAGGGCATCGACCTGGAGGAGGCCGTCAGGGCTATCGTGCCGGCCGGCGCCGACACGGTCTTCGAGTGCACCGGCATCCCCGCGTGCCTCGACGTCACCATCCCGCTGGCGCGCACGCTGGGCGGGTTCGTGTTGCAGGGCAACTACGGCGCGGCGCCCATCACCTACTCGTTCCTGCCCGCGCACGGTCGGCGGCTGACCTGGTACTACCCGTGCGATGACGGCCAGGCGCCGTGTCGGCGCGCCGTGCTCAAGATGATGGCCAGCGGCGCCTTGCCGTGGACCGAGGTCGTCACGCACCGCGTCAAGGCCGTGGACTCGCCCGCGTTCTACGAGCAGATCAACCACGGCGGCGTCCCGGGGCTGGTCGGCGGCGTGATCGACTGGGAGTAGCAGCGATGCTCAGCCGAGGCCGTCTCGCCGTGCTGTGGTGCCTGGCGGTGGCGGTCTCGGCTGCGTCCGCCGCCGGCCCGCCGCACCGCGTCTTCGCCCACTACATGACCTGCTTCACGAACGATCTCGAGTTCTGCAAGCGCGAGATCCGCCTGGCCCAGGCCGCCGGGCTCGATGGCTTCGCCATGGACTTCGGCGCCTGGCTGGAGGGCGCGCCGCCGCACCAGCCGACCAACTACGTGGCCAGCATGGACACCATGTTCGAGGCGGCCAGGCAGCTCGGCACCGGCTTTCAACTGCTGCTCACGCCCGAATACTCGGTGCAGCCCGTGGAGGTGCAGGTCGAGCACATGGTGCGCCGCTACTACGAGCATCCAAACGCGGCGCGGCACAGCACCGCCTACGGCGGCAGCACGTTCTGCCTGGCGCCCTATGGCATCGGCGGCGAAGCGTATGACAAGGTGCTGACCAAGCTGAAGGCCGACGGTCTCCGGCTGTGCTTCATCCCCTTCTCGAGCCAGGGCAAGTTCGAGATGGCGGTCAGCCTGGACGCGGCCATCCGGCTCTGCCGCCAGCCGCACGCCGACGGGCTGTGGCGGTTCGCCTGCGACGATTCCGTGCCCGGCATTCTGGCCAGCAACGCCAACCTGCGGCGCGCCACCTGGCTGGAAGGCAAGCTGTACATGGCCGGCCTGGCGCCGCACTACAACAGCGCCAACGTGCGCGACATGGAAGGTCTGCGCGGCTACGGCGCGCTATGGCAGGGCATCATCGACGACCAGCCCGACTGGGTGGAGATCGTCACCTGGAACGACTACAACGAAGACACCAACCTGATGCCCTACAAGTGGAAGCGCGACTGGGACAAAGCGCTCTACAACCGCGACGGCGCCTACCTGGACGCCACCGCCTGGTACGCCAGCGCCTACAAGCGCGGCGCGCCGCCGGCCATCACCCAGGACAAGCTGTTCTTCGCCTATCGCGACCGGGGCCGCTGGCAGACCAAGGCCTGGGACCCGGCGACCAAGGACTGGCGCATCATCACACTGGGCAAATGGCCGTTCACGCAGATCCATGACGATGTGCGCGATCAGGTCTATGCCAGCGCCTTCCTCACCGCGCCGGCCAGCCTGACCGTCACGCTGGCCGGCCGCGACCAGACCATCGCGCTGCCTGCGGGCTTGTCGCACCTGGCGCTGCCCATGGCGCCGGGCGTACCGCGTTTCCGGTTGCGGCGCGGCGCGACCGAACTGCTCGATGTGGTGGGTCGCCGCTCGATCATCGACCATGAGACCCAGACCAACAGCCTGTACCTGGGCGGCCATCTGCAGAGCCGAGTCTGGGCCGGCATGGCTGTCGCCGGCGCTGATCGTAGCCTGCGGGCCGCCGATGCGACGCTGTCCGGCGGCGCCCAACGCCGCGCCGATGGGCTCTGGCTGCCCACCGCGGCCGGCGCCACCATCGTGTTCGCCGCGCCCGGCCTCAAGACGGGCATGGCCAACCTGCGCTTCCGCTACCGCCATGCCGGCGTCGATGACGCGCGCGTCACGCTGTCGGCGGACGGCGTGGCCAGCAGCGACCCGGAGGAGAGCTATCACATCCCGCTCTGGCTGCCGCCGACGGGCGCGCAATGGCGCACGGTGAGCCTGATGTGGCCGCTATACGAGACCACCACGCGACTGACGGTGAGCTGCGCGGCCAAGGCCGATGCGGCGCCCGGCTGGAACGACACGGCCGACGTGCTGCTAGGCGATGTGGACCTGGTCTGGTCGCGGCCACCGACCTTCGACCCGCCTGCCGCAAGCACCATGCCTGAGCTGGTCAGCATCCCCGGCGGTAGCTTCACGCTCGGCGGCGCGTCGGGCGAGGCCGACGAGCAGCCCGCCTCCCAGGTCAGGCTCTCGCCCTTCCGCCTGGCCCGTCACGAGGTGACCAACGCCGAGTACGAGCGTTTCCAGCCCGAGCACCGCAAGTGGCGCGACGGCTACTCCTGGCGCGACGCCGAGCCGGTCATCTACGTCTCGTGGCGCGATGCCGCGGGCTACTGCAACTGGCTGTCGGCGCACAACGGCCTCAAGCCGGCCTACAACACCGATACCTGGGCCATCGAGCCCGGAGCGGACGGCTTTCGTCTGCCCAGCGAGGCGCAGTGGGAGTACGTGGCCAGCGGCCGTGGCGAGAACCGGCCGTACCCCTGGGGCAAGGAGCCACCGCGGCCCGGCGTGCAGGGCAACTTCGCCCTGGCGGCGGCTTTGGCCATCCCCACGGTGCCCCGCAGCCAGCCCGCCGAAGGCACGACCATCGTCGGTCGCTATCCCGCGGGCGCCAGTCGCGACGGCGTGCTGGACCTGGCGGGCAACGTGGCCGAGTGGTGCGGCGACTGGTACCAGCCTTACACCGCGGCGGCCAAGACCGACCCGATCGAGACCCGCGAGAGCCATAGCCGCGTGCTGCGCGGTGGGTCATGGGGCTACTACGGCCACAGCCAGCGCACCCGCGACCGCGAGTTCAACAGCCCAGGCTACCCCGGGTATGTGTTCATCGGCTTCCGCGTGGCCTTGCCGGGCGCCTGACGATCAGCGCCAGCGCACGGGCCCGAGCGTGAAGTCGCCGCCCTTCCAGGTGCTGCTGCGCAGCTCCAGGTTGGTCACCCGCTGCCAGTCGGCCAGCACCTCGCCCTTGTCGGTCTTCAGCTCGGCCGGGCGCAGCGTCACGGTCTGCCACGCGGCCGAGGCCAGCAGCGCCACCTCGGCTGTGTAGACCTTCATGCCGGGCACGAACTCGTTCTCGGTCAGCGCCACGGTGAGGGTGTTGGCCTGGGTGGAGAAGATCTCGAAGCTGAGCGCGGCGCCAACTGGCCCGCGCCAGGCGGGATCGCCGATCTTGTGCGTGCCCACCTGAATGTGGCCGCCCGTGGTGCTCTCGTGCACCAGCGCCGGCCGGCCATCGGGGCCCTGGCCCAGCTTCAGGTACGTCGTGTCGCGGTCGGGATCGGTGTACGAAGCCGGCCGGACCCAGGCGTGGAGGCCATCGGCGAAGTCGTCGACCAGCGACGAGGCCTGGTCCGTGGCCCGCGCCGCGCCAAGCCGGCTCGGCACGGCCGACTGCTGCGCCGAGGTCAGGCACGGGCCGCCGCGATAGCCGACGTTGGCGAAGGCGTAGAGCCGCTGCCCGGTATCCATCACCGGCAGCGCGGCGGTCCAGATGTCGCCCGCGCGCACGGGTTTCGCCAGGCGCCAGTGACGAGCCATGGGCTGAGTCTGGCCCAGGGCATACCAGACGTCGACCCGCTCCACGTCGGCCAGCCTGTCCGGCGTCACACGCAGCCGCGGCACGCCGTTGCCGGCCAGATCCAGCGCGGTCTCGGGCGACTTGGGCAGGGCTGGGCCGCCACGCAGCGCGGCATCCATGAACATCGGCAGTGACCGGCCTTGGTCGGGCGCGACATGGTGACGCTGGTTGGGCGTGACCGCCTGCCAGCCGGGCCCGCCGAGCCGGCTCAGGATGGCGTCCGTGCGGTCCATGCGGCCATGCTGGTCGTCGGTGGCGCTGAGGAACAGCAGCGGGCAGCGGATCAGCGGCGCATACGACTCGCCCTGCATGGTGGCGCGCCACAAGCGGGTGTCGGCATCGTCGGCGCGCGGATCGGGCGCCGTCACGTCGGGTGGATGCGTGTCCCAGCCGTTGCCGTAGATGGCGCAGGCCGCCTTGACGCGCTTGTCCATGGCCGCGATCGGCCAGACCAGCGTGCCGCCCATGGACACGCCGAAGATGCCCAGTCGCTGCGCATCGACCTCGGGTTGCTGCTCAAGGTAGGTCAGGCAGCGGCGCGAGAGCACCGCCCAGTGGTACCAGCACGAGGCGCGTTGGTCGGGATGGACCACCACACCCGTGCGCGCGTCAAGGTGGTTGCCCTCCTTGAAGGTGCCCCAGCGCGTGAACTCGGCGCGATTGTCCCAGCGGCCGCCCCAGTTGAAGGTCATCGCCGCGTAGCCGCGCCTGGTCCAGAAGGCCAGCCACGACGGGTTCACCGTCTGGCCGCCACCATGGATGTGCAGCACCGCGGGCAGCGACTTGCCGCCTTCGGGCGCACCGTACTGAGCATACACGCGCACGACCTGGCCATCGATGGTCTCGCCGGTGAAGTAGAACTCGCGGTAGTGCGCGCCGCCTTCGGTCCACTCCTTCTTGATCTCGACATCGAGCGGATCGCGCCGCGGATCGAAGTCACGCCAGACCGCCTCGGGCGTGGCGAAGGGCGCCTGCGCGGCGGTCAGCGCCAGTAGGAGAGCCAAGGGCATCATGACGCGCTCCTCATGCCTTGCCGAACTGCTGCTCGTAGCGGGTGCGGTAGGGATTCTCGGCCGGGCCGGTGACCTCCTCGTTGACCAGGCCCGGCAGGATGCTCTCCCACCAGCGGTCGTAGGCGGCGGCCAGCTCGGCGACCACGGCGGGCTGCCGCGTGGCCAGGTCGGTTCGCTCGCCCGGATCGGCGAAGATGTCGTACAGCTGCCAGGCCGGCTCGGTCGTCCGGCTGTTGGAGACGAGTTCCCAGCGTGGCGCGCGCACGCGGCACTGGCGGTATTTGCTGCCCGCCGCCTGACCCCGCTCCCATCGGCCGACATGGGTGTAGAGCAGACGGTCGGGCCACGCGGCCGCCGGATCGCGCAGCAGCGGCAGCAGGCTGCGTCCATCGACCGGCTGCGCCGGTTGCGCGCCGACCAGCTCGGCCAGCGTCGGCAGCACGTCGATGGCGCCGGCGAGTTGCGGCCGGTCACCGGGCGTCAGCGTACCGGTCCAGCGCCAGAACGACGGCACGCGCGTGCCGCCGCGGAAGGCGGTGCCCTTGCCGGTCCTCATGCCGTCGTTGCCCACCTGCAGACCGGCCGTGCCGCCGTTGTCGGTCATGAAGACGACCAGCGTGTCGCGGTCCAGGTCCCAGCGGGTGAGCGCGTCGAGCAGCCGGCCAACGTTCTGGTCGAGATTGTGGATCATGCCGAAGAACTTGGCGGTGTTGTCCGGCACCTTGCCGCGGTACACCGCCAGGTCCTCGTCGCGCACCTGCAACGGGCCGTGTGGCACGTTGGGCGTGATGTAGGCAAAGAACGGCTGCTTGCCGCGCACCTGGCCCACCCAGCGCTCAGCGGCGCCGAAGAACAGGTCAGTGCAGTAGCCGTCGGTCTTCTCGAACCGGCCGTTGTGCCACAGGGTCGGCGAGAAGTAGGTGTTGCCCGGCGCATCGCCGCAACTGCCGGGATAGCTCTGGCCGATGCCGCCGCCGCCGTGGATGTAGACCTCGTCGAAGCCGCGCCGTTCGGGCAGGTAGGCATCCTCGTCGCCCAGGTGCCACTTGCCGAAGATGCCGGTGGTGTAGCCCGCGCGCCGCAGCATCTCGGGCAGCGTGGCGGCCGACAGGGCCATGCGTTCGCGCTCCAGAATGGTGTGCGTCACGCCCGAGCGGAACTCATGCCGCCCGGTCATCAACGTGCAGCGCGTCGGCGCGCAGGTCGGGCTGACGTGGAACTCCGTGAGGCGCACCGCATCGCGGTGGATGCGGTCGATGTTCGGAGTGCGCAGGATCGGGTTGCCGTGGCACGACAGGTCGCCGTAGCCCTGGTCGTCGGTCAGGATGAAGACGATGTTGGGCGGCTTGGCAGCGCGCAGACGCGTCGCCGCCAGCATCGCCGTAGTCGCCAGGAACGCGCGTCGGTCGGGCATGGATGGCTCCTGACGCCTGCGGACGCTTGACGGTCGGCTCAGAATGTCGCCAACTCGAACGCCGCGGTCGCGATGCGGCTTCGCGTGGGCAAGACAATCTCCTCCAGCCCGCGCGCACAGGGAATGGGCACGTCCAGCCCGCAGACTCTGCGCAGCGGTGCGTCGAGGTACTCAAACGCGCGCTCGATGACCTGGAAGCCGATCTCCGCGGCGACACCGGCCGTCTGGTAGTCTTCGGCCACGATCAGGCAGCGGCCGGTGGCGGAGACGGACTCGGTGACCGTGTCCATATCCAGCGGACACAGCGTGCGCAGGTCGATCACCGCGGCACTGATACCGTGCTGCTGCTCCAGCGCATCGGCCGCCACCACCGACTCCCCGACCATGCGGCTGTAGGTGACGATGGTCAGGTCGGTGCCTTCGCGCGCGATGCGGGCCTGGCCAAAGGGCACGGTGTAGTCGCCCTCGGGCACCTCGTCCTGCACGCCATACAGCAGCTTGTTCTCGACAAACAGCACCGGGTTGTCGTCGCGCATGGCGCTCAGCAGCAAGCCCTTGGCATCGGCCGGCGTGGCCGGACAGGCCACCTTGAGGCCGGGCGAATGCATGAACCAGGCTTCGAGGCTCTGGCTGTGTGTCGGGCCATAGCCACGCCCGCCGCCGGCGGGCGTGCGCACGACGATGGGCACGGCCTTCTGCCCGCCATACATGTAGTGGAACTTGGCGGCATGGTTCACGATCTGGTCGACCGCGAGGCCGATGAAATCCATGAACATGATCTCAGCCACCGGCCGCAAGCCCATGAGCGCGGCGCCCGTGGCCAGCCCGACGATGGTGTTCTCGCTGATCGGCGTATCGCGCACCCGCTCAGCGCCGTATTGGGCCAGCAGCCCGTCAGTCACCTTGAACGACCCGCCATAGGCCGCGATATCCTCGCCCAGCAGGATGACCCGCTCGTCACGGTCCATCTCGATGCACAGCGCTTCGCGCAGGGCTTTGGCGTACGACAGCTTCCTCATAGCGTGGTGGTCCTCTCGGCGACACTGTAGGGACGTTCGCCGTGGGGGGCAGGTTTCATTCTGCCGCGGGCCAACTCTCCGGCTGAGAGGTCTGGGCCATGACACGCGTCTTGTCGCTGCTGATGCTGTTCTGCGGAGCGCTCGCCGCCGCCGACTTCCACGTCGCCCCCACCGGCGACGATGCCAGCCCCGGCACGCAGGCGCGCCCGTTCCGCACGCTCACGCGCGCGCGCGACGCGGTCCGCGCCACCCCGAACCGTGGGGGCTCGACGGTCTGGCTGCACGACGGCGCCTGGGAGCTGACCGCGCCATTGGAGCTCGACGCGCGCGACTCCGGCCGCGACGGCGCACCAGTGCTCTGGCGCGCGGTCAATCCCGGCCGCGTGCGCTTGCGCGGCGGCCGCGACCTGCCCGGCCAGGGGCAGTCGGTGACCGATGCCGCGGTCTTGAAGCGGCTGGACCCCAGCGCGCGGGCCACGGTGCGCATGTTCGACCTGGCCGCGCTGGGCATTGGCAATCTGGGGCGGATGAGCGCGCGCGGCTTCCGCCGGCCCTATACCAACCCCGGCCTGGAGCTGTTCTGCGACGACCGCGCGCTCGAGATTGCGCGCTGGCCGAATGACGGCACGCAGCTCATCGGCGCGGTCAAGGACAAGGGCAGCGTGCCGCGCGACGGCGACTACGCCGAGCGCGGTGGCACCTTCGGCTATGACGGCGACCGCCCCGAGCGCTGGCTGGCCGCCGACGATGTGTGGCTGTCGGGCCTCTTCAACTACGGCTATGCCGACGACACCATCAAGTTGGCCAAGATCGACCCGGCGGCCAAGACGCTGACCATGGCCCAGGCCACCATGTATGGCATCGCCACCGGAGCGCCGTGGCGGCACTGGTATGCGCTCAACCTGCTCGAGGAAATCGACCGGCCGGGCGAGTACTACGTCGACCGCACCGCCGGCAAGCTTTACGTCTGGCCGCCGGTGGGCGCCGGCACCTACTCGGTCTCGCTGCTCGATGCGCCGCTGGTCTGCCTGGAAGGTGCCTCGTATGTCACGCTGGCCGGCCTGACCATCGAGTTGGGCCGCGGCCTCGGCGTGTACATCGAGCGCGGCGAGAGCTGCATCCTGGCCGGCTGCACCATCCGCAACTTCGGCACCGTCGGCGTGTGCATCGGCCAGGGCATCGAGCCGGACAAGATCTACCGCCACGAGATGCCCGATGGCCAGCCGATCAGCCGCGCGCTGGGCAGTTGGCACGAGTACATCTATGCCCACAGCACCCTCGACCGCCGCGCCGGGCGCAACCATCAGGTGCTGTCCTGCGACCTTTACGGCCTGGGCGCCGGCGCAATCAGTCTGGGCGGCGGCGACCGCGTGACCCTGACGCCGGCGGGCAATGCCGTGCGCAACTGCCATCTCCATGACTTCAACCGCCTGGAACGCACCTATCGCGGCGCGGTGAACCTCGACGGTGTGGGCAACGAGGTCAGCGGCTGCCTGATCCACGACGCGCCGGGCCTGGCGCTCTACCTGCACGGCAACGACCACCGCGTGACGCGCAACGAGATCCACCACACGCTGCTGGTGGCCGACGACATGGGTGTGTTCTACATGGGCCGCGACCCCAGCGAGGCCGGCAACGAGGTCACCAGCAACTTCTTCTGGGCCAATGGCTCGCCGCTCGGCGTCTCGTCGCTGATCTACTGCGACGATGGTGCCTCGGGCACGCTCGTGCGCGGCAACGTCTTCTGGCGCAACCGCGCCATGCCGTTCGCCATCAATGGCGGCCGGCTGCACCGTATCGAGGGCAACCTGCTGTATGAGCAGAACGGCCTGCATATCCCCGCCGGCCTGGACCGGGCGGGCTGGGCCGACTACATCAAGGACCCGCTCCAGATCAAGCGGCTGCGCGGCGACATCGACGTGACCAAGCCGCCGTATGACACCCGCTACCCCTGGCTGCTCGACCTGTGGGCACCCACCGATCAGATCGTCACCGGCAGCGACGTGCTGCGCAACGCGCGGTGGCGCTCGGCCGGCAGCTTCGAAACGGCGCGCAACCGCGCCGCGGACAACACCACGCTGGACGCGCCGCCCGCGTTCGTGCACGACGACCGGCTGACCTTCGAGACGCGCGAGCCGCTGGGCGCCTGCCCTCCGATCCCCTTCGACACCATCGGCCTGCAACGCGATGCCTACCGTCTGACGCTGCCGCTGGCCGAGCCGGCGCTGTTCCCCGCCGAGGGTGGCCTGCTGCCCGGCCAGGCCGTGGTCATCCGGCCGCGCTGGGCGGATCAGCGGATCGTCTGCACCGTCGACGGCAGTGAGCCGACCGCGGCCTCGCCGGCCTACGCCGCCCCCCTGCGACTCACGGCGCCGACCACGGTCAAAGCGCGCGCCGTGCGCGATGGGCAGCTCGGACCGGTGGCCAGCGGGCGCTACACGCCGCTGGTACTCAGCGATCCCATGCGGGCCACGCCCGACGGCTGGCTGCGCGCGGCGCAGATCAGCGAGAACCACGGCGTCGAGATCGATCCTGCCGGCCCCATGGGGCACATCGAGAACGGCGACCACCTGGGCTTTGGCCCGTTCGAGCTGGGTGCCGAGCGGTTCCGGACGCTGGTCCTGCGCGTGGGCATCGACCCGAACTTCGCGGGCGGCCGGCTCTCGGTGCGCCTGGACTCACCCACCGGTCCCGAGGTCGGGCGGCATACGTTCACCAGTACCGGCGGCTTCCGCGTCTTTGCTGAGCAGTCCGTGCCGCTCAAGGGCGCCACGGGCCAGCGGCTGGTCTACCTGACGTTCAGCGGCGGCGTGGGCATCGCCAACATCGAGGCGCTACGGTTCGCCGAGTAAGGTCGAGGCCGTGCGCCGCGCCGCGACCCGGCGATCCCAGACCGGTTACCGACCGGTAGGGGTTTGGTAACGCGACCACTGAACCGGCGCCCGGATCCGGCGTCATTGGGTGGCGTTGGTCTACAAGGAGACTGTGATGAAGAAGGTGTGGATGGCTGTCGCCGCAACGGCTCTGCTGTGCCTGCCGGCCATAGCGGCCAAGGGCGACAAGCAGGCGGGCCCGGCCAAGGCCAAGGCCCCGGTGATGGGCACCATCTCCGATATCTCGGCAACAGCGCTGACCGTGATGCACACGGCCAAAGGCAAGGCCGCGGCGGGCCAGCCGCCCGAGGCGGCGGAGTTCACGCTCAACGACAAGACGCTCTACGCCAGCCTGGCGATGGGCGCGGTGGCCGACGTAAAGGCGCAGACCTTCGCCGCGGTGGTGGTCGACGCCAACCCTGACAAGCCCACGGCGCAGGGCCTGGTGGTGTGGACGGGCAAGGAAGACGAGGCCACGCTCGCCCTTGACGCCGCGTCGCGCCCGCTGACCGCCCGCCTGGCCGGCAAGGCTGCCAAAGGCGCCAAGAACCTGCCCAAGCCGACCGTGCTGGTCGGGCAGGTGACCGCCGTGACGGCGGACTCGCTGACCCTCAAGACCGCGGAGAAGGACGTCACCATCGCGCTGGCCGAGCCGGTGACGGTGCTCGTGGCTTCGTCGCTGAAGCACGACGACCTGGCCAAGCAGGACACGGTCGAAGTGACGCAGGCGGTCGGCGGCAAGGGCCGGCAGCACCTGGCCTCGGTCGTGCTGCGCCTGCCGGCGCGCGCGGCTCGCGCCGGCGGCGGCAAGGGCAAGAAGTAACCGACCAGGCCCAACGGGCGCCGCGGCCGCCGGGCCTGGCATGGCGCCTACCGGGCGGTCTCCGGACCCGTGGCAGGGGCAACTTCGTCGGCGCGCTCCAGCAACGCGCCGACGAAGTTGCCCTCGATGGTGCCGTCGGGCAACCCGACTTTCCAGTCGATGAGGCAGGCGCGGGGCAGGCCGACCACTTGGCCGAAGATGACCCCTGGCGCGTGCATCGGCTGGCAATCCACCAAGGCCACCACGGGGTCGCCCCAGGCCAGCACGCGCACCTCCAGGTACTCGCAAGGCGCCTCCAACGGGAATCCCGCCATGAGCCGCAGCCGCACCCCCTGCAGTTCGGCGGCCTCGGCGTCGGGGTAGCGAGCGATCATGTCGTCCAGCGTCGCCTGGGCCTGGCGGATCGCCTCGGCCTGGAGCTCTGGGTCAAGCGCGACGCTTCGCGCGTGGTAGAGTTCGGCGTTGGCGGCGACCAGCCGCTCGACCGTGCGGGTCAGCCCGCGGCTGTCGTCGCCCGCGACCATGACCCCGTAGCACGGCCCGCCGTAGTGCCGGTCGCGACTCGCGGTCAGCGTCACCTCGCCCCAGTAAGGGAGCGAGAGCGTGTCACCGACCGCCACCGTGCCGCCCACACGCACCAGCCTCGCGGCGACGGACTCGATCAGCATCCCCGCCACGGCCATCAAGCGGTCGGTGGGCACCGTGATCTGGACCTCCGGCTGGCCGTATTTGCACAGGCCCAGGCTTCGCATCCACACGCCCGCGCGCGACGCCGCCCGATAAGTCACCTGGCTGTTGATCTCCTCGGTGACCGACAGCTCGAGCCCGGCCAGCCAGCCGCCCGGCGGCGGCAGCCAGACCGTGGCCGCCGGACCGTCGACGACGAGCCCGCCTGTTTGCTCGGCCACTCGCCAGACCAACTCGCGCGCGGCGATCAGCAGACGCGCGTCGCCCGGCGCGCCGGTCGCCATCACCGCGTAGCTGGCCTGCGCGGCGTCGAGCTGCCGTGTGTGTTCCGGGGTGAAGTCGCGCGAGTGCAACTGCAGCTTCACGACCTCGCGTGCCAAGGCCCGCTTGGCGCGGCGCTCACCCGTGGCGCGCGTGGCGCACGTCGTGGCCAGCTCCTCGACTCGCAGCAGCGCATCGTAGAGAGCACTGGGCAGAACCTTGCGGTCGTTGCCAAAGCCCGCGAGCAGACGCGCGTCGACCGTCGGCGCCTCGACCACAAAGGCCACGCGCGCCAGCAGCGGCGCCGGCCGGCCAATCCCCCATATGCCCATCGCAGCCGCACTCCCTTACCCAACCGACTCCTACCGTACCATCCGCGCCCCGCAGTCGCCAGTCGCAAGCCTGTTTCCCAGCTGTAAACACCAGCCCCGCGCCCCATTGAACCCTGCCGACGGGGCCAGCGTCTATGCGGCCATACAACTGGTGGGAGACAGTACATGAAGCGACGATCTATGCTGTTTGCGTTGGCGGGCGTCATGAGCCTGCCCTTGGCCGCCTACGCGCAGGGCGGTGGCGGCGGCGGCCAGGGCCAGCGCCGCATGGCGACCAGCGGCACGGTGACCGAGGTGGCCACCGACGCGCTGACCGTGCAACCGCGCCGCATGGGCCGGCCCGGTGGCAATCAGCAGCCCCCGGCGCCCGTGAAGTTCACGACCAACGACAAGACCCTGTACGCCGAGATCAAGGTCGGCCAGGCCGCGGATATCAAGACGCAGCAGTGGGCCGTGGTGGCCGCTGACAACAACGACAAGCCGACCGCTACCGGTGTCGCCGTCTACACGACCGTCGGCGACCAGGCGGACGCCGGCCGTGTGTTGCGCGCCGCCGCCATGCAGCTCATGATGCGCGCCATGATGGCCAACGCCCCCGGCGTGGCCGGCCAGGCCCAGATCGGTGTCCCGCAGCAGGCCGGTGGTGGCGGCGGCAACCGCCCGCGCCCCAACTTCCTGCGCGGCCAGATCACCGCGGTGGGCGGCGGCACGCTGACCATCAAGACCGCTGACAAGGAAGTCGTCGTCACGCTGCCCGACAAGGCGGTCGTGTTGACCGCCGCCGCGATCAAGCGCGACGAGATCACCAAGGACAACACTGTCGCCGTGACCGAGCCCGAAGGCGCTCAAGGCGACGCCAAGGTGGCGGACGCCGTGGTCAAGATGCCGCCGATGGCGCGGCCCGCCGGTGGCGCCGGTGCTGGTGGCGGAGCGCGCGGCAACCGCGGCTGATCGGAACTCGCCGAGGACTTTCGGGTTCCTCGACCAACTCTCAGGCCGGGACCACCGCCCAGGTGGCCCCGGCCTTTGCTTTGAGCCGAGGAGACCAGCCATGATCGCCACCTTCACCCTACTCCTCGGCCTGGCCGGCGCCGCGGCCGGCCTGAGCCCGCATCAGCAGGCACTACTGGCCCAGCCCGCCCGACCGCCACTGCCGGGACCGTACAGCCTCGATGACCCGGCCGGGTCGGTCTTCTCGGCCGACCAGCAGCGCGCCCAGCGCCAGGCAGCCGCCACCGTCGTCCCGTTGGTCGCCGCGGCCTACCGCTCGGACGTCGCGTCGGTGCGCATTCCGCCCGGCGACTACCGCTTCGGCCAGGAGACTTGGGGACCGCACGGTCCCATCTACCCGCTCGAGTTCGCGGGCCTGCGGCGTAATGCGGCGCGGCCGCTGGTCATCGATGCCACCGGCGCTACGTTCTGGTTCGAACTGGGCGATGAGCAGGCGCCGACCGCGCACTTCTGCCTCGCCTTCCGCGATTGCGCCAACGTGACGCTGCGCGGCGCCACGTTGGCGCGCGCCACGCGCGGCAACATCGAGGGCCGCATCACCCGGCTCGATCCGGCGGCCAACCGCATCGAGATTCGGCTGGCCGCGGGCTGCGCGCTGCCGACGAAGTTCTCGGGCGGCATGGAACAGCGACTCGTGCCGTTCAAGTCGGATGGCCGGTTCTGCGCGCCGCTCTACGCGCTGCAGGCCGGCGGTATGCACCTCAAGTATCGCGACATCGTGCCCAGCGACCGGCCCGGTCACGCTTGGGTGACCATGCTCGACAGGACGCTGCTCACCACCCTCGCCGACCCGCGCTGGCAAGCTGTCTATGGCGAGGCGCTGCCCGGCGTGGGCGATGGCCTGTCGTGTCTGTACACGGTATCGGTGGCGCTGTCGCTCATCGATAGCGCCAACCTGACCATGGACGGCGTGCGCGTGCACGTCACCAAGGGCGCCGGCATCGAGGACCATGGCGACGGCGGCCACCTCTGGAAAGACTGCTACTTCGGTCCGCCGCCGGGCACCAACCAGTGGCAAGGCGGTGACGGGTTCCTGCTCAACGGCACGCGCGCCGGGACCACCTGGGACGGCATGGTCGTCCGCCACACCACCGACGACATCGCCAACTTCCATGGCTATACACACCTGGTGAAGTCGACCGATGGCCCGCAGCTGACGCTCAGCCCCAACAGCGAAACCCGCCGCACGCTGGCGCCGGGCGCCGTGGCGGGCGACCGCCTGCTGTTCTGGCACAAGCGCACCGGTCGACGACTGGGACAGGCCGTCATCACGGCGCTTGATGGCGACACGATCACCGTCGACCAGCCGGTGGCCGGCTGGGCCGAGGCGCTGGTGGAATGGCCCGACCACGAGAGCGCCGGCTGGTCGCTCCGCCGCTGCGACTTCGCCGACTGCTACCAGCGGGTGATGATCCAGTCGGGGCCCGGCGAGATCCGCGACTTCCGCTTCGCCCGCATCGGCAGCGCCGTGGAGCTCAACTCGGTGTTCCCGTATGTGGAAGGTGGCGTGCCGCACCACATCACCATTGCCGGCAACAGCTTCGTGGATGCCAATCCGCAGCCCGGCGGCGCGGCCATCGCCTGCTGGCTGGCGACCTTCGGCCAGCTGGAGGTACCGCTGCCGCACGACGTGGCCATCACCGGCAACACCTTCCGCGGCTCAGGGGGACCGGCCATCTGGCTCCGAGGCTGCGCTGGAGTGACCATCACCGACAACCGGTTCGAGGCCAACGAGCGCGCGGTCATGCTGCAAGCGCCGGCAGCCGGGCATTCGGGCCCGGTGTGGACCGACGACTGCGTGGACGTCACGCTGCGGTGAGGCTCAGCCCAGCCAGTTCGCGAAGCTGTCCAGCGACGGCTGGGAGGTGAGGTCGAGGCTGACGGGCACGATGCCCACCTTGCCCTCGCGTACCGCGGTCACGTCGGTGCCGGGATCGCGTGGGTCGAGCGGCAGTTCGGCGCCCAGCCAGTAGTAGATGCCGCCCCGCGGGTCGAGCCGCTTGTCGAACGTGGTCTGATAGCGCCGTCGGCCCTGGCGGCACAGCTCGCAGGCGGTGACCTGCTCGGGCGGCAGGTTGGGCACGTTGACGTTGAGGATGACCTCGGCCGGCAGGTGTGCCGCCGCCAAGGGCACCAGGCGCGCCGCCCAGGCCGCCGCGGCGCGGTAGTCGAACTCGGGCGCGCCGGTCATGTTGGCCACGCTGAAGGCCACCGACGGCACGCCGAGGATGGCGCCCTCCATGGCCGCCGAGACCGTGCCCGAATACCACACGTCTTCGCCCAGGTTGGCGCCGCGGTTGATGCCCGAGGCCACCAGGTCGGGCGGCTCGTCCATCAGCTCGCGCACACCCAGCAGCACGCAGTCGGCCGGCATGCCGCTGACCGCCCAGCCGGGCAGGCCATCGACATCACAGGGCACCGCGCGCAGTGGGTCGGCCATGGTGATGGCATGGCTGACGGCGCTGCGCTCACGATCGGGAGCGACCACGGTCACTTGCCCGATGTCGCGCAGCGCCGCCACCAAGGCCCGCAGGCCCGGCGCTTCGATGCCATCGTCGTTGGTCACCAGAATGCGCACGGGGCCCGCCTTTGGGTCATTCGCCGGCGGTCGGCCCGACCGGCACCATGGGCACCGGCATGGCCAGGTGGTCGCCGTTGCCGAAGTCGACGCGCCGTACATCGACCATGCCCGGGATGGCCATGATCGCGGCCAGCAGTTCGTCGCTCACCGCGCCATCGATGGACACGATGCTGACGGCGTTGCCGCCCCAGTTGTCGCGACCGAGCTGCATGCCGGCGATGTTGACCTGATGATCGCCCAACAGCGTGCCCACCTTGCCGATGACGCCCGGATGGTCGTGGTTCCACCAGACCAGCAGGTGGCCGTACGGCATGATGTTGAAGTTGTAGCCGTCGAGGCTGACCACCCGCGGGTCGGCGCCGAAGCAGGCACCTTCGGCGATGTGCTTGTACTGGCTGGTGGTCAACGCCACACGCAGCACCGCCGGGTAGGTGGTGACTTCCGCCGAGCGCACCTCGGCCACCTGGATGCCCTGCTCGGCCACCACCGACGGCACATTGACGTAGTTGATGGTGCGGTCGTCGATGAAGGTGTCGAGCAGGCCGCGCAACACCGCGCGCGACAGCGGCGCCGTCGGCTCGTGCTGCAGCCGGCCCAGGTAGGTCATCTCGATGCCGATGATCTTGTCGCCCTCGGAGAGCTGCGCCAGGAACCGGCCCAACTGCTCGGCCAGCGCCATGTAGGGCTTCAGCCGGCGATGCTCTTCGGCCTCGAGCTGCGGCAGGTTCACCGCGCCATGCACCGGCTCGCCGCGCAAGGCGGTCTGCACCTGCTGCGCCACGTCGGTGGCCACGTTCTCCTGCGCCTCGGCGGTACTCGCGCCCAGGTGCGGCGTGGGGATGACGCGCGGCGCATCCATCAGCGGCGAGCGCGGGTTCTTGTCGAACGGCGGCTCATGCTCCCAGACGTCGATGGCCGCGCCGGCCAGCCGGCCGCGCCCCAACGCCTCAGCCAGCGCCGCCTCGTCGACGATGCCGCCGCGCGCGCAGTTGATGACATACGCCGAAGGCTTCATCAACTCGATGCGCTCGCCCGAGAGCAGGCCCTTGGTGAACTTGTTGAGCGGCAGGTGGAAGGTCACGTAGTCGACCTGCCGCAGCAGGTCGTCCAGGTCGGTGACCACCTCGACTCCCACGCCCTGCGCACGCTGCGTGTTCATCTGCGGGTCGAACGCCAGGACCTTCATGTCCAGGCCCAGCGCACGGCGCGCTACTTCCACGCCGATCTTGCCGAAGCCGACCACGCCCAACACCTTGTCGTGCAGTTCGGTGCCGACATAGGTCTTGCGGTCCCACTTGCCCGCGCGCATCGACGCCACGGCGTCGGGGATGTGGCGAGCCAGGCTGAACATCAGCGAGATGGTGTGCTCGGCGGCGGCCAGGGTGTTGCCGGCCGGCGAGTTGACCACCAGGATGCCGCGCTTGGTGGCGGCTTCCACATCGATGTTGTCCACACCCACACCGCAGCGGCCGACGATCTTCAGATTGTCGGCGCAGGCGATGATGTCCGCGGTGACCTGGGTGGCGCTACGCACCACCAGCACGCTGTACTCGGCGATGGCTTCGGCCAGGGCCGGGCCGTTGAGGCCCAGCTTGACGTCGACCTGACCGGCTTGGGACAGAATCTCGATGCCACGTTCACCGATGGCCTCGGTTACCAGGACTTTCATCAGGCCATCGCCTTTCTGGCGGCTGCCACGGCGGCGGCGGGATCCACGGCCTGGCCCAGCTCGGCCAGCGCCGCGGCCATCAGGCTGATGCCCTTGAGCACTTCCGCCTCATGCACGTACCCGAGGTGGCCAAAGCGCACGATCTTGCCCTTGAGCGGGCCCTGGCCACCGGCCAGCTCCAGCCCATAGTGCCCGCGCAGCACCTTGCGGAAGGCGTCGCCCTCGATGCCGCCCGGCGGCAGGAACGAGGTCACCGCCGGCGAGGCCACGTCGTCCGACGCCAGCGCCTCGAAGCCGAGCACTGCCGCGCCGGCGCGCACGCCGTTGCGCAGCCGCAGGTGCCGCGCGAAGACGTTGGGCAGGCCTTCCTCGGCGATCATGTCCAGCGACTCGCGCAGGCCATAGAGCAGGCTGACCGCCGGCGTCCAGGGATTCTCACCCTTGGCCAGCGTCTTGCGGGCGATGGGCAGGTCGAAGTAGAAGCGCGGCATCTTGGCCGTCTTCGAAGCTTCCCAGGCGGCTTCGCTCATGGTCACGAAGGTCAGGCCCGGTGGGATCATGAACGCCTTCTGCGAGCCGGCGACGACCACGTCGAGGCCCCAGGCGTCGGTCTCGCAGGGCGTGGCCAGCAGACCGGAAATGGCATCGACCAGCACCAGCGCGCCCGCAGCCTTGGCTGCGGCGGCCATGGCCTGGACGGGGTTGACGACGCCGGTGGAAGTCTCGTTGAGCGTGCAGAGTAGCGCCTTGTAGCCGCCACCCGCCAACTTGGCCTCGACCACGGCGGGGTCGGCCGCCTGGCCCCAGGTCACCTCGATGCGGTCGACCAGAGCGCCGTAGGTCTCGGCGATCTCGGCGAAACGCTGGCCAAAGGCGCCGGTGACGACGGCCAGCACCCGGTCGCCGGGCGACAGCGTGTTGACAATGGCCGCTTCCAGCCCGCCCGTGCCCGACGCAGTCAGGGTCAGCGGCTCGCTACTGGTGGCAAAACAGTCCTTGAGACTCGAGGTACACGACTGGAGCAGCTCATGGAAGGCCGGACAGCGGTGGTTCATCATCGGCCGCGAGCCGGCGCGCAGCACTCGACCCGGCACAGGCGTCGGGCCGGGAATCAGCAGCAGCATGTCCTCTTGCGCGTCAAGGAACTGGCTTCCCATCGTATCCTCCACGCCGCGGGCGGCACCAACGGCTCGTGCCACGGGCCATCTGGGGCCCGTATGAAGCCTCGCGACTGGCCCAAAGGATAACCGAGGGACCCCTATTGAGCAATGAACCGGGCCTAACGCTTGCGCTACACTGGAGGCACGGAGTTCTGCCTTGTCGCGTGCAACGTTTGTGGTGCTCCTCTGCCTGGCGTCGGTCGCGAGCGCCGCGACTCGTCAGCCCGCCGAGCGACTCGGCCGCGGCGTGTTCGCCCAGCGGCTCGATGAGCAGCGCGTGCTGGTCAGTTGGCGGCTGCTGCCGGGCGAGTCGGCGGGTACGGCGTTCGACGTCTGGTGCGACTGCCGGATCGGCAGCGCCTACCCCGCGCGCTGCGTGGCGCACATCAACGGCAACAGCGCCACGTCGTGCGTCGATGAGGGCGCGCCCAGCACCACGGCGCACGGCTACTACGTCGTCGCCGAGGGCGAGACCCTGAGCAAGCGAGCCTACTGGCGTGTGCCCGCCGGCAAAGCGCTGGGCTACCTGCCCATTCCGCTCCAAACCCCACCCGACCACACCCCCGGCGACGCCGCCGTCGGCGACCTGGATGGTGACGGCGTGCTGGAGATCGTGGTCAAGCAGGAGCAGCGCGGCTTCGACAACTCCCAGGCGGGCGTCTGCCCAGGCACCAGCATCCTCCAGGCCTACCGGCTCGACGGCACGTTCCTGTGGCAGGTGGACCTCGGCCACAACATCCGCGAGGGCGCTCACTACACACCGTTCATCGTCTTCGACCTGGATGGCGACGGCCGCGCCGAGGTGGCCGTGCGCACCGCCGAGGGGACGAAGGATGGCGTCGGCGACGTCATCGGCGATACCGACGGCGACGGCCGCACCGACTATGTGAACCCCAAGACCGGCTACATCCTCGAAGGTCCCGAGTTCCTGTCGGTCTTTGAGGGCCAGACCGGCGCCGAGCGCGCGCGTGTGCCCTACATTGCCCGCGGCAAGGTGACCGACTGGGGCGACGGCTACGGCAACCGCGTCGACCGCTTCCTCATGGCCGTGGCCTACCTCGATGGCGTGCATCCCAGCCTGATCGCCTGCCGCGGCTACTATGCGCTGACCAAGCTCGAAGCCTGGGACTTGCGCGGCGCAGCGCTCGCGCGGCGCTGGGCCTTCTCCTCGGCCGATCCGGGCAACGCCAAGTACGCCGGCCAGGGCAACCACAACCTGGCCGTGGGCGATGTGGACGGCGATGGCCGCGACGAGATCATCTACGGCGCCTGCGCTATCGACGACGACGGCCGCGGGCTGTACAGCACCGGTCTGGGCCATGGCGACGCCATCCACCTGGGCGACTTCGACCCCGACCGGCCGGGTCTGGAGCTGTTCGACATCCACGAGGAGAAGCCCTGTCCGGCCGGCTGGGAGATGCGCGATCCGGCTACGGGCCGGCTGCTCTGGGGCCTGCCCACCACGCGCGACACCGGCCGCGGCATGACCGCCGACATCGACCCGCGCCGTCGGGGCTACGAATGCTGGGCCGGCGGTGGACCGGGCGGGCTGTACGACTGCCGGGGCGCCAAGATCAGCGAGGCCCGGCCCGCCAGCACCAACATGGGCATCTGGTGGGATGGCGACCTGTTGGGCGAGCTGCTCGACGGCACCACTGTCCTCAAATGGGACTACCTGGCC
>JACRKZ010000030.1 GCA_016235455.1 Armatimonadota bacterium | reverse complement strand
GTGACCCAGGATCCCGCGGTGGTGGCGGCGGCCGATCGGGTCATCTTTCCAGGCCAGGGCGCCGCGGGCTCGGCCATGGCCAATCTGCGGCGGCTCGGCCTGGAGGCGCCGCTACGCGCGGCGGTGGCCGACGGACGGCCGGTGCTGGGCATCTGCATCGCCCATCAGCTCATCTTCGACCACTCGGCCGAAGATGGCGGCACACCGTGCCTGGGCGTGCTGCCCGGCCAGGTGGTGCGTTTCGAGTTCGCGGCCGACCGGCATGTGAAGATCCCGCAGATGGGCTGGAACGCGGTCAACATCGTGCGCGACCATCCCGTCTTCGACGGCGTGGGCACTGGCCGCGAATGCTATTTCGTGCACTCCTACTACCCCGTGCCTGCCGACGATGCCGTGGTGCTGGCCCGCACGGAGTACGAGGGTGTCGAGTTCGCCGCGGTGGTCGGCCGCGACAACCTGGTTTCGATGCAATTCCACCCCGAGAAGAGCGGGCGTGCGGGGCTGGCGCTGCTGGCCAACTTCCTGCGTTGGGATGGCAAGCCATGCTGAGCAAACGCCTCATCATCTGCCTGGACGTGCGCGACCGCAAGGTCACCAAGGGCATCCGGTTCCAGGGCAACGTGGACATTGGCGACCCCGTCGAGTTGGGCCGACTCTACTCCGAGACGGGCGCCGATGAGCTGGTCTTCTACGACATCACCGCCTCGGCCGAGGGCAGGCCCATCGATATCGGCATGGTCGAGGACGTGGCACGCGAGGTGTTCATCCCGTTCTCCGTCGGCGGCGGCATCCGCGGGGTCGAGGACATGCGCCGCGCGCTGCTAGCCGGAGCCGACAAGGTGTCGGTCAACTCGCTGGCCGTGAGCAACCCGGAGATCATCGCCGACGGCGCCCGGGCCTTTGGCAATCAGTGCATCGTGCTGGGCATGGATGCGCTCAAGGTGGAGCCCACCGAGGCCACGCCCTCGGGCTACGAAGTAGTCGTGCGCGGCGGACGCACACGCACGGGGTGGGACGCGGTGCAGTGGGCGCAGCGCGCCGAATCGCTCGGCGCGGGCGAGATCTGCCTCAACTCCATCGATGCCGACGGCACGCGTGATGGCTATGAGCTGACCATCACGCGCATGGTCTCCGAGGCCGTGGGCATTCCGGTCATCGCCTCGGGCGGTGCCGGCGTGCCGGCGCACCTGGCCGACGTGCTCGACGCGGGCCGCGCCGATGCCGCGCTCGTGGCCTCCATGGTGCACTACGGCGACTACACCTGCACCCAGATCAAGTCGGAGTTGGCCGACGCGGGCGTCAAAGTGCGCATGGACTGGTGAGCGGCCGCGGACCGCGCGCCCTGGCGCTGGCCTTCGCGCCGTTGGCGGTGCTATGTGTGGCCTGCTGGACGTTCATGCTGTGCCTGCGCGGTGCGCAGTCGTTTGACGAAGTACAACTGGCCAACCTGGCCTGGTACTGGCGACACGGCCTCCTGCCCTATGGCGACCCCACGCAGCCGCCGGCGCCATTCAACCCCTACGGCCCGGTCTGCACCTGGCTCATCGCCGCGTTGACCGGTATCGGCCTCACGCCCTGGCTGGCCATGCGGCTGCTGGCGCTGGCGCCGACCCTGGGCGTTCTGGCGCTCGGCGTCTGGGCCATCCGTCGGCATCACGGCGGCGGACACATGGTGCTGCTGCTGGCCGGCATGGCCTTCGCCACACGACCCGTCTTCTGGATTGCCATGCGCGGCCGCGTGGACGGTCTGGCCACCGCGCTGGCGGTCGGCGGGTACCTGCTCGGCTACTACGGCCAACGCCGTCGGTCGGGGCTGGCCGCAGCGCTGCTCATGGCTGGCGCCACGCTGACCAAGGCCAGTATGGTGGCCGCGCCGCTGGCCCTGGCGGCGGCGCTGGCCACGACCCGCCGCCGACGCGGCCTCGCCGTCCTCGGCGTTTGGCTGGCGGTGGTGGCGGCGGCGGTCTGCTGGCTCCAGGTGGCCACGCACGGTGTCTACCTGCAGGGCCTGCAGCGGCCGATCAGTCATCCGCTCCGCCCGTTCGAGATGGCCTTCCGCACGGTCACGACGACGGCGCCGTGGCTGCTGTGGATCCTGAACGTGTGGCGGGGGCTCGACCGCGGTCAGCGCCGCGCCTGCTACGTGTGGTGCTGGTATGCCTGGCTGGCGCTGCTGGTGGGCTCGATCACCAGCGCCGCGCGGGGCGCGAGTTGGAACTACCTGTTCGAGTTCTACCTGGTCCTCACGCTCTGTACGGCGCGACTCTGGGCCACGCGGCCCGCACCGCGGCTAGCCTGGCTGCTGGCGCTGCAGGTGGTCGGCGGCACGATCTTCGTGGCGGTCACCGAGAACCCGCGGCCGGCCGCGCGGACCCAGACGCGGCTCCACCGCGCGGCGCTGGAACGGCTGCGGCCGCTGGTGGCGGCTGGCCGGCGAGTCGCGGTCTTCCACAATGCCGGCGCCAGCGAAGCGCTGCTTGAGCTCGGCACGCCCTGCGGCCTGGACATCGCCGATGGCCTGGCGCTGACTGAAGCCGAGGTAGCGCCGTTGGCGGCCGCCGCGCTGGCCAGTGGGCGGGTGGATGTGGTGTTGCACGGCCCAGAGCTGGTTGAGTGGCGGCCTGGTTCCGCCCTGAGCCTGGCGCCAGACTAGCGCGAGCTGTCCACCGTCACCCGGTAGATGCCGCCCGGCACGACGTCGAAGCGCACCCAGGCGCCCTCGCGTTTGGGCCAGATCTGGCTGCGGTCGGCGGTGGCCAGCAGCAGCCTGCCGTCAGGGTCGTGCAACATCACCTCGGTGTCGCGATGGGCCACCAGCGTGGCGCGCAGCAGCTGGCCGGCACGCCACAGCAGGTCGACCGACAGCCCGCCCCGCGCACGCAGGCCGCGCACCTGACCCTCGGGCCAGGCGGTCGGCAGGGCTGGCAGCAGCCGCAGCCGACCGCCGTGGCTCTGCAGCAGCATCTCGGCGATGGCCATGGCGCCGCCCAGGTTGCCGTCGATCTGAAAGATGCGTGGCGGGTGCAGATCGAGCAGCGAGCCCGTGGTGTACTTGACGAACAGCTTGGTCAACACCTCGAGCGCCTTGTCGCCATCGCCCAACCGGGCGTAGCAGCAGGCATACCAGGCCAGGCTCCAGCCGGTGTCGCCGCTGCGTTGGGCGTCCTGGGCGGCGATGCGCGCGTCCAGCGAGGCACGCGCCGCGGCGAACAGCTCCGGCGTGCTGTCGGGTGTGATCTGGTCGCCGGGGAACAGCGCGTAGAGGTGCGAGATATGGCGATGGCCGGGCTCGCGCTCGACCACATCGTGGTCCCACTCGGCCAGTCGGCCGTCCAGGTCGATGCCCGGCTGCGCCAGGGCGGCCAGCATCGACTGCCAGTGCCGGCGCCGGTCGGCATCGACACCAAGCAGAGCCGAGGCCTGCACACAGTGCGTCAGCAGTTCGTCGGCCAGGGCCAGGTCCATGGTGGCCGAGACGCAGAGCGCCACGGGATAGCGCGGGTCGACACCCTCGAAGGTGTTCTCCGGCGATTGGGACGGCACCACCTGCAGCGAGCCATCCTCGTCGGTCACCAGGTAGTCCTCGTAGAACGCGGCGACCTCACGCAGCCAGGGGTAGGCCCGCTCGCGCAGGAAAGTGCGGTCGAGGGTGTACTCCCAGTGGGTCCAGAAGTGCTGCGCCAGCCAGGCCGCCGCGCCGACCCACACCGCCCAGCCGGCGGACTCCGGTGTGCTGCGACCCCAGGGGTCGGTCTGGATGGGCAGCCAGATGCCGCGACAGCCGTACAGTTTGGCGGCCGCCTCGCGGGCGTGGGGCAGGGCGCGCTCCAGGTAGCGAAACAGCGCCTCCGTGGCCTCGGACAGGTCGCCCGCCTCGGCCAGCCAGTAGCACATCTGCAGGTTGATGTCCTGGTGCAGGTCACATTCCCAGGCTGGATTGAGGTCCTCGCACCACTTGCCCTGCAGGTTGGCCGGCAGCTCGCCCAGCGCGGATGAAGCGTGCAGCAGGTAGCGCCCGTAGTGGAGGTAGAGGGCGGCCAGGCCCAGATCAGCCCGGCCGGCCCTGGCTCCGAGCAGCCGCTGGTCGGTGGGCAGGGCGGACGCCGGCTGGTTGAGGGTCAAGCGCACGCCGCCGGCCTGCTCGCGGTAGGCGCCCAAGTGCTCGTCGCGCAGCGCCGGCCACGCCTCCGCGGTGAGCTCAGGCACCTCGGCCACGGGCTCGCCGCCGTCCCAGGCCACGGCGATGTTGATCGCCACGAGTACGCCGGTGGCGTCGGCGAAGCCCAGCTTGCTGCCGTCGACCGGGCACAGGCGCCCACCGGTCAGGCACAGGCGCGCGGACACCGTGAAGCTCACGCCGCCGGCGATGTCGCCCCGCAGCGTCAGCAGATCACCCTCGACCCGCCGCTGCACGACGCAGCTGGGGTCGAACAGCCGGTCCAGGCTGACCGCGCCGGTCAGCGGCGCGCCGCCGGCCTCGATGTGCAGCAGCAGCAGGTCGCGCGTGAGATGAGCCATCGCGCTCCGCCGCACCGTGGCGCCCGGGCCGCCGAGCAGCGAGGTGTGGTAGCTGACCGATGCGATACCCGTGTCCAGGTCGAGCGCACGCTCGTAGCCCGAGGTGGCCCCGTGCGCCAGTTCGACATACAGGTCGCCGGCCGTCTGGTAAGGGTCGACGCGGTTGGGCCGACCACTGATGCCGCCGTCGCCGCCGAAGGCTTCATTGCCCAGGCGCGTGCCCTCGTCGTAATCGCCGGCCAGCAGCGCCTCGCGCACGGCCGGCAGGAGGTGCGCGCGGTCCTCGACGTCGCGGTCGCGGTGCGTGCCGCGCCACAGCCACTCGTGGTTCAGCGCCAGTCGCTCGCGCTTGATGCCACCTAGCACCATGGCCGCCAGCCGCCCGTTGCCGATCGGCAAGCCCTCGAGCCAGTCGGCGGCGGGTTGCGCCAGCCAGATGCGGGTCTCCATGACTACCTCATTCTGACGGCGCCAGTAGCGCCGGGTCGAGCAGCACGCCGTGGTCCGCCAGCGTCGACCGCAGGTCCTCAACCGGTACACCCGTCGCCTCGCCGCGGGTTCCGCGCACGGCCAGCGCGGCGGCCGCGCCCGCCGCCTCGCCGCTGACGCAGACGCCGGGCAACGCGCGCGTCACGTCCCATACGGTGGTGTCGGCCGAGGTGCATCGCCCGGCGACGAGCAGGTTGCCGGCCGTTGTGCCGAGCAAATGTCGATAGGCGATGGCCCACACCGGGCCGGGCCGGCGCCAGTCGCTGATCAGGCCGATGGTGTCGTCGAACCAGGTATGGCGATCGCTATCGGCCAGCGAATGCCGACCCACCAGCCGGCGCGTCATGCGAAAGCAGGGGATGGTCGGCGGCAGCAGCAACTGCGCGTCGTCGTCGGGCTGATTGGCGCGCAGACCGGCCATCTGGTCACGCATCTTCTGGCGGCTGCCGAGGAGCTGGGCGGTCACCTCGGCCGCCACGTCGCCGCGGTAGAACGGCCCCACGGCGCCCTGGCGCTGGGCCAGCGGGCTGTAGTCATGGGACATGGCATGGAGCCGCAAGCCGCTGCTGTCGAGCACGTAGTACCAGCCGCACAGCACGTTGCTATCGAGCGATTCCGTCGGCTCGCCGGCCAGATGGCAGACGTCGGCGTCGCCGGTGGCGTCGATGACCACACCCGCCGCGAGCGCACGCCGGCCGTCCTTGTTCTCGACGATCAGGTGCGAGAGACGTTCACCGTCGCGCGCCACCGCGCACAGCCGCGTGTCGTACCACAATTCCACGCCGGCCGCCAACAGCCACGGCTCCAGCGCCAGCAGGTAGCTTGACGGGTTGAACCGCGCCAGATAGCGGTGCCGCCGCCGTTCGTCGCCATCGCCGCCGGGCTGCCAGCAGCCGGGCGCGCCGTGCATGCCGGCGGCGGGTCGATCAGCGCCCAGGTCGGCCACGGAGAGCTTCAGCAGTTCCTCGGCCAGCCCGGCGGTCACCTGCCGGCCGTGCCCGTCGCACAGCGGCAGCCACACCGTCACGTTGCCCAGCGTGGCCAGCCCGCCGAGGGCGAAACCCTTGTCGATGAGCAGCACCGACACGCCCCGCCGCGCCGCCGCCACCGCCGCTGCCACGCCGGCCAGCCCGCCGCCGACCACGACCACATCCCAAGCGCCGTCCACCGGCAGGTCGCGCGCCGGCTCGCGGAAGGTAGCGTTGCTCATCGAACACCAAGCTCCGAAGGGGGTGTTCGGCACCCGCGACGCAGGTCCTTGCCGGCCCGATCTGGGAGCGCCAAGCTCCAGCTTGGCATACGTAAGCGTCGCGAGCGGTCCGTCGCGCTCGACCGATGAGGCAAATGCCGTCGGCCTGGCGGCCGATGTGCCAAGCTGGAGCTTGGCGCTCCCAGATCCGCCTCATCCGTCGCGCGACAACCCCCGCTCGGCATCGACGCTCAGCGCCGCCCGCGACAACGCCGCGGCCGGCACCTCGCCGCTCATGCGCGGTAGGCTGAAGCCCGCCTGCCGCGCCTCGATGGCCTGCCGGATAGCGTGCAACAGCCGCTCGCGATGCGCCAGGCCCGGCGGCAGCCAGAGGTCGCCGTCGGTGCTGGTGACCACCCAGAACACACCGATGCGGCGCAGGCTCTTGAGCCCGCCCCAGGCGTAGCGCTGCCAGCCGGCACCGCTGTGCGCCTCCAGGCCGTCGGCGGTGGCGCGGACCTCTCGCACGCGACGATGCCGGTGACGGCGCCCGCCAATGACGCCCTGCAGCCCGCTGGCCAGCAACACCGCGATCCCGACCATCTCCAGCAGGAACGCGGGCAGCTCATTCCCGGACCGGTAGCCTAGAATGGCCATGACGAACACTGCGACCACGGCGGGGATGGCCCAGCGGTGGAAGCCCGAGCGGTCGACCAGCGCGTCGTCGCGCGCGATGCCCAGCCAGGCAGGGCGGCTCGCCGCTCAGGTGGCGTTGGGCCAGCGCGCCCAGCTGCGCCCAGTCGGACAACGGCGGCTCCAGCCGCACCGCGCCGCGCGGATGGTGGACCACGGCGCCCTGGTCGCTCTGCTCCACCGAGGTGATCTCGGCCCACGGCAGGCGCCGGCGGCGGCGCAGCCAGAAATGCTCACAGAGCCCATCGCGGTCGGTGGAGACGCCGGTGCGCAGCGTGCCGTTCATGGCCCACAGCATGGCCGTGGTGCTCACCGCGAGGGCCGCGATGATGCCGGGCAGCATCTGCCAGAACGGCACACCCAGACGCGCCAGGTAAAGCAACGCCGGCACATACACCACCATCATCACAGCGGTGCCGAGTGTCGACCGGGCGCAGCCAGGCGTGTCGTTCTGAGGATGGAAGTTGCGCCGTCGGCGGCCGAGCAGCATGGTCCAGATCCCTGCCAGCCCAGGCTTAGGCCTCGGCGGGCAGGGACCTTCCGGATGGGCGCATGAGTCGGGCTAAGGCGCGACGAGGTCCAGCACCGCCTTGCGGTCGGTCGCTTGCCACTCTAGGTGCAGCTTGGGGGTGGTCAACTCGGTGGGCGCCTCGAAAGCCCAGCGGAAACTGCGCGTGGCGCCGGGCGCCAGCACCGACGAGGCCAACACGGCGTCGACGCCGGTCTGCAGCAGCAGGTACTTGCCCTTGATGGCGGTCTCGCCGCTGACCAGCGTCGGCTTGATGGAGGTGTGGGAGAAGCGCTCCTCGGTCGGCACCAGATTGCGGACCGTGGCCGTGACCAGCACCCACTGCGCGCCGGCCTTGGGGGCCTTGCCGTCGCAGGTGGCCACGCCCGTGGCGAACGAGTCCACGCTCAGCTCGAAGCCGCCGAGCGGCATCTTCTGGCCGAGCTTGGCGGACAGCGGCTGGGCCGGCGTGGTGCCGGTGCCATCGGCCGGGTCAGCCAGTTCCTTGGCCAGCCGCGCGGGCTTGCACTTCTCGAGCAGGTCGAAGCGCAGCACCGGCGGCTCGGTTCGTCGTCTCGGCGTTCTGCAGCACATAGTGGACGACCAGCAGCTTCTCGTCGGCCTTGGGCGCAAAGGCCTGCTTGCCGATGCACACCGGATCGACGCGGTACTCCATGGAGACCAACCGGAACCGCAGCCGGTGGCCCTTGCCCATGATGTAGTCCTTGCCCACCTCGCCCCACTGGCCGGGCATCTCATCCACGGCCCGCGCGCCGGCACCCATGAGCATGAGCGCGGCGAGCGCCCCCAGTGCAGTACGTCTTGTGAACAACTCGCGACTCCCTCGTTGTATCGCGCCATGCTACCGGGTTGCCGGCCACCGCGTCAACCGGCGACTGGCCGGCTCAGCCCGCGATCCGCGCTGCCGGCCAGCTCGGCACGCGACAGCGCCGCCTCGGGCACGGGCGGTGCCCAGGCGCCCGGCGCGCCGCGTTGCTCGCGCTCGAACACCACACGTTCCACGGCGGACGCCAGAGCCTGCATGTCGACCACGCGTTGCGACAGCCACAGGTCGCCCGACGTCGTGCTGACCAGCCAGTAGTCGGCGCCGAGCCGCTCGGTATGCCACAGCGTCACCACCGCGGCCCACGGGATGCGCCGCCAGCCGCCGGCATCGCGCACATCCAGCCCTCGCTGCGTGGTGCGCAGCTCCAGCAGGCCCTGCTCCAGGCGCCCAGTCAGGCGCTCGGCGCGAAGCGAGCGCAGAGCGTAGAGCAGAACCGGCAGCAGCAACACAGGGAAGCAGAGCACGAGCAAGAAGGCCATCTCCACCAGCAGCCACTCCGCGCAGACGAAGCCCGTGAAGCCGGTGGGCCTGACGTGGGCGCAGTCCACGGTCGGCATCACGCAGCCTGGCAACCAGATGACGCGGTCGTCGGGCGTGGCCGAGGCCGGCGGCGCACCGGTGTTGGCCAGCGCCGCCTGCTGGGCTCGCGCGGCCAGCATGGCCCAGTGCGCCAGCGGCGGCGCCAGCCGCACCCGGCGATAGCGGCCCGCGCGGACGATGGCGCACTCTCGGCTCAGTCGCACACCGGTCACATCGCGCCAGCGCATGCGCCGCCGGACGCCGAACGGGTAGTGCTCGGTGAGACCCAGCTGGTCGGTGTGGATGCCGACTCGCAACGAGCCGCGCCACAGCGCGCCGGCCACGGCCCAGATCACAGGCACCACGACCAGCGTCTTCGTCCCGAGCAGCAGCCAGGGCAGCCCAATCAGGATGAGCACCAGCGCGCCGCCGCCGGCGAAGTGGCCCCACCCACTGAGCAGGCCGACAGGCAGCGCCGCCCACGCGAGCAGCCAGAGCAGTGTGTCGAGCGGGTCAGAGCACGGGTTCTGCGGATGCCACTGCCGGGTGCGTCGCCAGAGCGCCATGGTGGTTCCCCTGCCGGCGATATACCCCGGCCCGCCGCGGCCAAACCGCGCCGTCGCAACGCCCGCGCATCATTCGCCCTCGGCCGCGCTCAGCCCGCGCTCAGCCTCGACCTCCAGCTCAGCGGGCGACAGCGCCGACTCCGGCACCTCGCCGGTCAGGCGCGGCAGCGTGTAGCCTGCCTGGCGCGCGGCAATAGCCTCGCGTACCGCGTTGAGCAGGCGCCGGCGGCCGGTCAGCCAGAACGGCACCATCAGGTCGCCGCCGGTGGTGCTGACGTACGTCCAGCCCGCAATGCTGCGGTTGGTGCGCAGGATGGACCCCCAGGGCACCGTGCGCCAGCCGGAGTCGGTGCGCACCTCCAGCGCCTGGCCGCCGGCGCGCGCTTCCATCACGCGCGCGTACTCGGGCCGCGCCGCGCCGTAGCGTTTGACGATCCACAGCGTGAGCGGCCAGGTGGCCATGCCGCCGAGCAGGCCAAGGGCCATGGCGCGCAGGGCGAACTGGCCCGACAACAGGCCGGCCGCGGCCACCAGGCCGAACACGGCGGCCAGCCCGCCCGTGAACCAGGCCAGGCGTGAGCGGCACGGCAGCACGGCGCCGGGCGCCAGGCCAAGCCACTCGGCCACCTGCTCGGACGGCAAGTGGATCACCGCCTCCGCGGTCTCGTCGGTCTCCAGGCCCAGATGGCGCCTGGCCAGTGTGGCGATGAGCGCCCAGTTGCCCAGCGGCGGCGCCAGCCGCACGGTGCCGCCGGCATAGTGCAGCAGGGCCTCATCGTCGGTCATGTCCACGGCGGTGATCTCGTCCCAGCGCAGCTCATGCCGCCGGCGGAAGGCGAACCGCTCGATCAGCCCGTCCTCGTCGGTATTGATGCCCCGCCGCCAGTTGCCGCGGCACAGCCGCACGAAGGTCAGCCAACCCACCAGCCAGAGCAGCAGCGAAGCGCCTCTGGTCAACCAGATCAGGCCCATGCCGAGGCCGTAGGTGACGGCCATGACGGCGATCCCCGCTGCCAGCCGCCCGCGCGTGGGATTGGCCATCTGGTTGTGCCACTGCCGGCGCCGCCGTCTGCGTGTCATGACTCGTCTGCCTCCGCCACACTCAGCGCGCGCTCGGTCTCCACCCGCAACTCCGCGCGCGACAAGGCCGCCTCCGGCACATCGCCGGTCAGGCGCGGCAGCTCGAAGCCCTGGCGGCGCGCCTTGATGGCCTCGCGTATCGCGTGCAACAGCCGCTCGCCACCCACCAACCGCGGCGGCAGCCAGAGGTCGCCGTCGGTTGTGGCCACCACCCAGAACAGGCCGCGCTTGCTCACGCTGCGCAGGCCGCCCCAGGCGTAGGTGTGCCAGCCAGCTTCCGACCGCACGTCGAGGCTGGCCGGAGTGGCGCGCACCTCGCGCACGCGCCGATCGCGCCGTCGGCCACCCACCGACCACAGCCCGGCGCCCGAAGCGGCGATGGTCAACGGCATGACCATGTAGGCCATGAACACGCTCCAGAACAGGTACCCTTCGGGCAAGCGCAGCAGCGCCAGCGAGGCCAGCAACAGCCACGGCCACCAGTGCCGCCAGCGGTGGAAACCAGAGGTGCAGACCAGCGCACCCTCGTGCCGGATGCCCAGCCACAGGGCCACCTCTTCAGGCGGCAAGGCCACGACATCGTCGTCGGCCAGGCGCGGCGCGGATGCCCCCAAGTGGCGCTGCGCACGCTCGGCCAGCCGCGACCAGTCGGCCAGAGGCGGCTCCAGCACGACCTTGCCGCGCGGATGATGGAGCACGGCGCGGTGGTCCGTGACCTCGGCCGAGGTGAAATCGGCCCACAGGACGCGCCGTCGGAAGCCCAGCGGGTAGCACTCGGTCAGGCCTTCGTCATCGGCGCGGATACCGGCGCGCAGGGAGCCGCGGATCACCGAGGGGACAACCAGCCACGAGAGGAAGAGCATGATGCCGGCACCGCCAACCTTGATGCCCAGGAAGGCCAGCAGCGAGATCAGAGGCATCGCGGCCAGCGGCAGCACATTCAGGGAAAGACAGCCCAGGCCGAACCGCGCGCAGCCCGGCGAGTCGTTCTGCGCATGCCACTGCCGCCGGAGGCGCTTACCCATCGCCCTGTTCCTCACCCGTCCAGCCGGTCACGCTCAGCCCACGCTCGGTCTCCACCCGTAGCTCCGCGCGCGACAGCGCCGACTCGGGCACATCGCCCACGGCGCGCGGCAGCGCCCAGCCCTGGCGACGCGCCTCGATGGCTCCGCGGATGGCGTGGAGCAGCGGGTCGACGTTGGACAGGCGCGGCGGCAGCCAGACATCCCCGTCGACGGTATGCACCACCCAGAACAGCCCAGTCTTGGTCAGGTCCTTGATGCCGCCCCACGACAGCGTGCGCCAGCCGGCGTCGCTGCGCACATCCAGGCTGTTGGCACTCGCGCGGATTTCGTGCACGCGGCGGTCGCGCCGCCGGCCGGTGACTGCCGCCAGACCGCTGGCATAGAGCCCCACGAAGGCGATGAAGAACAGGCTGGAGGCGAACATGAGGCCGATCACCAGCAGCGGCGCCACCAGCCACCAGACCCAGCGCCGATGGAAGCGAGACACGCACGACAGCTCGCCGTCGCGGGCGATGCCCAGCCAGGCGGCCACCTCGTCGGGCGGCAGCGTCAGCACGTCGTCCTCGTGCAGCTCGATGGTCGGCTCGCAGCCCATCTGACGCTGGGCGCGGCCCGCGAGCTGCGCCCAGTCGGCCAGGGGCGGCTCCAGCACCACTCGGCCGCGCGGATGAGCCAGCACGGCGCGGAAGTCGCTGGCCTCCACCATGGTCAAGTCGGCCCAGCGCACGCGTCGCCGAAAGAACAGCGGGTACCACTCGGTGACGCCTTCGTCGTCGGTGGTGATGCCGGCGCGCGCCGCGCCGCGGATCAGCGACGGCACGGCCAGATACGCGGCAACCATGGCCGCGACCAGCACGGGCATGAGCCACGACGCGCCGGTGCCGGTGCCGGCCAGCGCAATGAGCAGGAACACGACCACCTGCATGGAGAACAGCGCGCCGCAGCCCACGCCGAAGCGCGCGCAGCCGGGCGAGTCGTTCTGCGCGTGCCATTGGCGCTTGGGTCGTCGTGGCATGGTCTACCCCGCTCCGAGTGTACCTGCCCAGTTACAACGACCGCAAGGCGGGCGGCGTTCTCCGCGTGCGCCGTCCATGGGGATCTGCTACACTCCAGCCCGAGGGAGAACCATGGTGAAGATGCCCCGATCCACGCGCTGGATGTTGCTGCTGCTGGTCGCGGCCCTGCCGTCGATGGCCGGCACGCGGCTGCTGTGTGCGCTGCCCGGCTGTGTCAACACGCCCGACGGCATGACCCTGCAGCCCGATGGCAGCATCATCCTCTCGGCGCCCAACTTCAACAACCCGGCCCAGCCGCCGCTGCTGATCAAGGTCTCGCCGGACAACAAGCCCGAGGTGTGGTACACGCTGCCCAGCGTCGAAGCCGGGCCCCTGGGTCGCGTCGGCGCGATGGGTATTTGCCGCGCCGAGTCGGGCGATATCTTCCTGGCCGATATGCAGTATTTCACCGACAAGAACCAGAAGTCGAAGCTGTGGCGCATCAACGTCCGGGACGGCAAGCCGACCGGCATGACGCTCGTGGCCAAGGGCTTCAACGTGGCCAACGGCCTGGCCATCCGGGGCGATAGCATCTACATCACCGAGTCGGTCATGGAAGAGGACTCGCATCCGCTGACCAGCGCCGTGCTGAAGTTCAAGCTGACCGACGAGAACATCACGCTGACCACGCCGGTCAAGAACGACCCGCACATCATCGCCACCTTCAAGTCGAGCCTGGACACTTGGCGCTTTGGTGCCGATGGCATCGCTTTCGACAGCAAGGGCAACCTGTTTGTCGGCCTGTTCGGCGAGGGCGAGATCCACAAGCTGACCTTCGACGCCGCGGGCAAGGTGGCCAGCCAGGCGCTGTTCGCCAAGAGCCCCGAAATGCTCAACTGCGACGGCATGAGCTGCGACCGGCGCTCCGACATCCTGTATGTCGCCGACTCCGCGGGCAACGCCATTCGCGCCATCATGCCGTGCGGCGAGGTCCTGACGCTGGCCATTTCGCCCGAGGCCGTCGGCCAGAAGGGCAAGCTGGCCGGCCGGCTCGACCAGCCGTGCGAAGCCCTGGTTCGCGGCCATACCGTGGTCGCCTCGAACATGGACTTCCCGTTCCCCGGCATGGTCAACACCAAGTGGGACATGCCCGCGACGTTGGTCGTGGCCGACATCGCCGACCTGGTGCTGCCGGCGCGCTGCCCCTGCTCGCGCGCCGCAGGCCGCTCGTCGCTCAAGTAAGCTAGGCCCGCGGGCACAGTCAACGGCGGCGACGGCTCAGGCTGTCGCCGCCGTTCTGTTCCGCAGGCAGGAGCCGCGCCACCAGCGGCCAACCGTAGGGCAGGAGCCACTCATGTCTCTACGCATCGGCATCGTCGGCACGGGCAAGGTCGCCCGCGACAGCTACCTGCCCTACCTCACCCAAGTCGCCGATGTCGACCTGGTCTACTACTCGCGCACCCGCGACCGGGCCGTCGACTGCGCCGAGACCTTTGGTGGCGCGGTGGCCGACAGCCTGGCTCAGCTGGCCGCCACCCAGCCTGATGCGATCCTCGTTCTCACCCATGAGACCCAGCGCTACGAAGCCACGCTGGCCGTGCTGGAGCATCGCCCCAAGCGCCTCTTCTTCGAGAAGCCGCTGGTCGCCATGAACGGGCAGGCCAACGTCACCGAGGACGACTTCTACAAAGCGCGCGAGCTGCTGCTGCGCGCCGAGGCCATTGGCTGCCAGACCGCCATGGTCTTCAACTACCGCTTCTTCGAGCAGACCCAGCGCGCCAAGGCGCTTGTCGCCCAGCGCGGCTGGGGCCGGCTGCAGCAGGCCAGCCTGCTGGTCAACTACGCCTGCTGGAGCCACTGCATCGACCTGCTGACCCTGTTTGGCGGCTCGACGGCCAGCATCACCGCGCTCGCCGGCGGCACGGAGTACCAGGGCGCGGTCGATGTGGCGGCCGCCTTCCTTCTGGCCGGCGGCGCCACGGGCACCATCATCGGCACCAGCGCCACACGCTTCGCCAGCCCGCTCTATGAGATGCTGTTCTGCTTCGAGGGCGGCAGCCTGCGCTTCTCCGACCTCGATGGCCCGCTGGACGTGTATGACAATGCCACCCGCTATCGCGAGACGCACGAGCTGATCGGCAACCACTCGCGCTGGGAGCAGTACTCCGCGTCGTTCGGCAAGTCGCTGGCAGCCTATCTGCAGTCCATCCGCGACGGCGTGGCGCCGCCGGTGCCGGGCGTGGCCGGCTTGCAGGAGTTGCAGTTCGAGGCGGCATTGCGCCGCTCGGCCGCCGAGCGTCGGCCGGTCGACGTGACCACCGAGTTCCCGCTCAAGAGCTGACGGTGACGATGTCGCCGCGCTCGGCGTGCAACAGCTCACCCTTGGCGCCGGTGCAGGTCACCTGGTTGAGGCGCACCCAGCCGAACTCGCGCAGGCTGATCACCGGGCCGGCCGGTGCGGTGTCGCGCAGTGCCAGTTCGACGCGCTCGAGCGTCAGGCCGAACTGGTGCTCCGCATCGCCCAGCACCGCGATGGGCACCAACAGGCCCGTGGCGCGCACGTCGCGCAGCGTCAGCCCCGCCACGGGCCGGCCGGTCATCCAGCCGCCCTTGACGTAGTCGTACTCGTACAGCCGGTCGACATTGGCGATGTCGCAGTGCTCGATGAGCCACCGGTCGCTGTGCGGCACCAGGCCCTGGTAGCCACGGTCGGTGGGCGAGAAGTGCACAAACGCGGCCAGCATGTTGTGGCGGCCGGAGATCTTGTGCTCGAACTCGCCAGGCCCCCACAGCCGGCAGCCGCGCACGACCATGTCCACGCACGAGAAGCGGAACGCGTTGCACGACGTGTTGAACAGGCAGCGCTCGAACACGAAGTTGCTGTTGCCAGGCCCGGCCACGCAGTCGTCGCCGGTGCGGAAGTCGCAGTCTCGCACGGTGAAGTCGCGGCACTCCATGGCGTCGAGCCCGTCGTGGCCGGCGCGGAAGACCGCGTGGTCGAGCGTGACATCGGCGCTGTTGTAGAAGTTCAGCGCCCAGTTGCCGATGCGCCGCCACGTCACGCCGCGCACCAGCACGCGTTCGCAACGCTTCATCATCAGCCCGTGCGGGCCGCGGAAGCCTTCCTCGCCTCGGGGGTTACGGCAGTCGCCACCATCGATGATGCCCGCGCCGTCGATGACCACGTCGTGCAGATCCAGCCCGGTGAAGATGGCCTCGAGCCAGTCGCCGCGGCCGTAGTCGAGGTAGTTGTCGGACCCCTGTAGCACACAGCCTTCGTCGAGATGCAGGCCCACGCCACTGCGCAACTGGAGCGCGCCGGTGCGGAACGTGCCGCGCGGCAGTCGGACCGTGCCGCCGCCCTGCTCGGCCAGCGTGTCGATGGCCATTTGGATGGCCGTGGTCGCCAGTGTGGGGCTGTCGGCGATGGCGCCGTGGTCGACGATGCTGGTCTCGCGCGCGGCGATGGTGGGCAGGTGGCTCGCGCCGCTTCGAGTGGGCATGGCGGTCTCCTGGGCGGCGGCCGTCAGCGACCAGACGAGGAACACCACGTGCCAGCCCAATCCGCCCACAGACCGCCTCCGCGAGGCGTCAGGTTACCCCATCGCGCCGCGCCGAACAAGGCACCTGGGACAACCGCCCTCGGCGGTGTGCAGCCACTCGACCGACACACCGCCAAGGGCGGCCGTGCTCCATCGCAGTGCTCGACTTAGCGCTGAGCCACCTGCACCGGCTCGTCGGCCTTGGTCACCGGCATCACAACGCGGAAGCCCACATCGTGCGCCGGCTGGTAGGGCCGATAGGCCAGGCGGAAGCTGGCTGTGCAGCGGAAGGGCCGATCGCGCCAGGAGCCGCCGCGCACCACCTTCTCGCCTGCCGTGGCCAGGTCGTCACGACCGTCCTCGGCGCGGTACGGGTACGGCCGATAGGTCGTGCGCGTCCATTCCGCCGCGTTGCCGTGCATGTCGGCCAGGCCCCACGCGTTGGGTTGGTACCGGCCGACCTCCACCGTCACCAGGCCGCCATCGTTGAAGCGGGACTCCTTGGGGGTCCAGTCGTCGTACTTGGCCGGTGTGGCGTAGGGCGTATCCAGCGTGTAGGGGTCGCTCGACAGCTCGCGCAGCTTGGCGTCGCCCAGGTTGGCCAGCTTGGCGAAGTCGACATCGAGCCCGCCGTACCAGAAGGGCTGCGCGGAACCGGCCCGGCAGGCCCATTCCCACTGCGCCTCGGTGGGCAGACTGACCTCGTTCCCGCTGAGCTTGGACAGCCACCGGCAGAAGGCCACCGACTGGTTCCAGCTGACACGCACCACCGGCTGCTGCGGCCCGTCCAGCGGGTAGCCATGGATGCCGAACTGATAGCCCAGCTTGTCTTCGACATGGCTGTCGTGGGTCGGGTCGAAGCGCCTGAACTGCGCGTTGGTGACCTCCACGCGGCCCATCCAGAACGGCTTGCTGATGGTTACCGGCGTCTGCGGCTGCTCATCGGCAGCACCACTGGTGCTGCCCATCAGATACGTTCCGGCCGGCACCAGCACCAGCTCGATGCTCTGGCCGCCGCCCAGGTCCAGCACGCGCCGGGTGCGCGCCGCGCTGCCCGACTGGCGCCGCTGCGCCTCGGCTGCGTCGAACGCCCAAGTGGCCGGGGTCGAGGCCAGCGTGACCCGCGGCGCCTCGGTCAGCCGCGGCAGCGCCGCGGCAGTCAGCTTGGCGGCAGGCCCGCCGGCCTCGGCTTCGGGGTCGTCCTCCACGTTGGCATAGAGCTTGAGCAGGTCGCGGCGCCGCTCGCGCTGGGCGCCGGGGTTGTGGCCCGCATCGGTCCACGTGCCGTGATAGGGCGCGTTCAGGTCGATCCAGGTGTACAGGCGGTCCCACGACTCCGCGTCGAGCTGCACGCCGTAGTGACCCTTGCGCAGCAGTTGCACCAGCTCGCTCGTCTCCGCCGAGAAGTCCATGGGCGACAGCGTATGATAGTCGCTTTCGATGCCGGGACGGTGCACATACCGTGCCAGCTCGGCATAGCCCACGGAGAAGCGCCCGCCGTTCCCGCCGCCGTTTCCGGCGTGGATGATGGCCCAGTCGGTGATGTTCTTGTCGCCGCGCAGGTCGGCCGCCGTCTTGGTGCCGTCGTGGCAACCAACGCAGTAGCGGTCGATCACCGGCTGCACCTCACGGGCGTAGCTGAAGCCGCGCGTCGGACCGTACCACGGCGCGATCTCGTTGGGCGCGCGCTTCACCGCGGCGCCGGCCTTGGCCAGCGGCGCGCTGTTCTGCTTCTCATGGCAGCCCACGCACGACAGTGTCTCGCCCGGCATGGCCGTCATCCAGCTTCGCATGAGCTGCATGGCGCGGCCCTCGTCGTCGAGTGGCTGGATGGTGATGGGCGTGTTGGCCGGGATCTTGAAGAACGCCGACCCGTCGGGTTCCACGGGCACCGTGCCCATGATGCGTTTGATGTCCCACGGGCCGTCCAACCCGATGACGCCCAGCAGGCCGCCCATATTGTGATAGGCGAACTCGTAGGTGAAGACGCGCAGCTTCTTCACCGCGCCAGGCTCCACGCCGCGCAGGCCGGGGCCGGAGTAGATGTTCTGGATGTAGACCGTCGCCTCGCGCGTCTTCAGGTTGACCTTGTCGGGCACCACCGGCGGCGTGACCGTGGCCTTGAGGGGCAGCGGCTCGAGCATGGCGTAGCCGGACTCCTCGCGCAGCAGGAGCATGTTGTCGAACGTGTCGACCAGATACAGCCCCCAGGGCGCGCCCGCCTTGGGCTGGCAGGAGACCAGGAAGTACTTCTCGCTCAGCGGGTAGGGATGCAGGAACTTGGGCCAGCTGTCGTTGACCAACTGGTCGGCGATGACCTGCTTGACCTCCTGGCCGCGGCCCGGGATGCGCTGCACCGCGCTGGTGTTCTCCTGGCGGCCCTTGGCCGGGTCGAAGACGATCATCTCGCCCATGCGCGGCACGCCGTGGTGGCCCGAGATGATGCCCACCACCTTGGTGGGGCTGCCGGGGATGGGCCGTGCATAGAAGAACGAGTTGGGCCAGTAGCTGTTGCTGCCCAGGTACTCCATCTGCTCCGTGCCGTCGGGGTTCATGTGGAACAGCAGACGCGTGTTGGAGTGCGGGGTGTCGGTATACTCCCAGCGCGAATAGAGCACTCGGCCGTTGTTCAGCACCGTCGGGCACCAGTCGTGCTCCTGCTCGAAGCCGAGCTGGCGGATGTCCGTGCCGTCGGCGTTCATCCTGAACAGCGTGGCCACATGAGAGCTGCCAAACACGCACGGCACGCCGGTGAACGACGACGTGTTCGTGTACATGACGCGGCCGTCGGGCAGGTAGCAGGCGTCGTAGTTGTCCACGTCGGGCTGGTCGCTCGGCGTTACCTGCCGCAGGCCCGTGGCGTCGGTGTTCATCTCGAAGATGTGCCACCGACCGCCGGTGCCGATCGACGAGAACAGCATGCGCCGGCCGTCGAAGTTGAGGTCCACGTCGCCTACGAACTTGCCGCCGTCGGGCTGGTACAGAAGCTTCGGCGCGGCCTTGGCGTCCTTGTAGTTCAAGGTCATCAGCGCGTTGTCGAAGCCCGTGCGCGGCAGGTCGGAATTGGACTGCCAGTTGGCGGGCAGGCCCATCTGCGACTGGTTGCGGCGGATCAGCATGATCTGCTCGAAGTCCAGCAGCGGGTTGGCCAGCAGCGCCTCGCGTCGCAAGGAGCGGAAGTCGCCGACCAGCGCGCTGACCCGGTCGAGCGCGGCCACCTGGCCCGACTCGGCTTCCTTCATGGCCGCCGGCAGGCCGCTATCGACCGCCTTCAGCCGCGCCTGGAAGCCCGTGCCGCCGGCGTAGCGCGCGCCGTAGGTGTTGACCAGGTCATCGATGGCCAGCCGCAGCGACTCGGTGTCGACCGTCTTGGCGTCGGCCAGGTCGGCCTCGATCTGCCGCGCCCGATAGTAGAGTCCGCGCACCGTCGGCACGCCCTCGGCCAGGCGCGCGCGGGCCTGCTCGGCCAGCGGCTTGATGCGTTCGGCGCCCTTGATGTAGCGCTGGGCCAGGGCGGCATTGTCGCCCGGCTTGAGATCGTCGGTCCAGATACCGTCAGCGCGCTCCCAGGCCATCTGCCGCACCGACTCGGCGTCGGTGAAATCGCGCGCCAGCATGGCCCACAGGTCGTCGCCGGCCACGTCGGCCAGGTCGGGCTTGTCGGTCACCTTGAACACCACGGAACCGTTGCCGCCGGCCCCCTGGTCGACGCCGACGCTGGCCTCGAACCGCGTGTAGCGGCCGCCCAGCTTGAAGCACAGCTGGCTCGGCGCATGGGCCCAGTAGCCGGTGCGGAACAGCGCGCCGCCAATGTGCAGCGGCGTGCCGGAGTGGTTCTTGTTGGTGAACAACTCGCCCCAGCCCACCTTGGCCGACTCGGGCTTGATCTCCGCGAGCTTGGCGCTCGTGCCGTCGGCGGCGGTCACCGTCGGCTCGCCCCAGATGGCCTGGTCGTAGTCGTAGGTGTCGCCACCCACGGTGGCGATCAGCCACAGCTGGTCCACCCCGGTCACATCGACCGAAATCTTGAGCGGTGCCATGCCGCCACGGCGCACATCACTGGCGAACGGCCGGAAGCCCTGGGCGGAAGTGGCTTTGGCCGCCGCCTCCGCGGCCGCGGCGCGGGCGGCGGCGACGGTGGTTTGCCAGGTATCGAGCCTGGTATACCAAGCGGGGTCGGCGCCGGCCAGCCGGCAACACAACAGCAACGACACGAGGAGCACGAGGCGCAGCTTCATCGCGGTCTCACAACCGGCCGGTAGGTACCGGCGGTCCCTGATGGCAGTGTACCAAAGCCAGAGCGGAAGTGCGACTGCCTTTTGCCAAGATATCGATACCACGTTGGCATGGCAACGTTCGCACCCGTTCGACTCCGGCCGCCATCGGGGAATTCGCTGTGGATTTGAGACTGCGCACGTGCCATACTAATCTGAGTGCGATATTGGAACGGTCGCCCGCCGCCGGGCGACATTGGAGACAGCCATGAAGCGTACATCCTCGCAGCGGCGTGGTTTCACGGACTACGACGAGATCCTCCCGGATCGCGGCGGCAACCCGCAGCCGGCCTGGCAGGACCGGGTCCAGCCCTACCTCAAGAGCTCCCAGGTCTTCACTTGCCCGAGTGCAACGCGGTCCAACTACACGCCGTGGAATGGCACAACGATCCTGAACAGCGCGGTCACCGGCGGCTATGCCGTGAATAACTGCGGCTATCAGACCGGCGATCCGCCGCGCGCCGCGTGGGGTGGCGGCATCTTCCACTGCGTGCCCGCGATGCATATCGCCGAGTTCCCGCAGCCGTCGACGACGATCATCTTCGGCGAAGGTGACCCGTCTGGCTGCTGTGGTGACGCGCTGGGTGTGGGCCTGTTCACCCATACCAACACGCAGTACCCCGCGTTCGGCGTCAACCAGGGCCGGTGCTTCCTGGCAAGGCACATGGAGCAGGGCAACATGTGGTTCCTCGATGGCCATGTGAAGTCCCACAAGATGGAGCAGTTGAGCACGAACAACGCCTTCCTCATCAAGGCCGTGGTCGGCAAGTAGCCACGCGGCACAGCCAGGCGGGGACCGGGCCTTGCTGCCCGGTCCCCGCCTCCCCTTCGCCCCCGGCGCGCCGCGCCACCGAGAGATTGCACCCCTTCCGCGTCCCTTCGGTTTGGGCTGAGTACTCGGTTCCCACTCTTTCTGCACTATCTATCGTGACGCGATTGAGAACGTAGAGAGTGGGCCCCAGCTTGTTGAAATGTCGTTGTTGCCGCGCCATACTCATTAGAACCGTGCGTTCCGGATAGTTCGCCGGTCTAGGAGAGTGCGCCATGAAGCGAAGCTCGTCTCGGCGGCGTGGTTTCACGCTGATCGAACTCCTGGTGGTCATCGCCATCATCGCCATTCTGGCGGCCATCTTGTTCCCCGTGTTCGCCAAGGCCCGCGAGAAGGCGCGCGCCTCGAGCTGCCAGAGCAACTGCAAGCAGATCGGGCTGGGGGACTACGACGAGATCCTCCCGGATCGCGGCGGCAACCCGCAGCCGGCCTGGCAGGACCGGGTCCAGCCCTACCTCAAGAGCTCCCAGGTCTTCACTTGCCCGAGTGCAACGCGGTCCAACTACACGCCGTGGAATGGCACGACGATCCTGAACAGCGCGGTCACCGGCGGCTATGCCGTTAACAACTGCGGCTACCAGACCGGTGACCCGCCGCGCGCTGGCTGGGGCGGTGGTGTCTTCCACTGCGTGCCGGCCATGCACATCGCGGAATTCCCGCAACCCTCGACGACGATCATCTTCGGCGAAGGTGACCCGTCGGGTTGCTGCGGTGACGCGTTGGGTGTGGGCCTGTTTACCCATACCAACACGCAGTACCCCGCGTTCGGCATCGACCAGGGCCGCTGCTTCCTGGCAAGGCACATGGAGCAGGGCAATATGTGGTTCCTCGACGGCCACGTCAAGTCCCACAAGATGGAGCAGTTGAGCGCGAACAACGCCTTCCTCATCAAGGCCGTGGTCGGCAAGTAGCCGCCCCGGACGTCGAAGCGGGGACCATGCCTTAGGGCTGGTCCCCGCTTCGCCCGTTTTGCCTCTCCCCACTCGCCTGCGTCGGGTCCTGCCTGAGCTGCTTGAGGCCTGGTGCTGAGCCCTCCGCACCCGATCGTGACTGTACACTTGAAATGTCTTATCTGCCGCACCATACTCCACAGAGCCGCGCGTTCCACGATGAACGCCGGGCTAGGAGGGTGTGCCGTGAAGCAAGACTCGTCTCAGCGGCGTGGTTTCACGCTGATCGAACTCCTGGTGGTCATTGCCATCATCGCCATCCTGGCGGCCATTCTGTTCCCGGTGTTCGCCAAAGCGCGTGAGAAGGCACGCGCCAGCAGTTGCCAGAGCAACTGCAAGCAGATCGGCATGGGCGTCATCCAGTACATGCAGGACTACGATGAGACGCTCATGATGCGCAATGGCGCGGGCGGAGGCTGGCAGGACTACATTCAACCGTATCTGAAGAGCATTCAGGTGTTCACCTGCCCCAGCGCGCCCACTTACCGCTTCACACCGGGCAATGCCGCCTCAGGCGGCTACGGCGTCAACAACACGGGCTACAACACCGGCGATCCGCCGCGGGCGGCCTGGGGGGGCGGCGTCTTCCACTGCGATCCCCCGATGCACATTGCTGAGTTCCCCCAGCCAGCGACCACGATGATCGTCGCCGAAGCGTACCAGACCTGCTGCGGAGATGTCTGTGGTGCCGACGTCCTGCAGTGGTCGGGCTACAACGTGAAGGGCACCTCTGGCTGGAACCGCTACATCGTGGCGCGACATACCGATACCGCCAACCTGTGGTTCCTCGACGGCCACGTCAAGGCGGTGTCCATCGACGCTATCTCGAGGAACAACAACGAGCTGACGCGAGCTGTCGTCGGTAAGTAGGCGGACCTACAGAACGGGGCGAGTCGCAGTTGGCGACTCGCCCCGTTTGTGTTTTGCCTGCCAACACGGTGGAGGTCACTAGTCTCGCTCATAATCCGAGTACCGTCGCACGGCAAGCGAGCTGAGTGCAAGCCCTCTCAGGCGCTTCACGCAGCCACGTTGCGGCTGATCTACAGCGCGTGCGGCGTGACCGCCGTCGTACTTATGTATAATGACCAGGCAGGGCGGTTTGGGGCCAGCCCGAACCGCCCTGCGCCTCTCACAGATGCTCGCCAAACCACCCCAGCAGGCGCGGCAGTACCACGTCCGGCGGCAACTGATGCCCGCCGTCGTACCACTCCTTGACCAGCGGCTTGCCGACGGCCACAGCATGGAGGCGCTCGGCCGCCGACTTGGGGATGACTTGGTCGTCCTTGGCATTGACCAGTAGGATGGCTCGCTCGCCCCAGTGCGAGGCGAAGTTCAGTGGGTCGACCGGGTCGCAGTACTTGCGCACCGTGGCGTCGTCCAGCGGCGGGTCGGCGCGGCGCAGCGCCATGACGGCTTCGTGCTGGGAGTCCTTGAACAACAACGGCCAGTCGGCGCCGCCCACGGCCAGCACGGCCGTCTTGATGCGCGTCGGCTCCACTGCCAACAAGGCGCTGCCGACCAGCGCACCCAGGCTCATGCCGGCCACGCCGACGCGTTTGGCGTCGAGGTCTTCGCGCGTGGCGATGTAGTCCAGCGCGCGGCGCAGGTCTTGCACGCTCTGGATGTACGCTTTCTGGCTGGCGGCCAGGTCGCGCGACAGGAACTCCTTGCCGGGCTTGGCGCGTTCGCCGTGGTACTGCAGGTCGATGCAGAAGAAGGCGTACTCCACGCCGAAGGTGGCCAGCATCGGCGCGGCCGGCAGGATCGACTCCTTGCTCATGCCATAGCCGTGCACCACCAGCAGCACGGGCCGCTTCTTGGCACTGGGCGGCACAAGCAGGTAGCCCGGCACCCGCTCGCCGTTCGTGCTGTCATACTTGATGAGCTGGACCTTGGTGCCGCCCTGGTCCTCCTCCTTGGCGATCTCGGCGTTCAAAGGCGCCTGGGCATCGTAGTTGTAGAGGGCGGCGTAAGTCTTGTACAGTTCGTCGCCAACCGGTTGGCGCGGCGCATCTTGGGCCAGCGTCGGCCAGGCCATGGCCACGAGCCAGCCCAGTAGTACAGCGCGTCGGCGCAGCAGGTTCGTCATGGGGCGCATCTCCTGGGCCGGTGTTTCGCCGCCCGCGGACGGGCTCCTTGCGATGCCCAGTGACCGGTGTTGAAGAGGCGGCGCCCGGCCGGCGTTAGATTGACTCGATCGGCGGATCATGACGGAGACAGAAGCCTCGGGCCTCCAGGCGGCACACGGGCCGCTTGAAGACCAGGCGCTGGTGGTGGCTATCCAGCGTGGAGACGCCGGGGCGCTTGACGTCCTGGTGAGGCGCTACCACGCCCCACTGACGCAGTTTCTGGACCGGCTTCTGGGCGACCCTGACACCGCCGCCGACCTGGCCCAGGAGACCTTTCTCAAGATGATGCGCGCCCTGCCTCGCTATCAGCCGAGAGCGCGGTTCTCGACCTGGCTCTATACCATCGCCCACCATCTGGCGCTGGACCACCTGCGGCGGCACCGCTCCCGCCAGGCGCGCACCGACAGCCTGGACGATCCGCTGCGCGCCGGGTCCGAGCCGGCCACCGAGGCTCGGCTGACCAGCGACACCGCGCTCGACCGGGTCGCGCGGGAGGATGTACGGCGGGCCCTGGACAGCCTGTCCCCGGAGCACCGGACGGTCATGCTGCTGCATTATTTCGAAGCCATGAGTTACAAGGAGATCGCCGACACCGTCGGCTGCACCGTGGGCACCGTGGGTTCACGACTGCACTACGCCGTGCGCCATGTGCGCCGGGAGTTGGGTCTGGTGGATGGCGACCAGGCCGGGAGTCAGCACAGATGAGAGCTTGGAGTCACCGACATTGGGCACGGCTGTTGCCCGCCTATCGACTTGGTCAGTTACCCGGTCCCGCGCATGCGCGAGTAGCCGCGCATCTCGTCCGGTGTGAGGTATGTCGGGCCGATCTGGCCGGGCAGGAGGCGCTGGCCAGCCTGTTGCGGCAGCATGACCCCGCCCGCCCGGTGCCGGAGACCGCGGCGGAGCAGGTGCTTGGCGTGCTCGCTCGCGAGTCGGCGCCGATGGCGCCGCCGGGCCGCCTGCGCCTGGCGCTGACGCCCTTGGCTGCCATCTGCCTGTTCTTGGGCGGCATGGCCGCCGGTGGCCGCTTCTCCGCGCGAGTCGAGACGCAGCAAGTGGTGCGTGAGGTGCCGGTGGAGAAGGTTGTCGAACGCGTGGTTGAGCGCGTTGTCGAAAAGCGGGTGGAAGTGCCCGTGGAGAAGGTCGTCTACAAGCCGGTGGTGCGTGTCGAGACGCGCTGGCGCGAGCGAGGTCCTGCCAGCACGGGTGGCGGCGGAGGTTCGGTCAAGCGTCCCGGTGCTGCGGCGCCGGCGCCCACCGTGCGGGTGCCCGTGGGCAACTCGTCGGCGGAGCCGGCGAGTCGGCCGTCGAAGGTGAGTTTCTAGCATGCGCTCGTGGCGCTGGTGGCTGGCCGCCCTCATCTGTGGTCGAGCGGCGTTCTGTGCCGATGCCCCGGTCGCACCGGGCGGCGCGCTGACGCCGCCCGCGTCACTGGTCTTTGGTGACCCGGCCGTCAAGCAGCGGGTGGTGCCGCGCACGGCCCTGGAAGCGCGCTCCGGCGGGTGGCGCATGACCGTGATCTCGGCCGATCGCCTCACACCCCGTGATGGCGCTCAGGCGCAGTGCCGCCTGCTGCTCTGGCTGCGCGCCGAGCGCGGCGCGCTGCCGGCGGAGCTGCAGGTGGTCGAACCGCCGCTCGTCACCGACGGACATGGTCAGGGCGTCACCGCCGGTAGCTGGCGGGTGGTGCGAGCCGACGACGGCAGCGCCTGGGTCAGCGTGTACCTGCCGGCCACGGTCCAGCGGCTGACGGCCCTGGCGCTGTCCCTGGGCGTGCCGGCGCCCGCGGCCAGAATGTCCGTGCGCCTGGACCTGGAGCCCCTCGGCACACCGCGCCTGCTGCCTGAGCTGGGTCTGGCGGTGGAGCCCACCCTGGTCAGGCATGACACGGTGGTGCTGGACACGTCGCCGGCGGGCCCGCCGTACTTCTACGCCCTCGAGAGCACCGCGCCGCGGGCCATGGCGCCGACGTCGGCGCCGCCGCCCGACGAAGGCACCTATTACAGCGTGCGGTTGCACACTCTGGGTCCCGAGCCAGGGGCTGGCGAGTGGGAATTGACTGACCTGCGCGCCCGCGATGGCGACGGACCCGCGCTCGACGACTGGCGGTTCGTGCGCCGGCCGTGGCGGCCTGACTGGGGCGGTTGGCTGGGCGTGACGGGCACCGACGCCGTGGCGCTCGGCGGGCGGCCGGCCGGAGTGGTCATCGATGCCGTGGAGCCGACCGGCCCGGGCGCCGAAGGCGGACTGCGGGTCGGCGATGTGGTGACGGCCATCGACCAGGTGCCCTGCCGCGACGCCTACACGCTCGGCGGCCTGGTGCGCCGCCGATCACCCGGGTCGCGCAGCCTGCTGACCCTGTGGCGCGGCGGGAAAGGGCTGACGATGACACTGCCGGTGGGCCGCACGGCGCAGTGGCCCGACCGCGACGAGGCGGAATTCCAGGCCGTGTGGTCGCGGCTCGGCACGGTGCGTGGCGGTGAGCAGAAGGACGATGTGCTCAACGCCTGGGACTGGCAGGCGCGCCAGCCGGTCACGGCGGCCTTTGAGCCGACCCAACTGGAACTCGTCTTTACGCGGCAAGAGCCGGCGGACAGTACCACGTTCCTCCTGCGCGGCGTACCGCTGGCGCCGTGAGGGCCGGGTGTTTCACGTGCAACATGCCGGCGGCAGGGCGGCCAGCACGGTCTCCATGGCCAGTCCGCGCAGCAGGACTTCCTTCTCGCGCGACTTCTCGCCCCGCTGCAGGTCCACGCGCGAGCGGCTGACCCCAAAGGCCTGCGCCAGCACGGCCGTCAATGCCTTGTTGGCCGCCCCGTCCACCGGCGCGGCGGACAGACGCACCAGCAGCCGCCCATCGCGCAGGCCGGCCAGGCCTTCGGGCTGGCTGCGAGGAATGACCCGAAGCAGCACGACCACGCCGTCGGGCGCGGCCCGCAACGCGGGATGGCTCACGCCCCCAGCGCCTCGGCAATCCGCTCGAGGTCCTCTTGGTTGTAGAAATGCACCACTACCGTCCCGGCGCCGCCACGGCCGGCGCGGATTTCGACTTTGGTGCCCAGCGCGCGCTGCATGAGGTTTTCGAAGACCGCCACATCGGGGTCCACCGCGGCCCCGGCCTTGGCCGCCGCCGCGCTGCGCCGACCCGCCGCCTGCGGCTCGCGGCACAGGGCCTCCGCCTCCCGCACGGACAGTTGCTCGGCCATGATGCGCTCGGCCACCGCCGCTTGCGCGTGGCAGTCCGCCAGAGAGAGCAGCGCCCGGCCATGCCCTTCGCTGAGGCGCCCCTCGGCGATGGCCTGCTGCAACGCCGGCGGCAGTTTGAGCAGCCGCAGCGTGTTGGCGATGGTCGTGCGCGACTTGCCGAGGCGCTCGGCCAGCTCATCCTGGGTCAGGCTGAAGTCGTCCAGGCAGCGGCGGTAGGCCACCGCCGCCTCAATGCCGTTGATGTCCTCGCGCTGCAGGTTCTCGATCAGCGCAATCTCGATGAGTTCGCGCTCGTTGCAGGGCCGCACCACCGCTGGAATGGTCGGCAGACCGGCCAGTTTGGCCGCCCGCAGCCGCCGCTCGCCGGCAATCAGCTGGTAGCCCTGGCCGTCGGGCGCCTCGCGCAGGGTGATCGGCTGCACCACGCCGTGCTGCCGGATGGACGCCACCAGGTCGGCCAGGGCCGACTCGTCGAAGTCGCGTCGCGGCTGATAGGGGTTGGGGCGAACCAGGTCCACCGCCACCTGCAGGGCCGAACCCGGCGCGGCGCCGGCGGCATCGGGCAGGAGCGACGCCAAGCCGCGACCCAGACCAGAGCGCGGGGCATTCACGGCAGTGCTCCCGCCGGCTCCAGGCCAAGCCGCTCCGCCAGCTCCGCCGCCAGCTCGCCGTAGGCCCGGCCACCGGCCGAGTCGGGCGCGAACTGATGCACCGGCTCTCCGAAACTGGGCGCCTCGCTCAGTCGGATGTTGCGCGGGATGACCGCCGTGCAGGCGCGCGCGCCAAAGAACCCGCGGACCTCCGCCGCCACCTGGCGAGCCAGGTTGGTGCGGGGGTCGTACATGGTCAGCACCACCCCGTCCAAATCCAGCCGCGGGTTCAGGCGCCGCTGCACAAACTGCACCGTGTTCAGCAACTGGCTCAGCCCTTCCAGCGCGTAGTACTCCGTCTGCACCGGGATGAGCACGCCGTCGGCCGCCACCAGGGCATTGAGGGTCAGCAAACCGAGCGACGGCGGCGCGTCGATGAGGATGGCGCCGTAGTCGCCCCGCACCGGGGCCAGCGCTTCGCTCAGGCGGCGCTCTCGCCAGCCGGGCCCCTCCTGCCGAGTAGCCAGCTCCACCTCGACGCCGGCCAGATTCAGCGTGGCCGGAGCCAGGTGCAGCCCGTCGACCTTGGTGGGCACAATCACCTCGCGCAGACTGAGGTTGCCCGCCAGGGCATCGTACAGGCAGGCCGACAGCGCCCGCCGGTCGATGCCCAGGCCACTGCTGGCGTTGCCCTGCGGATCGGCGTCCAGCAACAGCACCGGTACGCCGCGCGCCGCCAGAAAGCCGGCCAGAGACACGGCGGTGGTTGTCTTGCCCACCCCGCCTTTCTGGTTGACCACGGCCGTCACGCGACCCATGCCTGCCTCCGCGCGTGTTGCACGTGCAACACGGCCCTCATCCGCTGCTCGGTCGATACGGTGCGACACCACGCGTGGCCGGCCCCGGCCGCCGCCGGCCGCCAGCCCCGCCGTCTAGCTGCGCGGCGTGATGATCAGCCGCCGATGCGGCTCCTCGCCCTCGGAGTAAGTGACAATGTCGGGATCGTGCTGCAAGGCGGTGTGGATGATGCGGCGCTCGGCGGCCCGCAGCCCTTCGAGGATGACGGGCCGGCGCTCGGCCTTGGCTCGCCGCGCGTGCTCGCCAGCCAGCTCTTCCAGCCGTTGCCGTCGTCGGTCGCGATAGCCCTCGGCGTCCACGGTGAGGCGCCGACGCCGACCGCCCTTGTTGACCATGAGGTTGAGCAGGAACTGCAAGGCGTTGAGCGTCTGTCCACAGCTGCCGATGACGATGCCCAGATCCTCGCCGAGGATGTTGAGCACGATCTCGTCTTCGTTGGCGCTCTGCACTTCGCAGCGCGCCTCCATGCCCATCAGCTCCAGCACCGTCTGCAACGAGCGACGCGCACGGGCACAGACTTCGTCCAGGGAGTCGCCGTCGCCAGCGGTCTCGGCCGACTCGGCTTGCGCCTCGTCCGGCACCGTCACCAACGCCGTCACGCCGTCCTCGTCCTCGGCCAGGATCTCCACTTGAGCCTGCCGCGGTGAGACGCCCAACGCCGCCGCACCGTCGGCCAGGGCTTCGTCGGCGTTCGCCGCATGGACTTTGACCTCTTTCACCTTGCGCTCCTTCTGAGCTGCCGACGCGCTGCAGGCCGCGTCGTCTGGCACATTGCCGGGTGGTCTGCGACCAAGCTCAGCGCTTGCCGCGCTTCTTCCCCTTCGAACCCGCGCGTCCTGCCGTCCGGTTCATCTTCAGCGCGGACTGCTTCGCGCCGCCCTCGGCCGCCGAGTCGGAGCCCGGCGTGCTGACCGCCAGGACCGGCGTGGTCATGGGCGGCATGGTCGCCTTGTTGATGAAGGTCGCCGCGGTCGACAGGATGTTGAACGCCAGCCAGTAGAAGTAGAAGGCGCTCGGCAGATTCCAGGAGTACATCATGAACGTGAACATCAGCGGCATCATGTACGACATGGTGCGCTGCATCTGCGCCTGCTGCGGATCGGCCGGCGGCTGGCTGGCCATCATCAGCTTCTGCGTGACGTACATGCTCAAGCCGTAGCACAGCAACAAAGGCAGGTCCGGCTTGGCCAAGGACTGAATCCAGAGGAACGACGCGCCATGGAAGTGGAACGTGTAGGCGCGAATGCCCTGGTAAACAAAGATGAACATCGGCATCTGGATGAGCATCGGCAGGCAGCCGGCGAGCGGGTTGACCCCGTGCTCGCGGTACACCTTCATCATCTCCGCCTGCTGCCGTTGCGGGTCATCCTTGTAGCGGGCCTGCAGTTCCTTGAGCAGCGGCTGGACGCGCTGCATCTCGCGCATCGAGCGGTAGCTCATGCGGCTCAGCGGGAAGGTGGCGGCGTTGAGGCCGAGGGCCAGCAGCAGCAGCGCCAGCACGTGGCTCAGCCCCGAGACGTTGCCGGTGAGGTGCACCAGCACGTCGATCACCTTGTAGACGATCTGGTCGCGGCTGATGTCGTCGATCTTCTGCAGCGCGTACTTGTACGGGTCGTCGACCTGGGTCCAGACACCAGACTGGTTCTGCCACAGCTTGAGCGTGCCGCCCGAGCGCTGCTCGGCCATGACGATGCCGTCCAGCGCGCGATGGGCCTGCTTCTTGGCGTCCTTGTTGTCGCGGGCCTTGCTCTCATCGTAGAACAGCGCGCTGGCGCGCAGCAGCGCCTGGCCGGCGAACTCGTAGCGCGAGCGCGCGTCGACCGCGTAGCGCTGCAGGCGCGCGTACTCCGCGGCCGCCACCAGCTTCTCGCCCTTCTTCTGGTCGTAGATGTAGGCGATGGTCAGTTGCAGCCGGCCTTGCGCGGTGGCGTCCTTACCGGTCGACTCGACGCGGCGGCGGATAGCTTCGATCTGCTCGTCGGGCCGCAGCTGGGCCCACGAGGGATCCTCCAGCAGGATGTCCTGAGCCATCACCGGCGGGAAGATGGTGTCGGCCACGGCGCGCTTGGCCACGGCCTTGGCGCCACCCCGGCCGGGCTCTTCGGCCTTGGCCGGGCCAGCCGCCGCGGCGGCACTGGGCGCGCCCTTCTCAGCGGGCGAAGTCGGTTCGGCCAGGAGGCCGGCCGAGGCGGTCAGGAGCAGCAGGAGGCCGCACAATCTGGAGAACCGTGTCACTGTGTTTCTCGCTGGAGCCCGCCGGACTAAGGGACCGGGTCGGGGCCTCCTGGGAACATCGGGTTGCAGCGTAGCAGCCGGCGCAGCGCCAGCCAACCTCCGCGCCACAGCCCATGGCGTCCAATGGCCTGGGCCGCATACTGCGAGCAGGTCGGCTCGAAGCGGCACATGGGCGGTAACAGGGGGGACAGGAACCTCTTGTAGAGGCCGATGAGCCAGACCACCAGGCGCGCCGGCAGACTGACTCGCCTCGCCGACTCGGGGGAGTCGCCGCGCGGCTCGGACTGCGCTAGCCCACCGGGCAACGGCCCGTCCATGGCTGTCTACTCCCTGCCCGGCGGGGGGCTGGCCAGGGGCACTCTGGCCTCGACCAGCAACCGTTCGAGCGCCGCTCGCAGCGCCATGAAGTCGATCTCGCCACAGGCGGCACGGCCCCGGAAGACCAGGTCCCAGCCGCCTTGGAGACGAGGCTCCAGGCCCAGCAGAGCAGCTTGCACGCGCCGGCGACCGCGGTTGCGCACCACGGCGTTGCCGACTCGCCTAGAGAAAACGAGACAGGCCCGCGTCTCCGTTCCCGCGCCGGGCAGCACATGCAGGCTGCCGATAGCGCCACCGGAACGTCGACCGCGGGCCAGTATCTGCCGGATGCGGTTCGTCTCGCCCAGACGCCAGCGCCGCGGCAGGCCCATGCTGATCCTCGTCAGACGGTCAGCCGAGCCCGGCCCTTGCGCCGACGACGCTGCAGGATCGCTCGACCCGTGCGCGAACTCATCCGCTCCATGAAGCCATGCCGGCGCTTGCGCCGTCGCTTCTTCGGCTGGTACGTTTGCTTCATCAAACTCTCCAACACCGCCCGTGCGTGGGGCACAGGCGCACCGCCCAATCCAGAGGGGTGGAACAGCGCATCATCATAGCAGCAGACCCCCTAAGCAGCAAGGCTTGGCCGCTGGGCGCGGCGACTCCCGCCCGACGACCGCGAGTCGTCGCGTGGTGCGTGGGTGATCAGGCGGCGTGGGCCGTCGGCGCGCCCCCACCCAGGGCGCGCCACCGACCCCGAATCCAGAGCCACGGCCGGGCGCCCGGCAGCCCTTACCAGTCAGTCGGGCGCGCTCGGCGCTGGGCCACACGCGACCACGCCGTAGCCAGCCGCCGGGCGGTAGCGCACCTCCAGGCCCTCAGCCGCTAACAGCGCGTCGAGCCCTTGCCGGTACGCCTGGCAACTGACATAGAGACGACCGTCGACGCGCCGACCACGGGCGTCGACGGCGGCTCGCGCCGCTGCCGCCCCGTCGCCTGGGCCCCGCTGTGGTTGTTGAGTGCCGCCGCCCGCGCCCATCACGCCGCCTCGCGCGTGGCGCTGGCCCGCCGCCAAAGGCGGGCCCCCCTGCGCCACACCGATCCTAGGCGACACAGGCCGCACGGTGAATAGGTGGGTTCATCCATTTCACCACCCGCGGCCTAACCGGGGCTGATGCCGTGACGCACGGCGTATTTGGTCAGTTCGGCCACGGTGCGCAGGCCCAGCTTGCGCACGATGTTCCGTCGATGCGCCTCCACGGTCTTGCGCGAGATGAACATGCGCGCCGCGATCTGCAGCGTGGTCAATCCCTCAGCCACCGCTTGCAGGACTTCGCGTTCTCGTGGCGTCAGCGGGTCGGCCCTCACCGGCAGCAGCCCGAACCCAGCGCCGTCGCTCGCCAGATGGGCCACTTCCGCGCAGAGGTAGACCGTGCCTTGGCGCGCGGCACGCACGGCCTTG
>JACRKZ010000029.1 GCA_016235455.1 Armatimonadota bacterium | reverse complement strand
TCATCGGTCTGGTGGGGCGTGAACAGTTGCATCGTTGGCTGCCGCTGCTGGGCAACACCATCACCTTCGAGGAGCTGTCGGCGCCGGTCATGGCCGCGCTGAGCAGCGGCAAGGCGCCGGCCGACCACGGGCTGGCGGCGGCCTGCTGCTGCCTGCCCAACCTGTCGGCGCTGCTGGGCGGGCTGTTCCGGCGCGCTCAGAAGGAGCCGGTGGTGTTGGCCGAGGCTTCGCGCCGGGCCTTTCGTATCACCAGCAAGCTGTTCATGGACGCGCACACCTTCTGTGAGCAGCGCGTGCGGCATTGCTGTGTGCATACGGCAACGTTCGAGGACGACCCGCGCCGGCATTCGTTCTGCTGGCGCTGGCTGTTTGGCGATGGGCCGTTGCCGGGCGACACGCCATGATGCTCGGCCTCTTCCTGACGGCCCTGGGTTACGGCGTGGCCGGTGTGGTCCTGGTCCACGAGGCCCGGCGCCGCCGGCTGGCCACCAACGGCATGGCCGTGGTGGCGCTGTGGGGCTTTGTGGGCGGTCTGCTCATCGCGCGGTTGGCGCATTGGCTGCTGGTCGAGCGGCAGTTTCTCCTCAGCCATCCGGCCAGCTTCCTCGACCCGCGCCTGGGCGGCCGCACCATCCTGGCCGGCGTGGCCGGCGGTTGGCTGTGCGTGGCGCTGACCAAGCGTCGCCTGGGCATTCGCCGCTCCACCGGCGACTTGTGGGCTTTGGCGCTGCCCGCGGGCGAGGCCGTCGGCCGGCTGGGCTGCTTCGTCAATGGCTGCTGCCATGGCGCGGTGACCACCGTGCCGTGGGCCGTCTGGCAACACGAGGCCTGGCGGCATCCCACGCAGCTCTACTCGGCGGCCTGGGCGGCGATCACCTATGCGCTGCTGCGCGCCTGGCGCGACCGCGTGCCGTGTGAAGGCGACCTGTTCAGGGCATACTTGGTGTTGTTTGGACTGGGCCGCTGCGTCATCGAGAGTGTGCGCGCCCAAGATCAGCCGGCCGCCTGGCTGTCGCTGGGCCAGCAGGCGGCGCTCGCCCTGGTGGCGGCGGCCGTGGTCTGGCAGTGGCTGTCGCGACGATGTGTCACGCCGTCGCCGGGGTGCTAGAGTGAGAGTAGGAGTGTGCCATGGATGCGCCACCGTCTGAGTCCTGCCCGGAGTGCGGCGCCGGCCTGTCTGCCGGCGCGGCGCGGTGCGCGCACTGCGGCTGGGCCGCGCGCCCGCCCGACCGCGGTCGAGCCTGGCGGCTGGTGGCAGCGTTCTTCCTGTTGCTGCCGGCGCTGGCCCTGGGCGCGCTGGGCGGCACGTGCACGGTGATAGGCATGCAGGACCGCAGCGATCACGCGTCGATGAACATCGGCCTGATCATGCTGGCCGTGTCCGGACTGATCGTCAGCGGTGCGGTGATGTTGGCGCGGCGACGGAGATAGCCGTGGCGGCTCGAACGACCTGCTACTACTGCGGTGGACCCATGGACAGCGTTACGCGGCGCTGCCGCGCCTGTGGCGCGCGTGCGCCACGCGGCAGACGGCGGGCCATGGTGCTGTCGCTGGCTGCACAGATGGCGTTGGCGGCCATGCTGGTGGGATCGAGCCTGATCTACCTGTTGGTCGGCACGCCCGAAGAGCAGTGGCGCGCGCGCGGCGCGCTGGTGGGTAGTGCCGTGGTCAGTGCCGTCGGCGTGGGGCTGATGCTGGTCTGGCCCTGGCCGCGGGGCGGGCTGGTCGACGCGCAATGGCAGGGCCAGCGGCGTAGAAGGTTTGGCGGGGTGCGCAGGGGAGACCGCGGATGAGTACCGAGCCTGGCGACAAGTGTCCCAACTGCGGCGGCGAACTGCCAGCCGCGGCGCGCGGCTGCCCGGCGTGCGGCGCGGCGACGGGTCGCCACCCGCGGCTGTGGATGTCGGCCGGCGAGGTGATTGCCCTGTTGTTCGCCCTGGCCATCACCGGCATTGGCGGCGCCTGCACCATTGGCTCCATTGGTGATGAGTTGTGGCAGATCATCTGGTTCTTCTCGGTGCCGACGCTGCTGCTGGGCCTGCTGCTGCTGCGCTGGGTGTGGCGCGCCTACGCGGCACGGCGGGACGGAACTCGGCGCGGCGCGTTCCCGCGCGGTCGGTGAGACGAGCGATGGGCGACGACGCGAGTGTGGTCTGTGGCAACTGCGGCCAGCCGCTGCCGGCGGGCACGCTGGCGTGCGCGCACTGCGGGCGGCAGCCGCGCGGCCTGGACGTCGGCTCAGCCATCATACGAGGCTTGGCCATCCTGGTCGGGCTGATGATGACGCTGTTCGGCACCACCTGCGCCGCTACCGCGATGGTCGTGATGGACGACAGTCTGCCCATGGTGGCCATGGCGCTTCTGCCGCTAGCGTTTGGCATTATGCTCGTGATCCGGGGTGTGGATCGCGACAACAACCGAGCCAATCGAACGGCGCGCGACGGGACGACGCGCATGACCTTCGGTCGGCGCGGTGACGGCCAGTGAGGTGTGCGGTGAACGACGACGCGAACGTGGTCTGCGGCAACTGCGGGGTGCCCTTGCCAGCGGGCCAGTTGGCTTGCGGCCACTGCGGCCGGCAGCCGCGCGCCATGGACGTCGGCGCGGCCATCTTGCGCGGCCTCGCGCTCTTCCTGGGCGCGCCGCTGGCCTTGTCCGGCGCTGCCTGTTCACTGACCGGGCTGGTGGGTCTGCCCGATACCTTGGTGGTGCTCGTGATCGCGGTCCCGGTAGCGGCGTCCGGACTGCTGCTGCTCAGCTGGGGCGCGGGACTCTACCAACCACGCACCCGCCCCACCAAGCCCGACGGCACGACGCGCATGACCTTCGGTCGGCGCGACGACAGTAAGTGAGGTGTGCGGTGAACGACGACGCGAGCCTGGTCTGCGCCAACTGCGGCGCGCCGCTGCCGCCGGGCGTGCTGGACTGCAGCCACTGCGGGCGCAGCCCACGCCGCCGCGGTGTGTGGTGGGTGCTGCTCCAAGCCGCGGCCGGGCTGCTGGGAGTGATGCTGGCCGGCGTCGGCGGAATGTGCTCGCTCACGGCGCTCATGGTGCCGCCAGTGGGGCTGATCTTCCTGATGATCACCGTGCCGGTGCTGCTGATCGGTGTCGCGCTGATCCGCTGGGCGGCCGGCGACGATGCGGCGCAGGCAGGCGAGATGCATCGGAAGTTCGGGCCGGGCGGTGGCGCCAGGCGCTGATGTCAGTTGCGCGGTTCGAGCAGGTCAGCGAACCTGGCCGTGCTGGCGGTGAAGATCCAGATGGCCTGCTCGATGGTGCCCTTGGTCACGCCCCGCTCCAGGTCCAGGTCGTGGGCCAGCGCGGCGGTCTCCTGGTCGTCCATCCAGGCGCGGCAGAAGCGCTTGCCGCGGTTCCAACTGTTGATGGTCTCCAGAGCTGGCTTCTGGGTCGGCCGGAAGGTGGCGTAGAACTGGACGGCCGTGTAGCTGCTGGAGTCGCCCACGCGGTCGTTGAGTACCAGGAACCCGCTGTACGCGCCGTAGCCCACGGCCCAGGTCGGTTGAGGCTGCTTGTCGACCGCCTTGTACGTGAACTTCATGGCTCGGAGCAGTTCCTCCACGCCCGTCGGCGTGAGACCGCGTACCACGGTGTCGGCCACGGTGGCCGGCAGGCGCGCCGGCTCCTCGACCTGGGCGAAGCGCAGACGCGCCGTGTCAGACTGACGCGCTGAGTAGAGCAGGCGCGCGGAGTCGAGCCGGGTCAGCGGCCGGTTATCGAGCTTGGACCAGCCGCTGGTGCCCGCCACCACGCCGGCTGCCACCAGTGCCACCGCCGCCAGTACGAGTCCGCGTGTGCGCATTCTGCTCTCCCTTGCTATCGATTGTCCGCTCAGGCCGGGCTGACGTCAACAGGCGCCAGCAGGCCCGCCGGCCACAGCTGGTAGTCATCACTCCAGGCCGCGCCACCGGTGGTCCAGTGGCCCGGACCGTAGGCGCCCTGACGCATCGGCACCAGATGCAGCGGGCCAAACGTGTTGCGCCGGGTCAGCACCACGTCCAATTCCGCCTCGCCGGCGCCCGCCGGCAGCGTCGCCAGGTAGGGCTGCCAGGCGATGAGCCGCGTCTCGCCGGCACGCCTGACGCGCAGCACGGCGGCCTCGAAGGCCGGCGCGGCCACGGTCAGTGCGTCGGTGCCCAGGTCGCCCAACCGGTAGGTCACAGTGCCGCCGTAGAACGGCAGGCCCTGGCTGGTCAGGTCGCCCACCGACAGCGCCGCGGGCAGCCGGGTGACGACCGCGCGTTGGCCGTCGACCTGCACGCCGAACCCGCCCAGCAGGTACGCCGCCTCCAGGTTCACCGTATCATCAAAGGTGACGCCGAGGACCAGCTCGTTGGTTCCCAGACTGAGCGCTCCCAAAGGGACGATCAGCCGGTGGAAGGCCGTATCGACCCAGTGGTGGGCCGGCAACTCGATGCCGTCGACGCTGGGTACCGCCGGCACAGCCGCCAGCCGCATGCCGTTGAGCGTGGCCTCGAACAGGTCGGGTCGCTCGATGGCCAGATGCACCTCGCCGTCGGGTAGGGCTTCGACCTCGATGGTGTAGGCCAGTTCCACGCGGCCCAGCGGCCGGGCCGGCTCGCCGAATCTGGCGCGGTACCACGGCTGCACCATCTCGCCGCCACGCGCGGGCAGGTCGAAGGCGGCGCGCACGGCGGTGTCGACGCGCAGCACTTCGTCGGCCTGTTGCCACGCGCCGCCGTCCAGCCGCCAGCGCGGCCGGTCGAGCACCAGCACGTTGGGCTCGTCGAGCCGATAGGCGAACGGCCCGGCCAGCGACGTAGCGGGCGCGCTGGACACCGACGGCCGAGGCGCGGCCAGAGCCGGCGGGCCGACGACATAGACACGCTCGCCCGACGCGGCGAAGTCCGCCTCCCAGCACAGCCACTCGCCCTCGCGGCGGGCAGGCTGGGCATAGGCCGCGCCGTCGGTGCAGTCCAGTTCGGTCACGGCGCCGTCGGCGCGCAGCCGCACGGTGGCGGTCACCGCCTGCTCGCGGTCGACGTTGATTGCCACGAGGATGATCTGCTCGCCATCGCGGCGCACCTGGGCGAAGACCTGCTCGCAGGGCTGGTCGTCAGCGACGATCTCCACCGGCACCGCCAGCGCCGGACGCAGCGCGCCACGCAGTGCATCGGCCGACCAAGGCACCGTGATCGCCCTGTTGGCCAGCAACCGGGCGCGGACCGAAGGCACCGCGTCGACGAAGGTCGGTGGCTCGCCGACGAAGATGACGGTGCCGCCGGCAGCGCGGAACGACTCCAGCAGCGCCATCGTGCTGCCGCGCAGCGTCACCACGCGGGGCACCACCACCTGACGGTACGCCGCCTGACCAAGGCGCAGCACCGGCGGGCCGTCGATGCACTCGACCGAGCCCAGTTCGGCCAGCATGGCCTCGTCGCCGTAGTCGAAATCGATCTGCGCGCCGGCGATCATGCCGAACAACTCGGCGTGCCCCTGCTCCAGGTGCTGCACCGTTGGTCCCGTGGGTGACAGGCTGTCGGCCCAGCCCACATGGATCTGGCACCACACGCTCTCCACGGGGTTGAGCACCAGCGTGTCGCACACCGGATGGCCGGCGGACAGCACCACGCCGAGCCGCGCGAACCAGCTCTCGACGTAGTCGTAGTCGCGCCACCAGGCCGACTGGTGCAAGATGCTGGCCGGGTAGTCGCGCTTGGCCTCGCCGGCCATGGTCACCCACGACAGATGATGGCAGCGCAGGTTGATGCCGAACAGCGCCTGCCAGGCGCCGACCGCCTTGTGGCTCTCGAAGCTCATCTGCCAGCCGGTGCAGCCGTACAGTTCGGAGAGCAGCCACTCCTGGCCGAGCTGGCGCGCGGCCGAGCTGAGCTGCTTGACGATCCACCAGGCGCGGTTGCCCTCGGTCAGGACGTCGACGCCGGGATCGTGCATGAACTGGTAGAAGCGCATCAGTGAGCCCTGCATGGCGGTCTGGCAGGTCAGGCTGTCCTCGTGCAGCACATGGCCGGTCAGCCGCAGGCCGTGTTGCTCGCACCAGTCGTACAGCGGCTTGGCGAAGTTGGCCAGGAACAGGCTCTGAAGCAGCTCGCAGTAGTGCCACTTGACGGGGCTGACGGCTGCGCCGCCGGTGGTCGGGCAGCCCTCGGGCTGGAGGAACAGCTCGGGCAGCCGGTCGACCAGGTCGTAGCCGAAGCGCTGCTCGAACTCGGCCGGCAGCAGCGCGGTCCAGGGCGCCATGGCGCGGCCGTTGTGGTTGCTGATGCCGAAGCCCGACATCAGCGCGCCACGGTGCGGCTCATCGGTGAAGATGCCGCGGATGGACGAGCCGAGCCGGTCGCCGCAGCGCTGAGCATACTGCTCGTGCGTCAGCTCCAGGTAGCGCTGCGTGGCCTCGGCCGAGAGCGTATCGACATACGTGTAGCCGTTGTAGAAGCTCGACGGCTCGGCCTCCTCGACGGTGAAGGTGATGACCGTGCGCTCGCGGTAGTCCTCGGGCGGCGTGTCCGGCCCCAGCCGCTGCAGGTTGGTGTAGCGCAGGCCGTCGAGATCCAGCGCGAACGCGGCCAGCAGGTCGTCGTGCCACTCAAACACCGTGCCGGGGTCGCGCCGCAGGCTGACGAAGCGCAGGCGATGGCGCGGGTCTTCGGTGACCAGCCCGCCGGCGGTGCCGCTGGGCCAGCGGTCCTCGTCATACAGCCAGGCCTCCATGCCGCGCGCGGCGGCTTCGTCGGCGCAGGCGTTGGTCAGCTCGAACCAGTCGTCGCCCAGATACTCGGTGACCAGGCCGGTGCGCGAGTGCATGAAGAACCCGCCCAGGCCCATAGCCTGCATGACGCGGATCTGCCGCAGCAGTTCGTCGCGGTCCAGGTCGCCGTTCCAGCTCCAGAATGGCTTGCCACGCCATTCGGGGCCGGGTCGGAGGAAGGTGTCGTGCCAGGTTGCGCTCATGGTCCAGGTCGCCTCGTGAGCCTGGAACCATAGCAGACGATGGGGTGGTTGGGAAGGTCCACCGTCAGCGCTTGGGCTTGCGAACCAGGAAGAGGTCGGGGTCCAAGGGGTACATCTTCACGTGGCCGTCGGCGAAGGCGTAGGGCAGTTGCTGGCAGGTCCGCTCCGCGAACAGGCCGCCCGCGCCGTGGCGCGAGACGAACAGGCGGTTGGTCTGCTGACTCCCGGTTGGCTGATCGCCCAGCCCGAACTTGCGCCCCAGCATCACCCGGTTGGCGCCGATCACGTCGCCGTGGCTGTCCGGCACGCCGTCGGAGTAGAGGACCGTGCAGCTCGGCATCTCCAGCTCTCCCAACGCCATGGGCACGGCGCAGTTCCACAGGCCGGACCAAGGCGTGCCGGTCCGCTTGAATGGCGGGTCGCCGACGGCCTGGCCGACGTTGTTGATCAGATAGCCGCCAGGCCGGCCCAGGTCGTGCGGCACGCGGGTCAGCGTCGGGGCCTCCGGGCAGGTGAAGACGGCGTCCGACTTCAGGTAGGCGCTGATCAGATCATGCCAGGTGACGTCGGGCGCGGCAGTCTGGCGCAGCATGTTGTAGTTGCGTGGCGGGAGGCGGTCGTCGTAGTCCTCGGCGTACTGCCAGGTCGCCATCAGCAGTTGCTTCTCATTGCTGAAGCAGGACGAGGCCCGCTCCTTGGCTGTCTGGCTGGACAGGTAAGGGAACAGCAGGCATGAGGCCAGGGCGATGAGCGCCACGACCATTACCGCTTCGACCAGCGTGAACGCGCGCCTGACGTGAAGTGTAGTCATGGCCTTGCCTCCGGGTTGATCGTCCTGGGTGGGAAGCCGGGGTAGACGGAACTGAGCGGCTCACCGTGCACACCGCCCATGGCGAACCCGCAATCAACCTGGCCGCGATGCCGGGCGACGAACACGGGCTCGCCCGAGTAGCCGAGCACCTCGCAGGTGCCGTTGCCAAAGCGCGCGCGGCCACGAACATCGGACCGGCCGGCAGCGGGCATACCGTCCGCCAGGAGCACCCAGCGCGACGTCTCCAGCACGCTGCCGATCGTTGGTGGCACGGCGGCGTCCAACAAGCGGTGCGTGTTGTTCAGGCAGAAGGCGCCCGGTTGGCCGGGATCGCCCGGCACGTGCCGCAGCTCGGGCGCCGCGGGGCAAGTGTAGTACTCGGCCTTGGCCACATACGGCGCGATCTGGTCCGGCCAGGCGCGCTTGTCGGGCAGCCGCTCGTCGTAGTCCTGGGCGTACTGGCACATGGCGCGGTTCAGGTTGGCCAGGTGGTTCTGGCAGATGCCCAGGTACGGCCTGGTGCTCATTCGGCGCGCGGCCGGCGCGGCCATCTGGATGGTCAGCAGGGCCAGCGCCACGCCGTAGATGAGCAAGCCCCGCCTCGGATACAGCTCCCGCGCCAGCCAACCCCGCATGGCCTCGCCCACCTTGCCACAGTAGTACCCAATTCCAGGGCCGGCGAGCACCCATGTTTCGCCACACGTTCGCTACATTTCACCCAAGAGGATCCGCCACGCGATACGCCGGAAACAGAGCCACGTCACCATGCCGGGGAGCGAGCGGGGAGGGTGTCCAGCAAGCCCCTATGAAACGAATCATCGACAGCACGCTGCGGGAAGGTGAGCGGGCGCCCGGCGTCTGCTTCCGGTTGGCCGACCGGCTGGCGCTGGTGGGCCTGCTGGCTGAGGCGGGCGTCGACGAGATCGAGATTGGTCATGGCGCGGGCGACCCTGATGTGGCGGCTCTGGTGGCCGCCGCGCGCAAGTCGGCGCCGGGCGTGCCGCTGGCGGTGTGGTGTCGCGCCCTGCCCGAGGATATCGAGGCGGCCGCCGCGCTGCGCGCAGACCGGGTCGCCATGTCGCTGCCGGTCAGCGATGAGCATCTCGAGCAGCGGCTGGGCCGCGACCGCTGGTGGCTCATGCAGCAGCTCCGCATCGCCGCGGACTGGGCGCGCGCCGCAGGCTGCCAGCGTGCCGCGCTCGGTCTCGAGGACGTGACCCGCGCGGACCCCGAGTTCCTGCGCGGCGTGCTGCAGGCCTGCGCCGATGTCGGGCTGGACCGTGTGCGGCTGGCCGACACGCTGGGTTTGGCCTCGCCCTCGGAGTTCGCGCGGCTGGTGGCGCTGGCGCGTGGGTCGTTCGACGGCGAGATCGCGGTGCACTGCCACAACGACTATGGCCTGGCCACGGCCAATGCCATCGCCGGCCTGGAGGCGGGCGCCGATCTGGCCGATGGGACCGTGCTCGGCATCGGCGAGCGCGGCGGCGTGGCGGCCACGGAGCAGCTCGTGGCCTGGCTGGCGTTGCGGCGGGGCATTCCCGGCTACAAGCCCACCGCGTTGGCCCCGCTGTGCAGCCGCGTGGCGCGCATGGCCGGGCGTAGCGTGCCCGACCAGCAACCGATCGTGGGCAAGCGCATTTTCGCCGTCGAGAGCGGCCTGCGCGGATCGGAGTCCTATGAGCCGTTCCAGCCCAGTCTGGTCGGCCGCCAACGGCGCATCCTGCTGGGCAAACACGCCGGCCGCAGCGCCGTGGCGCAACGGCTGCGGCTGCTGGGCCTGAGCGATGAACGCGCCGTGGAACTGGCCAAGGCTGTGCGCGAGGCGGCGCGCACACTCGGTCGGCCCATCACCGACCAGGAACTCCAGGCGCTCGTCGAGCGAGACGCCGCCGCCGCCCAGCGCCACATCTGACGGCAGCCCAGTCTGCCTGCGCCGCAGGGATCACGACCGCTCTGTCGAACATTTCGCGCGGCAGGGAGGGCAGCCATGCTGGTGGTCGGCTTGGCGTTGTTGGCTGGCGTGGTGGTCGTGGCCTGGCGGAGGGTGCTCGTCAAGGTCGGACCAGACCGAGCGCTCGTCCGTACCGGTCGCGGCGGGGCCTGCTGTTTCCTAGACGGCACGGCCGTGGTGCTACCGCTGGTGCACAATCACCTCTGGATCTCGCTCCAGCCGGTGTCCCTCACTGTTGGGCGCCGTGGCGACGATGCGCTGTTCAGCCGGGACTGCGTCAGGCTCGACGCGCGGGTCGAGTTTGTCTTCCAGGTGCCTGCCAACCGAGCCGCCGTGCTCGCCGCGGCTTGCTGTCTTGGCCCGCGGGGCATGGCGGCCGGCGCTCTGGCCGAGTTGCTTCAGGACAAGCTTGAATGCTGTGTGCGCAGCGCCGCTGCCCAGCAGTACGCGCACGTGCTGCTGGCCGCCCCCGCTGAGCTGGCTCGAGCGGCGGCAGCGGAGCTGGGCGAGGAGGACCGGAGCTGGCTGGCGCTGCGTGGCGCGCAGGCGCTGCACCTGGACCTGCCGGCGGCCGACACCTTGCCGCCCGAGCCGATCAACCGCAAGACGCTCGAGATCATCGCCACTCGCGAACGCGAAGGGAACTTGCGCCTGCCGCCGAACGCTGACTCCGACGGTGCAACGTCACCCGACGGAAGGTGTCGGCCATGAGCGAGCTTTGGCAGTGGTGGAACCTCGTCTATGTGGTGCCACTGATCATGGCGGTGCTCTACCTGGGCGTGTCAGTGACGTTCGGTCTGTTTGAGGGCGGCGATGCCGACCACGATGCGGACCACGACATGGACCACGACGTCGATCACGACGTGGACGTGGATGCCGACCACGATGTGGACGCCGACGGCGATGCCGACCATGACCATGACGCCGAGGCTGACGCCGACCACGGCGCCGACCCGGCGGCGTTGCTGCTGTTGGCCATCGGTGCCAGGCAGGTGACCGCGGGGCTGGCCTTGCAGATGCTGGCCTTCACCTGGGGGCTGCTCGGTATGGTCATCAACCGCTGGCTGGCCGGGATGCACATCGAGCCGCGGGTCTTCATCGTGCCCTCGCTGTTGGTCACGGGAGTGGCCAGCATCGCGCTGACGCGCGGGCTCTCGACGCTGCTCGGCAAGCTCATCCCCAAGGATGACTCGGCCGACGTGCGGCGCGTGGACCTGGAGGGCAGCACGGCCCAGTGCCTGTATTCCATCGATGGCGACAGCGGCGTCGCCATCGTACGCGACAAGTACGGCCATCGCCATCAGGTGGCCTGTCGGAGCACCGAGGGCGAGATTGCGCGCGGTGCGGAGGTGATTCTGCTCGAATACGTCGCCCAGCGCGACTACTACCTTGTGCAGGAGGCACCCGACGAGTGGCGGCCGGAACCGCGGCTCGGAGCGGGTCATGCTCAGGAGGCCCAGTCGGTCAAGTCCGACACCTGAGCGCGATTGGCGGGGGCATGGAGAGTACCCATGATCGCTGCGTTTGTGTTCTTCCTGGTCTGTCTGGTGTGCCTCATCGGGCCCATCGCGCTGGGTGATGCCTTCCCGGTGCCGTGGGGTGCGTCGGTGGCGCTCGGCGGCATGTCGTTTTTCGCGTCGCTCATCCTGGTCTGGCTGCGGCTCTACGTGAAGACCAGCGCCAACCGCGCCTTCGTGCGCACGGGGCGTGGTGGCGCCTGCTGCGTGCTCGATGGCGGGCGCATGGTCATCCCCATCCTGCACAACATCGTCTACATCTCGCTGGAGACGATGAAGCTGGACGTGGAGCGCACCGGCGAAGACGCGCTGATCACCAAGGACAAGCTGCGCGTTGATGTGCGCGGCGAGTTCTACATCAAGGTCGATGCCAACAACGACGACATCCTGGCCGCGGCGCGTTCGCTGGGCGAGCGCGGCATGCACTCCGACGCGGTGTCGGAACTGGTCTTCGAGAAGCTGGTTTCGGCGCTGCGATCCGTGGCCGCGACGATGGACCTGGTGGAGATCCACTCGCGCCGCGAGGAGTTTGCCAAGGCCGTTTTCGAGAGTGTGCGTGAGGACCTGAAGCACAACGGCCTGACGCTAGAATCGGTGACCATCTCGCGGCTCGACCAGACCGACCCATCGCGCATGTCGGACGACAACATCTTCGACGCGCAGGGCAAGCAGAAGATCACCGAGATCACCCAGGCGGCCATGGTCGAGCGCAACCGCCTGACCCGTGACGCGGAGCGGCAGCGCATCGCCAAGGATGTCGAGACGCGCCAGGAGGTCCTCGCCCTCGAGCGCCAGCAGGCCGAGACCGAGGCCAACCAGCACACCGAGGTGGCCAACATCCGCGCGGCCAAGCAGCGCGAGCAGCGCGAGTTCGAGCTTGAGCAGGGCCGCGCCGTGCAGGAGGCCGAGATCACCAAGGAGCGCTCCATCCAGCAGGCCAAGGTGCAGCAGGAGATGCAGGTCAAGACGGCGGAGATCGAGCGCGACAAGCAGCTCATCCTGCGTGAGCAGGACCGCCAGCAAACCGACATCGCGCGGCAGCAGCAGGTGGAGACGGCGCGCATCGCCCAGGAGCAGGCGGTCGCCGTGGCCCAGCGCCAGCGCGAGATCAGCGTGGCCGAGAAGGAGGCCGAACAGGCTGCCGCCGAGCGCGCAGCCCTGGAGGCCAAGGCGGCGCGCGAGCGCGCCAACCAGGAGGTCATGACCGTCACGGCTGTTTCGGAGGCCGACCGCGAGGCGCAGAAGAAGCTGATTGCCGCCAAGCAGGTGGTGGAGCAGGACAAGATCAAGCAGCAGACCGAGGCCGAGGTGCTGGCCTTCGCCCAGGTCAAGCAGGCCGAGGGCGCCCAGGAGGCATCGCAGCGCCAGGCCGACGCGCGGCTCAAGCTGGCCGAGGCCGAGGCCAAGTCCAAGGAGCGCCTGGCCGGCGCCGAGCAGGCCGAGCGGCTGGTGGAGGTCAACGTCGAGCGGGAGCGGGTCGAGGTGGAGAAGGCGCGGGTCGACGTAGAACGGCAGGCGCTGGAGAACCGCCAGACGTTTGACCGCGCCGCCATCGAGTTTGAGCAGGCCAAACTGCTCATCGGCGCCATGCGCGATGTGCAGATCGAGATGGCCAAGTCGGTGGCGCAGTTCATGAGCAAAGGCTCGTTCCAGGTCTTCGGCGACCCGACTACCATGTCCTCGATGATGACCCAGTTCACCAAGGGTCTCAGCCTGGGCACGCTGGCCGACGGCATGATCAAGAACGCGCCCGAGCCCGTGCGCGACCTGATGGGCAACCTGACCACCTCGCTCGGGCCGTTGCTCGAGCGCTACGGCCTGCCCGTGCCGACAGCGACGGCCGCGCCGGCCGCGGACGCCGAGGACGAAGGCATCGTCGGCCAGCCGCCGACGGAGTAGTCAGCCACGGCCTGGTTGGGGCGGCCCGCCGCGGTCGCCCCAGCCGGGGCCAGGGAGACTTCGATGGCTGTGCAAGCCGAAGTGGTGCCGTCGTGCGTCATCGACCCGGTCGAGACGGTGATGGGTTGGCTACGGGGGCGCGACGCGCTGGAGAAGCGCTTCATCGAGCGGGCGCGGGCCAATCCGCTGGAGTCGCTGGCGGTCATGCTCATCGGCGGGTCGCTGGTCTTCATGGCGGCCGAGAAGCCGGTGAATAACAAGGTCAACACCTTCTGGGACGCCCTGTACTTCATCTCGACCTGCGCCAGCGTGGGGTACGCCGACATCGTCGCCAAGACCAACGTGGGCAAGGCGGTGGGCGCGCTGGTCATGTCCTTCGGCCCGGCGCTCTGCGCCATGGCGCTCGACCGGCCCGACATCCCACCCATGGGCAGCGACATGGAGCCGCGCACGGACCTGACCCCGCTGCTGGCCAAGATGGACGCCATGTTGGCCGAGCTACAGCGGATCGGCCGCGTCTCGCTGCCGGGCTAGCCGTACACCTCGAGCTCCCACACGCGCGCTGTGTCGGTCTTCGTGCCGGTGATCAGCAGTCGCAGCCGCGTTGTGGTCACGGGCGCGAAGACCATCGCCCAGCCGATATCGGTGTTGCCGGTGGTCACGCTGTCGGCGATGTCATGCCAGTCCGTGCCGTCGTGCCATTGGAGGCGGAAGTCGCCGAGCGGGTCGGTGACGGCGCCGTCGGCCAGATAGCCCGAGACGATGCGGGCCGCACCGAGCTTCTGGGGCTCCGGCCAGGTCAGCTCCACCCACAGCGGCAGCTTGCCGTCGCTCAGCCAGCGGCCGCCATTGTCGGCGATGTTGAGCCGGCCGTCGTTGAGCAGCGCCGGCGAGCTGCCTTCACGGCTGCCCGACACCGTCAAGGTCGCCGCGCGCGCCAGGTTGGCGCCGGCCTGGGCCAGCCATGCTGGCGGTACGAGCCCCGGTGGCGGCGGCGACGGGCGTCTGACGGTGCGACCTTCGCCCTGGTTGTCGTACTCGGGGTTGGCGCCGGGGTTCTTGCCCGCGCCCTGTTTGAGCTTGGCTTGCATGGCCGGCCACTGCTCTGCCCACACCGCGCGCGGGTCGATGCCCTTCTCACGACACAGCGTGGCGGCGAGGCCGACCACCTCGCCCATGCAGCCGCCGGTGCGCATGACGCGCACGGGTCCCAGCGCCTCATGCGTGACCGAGATGTCGCGGCCGGCCATGAACAGATTGTCCACATTCCGCGAGTAGAGGCAGCGGTAGGGGATCCAGAACGGCATGGGGTAGGTGCCGTGGCTGGCCCGAGCGATGAACTCGTCGCCCTCGAAGCCCTTCTGGTAGCGCTCGTCGGGGTAGTGCAGGTCGATGGACCAGCCCGTCGGCACGCAGCCGTCGGGGTACTGCCGGCCGGCTCTGATCTCTTCCACGGTCAGCACGACATCGCCCATCAACCGTCGCGACTCGCGCTTGCCCAGGATGTGCGCCGACCAGTTGAGCGCGTGGTTGGGCAGCACCTTGTCCACGTTGCGCAGCGCGTCCCAGGCGCCATACATGGCCCGGAAGTTCCAGTCGCGAATGTACTCCATCTCGTCGATGGGATGGCGCGAGAACCCGCTCTCCCAGTACCAGCCACCGAGTTGGTCGGGATCGGGTCTATCCTTGTTGCGACCGGGGAACGGCTTGTCGCTCAGGTCCAGCGCCCACGGGCATCTGGGGAAGTCCTGCGGCGTGCCACGGTCCTTAACGTTCCACAGGTTGCACGGACCCATGCGCCCCGCGGGCGACATGTCCAGGTCGGCACCGGCCAGCGCGCCCACCGCGCCGTCGCCGGTGCAGTCGGCGACCAGCCGCGCGTCGAAGCGCAGCCGTCGGCCGCTGTGTGTGTCCTGAGCCACGACGGCGGCGATGCGCCGGCCGGCCATGACCACGGCGTTGGCGCGATGGTCCAACACGAGGCGCAGGTTCGGCTCGGCGGCGGCCACGGCCAGCTTCTTGTCGTCCTCGTACAGATCGGCGGTGTTGGTCGGCCCATAGTGCGCGCGCCGGCTGGGCTCCATCTCGCTGACGACGTCGCCGATGCGCGGCCACGGCTCCTTGTTGCGCGCGCCCTGCAACCAGACCCGCACCTCCGAGCTGTTGTTGCCGCCCAGCATGGGCCGGTCCTGGATCAGCGCGGTCTTCAGGCCGCCACGCGCCGCGGCGATGGCCGCGCAGGTGCCCGCCAGGCCGCCACCGACCACGACCAGGTCATAGGTGCCGGCTGATTCGGGCTGTTCGGGCTGGCCGAGGCACTGCCGTCGCCACTGGGCCATGGCCGGGTCGGCATTCGGCGGGCGCCAGTCAGCGTCGGGACTGAAGGCGATCGCGTCGCAGCGGCCCTCGAACCCGGTCAGGTCGTGCAGCGCCAAGCGGATGTGCGGGTCGGTGACGGTGATGCTGCCGCCGCTCTGCCAGTGCCACGCTGCGCCGACGGTGCCGAAGGTCGGCTCCAGCGGCTGTCCGTTGACGAGCACCTGGAACCGTCCGGGCGTGCCCGGTGCCTGCCACCTGGCCACCCAGTCGTAGCTGCGCACCCAGACGTGGTAGGTGCCCGGCCCTGGCAGGTCGACCTGCGTCGTGGCATCGGCCACAGGTCGGCCCAGCCCGTGAGCCAGCAGATAGGGCGAGCCCATCTGGTCCATGAACTGCGGGTCGACCACCCAGCCGCCGGGGTCCGCGAAGGACTCGGCTTCGACCAGCACCACGGCGCCCGAGGGCAGAGCCGCGCAGCAGAGCAACAGGAACGGAGCGACGGCGCACATGTCAACATCCTTGAACAGCGGTTTGGCGCGTGGCGCGACGAGTCCTGCCGAGTGCATGGGTAACGGTCGGCGCCAGGTCGCGGAGGTGAGGGTTTGCACGGACCAATGCCCATCGGCCACCTGAGTGGCTCGGACGCGCCCAACCAGCGGCGCGCGCACCAACACCTGGTGGCCGGGCACAGGTACCGCGTCGTCGTGGGCTTTGACGACTACGACGGCGATCCGCATCGCCAGGGCGAGACGTGGACCTTCCTGGGTTGCGCCTTCCAGCCGTACGACGATGGCCTGTCGTTGTTCGTCAGCCTGGACGGCGAGCGCGAGTGGTGTCTGCCCATGCAGTGGCGCGACGAGGCACAGGGGCCGGTGCTGGACAGCCTGGCCCAGCACATCGTGCCAGCGTAGCCGTCCGGCCCACCAAGCCACTCGGAAAGGTGCGGCGGCGCGGCTGTTCAGAACAGCACCAACCTGACCGGCGCGCCGGTCAGGTTGGTCCCAAGTGCACGTGTTGTCGGTTGTCCAGGACTACTGGTTGAGCCAGAGGCTGGTCGGTGTCAGCGTCTGCTCGCCGCGCATGATCTTCACGTGGCCATCGCAGAACAAGAAGTTGGCGATGGCAGCGTCAGGATGCTTGACCGCGGTCAGGCGCGCGGTGTCACCGGCGGCATAGCGCGTCGCGTGGAAGTTGGCGTTGCCGATGACACGGTTGGCGTCGTTGTCCCAGCGCTCGGTGACCTGGATCAGCGTGGCCGGGCTGATGATCGAGGCGATGGAGATGCCGTAGGCTGGCGCCAAGCCCCACCACGTCGGTGCATCGGCGCCATTGCCGAGCACGACGGGATTGCTGGCATACGAGCGCGCCTGTCGGCCGCCGTTGCCGGCGCGGCGTACGTCGGATGGGCACAGGAAGATCTGCGTGCTCTTGAGGTACGGCTGGATGGCCTCATCCCAGGTGACGAACTGCGCATTGGGTAGCGCTGGGTCGGCCACATCACCAGCGATCGAGGTGTTGGTCGACATCTCGTCGTAGTCCTGCTCGTACTGCTTCAGGGCAATGCCGATCTGCTTGAGGTTGGACTGGCAACTCGAGGTGCGGGCCTTCTCGCGCGCCTTGGCGAAGACCGGGAACAGGATGGCCGCCAGGATTGCGATGATGGCAATGACGACCAGCAGCTCGATGAGCGTGAATGCTCTGCGTCGCATGTTGGTACTCCGACCTGGCCGCGAAGCCAGGCTTGCTGTACGGGGTGCGGCGCGAGTCGGGACAGCACGGGGGGCGCCACGGCGCGGCCCCGGCTACTCCTTGTCGCGCAGTGTGTTCTTCTTCTCTGCGGTGGGGACAGCGGGCTTCTTGGCGTCGCTGGGCTTGGCCACGCCGCCATCGGCGGGATCCGCACTGGCCGGCGCCTTGGTCTCGGGCGGCGGCTCCTTGCTGCAAGCCACCATCGACAAACTGACCGCTGCGGCCGCCAGGGCCGCCAGCAAAACTCGTTTCATGGTGTGCACCTCCCTGGATGCACATTAGCATTTCCCTCGCGGCGCGACAAGGTCGCGCTCGATTGAGCTTGCATATCACGGCACGAGGCAATGACTCGATACGCCCGCGAGCGACCCGGCGGTGACGGTCAGGCGCCCGGCCGGGTCGGCGCGCAGCCAGCCGACCATGGTGCGGTCGGGCCCGCAAGCCACGTCGACGATGCGGTCGTGGACGATCACTTCGAGCGCGAACGGCACCTCGAGCAGCGCCAGGTGCTCGATGGTCGGGCCGTCGGTCAGGCTGAGCCGACGGCCGGCTGGGTCGAACCGCAGTTCGTTGTCGCCGAGGCGCAGCGCGAGCGGCGCCGTGGCCGTCGCGCGCAGGTGGTAGCGCGCAGGCAGCCCGGTCAGGGCCGTGCCCTCGGCCAGTTCCGAGGGCATGGCCAGCGGCTCGCCACGGGGTGGCACCATTTCCGGGACGAAGCGCGTGCCGAGCGTGCCGTCGGCGCGCTGCACGATCTCGCGGAACACGGCATAGCCGGCATAGCCGTGCGGCCAGACGCCGGTGGTGCCGATGCGTCGCCCCCCGGTGAAGGCGGCGGTCTTCATTACGCGCGCGGCGGACCCATCGAGGATGTCCTGCTCAGGCGTCAGCCAGGGTCCAAGCGGGTCCTTGGCATAGCGGTAGCGGGCCACGCCGCCGAAAGAGAACAGCAGGTAGCACCAGTCGCCCATGCGGAACGTGTCAGGGCACTCAGGCACCTCGCCGCCCTCGACGTGGAACGGCGCGGCCGGCTGCCACGCGCGCAGGTCGGCCGAGGTGTAGTGTGCCAGGCAGCCGCGGTTGCCGTCAGCCAGCATGGTGGAGACGATCAGGTGGAACAGCCCGCTGCGCTCGTCACGGAAGACGTGCGGGTCGCGGAATCCGTTGCGCAGTCCCGGCCCCGGCGAGAGGAACGGGTTGGGCTCGGTCTTGGTGAACACGACGCCGTCGGCGCTGATGGCCAGGCTGGCGTGTTCGCTGCGGTCACCGCGGCGCCGGGTGGCATAGAAGCCGTGGTAGACGCCGTCCCACCAGAACACCGAGCCGGTGCAGATGGATGCTTCGTGCTCGGCCGTGAGGGCGATGGTCAGCGGCCGGTGGGTCCAGTGCACCAGGTCGCGCGAGGTGGCCTGGGCCCACTGATGCCCGCCGAGCCCGCCCAGTGCGCCGTGGTGGTCCTTGTCCACAAGGTAGGCGAAATGGAAGGTGCCGTCATGGTAGAACGGCAGCGTGTCGCCGACGTTGAACGGCGCCGGGGGCTTCCAATACTGCAGCGAGCCGGTGGTGGTCCACTGTTCGGGATGGACTTCGAGGATCATGCTACGCCTCCGCTAGATCCAGAACGCATAGGCCGTGAAGCCAAAGACGAGCCCGGCAATCTGCCACAGCGAGCCCACGACGAACTCGCCCAGCACCAGGCCGAAGAAGAACGGTCGCCACTGCGCATAGGCGCGCGCGCCGCCAAAGCGGATCACGGCGCGTTTGACCAGCCAGGCCAGCAGCAGTGGGAACCAAAGGAAGTGGATGGCCCACCACGAGGAGATGGCGTAGCCGGCGGGATGGAAGGTGAACCACAGCAGGCGGCTGCGTGCGCCCAAGGCCAACAGGCTCAACAGCAGCGCGCTGACCATGGCCGCCTGGCCGGAGTGGCTGGGCTTGACCGGGTTGAGCAGCCAGTTGTCTACGCGGCCGAAACCCTCCGTGGCGAACCACCAGGCCGGGCCCATGAAGCGGCTTTCGGCGCCGTGCTGGAAGCCGTAGTGCAGCACCACCCACACGGTGCAGGCCGCGCCGAACAGCGCCGCGCCGAGCATGGCGGGCACCGTGTGGCGCGTGGCCAGCCGTCCGCCGGCCAGGTAGAGACCCTCGATCTGATGCGGCTGAGGCAGGCTGCGCGCCGCTTCGCGCGCGGTCCAGTAGAAGCTGGCCGTAGCCACAAGATCCCGTGGTCGGAAGGCGCCCGAGCCGCACCAGGTGATGAGGATGCGGTCCGGTCCAGCGCCATACAGGTCGTGGCACGGTGGACCGAACTCCGCGCGCATCCGGCTGAGCGCGGTGGAGAAGCCCAGCCACAACACCCAGTAGACCGCGGCGAAGCCCCAGCTCATGCCGGCGGCATGGGCGAAGGTGAGCATCACGCCCAACCCGCCGAAGGCCAGCGCCAACGGCCAACGCGCGCCGGGCTCGCGGGCCTGGCGCAGCCACTCACGGCGGCCCATCCAGCCCGCATAGAGCGCCACTGCCAGCCACACGCCGGCCACCTGCTCCTGCGACGTAGCGGTCCCGGCCCAGGGCGCGGGGATGCCGTGGGCGGCCAGGAGCACGCGTTGCGCCTTCCACAACAGGAACCCGAACCAGCACGAAAACGACATCTCGAGCGGCATCAGGAAGCCCAGCCCGATGGCGAACGGGTAGTAGCACAGCGGTGTCCAGCCCATGGCTCGCCACGGGCCGCTGCTGAACAACGGGCCGAGTTGCACCGCTTGCTTGACGTTGAGCCACGGCGCCGAGGGCACGATCTCGTGCAAGCCGTTGAGCAGGTCGATGCCGCCGGCCAGCGCGAACCCCCACCACAGCGCGCGGCTGCGGTGGAAGCCCGTGCGCGTCATGGCCAGCGGGATCTGCACGATGGGGAAGGACAGTCGCTCGGAGTCGATCCACTGCCGTCGGACGAACAGCGAGATGCCCATGCCCGCGCTCAACATGCCGGCCACGAAGACCAGCCAGTTGAGCAGCGGCCCGAGGTAGAAGCGCAGCGCCTGCCAGCGATAGAGCGACGAGGCACCGCGGAAGTAGTCCTTGAGCACCGGCGCCGTGTCGACATACAGGTGCGACGGCAGGTAGCGCTGGAAGTGGTCGGCCCAGCCGTTGGAGGCGGTGGCGTAGTGGTACGGTGTGCTGATCAGGCAGGCCAGCGTCTGGCCCACGTCGCAGCCGCTGAGGCTGGCGCCACAGGCCAGCAGGATGTAAATGGCCAGCAGTTCGTTGTCGGCCAGCGCCGATCGTGGCAACCAGCGGCGCAACGCCGTGTTGGCCATGGTCAGCAGCCACAGCAGGAAGACCACGGTGAACAGCAGGCTGAGCACCGTCGGCCAGATGCCTCCGCGCACCAGCTCCATGTGGATGAGCCAGAACGCCTGCAGCGGGATGAGCAACAGGCTGATGGCCAAGGCGCGGAGCGTCATGGCGTCAGGGCAGCCAGGTGCGCAGGAACTCCCAGGTGGCGGCGCGGGCTTCGGGCGAAGCCTGCACCGCGCGGTACGCGTCCAACAGCGCCTCGTCGTCGGCGGTGAGCGGCTGGTCGGCGGCGGCGACCAGCTCGTCGATCTCCGCGACCGAGTGCATGCCCGGCACGGTGCAATCGACGTTCGGGTCGGCCAGCACCCAGCGGATGGCCGACTGGAACGGCGTGCCGCTGCCTGCCCATGGGGCCAGCTCGGGCCATTTGCCTTGCCAGGCCTGGTTGAACAGGCCATCGCCGCCGACGAACGGCTTCATGGCCACGGCGCCGACCCCGAGTGCCTGCGCGCGGGGCAGCACTTCGTCGCGCGCGCCGGGGTTGAGCGGGCCATAGGGCAGCATCATCACCGAGAACAGGTCTGCCGCATCGAGCCCGCGCATGGCCATGGCCGGCGAGTGATGGCACGAGAAGGCCATATGGTCGCAGAAGCCCTCGGCCTTGACCTGCTCGAAGCCCGCGCGCAGCTCGCTGAGCACGTGGTCGGCGGTGTCGTCGTAGAGCTCGAGTGCCACCCACAGCAGGATGTCGACATGCTCAATGCCGTAGCGCTTCTGGTGGTCATGGCAGTAGTCGACGACGTACTGCGCGGTCATGCCGGCGCCCTTGCCGGTCACGCCGTGCAGCGGCCAGGCCACGGTGACCTCGCTGGCACGGGTGCGCAGCACCTCGGCCATGGCCAGCTCCTCGGGGTCCCACTGGATGTCGATGTAGCGGATGCCCGAGTCGATCATGTGGTGGATCTCGGCCACGCGGCGGGCGTGATCCTCGTGGGCCTTGGGCCCGTTGGTGAAGTGGCCGCCGGCCGCCATGCGGGTGACGGTCAGGCCGGTACGACCGAGGGTGCGGGTCTCGAGTTGTGCCATGGTTGCCTCGTTGGCGGGCGGATTCGCCGCGGGCTCCGCCACTCCTGCCACTGCGCAGGCCGATGTGCGCGAACTGTGGCAGCCCTGGTGCGGCCTGAGTGAGGGTCGGGGGAGAGGCGAAGTCGGGCAGGCATGATCAAGCCATCCGACGTTCATGGTATGCTCATGCTCGGCGCGAGCGGTGATGCTCTCCGCAGCTCACCCGCCGTGCCAGGGAGTCCCGATCACGTGAGGCGTCTGCTGCTTTCTCTGTCACTCCTGGGGTGTCTGCTGTCACCTGCTCTGGCCCGCACCAAGCTCGTCGTCTGGGGCCTGCAGTCGGGCAAGGAGACCGCTGGGCTCGACGCGCAGTTGGCCGAGTTCGAGCGGAGCAACCCTGACATCCAGGTCTCCGTGATGTCCATGGGCGCGGGCGCGATGAACCCGCAGAAGCTGATGACCTCCATTGTCGGCGGCGTGCCGCCGGACGTGATCAACCAGGATCGCTTCACCATCGGTGACTGGGCCAGCCGCGACGCCTTCCGGCCGCTCGACGACTTCCTGGCCAAGGAACAGGGCCAGCCCGACGGCATCACCGAAGCCGACTTCTACCCGGCCGCCTGGCGCGAGGCCTGCTACCAGGGCAAGGTCTACGCCGTGCCCACCGGTATCGACGACCGCATGTTGTTCTACAACCGCGCGCTGTTCCGCGAGGTCGGGCTCGACCCGGACCGGCCGCCGCGCACCTGGGATGAGCTGCGCGACTATGCCAAGCGCCTGACCAAGCTCGGCACCGACAACACCTACCAGCGCATCGGGTTCATCCCCAACTTCGGCAACTCGTGGCTCTACCTCTACTCGTGGCAGAACGGTGGCGAGTTCATGAGCGAGGACGGGCGGAAGTGCACGCTCGACAACCCGCACACCGTCGGCGCGCTGACCTTCATGAAGGACATCTACGAAGCGCTGGGCGGCTACGACAAGGTCAACATCTTCCAGTCGGGCTTCCTGCCCGATGAGCAGGACCCCTTCTTCACCGGCAAGATCGGCATGGTCATCAACGGGTCGTGGGTGCTCAACTCCATTGCACGCTTCGCACCTGACCTCGACTTCGCCGTGGCGCCCGCGCCGGTGCCCGCCGAACGGCTGACCGGTGAGGGCCGCTTCCGAGGCCAGCCGCCGTACATCACCTGGTCGGGCGGCTTCTCGCTGGCCGTGCCCGCCGGCGCGCGCCATCCCGAGGCCGCCTGGCGGTTCATCAAGTGGTGGGTCTCCAAGGACGGCGCGCTCCTCTCATCGCGCGCGCAGAAGGCCTACAACGAGAGCAAGGGCCGGCCGTTCGTCTTCACCTACACCGCGCGGCCGTCGGTCAACGAGGCACTGCTGGCCGAGTTCCCGCCTAAGGGCCGGCTCTTTGCCGCCCAGAAGGCGTTCCTCGACATGCTGCCGTCCAGCCGCTACCGCCCGGTGACCTTTGTCGGGCAGGCGCTGTGGGACTCGCATGTGCGCAGTTTCGAGCGCGCCTGTGCTGGTGAGCGGCAGCCGCAGGAGACACTCGCCGAAGAGGCCAGGCTGGTGCAGCGGGAGCTCGACAAAGCCCTGGCCCGCGAGAGCCTGCCCGTGTTCAGCTTCGCCGGGCCGGCGGTCGTGGTCGGGTTGCTGGTACTCATCGGGTTGGTCATCGGCATCCGCCGCGGCCGCGCCACCGTGGGCAACTCGCGCCACGCCAGGCGCGAGGCGCTGGCCGGCTACATGATGGCCGGGCCATGGCTGTTTGGCTTCGTCGTCTTCACGGCCGGGCCGATCATCGCCTCGCTGCTGTTCAGCCTGTGCGATTACGACGTGCTGCACGCGCCGCGCTTTGTGGGGCTGGCCAACTTCGCCACGCTGTTTGGCGACGACCGCGAGCTGCTGACCAAGGCGCTGTATAACGCGGCCTACCTGTCGATCATCGGCATCCCGCTGGGCATGGCCACCAGCTTGAGCATCGCGCTGCTGCTCAACACCAAGGTCAAAGGCATCGGCTTCTACCGCACGGCGTTCTACGTGCCGTCCATCGTCCCGGCCATCGCCTCGGCGGTGCTGTGGGGCTGGGTACTGGCCGGCGACCCCAACAAGGGCCTGCTCAACGCATTGTGGAAGGTGACCCTGAGCGACTGGTTCGGCGTGGCGCCGCCAGGCTGGTTCGGCGTGGCCGCGTGGGCCAAGCCGGGCCTGATCATGCAAGGGCTGTGGGGTGCGGGCGGTGGCATGATCCTCTGGTTGGCCGGCCTGCAGGGCGTGCCGGCCACGCTCTATGAGGCCGCGCAGCTCGACGGCGCGCGTGGCTGGGCGCAGTTCCGCAATGTCACGCTGCCGATGATCTCGCCCTATGTGTTCTTCAACCTGGTGATGGGCACCATCGGCGCGCTGCAGGAGTTCGACCGGGTCTACGTACTCGGCGGTGGCAGCGGCAGCGCGGGTCCGCTGGACAGCCTGCTGGTGCCGGTGCTCTATCTGTTCAACAACGCGTTCCGCTACTTCAAGATGGGCCAGGCCAGCGCCGTGGCCTGGGTGATCTTCGTGATCATCCTGGTGCTGACGCTGTTGCAGTGGTGGGGCCAGAAACACTGGGTCTACTACGAAGTGGAGAAGAAGCGATGACCGCCTTCCTCTGGCTTCTGGCCCTCTTGGTTGGTCTGTGGGCGGCGCTGTACTGCGGTGCGGCCGTGCCCATGGCCTGGTCCACGCGGCGCGGACTGGCCGTCTTGCCGGCGGCGTTGCTGGCGCTGGTGATCGGCTCGCTGCGTCTCGGTCAGCCGCTGCTGACACTGGCCGCGGGCGGCGTGGCCATTGTGCTGAGCGCGGTTGTGCTGCGCCGCGAGAGCCGCAACCGCGATCAGGCGCGGAAGGCCGTGCGTCGCTGCGCGACGCATTTGACGCTGCTGACCGGCTCGTTTGTGTTCCTCATTCCGTTCGCCTGGCTCATCTCCACCGCGCTCAAGACCGACGAGGAGATGGCGGTCTTTCCGCCGGTGTGGATACCCACGCAGCAGGTGCTGTCGCGCGAGGTCAAGACCAAGGACGGTCAGCCCGCGGGCCTGTCGACGCTCAAGGACAGCGGCCGCGAGGTGGCCGAAGTCGAGCAACTCGAGAGCGGTGAGGTGAAGGTGCGCGACCTGGCCAGCGGCGCCGAGCAGGTGGTCGGCCGGTCGGCCCTGACCAAGAAGCGACATGTGGCGCCGCGCTGGCAGAACTTCCCCGACGCGCTCCGGTACCTGCCGGCGGAGACGCACTACGGACTGACCTTCCTGGCCAACACGCTGTTCCTGGTGATCATGGGGCTGATCGGCACGTTGCTGTCGTCGTCGCTGGTGGCCTTCTCGTTCGCGCGACTGCGCTGGCCGGGCCGTGACGCCTGGTTTGTCGTGCTGCTGGCGACGATGATGGTGCCCGGCGCGGTGACCATGATGCCGCAGTTCCTGATCTTCCGGAACCTGGGCTGGATCGACACATTGGCGCCGCTGTGGGTGCCGGCCTTCTTCGGTTCGGCGTTCAACATCTTCTTGCTGCGCCAGTTCTTCCTGTCCATCCCCGGCGAGTTGGAAGACGCCGCGCGGCTCGATGGCTGCGGGCCGCTGCTGATCTACTGGCGCGTCATGCTGCCGCTGGTCAAGCCGGCGCTGGCGGCTATCTCGATCATGACCATCCTGGCCAGTTGGAACAACTTCATGGGCCCGTTGATCTACCTGTCGTCGGCTGAAAAGATGCCGTTGGCCTACGCGTTGCAGCTCTACCAGCAGCAGCATGGCGGCGAGCCCGGGCTGCTGATGGCGGCGTCGACGTTCGTCGTGCTGCCCATCATCCTGCTGTTCTTCGTGGGCCAGAAGTGGTTCATCGAAGGCGCCTCGCTGACCGGCCTGGGCGGTCGATAGTGCTCGCGCCATAAGCGGTTCATGCGACTAGCCCGCGTTTGTGTCATAGTCTGAGCACATCCCAGCAAAGGAGTGCTGCGACCGTGTCCACAGACTGGCTGGCCGCCGCGGCTCAACTCGTTTCGGCACCGAGCCGCTCGGCGCTGGCCAAGCGGGCCGTCGAGATTGCCTGCACGCACCTGGGCGTCGAACGCTGCTCCCTCTGGCTACGCGAGGGCAACTGTGGCCGCGGGACGTGGGGCATCAGCCTGGCCGGCAAGACCGTCGACGAAGGGCACCTAAGCTTCACCTTTGCCGGCGAAACGGCCGAGGCCATGGCGGGCGACGCGCCCTGGGTGCTCATGCCCGGCCCGCACAGCGCGACCGATGGCGAACGCTGCGTCAGCTTCGATTGGATCGCCGCCACGCCGCTGCGCACCGATGGTGAGACCATCGGGGTGTTCTACAACGATTGCGCGGGCAGTGGGGCCGCCATCGATGAGCGGCGTCAGGCCGAGGTCGTTGCGTACGCCGGCGTCGTGGCTCGTCTGCTGAGGCAGCTCCAGCGCGCGGAGGAAGCCGAGATGCTGGCCGACCTGGCATCGGCGCTCACGGCGTTGATGGAGCCGGCGCAGATGGCGCAGGCCGTGGCCGAGCGCACGCAGCCGTTGCTGGGCTGGGACCGCTTCTGCCTGGCCTGCCTGTCGGACGATGGGATGTGGTTTGAGCAGGTGGGCGTATCGACCGGTCCGACGCCGGCCGTCACCTGTCAGCCGGGCCAGCGCCTGGCGGTGGATCAGTTCGGCAAGACCATGGCGCCGCTGGTGGAGCGTCAACCTCTGCTGCTGAGCTGCCCCACCGCGGAGCAGGTGCACCCGGGCTGCCCTGGTATCGGCCTGGGCAGCGCCTACTACCAGCCGATCGTGTCTCGTGACGCGCTCATCGGGGTGCTCATGGTCGCGGCCGTCGACACGGATCGGTACGCGGTGCGCGAGGCGGAGTTGATCGGCGCGGTGGCGGCCATCGTGGCGCCCACGCTGGACCGTATGAACGAGGCGCGCCGCGCCAAGCAATCCGCTGAGGAGTATGGCGCCCTGGTGCGGGCCATCCCCGACCTGACGCTCGTCTATGACCGCGATGGCGTCTGCCTGGCGGTGCCGTCGCCCGAGCGCCTGTCGGTGGCGGCCAGTGTCGACGAGGTCCTCGGTCGCGGTGTCACCGACGTGTTCGGCCCCGAGTTGCAGCCTGTGGTGGATGCGTTGCGCCGGGCCATTGACCAGGGCGAGACCGTGTCCGTGCGCTATCGGTTGGCTGCCGGCGGCCGGCAGGCCTGGTTCGAGGGGCGCGCCCAGGCCATGGGCGACCACGCGCTGTGGATCGCGCGAGACATCACCGACGCGGTGTTGGCCGAGGAGCGCCTGCGTGAGGCGCGCCTGGCTTTGGACCATGCGGCCGAGCTGGCGCAGGTTGGCGCATGGCTACATGACCTCCGTCAGGACCAGATGGTCTGGTCGGAATCCATGTGTCGCTTGCACGGCCTACCAGAATCATCGATCCGGATCTCGCCGGGCGAGGTCCTCGAGCGCTTCGGGCATCCCGAGGACGGCGCCCGGCTCGACGCCGCGGTGCGCGAGGCGGTCAGTCAGCGCAAGCGTCTCGACGAGACGGTGCGCGTGCGACGCGCCGACGGCGCGTGGCGCCAGTGTCGAATGGTTGGCGACGTGTGGTGTGACGGCGAGGGCCGGCCAACCCACCTGGCGGGCATGATGCAGGACATCACCGAGCAGAAGGAGCAGGATGCCCAACGCCAGCATCTCGAGTCGCGTCTGGCCCAGGCCAGCAAGATGGAAGCCATCGGCCAGTTGGCCGGTGGCGTGGCCCACGACTTCAACAATCTGCTCACCACCATCAACGGCTACGCCGAGTTCGTGTTGGGCGATCTGCCGGCGGACAGTGCCTATCGGGACGACCTGGAGGAGATAAGCCGCGCCGCGCAGCGGGCGGCCAGCCTGACACGGCAACTGCTGGCCTTCAGTCGGCGCTCGCTCATCCGGCCCACTGACCTGGAACTCAACCAGGTGGCGCGCGACATGGAGCGCATGCTGGGCCGCCTGATCGGCGAGCACATCGAGCTCGAGGTGGTGCTCTCGCCCGAGCCGCTGCACCTGCGCGCCGATGGCGGCCAGGTCGAGCAGATTGTCATGAACCTGGCCGTGAACGCCAAGGACGCCATGCGCAGCGGCGGCCGGCTGACCATCACCGCCGGTCACGCACAGCTCGCGCAGGCCGACCTGGGTCCGCTGTCCGAGGTGGAGCCGGGCGAGTTCGTCACCATCACCGTGGCCGACACAGGCTGCGGCATGACGCCCGAAGTGCTGGCCCGAGCCTTCGAGCCGTTCTACACCACCAAGCCAGTGGGCGAGGGCACCGGGCTCGGTCTGGCGTCGGTCTACGGCGCGATCCGCCAGAACCGCGGCCACATCACCTGCCACAGCGAGGTGGGGGTGGGCACGCGTTTTGTCGTCTATCTGCCGCGCCTGCACGCGCCAACACTCGAGCCCGACGTGGCCGAGCCCGCCGCCCCGGGCGGTCGTGAGCACATCCTTCTGGTCGAGGACGACCCGGCGGTACGGGGCTTCGTTGAGCGCTCGCTGCGGCGCGCGGGCTACGTGCTGCGGGTGGCCGACAGCGGCAGTCACGCGTTGCGCGTGGCCGAGACCGGACGCATCGACCTGCTGGTGACCGACGTCATCATGCCGGGCAAGAACGGCCTGGAGGTGGCCACCGAGTTGGCCGCCGCGCGGCCTGACATGCGCGTGCTGTTCATCTCCGGCTACACCGCGGCGGTCATCGAGCAGCAGGGGCTGACGCCCGCGCGGGCGCCGCTCCTGGTCAAGCCGTTCGGCGTCGGCGAGCTGTTGGGCAAAGTGCGCGAACTGCTCGACCAGTAACGGCAGGACCCGCCGCCGGGCTGGCGAACAGGCGCGGCGGGAGCCTGAAGTGTCTGAGCTGACGATCCGAGATGTGCGCGCCATCATGACCTCGCCCACCGGCACGGCCTTGTCGCCGGGCGACGGCAGCCTGCAGAAGCGGCTCATTGTGGTCAAGATCGAGACCTCCGAGCCGGGCCTGTATGGGCTGGGATGCGCCACGTTCACCCAACGCGCCAACGCCGTGCGCGTGATCATCGACGAGTTCCTCAAACCGCTGTTGGTCGGCCGCGATGCCCACCGCATCGAAGACATCTGGCAACTCGTGCATCACAACGCCTACTGGCGCAGCGGGCCGGCCGAGAACAACGCCATGTCCGGCGTCGACCAGGCGCTGTGGGACATCAAGGGCAAAGTGGCCGGCCTGCCGGTCTACCAACTGCTCGGCGGCAAGTGCCGCGAGGCCGCCGCGGTTTATCGCCACGCCGGCGGCGCCACGCCGCAGGCGGTCGAGGACGACCTGCGCCGCTACATGGAGGCAGGCTACCGCTACGTGCGCGTGCAGATGGGTGGCTACGGCGGCAATGCCTCGCTGCCGACCCCGCCAGCCGGGGCCGTGGCCGGCGACTACTTCGACCCCCACGGCTATGCGCTGGGCGCGGTCGAGATGTTCGCGCATCTGCGCGACAAGGTGGGGTTCGGCATCGAGTTGCTGCACGACGTGCATGAGCGGCTGGTGCCCATCGAGGGAGTGAGGTTGGCCAAGGAGCTGGAGCCGTACCGCCTCTTCTTCCTCGAGGATCTGCTCCCGCCAGAGCACGTCGAGTGGTTCGCCATGGTGCGCCAGGTGTGCACCACGCCACTGGCCATGGGCGAGCTGTTCAACAACCCGCAAGAGTGGAAGATGCTGATCACCAACCGGCTGATCGACTTCATCCGCTGCCACATCAGCACCATCGGCGGCCTGACTCCGGCACGCAAGCTGGCCGTGTTCTGCGAGCAGTTTGGCGTGCGCACCGCCTGGCACGGGCCGGGCGATGTGTCGCCGGTCGGCCATGCGGTCAATGTCCACCTCGACGTGGCCAGCCCCAACTTCGGCATCCAGGAGTGGGCCGGCTTCTCGGATCTGGAGCAGGAGATCTTCCCCGGTTGCCCCGAACTGCGCGACGGCTACGCCTACCCCAACGACAAGCCGGGCCTGGGCATCGATATCGATGAGAAGCTCGCCGCGCGCTTCCCGTGCCCCGATGGCGTGCTGGGGTGGACGCAGACGCGCTACCCCGATGGCACGCTGTTCTCGCCGTAGACCGCGCCACCAAGGGTGGCGGCCGGAGACGACTCCGATGTGGTGCACGTTCATGCTGCTGGCCCTGGCCGGAACGCCTTCCGGCCAGGCCGTGCCGGGCCTGGAGGTCTACGACGACTACTTCCAGGCGCTGGTCGGCGATGACACCAAGCTGGCCGTGCAGGTGGCCGTCGGCCGCGGCGGCCGGGTCATCTATAGCCGAGGCTTCGGCTGGGCCGAGCCGGGCGTGCCGCTGTCGCCCGACGGCCTGTTCCGGATTGCCAGCATCAGCAAACCCGTCACCAGCGCCGCGGTCATGCAGTTGGTCGATCAGGGCCGGCTGAGTCTCGACGACAACATCGTCGACCGGCTGGCGCTGAGCCCCAAGGACGAGCGCTGGCGGGCGATCACGCTGCGCCATCTGCTACAACATCGTGGCGGGTTCGACCGCGACAAGTCGGGCGACCCGATGTTCAAGTCGCGGCAGATCGCGGCCGATCTGGCCCTGCCGCCTCCGGCCGATGGCGCCGCCATTCTGCGCTGGATGGTCAGCCAGCCGCTGGACTACACGCCCGGAGAGCGCTACGCCTACTCCAACTTCGGCTACATGCTGCTGGGCATGGTCATCGAGAAGGTGACCGGCGTCAGTTACGAGGCGTATTGCCAGGAGCACATCTGGCGCGCCGTGGGCAGTACGCGGCCACGACTTGGCCGGAGCCTGCTGGCCGGCCGCGCGCCGGGCGAAGTGCTGCTGGACGGCGCGGAGCCGCCGCGGGCCAGCGTGTTCGGCGCCGAGGCCGAACTCGTGCCGACACCGTACGGCACGTTCTACTTCGAGCCCATGGCCGCGCATGGGGGCTGGCTGGCTTCGGCGGCGGACCTGGTGCGGTTCGCGCAGGCGTTCGATGATGCGGCCCACTCGCCGTTGCTCCGGCCGGCCTCCATCGCGGCCACGTTCGCCCGACCCGATGCCGGCACGGACCCGGTCTGGTATGGCCTGGGCTGGTCGGTGCGCGATTGCGGTCAGGGCCGGCTGAACACCTGGCATACCGGCGGCATTCCGGGCACGTCGACGTTGCTGGTGCGACGGTGGGACGGCCTGGACTGGGCCGTGCTGTTCAACCGGCGCAGCGATGCCAACGGCAAGGACTACGCCGGGATCGCCGACGGTGCGATGCACGAACTGGCGGCCAAGGTGAAGACCTGGCCGGCCGACCGGCAGCCCGTCCTGTAGTCCCCCCACGAGCCTCATCCCGCTTTGTAGCCACCGTTACCGGCAAACGCATCACGCGCTAGCCGGTACCCAGCGAGCATGTCCGCCAACCGCCTCAAGCCCGACCACACGCGCTTGAGGCCGGGCGGGCTCGCCGGACGGTAGGCTTGATTCCCGGCCAATAGCGCTGTCTCCGCGGTCGCCTCGCCCACCGTCGTCACTGGCCGCCGTACCGAGGTGGCCAGGACCTCCAGTTCGTCGGCGCTGAACAGCACTGCAGCGTCAAGCTCAGGCTGCATACGGCTCAGCATGGCCAATGACACGACCCGCCAGACCGTCACCGACAGCACCGCCATCGTGTTGGCCAAGACATGCAAGTCCTCGGTCTGCAACCGCTCCACGCCCAGACCCGACTTCAGCGTGGAGTGCAGTCGCTCGATCTCCCAGCGCGCCGCATCGTGGCCGGGCAGCGCCTGTGCCGCCCGCGGCTCGGCGCGGTCGAGCGTCGTCAACAGCACCCAACTCAGTGCCTCGCCCGCCTCGGGCGGCGTCTCCTCGCGGGCCTGCAGCAGCCAGTATCGCACCGGCTGGCCGTGCAGCAGCGCGCGGTCGGGTGGCTGTATCTCCACCTCGCGAGCGCGCACCGTCAACTGCGCGTCGCGCTCGACCTGACCCGCGCGTGCCGGCACATGCACCGTCAGGCAGCCGACCTGGGCCGCGGCGTACAACAGGCAAGGCGACGCTTCGCCAACCAACTGCACACGGCGGTCTTGCGCGGCCCGCACCAGCAGGTCCAGACCCTCACGCCGCAGGCTGGATAGGAAGTCGAGGACGTCCGCCTCGCGGTCCTCGACGAGCAAGACGCGCTGGCTCGCGGGCAACCGCTCGGCGATCTGCCAGAGCGCGGTCAACCACTTGCCGCTCCCCTTCTCGCTGGTCAGTTTGGCGCGACGCTGGCCCTTGATCGAGCCGGCGTGGCGCTCGCGCGTCCAGACCCGCACGCCCAGCAGACCCAACGTACGTCGGCCTGGCGTCACTGCCAGCACCGCGTGGTAGAACAGGCCGCGGCTGCCCGTGCCGTTGCCGATCGGCCCCAGACCGCTCTTCGATACAGGCGGTTTGTAGTCCAGAGCGGTGGTATCGGTGGCCGCCATGACCCAGTCGTGCTCAGCGCAACGGCGCGCCGTCGCCTCAAGGTGCCCGGCCAACAGATCGTCCATACTCACCCGGCGATGCCCGCACAGCCACCGCGCGGGGAGGGCTGCGGTGGGGGCCAGATGCCGGGCCACCCTCACGCCCGAGCCATCACCTCCACCAGCGCCGCCGCGTCCAGCGACACGGGATTGGCCTTCATGCTGCTGGCCGCCAGGCCCGCCTCGGCCATGGCCGGCAGGTCGTCGGCACCGATACCCCAGGTGGACAGTCGCGGCACGCCGAGGTCGGCCACCAAGGCCGCCACGCATGCCACACCCTCGGCCGCCGTCGCTGACGGCGAGCCGGTGAGCAGCCGCGCCACCTCGTCGTAGCGCGTACGCGTCTGCTCGTCAGCGAGTCGCAGGTTGGCCGCCATGACGTGTGGCAGCAGCGTAGCGCACACGGCGCCGTGGGGTGCGCCGAACCGTCCGCCGAGCGGTGCCGCCAGGCCGTGCACTGCTCCGAGCCCAGCGTTGGCCAGGGCCAGACCGCCGAGCAGGCTGGCCAACGCCATCTGCTCACGTGCCACCGGGTCGTCGGTGCAGGCGGCGCGCAGGTGCCGGGCGGCACGCGGAATGCCGTCGCGGCAGATGGCATCGGTGAGCGGCTGCGCTCGGCGGCTCACCAGCGGCTCGATGAGTTGGGTCAGGGCGTCGAGCCCGGTGCTAGCGGTGACGTCGGCCGGCAGGCCCCAGGTAAGCTCCGGGTCGACCAGCGCGACGGTCGGGAGCATGTAGGCGCTACGCAGGCTGACCTTGACGCCGTGGTCCTCGCAGGCCAGGACGGCATTGCGCGTGACCTCCGAGCCCGTGCCGGCTGTCGTGGGCAGGGCAAGGTACGGCAGCGACGGCGCCACCAGTGGCCGGCCGGCACCGATCACTTCCAGGTAGTCCAGCGGGTCGCCGCTGTTGACGACCAGCGCAGCGACGGCTTTGCCGCCATCGAGCACGCTGCCGCCGCCGAGGCCGACCACCAGGTCGCAATCGGCGGCGCGGGCGGTCTGCGCCGCGACGCGTGCCCAGGCCACGGTGGGTTCGCCGGTCACCGTCAGCGTGGTCACCTCCAAGCCAGCCGCGGCGAGTTGGGCCGAGATGGGCGCGGCGCTACGGCTGGCGCGCTCGGTGGCGCTACGCACCAGTAGCACGCGGTGACCCAACTCGCCCGCCAACGCGCCCAGCCGGGCTACGCTGCCAGAGCCGAAGACGATGCGCTGCGCCGTGGCGAACTCGAACTCCATGGGTCCGCTCACCAGCCGCTGTCGTCGGGACAGCGGTTGGTCCACTTGGACGACGACCGCGGCTCGGCCATCATGTCGGCTACCGTGTCGCGCCAGCGGGCGTAGTGTTCGGTCTCCTTGTGCGCGGCGGTGGCTTCGACGTCGCGATAGACCTCGACCAGCGAGAATCGCGTGGGGTCGTCGGCGCTCTGCAGCACGTCGAACCGCGCGATGCCGGGCTCCTGCACGCTGTGGCGGGCATTGTCGGCACTGGCTGCGGCGAAGGCCTCCACGCAGTCGGGCTTGACGCGGATACTGACCATGACGATGAGCATGGGCTACACTCCGAAGAAGACTGTTCGCCTTGCGGCTCGCGACTCCTGTTCGGAGGTGCGCCCACATCGCCGGCGAAGTGAGTCGTGGGAGGGCTGACATGCGCGCGCTTCTGCTGGGCAGCCTGATGACGCTGAGCGTTTGGGCGGCGGAGATTCCCGTCGATCTCAAGGCGCCTTCGGACGGTGCGCGGATCAGCAATCCGTACAACACGCGCGACCTCGAGGTGGAGCTGCGGGTCACCTGGAGCAAGGGCGGTACGGTGCTCGACACCGTGGGCATCAACGCCGCGCCGACCGGCTCCTTGACGCTTGCGCTCGGCGCCGACGGCACCTTCTCGGCCAACGTCTACGACCGATCACGCCAGGGCGGCACCAATGCCGGCAACGGCTGGCAGGTCATGAACAACCCGACCAGGACCGCGGCCGGCCAGCCTGTGAAGGTCATCCTCAAGCTCAAGGACGGCAAGTTGGCACTGCTGGTGGGCGACACGGTCCAGCGCTGGGACTGCCCGACTGCGCTGTCCGGTCAGCCCATCTACGTCGGCGACTTCAAGGGCGACGAGGCATTTGGCAGCAAGTACAACATCTACCGCTCGATGATTGGTCAGGTTGTCCTGGTCTACTTCGGTGCCAGCCGCGCTGCCGGTGGCCCAACCACGCCCGTGGGCTCGACGACGACAGGCAGCGGCCTGCCGAAGCCGGCCACGGAGCCCATTCTGGACGAAGCCGGCGTGCTTTCGGCGGTCGACCGCGAGCAACTGGCCGACGGGCTGGCGCGGCTGCGAGCCAGGGGCATCGCGCTGGGCCTGGTGGTCAGCGCGACCGTGCCCACCGATGCCGCACCTTACCGGCAACGCTTCATCGACCGCAAGCAGTTGCCGCAACTCAGTGCGGTGTTGGTGGACTACGCCGACCGCTACGTGTTCGCTTACGATACGCGCTTTGCCGATCTGCTGTCGCCGGCCAAGGTCGGCGCGGCCTGGAAGCAACAGAGCGCGCTGCCCGCGGGCAAGCGGCTGTTGGCGGTGATGGAGGGCCTGCTGTCGGGGCGCGTCGTCAGCAACCCAGTCGACCCGGTGAAGCCCATCGACCCGGTCAAGCCGCCGGTCTCGACTGGCTCGCTGGCCGGCGATGGCTCGGCGCTGGAGGCGGCGCTCAAAGCGCGCGACGTGGCCGGTGCCACCAGCCTCCTGGCGCCCGAGGCGGCGACGCGCTGCCGGACGCTGTTCACGCAACGGCCGGAGGCCATGGCGCAGTTGGCGACGGTGCTGGCCACGCGCCGTCTGGTGGCGCAAGGCGCGCGCATGGCCGAGTATGAGGTCACCGACGCCGGCCGCCGTTACCCCTGCATCTTCGAACTGATCGACGGCCGGTGGTGCCTGTCGCGCTTCTAGGGAGACTCGCCATGCGGCACTCTTTCCGCCTGCTCTGGCCCATGCTGGCCTTGATGGCTGTCGGGCCGGTGCTGGGCTACTGGAACCTGGACCCCAAGGCGGGCATCAGCGGCGGCGCGCACCGCGCCATCAACCGTTGCGCGTGGGATCTGTGGGTGACCACGCAGATCCGTGAGGCCAGCCACGAGGACCCGATCCTGCGGCAGTACCGCTTCAAGGAGACTGACCTGCGCACGCTGGTCGGACCGACCTACACCAACCGCGGCAACTGGCCCGACGACATGAGCACCGGCGACACCAGCCTCAACGTGCCCATGTGGGTGGCGGAGGGCGGCTTCACCGCCGACGAGCCGGAGGTCTCCGCCTGCCAGCGTCACTTCTACGACCCGACCGCGGCCGAGGGCGAGCGCTATCTGACCGACATTCCCTGGCAGGGCCAGCTCAGGGAGTACATCCGCAGCACCTGGCGGCGCGACGTGGAGACGGTCAATCCGCGCATCGATGCGCGCGCGCTGGCCATGGGCGTGGGGGAGTATGCGTACAGCTGGCGCCAGGGGCCGGTGGCGCTACGTCGTGCGCTGAGCGACCTGCCCGTCCGCAAGGAGGACCGCGAGCGCGCCACGGCCATGTTCTGGCGGGCGCTGGGCGAGGTGATGCACCTCATGGCCGACATGACCATGGCGTCGCACACGCGCAACGACGGCCATCCCGGAGCCTTGCCGGCCGGCCGGCTGCGGCCCGATCCGTACGAGGAGTGGATCCTGGGTCCCGAGGTCGAGGCGGCTTACGCCACGATCCCGCGCACCGGCCCGCTGTCGCGGCTTGACCCCGAGGCCGCCATGCCGCCCGAGGCGGCCAGCGCCGTCTACGGTGCTTCGACGCCCGAGGGGCTGTTCCAGGCCGTCGCGCTGTATACCAACCAGCACTTCGTCACCAACGACACGCTCTCCGGCACCGACCCCGACGGCCATCCGGTCGCACCGGTCAACGGGCATGTCTACCCACGGCCGACGCTGGGCAGGGAACTGACCTGGGACCCGGAGATGCGCATCTACACCGCCGAGGTAAAGAACCGCGGCACGATCCTCATGGCCAAGCGCACCTGGCAGAGCAACTCGTGGGGCAACTACTTCTTCAACGCCAGGCTCACGGGGGGCACCTACGGCTACGAGACCAATCGCGACTGCGCCGTGAGCATGGCCCAGGTGCTGGTGCCCATCGCCGTGGCCGCAAACGCCAGGTTGCTTGATTGGTACCTGCCACGGTTCGCCGTCACCATCACCGGCATCGGCCCCAAGACGCTGGGCCAGCCGTTGAAGGGCACCGTCGAGCACACACCGCGGGGCGTGTTCAACGAGAAGATCCTGGCCACCTTGCCCGACGACCAGACCATCGATCTGTACCTGGACGGCCGGCGACAGGACCCGCGCGCCTACGAGTTGCGGCTCCGGAAGGGCAAGCTGGAGGGCAAGCTCAACGACCTCGACGTGGCCGATGCCAAGCGCATCTGGGTGGAGGTGGAGTTGGCGGGCATCCGCATCACCTCGCCGGACTTCGCACCGGTGGGCACCGTGCAGGTGCGGGTCTGCACCAAGGACGTCATCGGCGACCCGCGCGACATGATGGGCACTTTGGCTGGCAAGCCCATTCCCAACGCCACGGTGACCTGCTCGTTCACCGAGGCGGGCAAGCCCCGGAGGCTCACCCAGACGACCGACAAGAACGGCGAATGCCGCTTCGTGGTGCCGCTGGGCGTGGAGGTGACGGTCAGTGCCGAAGGCAGCGAGAAGCGGGCCACCTGCACACCCGAGAAGCCGGCCCAAGGCGTCACCTTTGGTTGGCAGGGCCACGACCCGCGCGGTGACGTCATCGACCCTGGCAGCTTGCCGGTGCCGCGCGAGTAGAAGGAGCCGTAATGCGTGAGGCCTGGTTCCCGTGGGCGCTTGGCTCGGCGGTGTTCGCCGCGCTGACGGCCATCTTCGCCAAACTCGGCCTGGCCGGCGTCAACTCGGATCTGGCCACGCTCATCCGCACGGCGGTGATCTTCGTGGTGCTCGGCGTGTTCGTACGCGCCACGGGCAAGTGGAGCAACCCGCTGCTGCTCTCGCGCGAGACCTGGACCTTCCTGATCCTCTCTGGTCTGGCCACGGGCGCGTCATGGGTCTGCTACTTCCGCGCGCTGAAGGTCGGCGACGCGTCCAAGGTCGCGCCGGTGGACAAGCTCAGCCTGGTGCTGGTGGCGCTGTTTGCGGTGGTCTTCCTCCATGAGCGGCCCAATGGTCGTGAATGGTTGGGCATCGCCATGATCGCCTCGGGTGTGCTGGTGCTGGCGCTCAAGCGCTGAGTCCTGGCTTGTTGTTCCGCCTTCAGGCGCTCAGGCGTGGTCAACGCCCGGCACGCACGCCCGTAGTGCCGCTCTCAGGAGGCAGAATGCACGCACGCTCGTACCGTCCATGGCCGCGTTTGACGAGCTGGCGGGACGGGGTAGGAACCGGACATCGGGGCGCCGATCAGGGGAACGTCCATGACCGAACCAAAGCGCTATGTGGACCGGCGCGGTTGGCTGCGCAATCGGCGTGCCATCGTGGCTGGCACCGACGGCCTAACCGTGGAGCGGTGGGTTGGCTCACCGAGACAGGTGGCCTGGGGCGACCTGTGCGGCTTGTCATGGCGAGGACCGAAGAGCGCGACGCTCTCAACGCTTGACGGCGCCTGGCTGACGCTGGACGCCGGGCTCGACGCCTTCGAGGAGTTGACCGACCACATTCTGGCCGAGGCGCAACGAACCGCGGCCAGCGGCATCTGCGCGGATGACATCTCCCGGTGGCTCGGACCGCCGCGCACGTTCGCTGGACACGAGGAAACGTGGGAACGGCTTGACGGCGTTCGCTCGGACGGAGTCGGCGTTGGCTGCCTGCAGCTCACCGGAATGGCAGTGGTCGCGGCTCTGTTGGCGGTGGCCATGCTGCTGGTCACCGACCTGTCTGCCTCGTTGCAGGTGGTGGCGGGGTGCCTTCTCGCTCTGGTCGGGCCTGCGGTGGCCGCCCTGAGCTGGGGGCTCCTGATGGGCGCGGCCGACGGGCCTTGGCGGCGCTTGACTGCCGTGAAGGGCACGTCGTGGCGCGTTGTGGCCGACCACGAGACCTGTCAGATAGAACGTGAAGGTCTGCCAGCGGTTGTGTTTCGCTGGGCTGAGGTCACGGAGTCGCGCTGCATGGGCCGTTGGCAGGCAGCCCTCGATGACGGCCGTACTGTAGCTCTGCCCGCCTTCGACGACGTCGATGTGGTAGTCGAGGTGTTGCGAAGGGTAGAATCTCGCCGACTCGGTTTCGTGGCCGGCGCGCGTCCAGCTCTCAGCCGAGGCCTATCACCAGCCGACGCTCCCGTTGATCCAGACCGTGGCCTGAGCTGCACCACCGCAGCCGGACCTCCTCACTGAGCCCGTTCCCGCGGCGCCTTGAACCGCTCCGCCTTCGTTACGGCAATGCGCGCCGCCTGCATGGCCACCTTGCCCTCGGCCCAGCCCTTGGGCATGTCGTACCAGGCTCGCAGGCTCACCTTGGTGCCCGTGTCCTTGGTACTGAAGGGCATCATCACGAATATGCCCGCGCGGCTCTTGCCAGGCATGGCATAGACATTGAGCGGCTTGACGCCGAGCAGGTCGACGAACACGCGGGCGCTCTGCTCGGGTGTGGTGAAGTTCCACAGGTAGGCGCTCAACACGTAGTCGCTGTCGGGCTCGAGCGTCAGGCCGCGCCAGTACTGGCCAACGGGCTCGTTGGCCGCGCCGGGCCGGGCCACCATGACCCGCTCATCGAGGAACGGCGCGACCGGCTTCTCGACCGAGGCCGGGCCGATGCGCGTCCAGCCTTCCTCGCCCGCGGCGAAGCCGCCGTTGGGCGCGAGGTCGGCGGTCTCCGTGCCCACCTCGATGCGCTCCAGCGGCCACCAGCGGCCGCCGTTGGTCACGTAGTACTCCTCGATGTCCGTGTTCTCCAGGTTGTTCGCGATGATCACCTGGCCGCCGGCGTGGTTGATGACACCCATGGTGTGGTTGAACTCGTTGCCCAGGATCTGCGCGCCGGCCACCTGCTGGCCGAGGCGGATGGCTTCGGGGTTGACCGCGGTATACGGCGCATTGAGGAACTGGCAGTTCTGCACGCTCAGCCGTCCGGCCAGCGCTTCGATGACGAACTCACCCCGGTTGGCCGGGTCGATGCAGTTGAACGAGCAGTTCTCGAACGACACGCGTCCCTTGCCCGCGAGCTTGGCCAGCGCCGTGCCGCGTTGGCCGTCCATGCTGCCGAACAGGCCGCAGCCGGTGAAGCGCACCATGCCCGTGTTGGTCGGCTCGACCACCAGGTCGCCGTAGATCTGCGAGTTGGCGAAGCTGATGCCCGCATGGCGCTGGCTTTCCACCACGCGCACCGCGGTAACGCAGCAGTCGGCGCCGCTCTGGGTCAGAAGTACGTTGCCCGGCCCGGCGCAGGGCCCCGTGGCGTCGCCGCCGGTCACGAACTCCATGCCCACGTTGTAGCTGATGCAGAAGCTGCCGCTGACGTACTCCCAGTCGGTCCGGCGGAAGCTGAAGGCGATGCCCTCGCGCTTGGTCAGCTCGGTGGCGGCCGACGGACCGACGTCCCAGAACGGCCAGAAGTGCACATCCTCGATGCGGCCGATGTCCAGGCAGCGGTCGACCTGCAGGCCACGGTAGAGTGCCTGCGCATACAGCCCGCGAATGAGGTGTCGGCCGCAGGGATGCGTGGCGAAATCCACCGCCTGCCACGGGTTGACCATCAGCACGTCGATGATGCTGGCGTTGTCGCCCCAGCCGCGCACGCACCAGGGGTAGGGCGTCGGCTTGTCGCGGTCCTGCTCGGGGTAGAAGATGGTCAGACCCTTGAGGGTCGCGTTGGCGTGCAGAAAGAGGAACGGGGTGCCATCGGCCTGACCCTTGCTCTCGGTGGCCAGCAGCGTGCTGCCATAGCCCTGGCTGCGCGCGGTGGGCGCGCGGAACACGCCTTCCAGCGTGACATGATCGGGCACGTCCAGATGGCCGGCGATCAGGTACTTGCCCGTGGGCACGCTGACCACGCCGCCCAGGCCAGCCTTGGCCGCGTCCAGCGCTTTCTGAAAGGCGGCGGTGTCATCGGCCTTGCCGTCGCCGACGGCGCCGAAGTCGCGTACGTTCCAGCCGTCGGCGGCGTGCAGCGCCACAGCCAACCAGGGGATCAGCAACCACGTCAGGCGATGCATAGGGTCCTCGTTCCTGCCAGGCGATGCGCCGTGGCCGCTGGATATCCTCCTCGCCGGTGTGGTACGCTCCCTGGGTGAAGGGGCGCCATGGCTTCGATGACGACACTGCCGCCGCTGGCATTGGGGGCCTGGGCGGCCCAGCCCGCGGTGCGATGTCGAGACCGACGTGGCTGGCGCCACAATCGCCGCGCCGTCGTGGCCGACCCGGCTGGGCTCACCGTGGTGCCGTGGCTGGGCCGCTCGCGGCGAACGCCATGGACTGACGTGCTCCGCGCCACCTGGCTGGCCAACCGCCGCTTGCTGCTGACGACGGTGTCAGGCGACCTCGTGTTGACGGCACCGAGGGCCGATCTCCGCGCCTTGCTGGCGGCGATCGAGACGTACCAGCAGCACCTCCCGACCGACGAGTGCGACGAGCGTGATGTGCTGCGCTGGCTTGGCGGCCGGCAGGCCATCAGTATCGATCCGACCGTCCGGGTCCATGGCTTCGACACGCTCGGGTGCCTGGGCGCGTGGGACATCCAGATCGGCTGCGGCTGCCCGATTTGGCTGGCGACGGTGCCGGCCGCCGTCATCGCCTTCGCCTGCGGCTGGCCCCACTGGTCGGCCTGGTTGCTGACCTTCCTCCTCGCGCCGCTGTTTGCGCCGGTCGGCGAGTGGATTCTGGACCGGCTCAAGCGGGAGCCGGCAGGCCATCACCACCTGGTCGCCAACGAGGAAGGCTGCCACCTGACGGTGCAGAAGGCTGCCGGCGACCCGCCGGCCCCTGCCTACGAGGTCGACTTTGGCTGGCGCGAGGTGCGGGCCTTGGACCGCCAAAGGGACGGTTGGGTGGTCCACCTGGATGGCGCGGAGCCGATCTTCCTGCCCGAGGACCGCCGATTCGAGCCGGTCGTTCGTGCGCTGCGAGCCGTCGCCCATCGTCAGGCCGGATTCACGGTCGAAGCGGCCGGCCGCGGACTGTCCTCTGCCGAGCCGCCGGGCCCGCGGGTCGAGGTGGGGCTCAGCCGCAGCAAGGCCGACAGCGAGTGAGGCACACAAGCGTCGGCCGTCGATGTGGTACGCTCGCGCTCTGAGAGGGCCACCATGACACTGATGACTGTGGTTGCGTCGCACCTGCTGATGGCCGGCATCGTCGCGCCGACCGAGTGCCAACTGCCCGCCGACCGCGCACAGAACACTGACTGGTTCAGCCAGGCCGGCTGGGGCGTGTTCGTACACTACCTGTGGGACTGCCAGGTGGTGGGCGAACGCGTGGCCAACACCGGCGGCCCGGCTGATTGGGATGCGGCCATTCGAGCCTTCGACACCGAGCGCTTTGCCGAGGGCGTCGCCCGCAGCGGGGCGCACTACTGTATCTTCACCATGCACCAGCGCACGCGGTACCTCATCGCGCCCAACGCCACCTTCGACCGGCTCACCGGCTACAAACCCGGCGAGGCGTGCAGCACGCGCGACCTGGTGGAAGACCTCTATCAGTCGCTGAACAAGCGCGGCGTGAAGCTCATGCTCTACTGGACCGGCGACGGCCCGCGGCAAGACGAGAAGGCGGCCAAGGCGTTGGGTTACGCGGCCGACACCCCGGCTGCCTTTGTGCGCAACTGGGCGTCGGTGGTCGCGGAGTACGGCGAGCGCTACCGCGACAAGGTGCTGGGCTGGTGGGTGGACGGCTGCTACGGCTTCTCGGGCTACAACGAAGAGAAGTGGAGCATCCTGGCCGCCGGCCTGCGCGCGGGCAACCCCCGGCGCATCATCGCGCTGAACAACCCGAAGATGAACGCCTCCAACTCCTCGACGCTCAACGACGACTACACCACCGGCGAGCAGAACACCTTCGGCGAGGTGCCCCGGAGCCGGTGGTGTGACGGTGTGCAGTGGCACATTCTGTCGTACCTGGGCAACGACTGGTGTACGCCCGGCCTGCGCTACGACTCCAAATGGCTGGCCGAGTACGTGGGCCGAGTGAACCGCGCGGGCGGCGTGGTCACCATCGACCTGCTGCTGTATCGCGACGGTATGATCGAGCGGTCGCACGTCGAGACGCTGCGCCGCATGACCGAGCGCCTGGAGTGGATCAAGCATCGCCAACCGGTGCCGCCGGGCAACTTGGCCTGCTACCGACCGGCGCGGCTGCTCAGTCTCGACGGCAGCCACGAACTGGGACCGTCGGGCTCGGGCAGCGAGGCACGCACGGCCGACTTCGGCAACGACGGCGATCCCAACACCGTGGCGCAGGCCGGCGGCGAGTACGCCTGGACCTACGAAGTCGACCTGGAGCAGGCTCAGCCGCTGCGACGCGTCGTCGTGCGATTCGGGCGCGCGGTCTTCGCCACCGAGTTCGCTGTAGCGCTGTCGGCCGACGGCAGATCCTGGCAGGAGGTCGGGTCGCGCCGTGACCACGACGGCAGCGCGACGGAGTTGACCTTCGACCCGGTCGCGGCGCGGTACGTGCGCGTGCTGGGCCGCAAGCCCGACGGCGAGGGTCAGCGCGGCGGGCAGATGGCCATCACCGAGCTGGAGTGCTATCGGTAGGCGTAGCGCCAGTCCGTTGGCAGGGATGCTCGCCACTTGGGCGAACGCCACCCGCGGAGCGGGCAGTTGGCGGCTGGCGGCACGGTCAAGGGTGGTCGACGCGGGGTCAGCGTGCGGGCCGTGGCGCTCGGCACGCTGCTCCTGCCGGCCAATGCCTTCCTGCTCGTGCAGATGGAGATGGGCCGTTCGGGCGGACCCTACCCGACGACATTCTCGCTGTTCGGCAACGTGGTGCTGTGGCTCGTGCTGCTGGTGGGGCTCAACCGGCTGCTGCTGCGCGTGCGGCCGTCGGCGGCGCTGAGCGCGACGGAACTGCTGACCGTCTACGTCATGCTGTGCATCGGCTCAGCCATCGTCAGCGTCGACTTCCTCGATGTGCTGGTCCCGATGATCGGCCACCCGGTGCGCTTCGCCGACGGCAGCAACCGCTGGGTCGAGCGGTTGATCCCCAACCTGGCACCGGGCTTCATCGTGCGCGATGCTGGTGCGTTGCGGGGCTGGTATGAGGGGAACACCAGCCTCTACCTGCCGCGCCACCTGCGCGCCTGGGCGCCGCCGGTGGTGCTGTGGAGCACGTTCATCGCCGTGCTGCTGGGCACGATGGCCTGTCTGGCGTCGATCATGCGGAGACGGTGGACCGACCACGAGCGCCTGGCGTTTCCCGTGCTGGCCGTGCCACTGGCGCTGTGCGACGATGAGGCGGCGCTGTGGCGCCAGCCCGGCCTGTGGCAGGGCATCGCGGTAGCCGGCGGCATCACGCTGCTCAATGGCCTGGCTCAGCTCATTCCGGCGCTGCCCACGCTGACTGTTCGCGCCCACGACATCGGCCCGTCCATCACCGAACGCCCGTGGAGTGCCATTGGCTGGACGCCGGTCAGTTTCTATCCGTTCGCGGTCGGCCTGGGCTTCATGCTGCCCGTGGATTTGCTGTTCTCGTGCTGGTTCTTCTACCTGTTCTTCAAAGCCCAGCGCGTCACCGGCGCCATGGTCGGGCTGTCGGGCGCCATCCCGCGCTTCCCGTATGTCGAGGAGCAGTGCGTCGGCGCCTATCTGGCCGTGGCACTGACCGCACTGTGGACGGGTCGACGCTATGTGGCGCAGGTCTTGCGCGCCATCTGGCAGCCGCTGGCCGATGAGCGCGACCGCGAGTTGATCAGCTATCGCCTGGCGTGGTTCGGTCTGGCAGCGGGCACGATCTGGCTGGCTTGGTTCTTCCAGCGTGCCGGGCTGCCCTGGGGCTGGTCATTGTCGGCCATGGTGCTGTACCTGCTGATCGCGCTGGCCTGTGCGCGGATGCGCGCGGAGTTGGGTCCGCCGGCGCACGATCTGCACTTCGCCGGCCCTGAGCGGCTGCTGACCACGTTCTTCGGCCCGCGCGGCTTCACGGCGCGCGAGTTGGGCGCGCTGACCTACTTCTACTGGTTCAACCGCGCCTACCGCAGCATCCCCATCGCGCACCAGATAGAGAGCTTCAAGCTAGCGCAGACCCAACATCAGCCACCGCGCGCCATGCTCGCGCCGTTGCTCATCGCTACGGTCGTGGGCACGCTGTGCGGGTTCTGGGCGCATCTGGACCTGGGTTACCGCTGGGGCGTGGCGGCCAAGATGGCTGGACACCTACGGTACTTCGGCAGCGAGGCGTTCAACCGGCTGGATGGCTGGCTGACCAATCCCGTGCCGCCCGATGCGTCGGCGTCGATTGCGCTGCTGGTGGGCCTGGTCGAGGCGGGCCTGCTGCAGGTGGTGCGGCTGCGTTGGGCGCGCTGGCCGTTCCATCCGTTGGGTCTGGCCATCGCTGGTACTTACTCGATGGGCATGGTGTGGGTGCCGATGCTCATCGCCTGGTGCGCCAAGAGCCTGATCCTGCGCTACGGGGGCATCCGCGGCTATCGGCGGGCGCTGCCGTTCTTCATCGGGCTGGTGCTGGGCGACTACGTCGTGGGGTGCCTGTGGCCGGTCTATGGCTGGATCGCCGGCGTGCCCACGTACAGCTTCCAGCAGTAGGGGCGACCACCGTCGGTCGCCCCTACTGCGTGTGCGGCTACTCCGTCGGCAGGATCTGGCGGGCCAGCACGGCCGGGTCCTCGGTGGCGGCATTGAACGGGCGCAAGCGCACGGACCACACCGTCGGCTCGGGCTTGACCTGGTAGGCGGGCAGGATACCCGGCCCGCAGCTGCCGTTGCCCACGCCGCTCATGGCCGCGTCGAGGTGCAGGACCGTCTGGCCGCAGGGCAGCAGCTCCCAGGGGTGCTGCGCCTCGTCCAGCGTCCGATCGTCATAGCGCGAGGCCGAGAAGCCCAGCATGGGCTGGCCCACGACCAGCAGGCCGCGTTCGGCACCGTCGGTCAGCGCCAGCCAGCGCACATCGGTCTTGTGGCCGTGGTCTTGGGGCATGACGTAGTCGACGTATTGATCGGCGACCGTGCTCTGGTAGAGCCCGACGCGGGCGGCATTCTTGCGGTCCGGGTAGCACTCAATGGGCCCGCGGCCAAGCCAGGTCAGGTTGGCAAAGGCCTCGTCGAGGCGCAGCTCGATGCCCAGGCGCGGCAGCGCCGGCAGCTCGCCATGGGGCATGACTTGCTGGCACAGCACGATGTCGCCGGTCGGGTATACCGTGTAGCGGTAGGTGATCTCGAAGCCCGCCTCAACGCCCGGCGCGGCGGCACGGCTATGGTAGGCCAGGTAGGCCGTGCCGTCGCCGCTGTGGCCGACCTCGACATCGTCCGCGGTTTCCACCAGGCGGTCCAGGCCGGCTTCACGCCACTTGGCGGAGACGCCGGGGATACGGTCGTTGTCCAGCGCGGCGCGGAACACCGAGAGCCTCGGCGCCGCCGCCAGCACGGGCTCGCCACCGACGGTCCACTGGCCCAGATCGCCCTCTTCCCGGCGGCAGCGCAGTTCGAAGTCGGCGCCCTGGACGGTGACCTCGGCGCGAGAGTCAGCGTGGGTCACCGGCGCCAGGTCGGCCATGGTCAGCGGGCGTGCCGCACTGTGCTGCGGCATGGCCAACTGGGCGAAGGCCACCTCGTGGCCCGCCTCGGCCCAAGGGGTGGTCTCGGCCAGCGTGAACGACAGGTCGAGCACGTAGGCGACGCCCGGCTCGGGCTGGAATGGCGCCACCGGCACATGGACCTCGACGCTCGCTTGCGGCGCCACGTCGAGCCGGCCCAGTTCGCCCGACTGCGCCACGATGCCGTCGGCCAGCAGCCGCCACGAGGCGACCAGGTAGTCGAGGTTGGCGAAGTAGTGCTTGTTGTGCACGTTCAGCAGGTTCTCGGTCAGGATGACCGGCGTCACCGCGACCGGCTGCAGGATGGCCTTGTAGTCGATCAGGCCCGTGCGTGGCGTGCGATCGGCCGCCACCAGGCCGTTGAGGCAAAAGTTGTGGTCGGTGGGCAGTTCGCCGAAATCGTGGCCGTAAGCGGTCCAGTCGACCTGACCTTCGAGTTCATCGAAGTCCAGCCAGGCCACGCAGCCCTCCAGCGGCTCATCGTTCTCTTCGCGTAGCTCGGCCTCGCTCAGGGCGCGGTCGTAGACGCGGACATCGTCGATGGCGACGCCCCAGGTGGTCACACGGGCTTCGCTGTCGCGCCCGACACTGACGGTGTACGGTTGGTGCGCGATGGGCTCGGCGTGATCCACGGCGGCGACCAGCGCGCCATCGAGATACAGCCACAAGCCGCGGCCGTCGTAGACGCCGACGGCGCGGTGCCAGCGGTCCATCCACTCGACCTCCGGCGTGTGGCTGACGATGACGGTCTCGGACGAGCGAACGTAGAACTCGAGCGCGCCTTCGTCGGTCAGGCGCAGGCCATACTGGCTGCCCTTGGTGACCAGCGGGCGGATGCCTTTGGTCTCGGGGGTGGCCGGCTGGTTGGTCAGCGGTTGGCTGGGCGCCGGTCGGAACCAGCATTCGACAGTCAGCGCGACTCCGGTCACATCGAGGAACGGCGAGCTGGGCATGGTGGCGTAGCCATCGACGATGGCGTGACCTGAGCGGCCGTCGGTGGTTGTCGCCGCCACCAGCGCGTCGAGGGAGTGCTGCGAGCGATCGGGCGTGCGCGGCGAGTGGCGCAACAGGCCCTGGTCGACCCAGTCCCAGATGAAGCCGCCCTGGAGATGCTTGTGGCTTTCGATGGCCGACCAGTACTCCTTCAGGTTGCCCGTGGAGTTGCCCATCGAGTGGGCATACTCGCACATGATGATGGGCCGGTAGGCCTTCTCGTCGGTGGCCATCTCGATGATGCGGTCGACGGTGGGGTACATCGGTCCCAGGATGTCGACGCTGGCATGGTCCTCGGCCGGATGATAGTGGACCAGGCGCGTCGGGTCGTTGGCGTGCAGCCAGTCGGCGCACTTGATATGCCCCTGACCGTGGCCGGATTCGTTGCCGAGGCTCCAGACGATGACCGAGGGATGATTCTTGTCGCGGCGGCACATGCGCTGCACTCGGTCGAGCATGGCATCGTGCCACAGCGGGTCCTTGGTGTAGCGGTCCCACTCGGCGTGCGACTCGATGTTGGCCTCGTCGTACAGATAGATGCCGTACTCGTCGCACAGGTCGTACCACAGCGGGTGGTTGATGTAGTGCGAGGTACGCACGGCGTTGAGGTTGTGGCGCTTCATGGTGACGATGTCGCGTACCATGGAGTCGCGGGTCACCGTGCGGCCGGTCTCCTGGTCGAACTCGTGGCGGTTGGCGCCCTTGAGCAGCACTGGTTGGCCGTTGACCAGCAATTGGCCATCGCTCAACTCAACGCTGCGGAAGCCGACGCGCGTGCGCTCGGTATGCAGCGGCTGGCCGGCGCCGTCGAGCAGCGTGACGGTCAGGTCGTAGAGCGACGGCGTCTCGGCCGACCACAGCCGCGGCGCGCTCACCGGCAGCTCGACGGTCAGCTCGCCCCGCTCGCCCGGCGCGATGCAGCTCGGCTCGCCGGTGCCGGCGGCCAGCACGTCGCCGCCGTCGAACAGCGTGACCTGCACGCTGACGGTCTCGTCGGCCTCGCGGTCGTTGCGCGCGACTCCAGTCAGTTCGAGCACGGCGTCGGTGTAGGCCTCGTCGAGGCGCGTCACCACAGCATAGTCAGCCAGCGCGACCGTGGGGAAGGCGGTCAGGTAGACATCGCGGAAGATGCCCGAGAAGCGCCAGAAATCCTGGTCCTCGAGGTAGCTGGCGTCGCACCAGTGCCACACGCGGCAGGCCAGCAGGTTGCTGCCAGCCTTGAGGTGCGGCGTCAGGTCGAACTCGGCCGGCCCCATGCTGTCCTTGCTGAAGCCCAGCGGTTGACCGTTGAGCCAGAGCTGCAGCAGCGACTGCACGCCCTCAAAGACGATCGTCACACGCCGGCCGGCCCAGTCGGCGGGCACCTCGAACTTGGTGCGGTAGTCGCCGATAGGGTTGAAATCGCCGGGGATGGTCGGCGGCGTGCCCTCGCCGAACGGGTGCTTGACGTTGACGTACAGCGGCAGGTCGAAGCCTTGCGTCTGCCAGTCGCCGGGGACGTTGATGGTCTTCCAGGTGTAGTCGCTCGTGCTCAGGAGGTGGAAGTTGGCCGGCGCCTCGTCGAGGTTGCGCGACCAGTGGAACCGCCACACACCGTTCAAGCTCTGCACCGCCGGCGCGCTGTCGTCCGGCCCGGCCAGCGGCCGCATTGGTACGCGCGGCAGCTCCTTGCCTTCGCTGAGCAACTGCGGGTCTTCCCAGAAACGCACGACATCCGCCATGACGACTCTCCAACCATCTAGCCTATCAGGCTACCACGGGATAGCGAAACCGGGCTAGACGCAATCGTTGGGCAGCGCGATTCGGTTCGTCTACGGCGCCAGCCACCCCGCCACATCGCCAGCCACCGGCGGCGTCTTGAACGACAGCCGGCCGTCGGCCGGCACCGTCACTGCCTGCTCACCGGTCGCCGCGCCGGCCAGTGTGTCCCACCAGCGCAGCCGGTAGCTGCCCGGCTTGAGGCCTGAGAGTGTCAGGTCGCCGGTGACGGCCGGGCCCGGCCGGCGGCTCTCGATCCACAGCACGGCGAAGTCGCCGCCGCCGCGGGCGCGCACGGCCAGCGCGGGCACGCACGGGTCGATGACGAACTCGCGCAGCACCACCCAGTCTGCGCCGTCGTTGCGCAGCGTGATCGTGTGGCGTCCGGCGGGCACGGGAGCGGTCAGCGTCCAGACACCGTTCTGGTCGGCGTCGGCCGCGGGGAAGTCCTGCTGCGCGGCCACGGCACCGTCTACGCTGAGACGGAGTTTGGCGCCGGCCCGCGCAATCTGGCTGAGCGAGACCGCGAACGACCCGGCGCGCGGCAAGGTGACGGTGAACACGGCCTCGGCGAACTCCGTGCGGTGGTAGTTGCCGTGCAGGAAGCCGCCCATCTGGGCCAGATTGGTGACCGTGCCGTCGGCCTGGACGTCGAAGGCCGTGGCACCCGACTTCCAGCCGCCGCCCGGCCCGAAGCGCAGCGGCCCGGCCTCCGTCGTGGCCACGGTCGCGGGCAGCCGGTGCAGCCCGGCGCGCGCCGCCAGGCCGCTCTGGCGCACAAACGCCGTCGCCGCGGCGAAATGCCCGTAGGCGTGCTGCTTCTCGATGTTGTTCCAGGTCCAGTACTGCGGTGGCGCGGCCGTGTCGGCGGTCAGTCCGGCCCACAACGCGCGGTGCAGCCAAGTGCCGTCGTCGGCCATCAGGTCGCCGTTCGAGCCGACCTCGCCGAGGAACATGGGCTTGCTCGCGGCCCTGGCCAGCGCCTCGTGCGCCGTGACGGCGCCGACCGCGTCGGCCACGTAGGTGTGGGGCTGCAGATAGTCCACCGTTTCGTAGATGGGCAGGCTGAGATCCGAACTGGTCACCACCAGGTGGCGCTGGGCATCCTGCGCGCGCAGCCAGGCGGCCATGTCGCGGTGCCATTGCGCCACGCTGGCGGTGGCGCCATGGCGGACCGCGTCGACATACTGCACCTCGTTGAACAGCTCCCAAGCCAGGATGGCCGGTGAGTAGCCCCAGCGGGCGACGATGTAGCGGTACTTGTCGCGGGTCAGCGCGAGGGCCTGCGGGTCGGTGAAGAACTGCTCGGGCTTGTCCAGCCAACCGCCGCGTGCCTTGTTCCAGGGGTGGTCGGGCCAGTTGGGGTTGACCGTGGTGCTGTACTGCCCGTGGTGCTGGAGCACCATCTGGAAGGCAATGCCAAGCCGCTCGGCGGTGTCCACGATGCCGTCCCAACGGTGCGCCACGTCCAGGTCGAGCTCGCCCGGCGGCAGCTTGCGGCCGGTCCACTCCAGGTTCTTGCCGTCCCAATGGCACATCCACACGCGCGACCAGTTGCAGCCGGCGGCGGCGAACTTGGCCATGTACCAGGGCACGTCGCCGTTGCGGTCGCCCCAGCCGATGTTGCAGCCCAGCGGCAGATAGGGCTCGCCGCCATCGCGCTGGAACCGGCCGTCCACCAGCCGCACGATGCCTGGCTTCGGCTCGCCGGTCACGTCGAACGTCCTGGGCTGCGGCGTGACCGTCAGTGGTTGGCCGTTGCGGCTGAGGCTGGCCACGGTCCAGCGGCCCACCGCGCCGGGAGTCAGTCGCGCGCGCCACGTGGTGCCGCCGTCGAAGAAGGCCGGCACCGTGGTGACCTTACCGTCCGGCGCGGCGAACGAGACGTGGATGTCGTTGTCCGCGACGACAAACGGGTTGCCGGGCAGGTCGCGCAGCTCGAACGACGTCTCGATGCGCGGCCAGGCACCGGTAGCCTGGAGGCTGGCGGCGAGCAGACAGCAGAGCGTGGGCATCATGGCGTCGTCCTCGGTGAGATGGTGAACCGGTAGCGCCGGTCGGCACGGTCGTCGGCGGGTAGAGTGGTGGTGAGTTGCCAGCTGCGGTCCGACGCGTCCTGATCGACCTGCCACGGCTGCGTGACCGGCCGCCAGGCGCCGTCCACCAGCTCCTCCAGCACGCCGCCGGCACGGGCCAGGCCGGTGAGCGTGACCGGCACGTAGCCCAGGCCGCCGCGCAGCCCGAACTCGGCGCGGCCGCCGTCGGCACGCACCAGCAGCGGTCGCCGGCGCAGGAGCCGGCCGACGGCGACGGTCGGCTCGGTCGCGTTGTCGACGGCCTCGCGCTGCACCATGCGCCAGGTGTCCGCATCCTTGGCCAGCGCGGCACGCAGCGCCGCGTTGGGCCCGTAGTAGCCGGTGGCGCTCTGCGGGATGATCACGTGCTCGATGACGGCATCGAGCCGGTCGCCGGGCAGCAGTTCCTTCACGTCGGGCGGCGGCAGCAGGTCGGCGCTGGACGAGTTGCCCTGGCCCTGACCGCGCTCGACCAGCCACGGCCGTGCCGGCTTGCCGCCTAGTACCGCGTCCCATGAGCGCACCACGATGCCGCGGTTGCCCCAGCCCTCGCGGCCGCACTTCTCGCGCGGCACAGCCTCGTGCAAGGACACCCACGGGCTCGCGCCAAGCAGTTCCAGCGGCGCGGTCTGGTCGACATTGCCGCCCCACTGCGTGGCCCACTCGCGCGTCAGGCCGGCAGCGTTGCCGCAGGCCATGCGGCGCTCGCTGGTGTAGCTGTAGGTGTCCGCGCCGATCTGGAACAGCACCAGCCGGCTGAAGGGGATGCGCTCCTCGGCGCGCAGCGTGATGTGGTACAGGCAGCGCGTGATGTCGTCCCCGCGCCACAGTTGCGCCGTCGTCTGGTGGGCCATGCCGCCCGTACGGCCGGCGTAAGTCACCTCGGTCAGGCACGGGCCCTGGCGTTGGTAGGTGGTGCGCATGGCTCGCGGCGGGACGCGCTGTCCCGCGCTGTCGAACAATCGCAGCACATCGCCGCCGCCAAGATTGCCGGTCCAAGACCACTTCGTCTTGCCATCGTGCATGGCATAGACCATCAGCGGCCGCACGTCGGTCACCAGGCACTGCGCCTGGGCCTGGTCGGGCTCAAAGCAGATGCTCTCTCCCCACGAGCCGAGCGCCGCCTGATCCCATTGCTGGTTGCTGCCCCAGCCGATGAGACAGAGCTGCGCGTGCGAAGCGGCGGCGACGCCGCCGTAGTGGGCGTAGGCGACGGCCGCCTTGAGCGAGATACGCGAGCGCGGCGGCAGCCGCAGCATGGTTGCCGCGTGCAGCCACATGCCCTGGTACAGCAATTGCCGGCCGTCGGCGGTGTGCCAGTTCTTGCTGAGCTGCACCGGCAGTCCGGTGGGCTGGCCGGCGACGTCGAGCAGCATGGGCGACACGCCGGTGATGCTCGTCGGGCCTTGGTCGCGCCGCAGCAGGAGCCGCGCGACAGCCGGCTCGTTGGTCGGGTTCTCGACGCTGAACGGCAGCGTGTCGAGCACGTCGTTGTCGGCGCCCGTGCGCTCGGCCCGGTTCAGATCCACCACCTGCCAGCCGCGCCAGCCATCCTGTTCGGCGTCGCCGGGCGCCTTGACGGTCGGCGCGGGTGCGTTGTCCTGGACGAATCCAGTGGGCGTGACGCGCAGCCTGAGGTAGACCCGATCCGCGTCTGGCGGATTGATGGTCTCGAAGGTCTGCGCGGCCGTGGCCAGGCGCAGGCGCATGGTGCTGATCACGGCCGCTTCGTCCGGCCGCTTGGCGGCGGCGTTACCGTTGGCATCGAAGCACGACGAGCGGGAGATCGTGGCGTCTTCGGCCACCTTGTCCGGTGCGGCCGCGTGGGCGGCGACCTCCTCGGCGGACAGCGCGCGCCGCCAGACGCGCACCTCGTCCAGCGCACCGGCGAAGTGATAGCCGTCGCCGGATCGGTCGCCCCTCATGCCGAGCATCAGCGGCACGTTGGCCACGGGGCGCGGCTTGTTGACCGACAGCGCTCCGCGCGGCTTGCCATCGACGTACAAGCGCAGGTCGCGACCGTCGTAGGTGGCGGCCAGATGGTGCCAGGCGTCCACCGACAGCGCCGAGCCGTGGCCTTCGGGTCCGACCTGGTGACAGTTGTCGCGACCGCCGCCGAGGTTGAGGTAGGCGCGGGGCTGGGCGTTTTGGAGTGAGATGCCGAAATGCCCATCGGCCCACTCGTGCCCCGCGGCGCAGAGCAGCCACGGATAGGCCTTGGTCGGCTGCGGGCCCGGCGGCACGTAGACCCAGCATTCCCAGCTGAGCTGGTCCGCCTCGCTGGCCGCCGGCAGTTCGACGCTGTTGGTGCCGTCGAAGCCCCAGCCGCCCGCCACGCGCCCGAACCCGGAGCCGGCGGCAATCGTGGCCGGCGCAGGCCTAGCTTCGAAGCCCACGGCCAATCGGTCGGGCCAGGCGATGGTCTCCAGCCGTGCCTCGACGGGCAGCTTGGCGCCGGCCTCGTCGCGGAAGACCAGGTCGGTGAGGTCCGCGCGCGCCAGGAACCGACCGGTCTCGACCATGCGCGGGCCGGCATGTTGGCTCGGCGCCCCGCCGGCCACGGCGCGGTACAGGCGATTGTTCGAGACGATGGTCAACTCGAGCCGTCCGGCAGGAAGGGCTGCCAGGCCCGGGTTGGGTTCGCCCGTGGATCCCCCGTAGTCGCCCGCGGCGTTGAGCTGCCCGAAGTGCGGCACGGCCAACGTGTCCGTGTTGAGTGCGAAGCCGTACCAGCCGGTCTCAACCCAGCGAACCCGCTCTCCGCGCAGGCCGTTCGCCCACCACAGACGGGTGTGATCGCGCGGGCCGGGAGCGACGTCGGCGGGCGTGACGTCGCGCAGGGGCTGAGCCACGACGGCGCTCGCCAAGAGCAGTACCAACGACGCAGACCGCATGGAGCGCTCCTCGTTGGTTCAGCAGCGAGCGCGGGACGAACCCTGTGAGTACCGCCTCTGGGCGGAATGCGGGCTGATCGCCAGCGCGTTCCGCCTGAAGGCGGCACTCCCAGCCGTGCGCGTAGCGCGCCGAACCAGGTGCTCGGCTATTCGCCGGTCTTGGTCATGTTCCCTTTGTCGGCCGCTTGGGCATTGGCCCGCGCCGCGTCGGCATCGGCCTGCATGGTCGCCACCGACTTGGTCTCCAGACGCGCCGCGCCACGCGTGTCGCGCAGCTTGACGCGTGTGCCGGCGGCTTCATGGGCCGCCAGCCGCGCGGCGGCGGCAGGGACCTCGGCGGCGTACTGCGGCAGCCACTGGGCCTGGGCCACAAGCATCTCGTCGACCAACTGCCAGACCTCCTCCGGGTTGCACACCGCGCCGGTCAGCGGGTCCATGAGCATGGCCTGCCGGAGCAGCGTCAGGTCGCCCTTGACCGCCGCCTCGACCGCCAGGCGCTGCACCCACACCGTGCTCGACAGCATGGCCGCGCAACCCAGGGGCAACTCGCCGATGTGTGTCATGTTCAGACCGTTGCGGTCAACGTAGCCGGGGATCTCGATGACGCAGCCATCGGGCAGGTTGGTGATATGGCCGTCGTTGACCACGTTGAAGTGCCCGCGGTAGGTGCGCCCGGTCTCCAGTGCCTCGATGATGTACGAGCCATGCTCCTCGGAGCGGTTGTGCGGCCCAAGCTTGGGCGGTTCGGCCTTCATCCAGTTGGGGAAGTCGGTCTCGAACCAGTTGCGGCCCTCGGTGGTCACGCGCAGATAGCCGCCGGTCTCACCGTTGATCCAGCTCGACAGGTCGATCCACTGGCCGATCTCGTCGACACGCTTGCGGTACCAGGGGAGATACTCCGAGAGGTGGCCGTTGCTCTCGGTGCTGTAGTAGCCAAACCGCTTGAGCACATCGATGCGCACCTTCTCGGTGCGGGCGTACTCGGCATGCTGGGCGAACAGCTCGGGCAACAGGTGGGTCATGTCGCGGCCTTGCCACTTGACCTGTATGAACCAGGTCTGGTGGTTGAGCCCCGCGGCGATGACGTCGACATCGCGCCGATGCAGCTTGGCATCCTCGGCCAGCAGGCCTTCGCGCTTGGCCCAACCCTCGACCAGGCCGGTGATCTGCCAGTGGGCGCCCTGCACGCCGTGGCACAGGCCGATGGTGCGCACGCCGCCAAACTGGTTGCAGGCCCAGGTGTTCATGGCCATGGGATTGGCGTAGTTGAGGAACAAGGCGCCGGGCTTGGCGACCTCGCGTATATCGCGGCAGAAGTCCAACAGAGCCGCCATGGTGCGCTGGCCATACATGATGCCGCCGGCGCACAGCGTATCGCCGACGCACTGGTCGATGCCGTAGCGTAGCGGGATGTCGATGTCGAGGGCGAAGCCCTCGATGCCGCCGACCCGGACCATGCAGATGACGTAGTCGGCATCGGTCAGCGCGGCGCGACGGTCGGTGGTCGCGGTGACGGTAGCGGGCAGGCCGTTGGCCTCGATGTCGCGCCGTGCGAGCTGGGCGACCATGTCCAGGTTCTGCGCCGAGATATCGGTGAAGGCGAACTCGGTATCGGCGAACTCCGGCACGGCCAGCAGGTCGGCCATCAGGCGGCGGGTGAAGCCGATGGATCCGGCGCCGATCATGGCGATCTTCAGTGGCATGCAGTCTCTCCTCATCAGGTCATCGGTGCGCTGGGAAGTACGGCCACCAGCGCTGGTTCTCGGTCAGTCGACGCTCGGCGATCTGCCACAGCACAACGCGCGCACCACGCAGAGCGCCGTCGTCCGTAAGCAGCCGTTCAGCTCTGTCCACCCACCGCGCCTGCACCCCGAGCCGAAGCGCGAGATGCGGCACGAATCCCGCCTGCTGCGCGGCGAAGGCGTCGCTGTAGCTATCGCCAGCCACCACCAGGGGCGGCGCCACGCCCGGGCGCCAGGGGCGGCCCTGGTCGTCCTGCACGGGGGTCAGCGTCACGCTCTCGGGCGCTGGCCAGGCTGCGCCGTCGCGCAGGCCGAGCATGCGGATCAGGTCGCCGTGCCATGGCACTCGCACCTCCGGGGCGGCGTGGTATGCGGTGCGCGGTGCGGCCTCCAGCCAGCCAAGGTGGTTGAGCCGGTCGGCCACGGCCTGCGCGGTCAGCGCCATGCCGCGCGGGTTCCAGTGGGTGTCAGTGCGCAGGTAGACGCCGCCGGCCCGCTCTGCCCACAGCAGGTCCGTGGGGTCCAGCGCCTCCACGCCGAGGTCCGCTGCCATCGACCACAGCCGCGGCACCGCGGGGTTGCGCTGTGGCACGTCGGCGGCGCGGCCGGTCAGCGGCTCGGGGCAGAGCGTGGCCTTGTCGGGTACGGACAGGACAAGCAGGTGGATGTCGCGCTCGGCCAGCGCGGCGCGCAGGCTGGCGAACGCCGCCAGCGGCCCGCCGGGCCGCGTGTCGAGCGGCACATCGGGTCCGACCACGTGCCGCAGGCCGGTCGTGTAGTAGAGCCAGCCGCCAGCGCCAACCACGGTCTGGGAGTTGCCGCGGCCGAGCGACTGTGACAGCAGCGTCTGCACCGGCGGGCGAAGCGCCTTGCCGCACGGCGAACCGATCTCCAAGGCGCGCTCGTACCCGCGCAACCCGGCGCCGGTGAAGGCCGGCGCCGCCGGCCACGAACGCAGCGCCGCATCGGCCAGGCCGACCAGCGCGCAGACCGCCAGCAGCAGGCCGCCGACCCAGCGCGTGCCGGGCTCGGTGCGGTAGCTGTACTGGTTGTCGGCGCCCATGGCGGCTCCTAGAACTGGAAATACAGGAACGGGCTGTAATCCTGCGTGAACAGCACCAGCACCGCGGCGACGAACAGCAGGCCGGCCTGCCACGCGCGTCGCGGGGTGAGATGGGCCAGCGCCTCCCAGGTGTCGGCGCAGCGCCAGGTGACCCACAGGCAAGCGGCCAGAGCGAGCAGATGGTCGGGCGAACGCAGCACGGCATCGACCAGCGGCCGACCCTGGCCCCAGCCGGCCATGGCCATCAGATACGCGCCTGCGGCGCCAATGGTCGGGCTGCGGAACAGCACCCAGGCCAGCAGCGCCAACAGGAAGGTCAGGCTGACGCGGATCCAGCGCGGCGCGCGCTGGTACAGCGGCTGGCGGCCCATCAAGCGCTCGGCGATGAGCGCGGCGCCATGCAGCGCACCCCAGGCCACGAAGGTCCACTGCGCGCCATGCCACAGGCCGCCCAGCAGCATGACAATGACCAGATTGGCATAGGTGCGCAGCGCACCGCGACGGTTGCCGCCGAGTGGGAAGTACAGGTAGTCGCGCAGCCAGGTGGAGAGCGAGATGTGCCAGCGGCGCCAGAAGTCGGTGATGCTGTCGGCCAGATACGGCCGCTCGAAGTTGCGTGGCAACTCGAAGCCCATCATGCGGCCCAGGCCCACGGCCATGTCGCTGTAGCCCGAGAAGTCGAAGTAGATCTGGAAGGCATAGGCCACGGCGCCCAGCCAGGCCTGGGCGGCCGACAGGCCGCCCGCGGCCCAGGCGGCGTCCGCCATCTCGCCCATCGGATTGGCCAGCAACACCTTCTTCGCCAGGCCGAACGCGAAGAACGCGGCGCCGTGGTTGAAGCGCGCCCAGGTGTACTCGCGCTGGTGCAGTTGGTCGGCGATCTGGTGGTAGCGCACGATGGGCCCGGCTACCAGGTGGGGCAGCAGCGAGACGTAGCAGGCGAAGTCGGCCAGCGACTCACACGGCTGAGCCCGGCGGCGGTAGATATCGATGCAGTAGCTCATCGACTGGAACGTGTAGAACGAGATGCCCACCGGCAGCGCGACGCGTATCACATCCAGCGTCGGCCGGCCCAGCGCATCCAGCAGCCAGTTCAGGTTCTCCTGGGCGAACCCCAGGTACTTGAAGGCGCCGAGCATGGCCAGGTTGACCGTGACCGAGGCCACGACGCCCAGCCGGCGTTGCTGGTCGCCGGCGGCCCAGGCGAACCGCCCGCTGACCACCAGGCCGGCCACGTAGTCGAATACGGTCGTGCCGGCTAGTAGCAGGACGAACCAGGGGCTGGCCCAGCCGTAGAACAGGTAGCTGAGCAGCGTCATGGCCAGCGTGCGGTGGCGCGGCGGGCACAGGTAGTAGGCGGCCAGCGCCGGCGGCAGGAACCCAAAGAGGAACAGGTAGGACGAGAAAACCACGTCGGCCCCGGTCAGTCCGCCGCCGCCGGCGACTCTTTAGTCGAGATGGAAGACCTCGACCAGCGGCACCTGCACCGGCGAGTTGTCCGGATTGCAGTCCATGAGCGGCTCCATGTAGTCCCACCAGCGCCGCACCAGCGGATGTGAGGGCAGTTCGTCAGCCGTGTTGCCCTCGGCCTGGAGCTGCACCGCGAACAGGATCAGCGTCTCTTCGTCCAGGAAGATGGAGTAGTCGGCGATGCCCGCCGCACTGATGGCCTCGGCCAGCTCCGGCCAGATCTCGTCGTGCCGCTTCTTGTACTCTGCTTCATTGCCGGGCTTGAGCTTCATCTTGAACGCGTAGCGCTTCATGCCTGATGCTTCCTCTCTCGTCATGCTAGAGGTCGGCCCCGAGTCGTGTGGACTCGCGCACGACCAACTCCGAGCCGAACGTTCGGCCCTGCTGCGGCGCGTCGGAGCCGTCCAACCGCGCCCGCAGGAAGTTCCAGGCCGTGGTGGCCACTTCCTCTATCGGAATACGCACCGAACTCAGCCGCGGCGCGGTGTAATCGCCCAGACCCAGGCCGTCGAACCCGACCACGGCCGCGTCGCGCGGCACCCGCAGCCCCACGTCGGCCAGGGCCCGGATAACGCCGATGGCGAAGTCGTCGTTGTAGCAGGCAAATCCATCGTAGCGTTCGCCGCCGGCCAGGCGCTGCCGCACGGCATCGAAGGCGGCCCCGCAGGTGTTGACCTCGGTGGCGATGGTGGCCGTGGGCAGGCCGGCCTCGGCCAGGACCGACAGGTAGGCGCCCTGCCGACGGCACTCAGGGCCGATACCATAGTCTGGCGCCACGAAAGCGATGCGCCGACAACCGACTTCGACCAGGTGCCGGCAGGCAGCGACAGCGCCCGGGGTCAGCTCATACGATACGTAATCACCACTGTCGTTGGGCGGCTGCGAGTCCAGTCGCACAAAGGGCAGGCGGCGGGCCTCGTTCACAGCGCGGAAGGTCTGCACCCAGACGGGCGTGGTCTGCGCGATGACCCCGTCCACCGGCCACATGGCCAGCGAGTCTCGCAAGCCGACCAGACTGACCGGCTCCGGGCCGCATTGCCTCAGCATCGTCGACCAGCCTGACTCCTCCACGATGTTGGCGAGATGGGTCAGGAGTACCACCGAAAAGGGCTGTGTGAGCTCAGCCACCGACAAGCCCACGGTGTTCGTGCGGCCCGTGCGCAGGGCCCGCGCCACCGGGTTGGCCACGTAGCCGAGCTCGTTGGCGGCAGCCAGCACGCGTGCCCGTGTCTCGGCCGAAATGGCCACGCCCTCGCGCTCGTTGAGCACATACGATACCGTGCTGGCCGACATGCCCGCGCGCTTGGCCACGTCGGCAATACGTATCCGCTGAGCCACGCCTCGTTCTCCCGGCGGCACCCGCCTGCCGACCGCCTCTTATAGCCCGCGCCAGGGCCAACCGTCAAGCCGACATCGCGTCCTGGGGCATGACCCGGCGCCCGGCGCCGGACGGTCGTCTGCGCAAACGATATCGGTGCGCCGACTCGGGTGTATGTCGCTTTGAGATGATATAGTATCGATGTTTGGTAACCATGCAGCGCGGGTAGGGAGGGGATCCGGAGCATAGTGCATGATGAGACGGAAGGGCTTCACGCTCATTGAGTTGCTGGTGGTCATTGCCATCATCGCGATCCTCGCGGCGATCCTGTTTCCGGTCTTCGCCAAGGCTCGCGAGAAGGCACGCACCTCGAGCTGCGCGTCCAATGTGAAACAGCTGATGACCGCCGAGATGATGTACGTTCAGGACTACGACGAGACGTTCTCGATCAACTACATCGATCCCGGTGCGACCCTGGGAGCCAACGGCACCAACATCAACTGGTGGCGGTTCCCGTTGACGCCCTACATCAAGAACTGGCAGATCTTCAACTGCCCGTCGGGCCGCCCGCAGGACAATGCTTCCAGCGCCACGGTGCAGCTCATTGCCAACTACGGCTACAACGGTCAGCTCATGGGCAAGGCCATGGCCCAGGTGCAGTCGCCGGCCTCGGTAGTGTGCATCGCCGATGCGCTGCACTGGTATGCCGACCTGTACACCGGGATGGTCATCCCGTTCGCCGGCAAGGCCTCGACGGGATGGTTCGACGCCTCGCAGGCGGTCAACCAGATCGAGGCCAACACGCGCCACCAGAGCGGCTCCAACTGCGGCTTCGCCGACGGCCACGTGAAGTGGCTGCAGTTCAGCGCGCTGGCCGGTGGCATGCCTGGCTACATCACGCCGTAATGTGGGTCGGCTGGCCGATGCGCTAAGCTCTGCCTGTCCGGCCAACGCCGGCTGAGGAGTTGACCATGCGCCTCTGGCATGCCGTTGCCGTCCTGCTGCCCTGCGCGATCACCTGGGCCGCCGAGCCGTTCGTCTATCGAACTGCCGGCGGCCCGGTCTTCAGCGTGACCGAGGCCGGCCTGAGCCGCATCGAGTTGGCCGGTCAGACGGTGGCCACCGGTGAGTGGCACGCCGCTGACGCCAGCTACGTGCGCACCAACCAGGGGCGCTGGGCGCCCTTCACCGTCACCGAGCGCACCATCGAGAAGGTCGCCGACGACCGCGTGGTGGTGCGGCACAGCGGGCCAGAAATGGCCGTGCGCTACGACTACCGCTTCGCGGGCGAGGACGTGGTCATCTCGGCGCGCGCAGAGAACCTGCGGCCCGAGCAGCCGGTGCAATGCATCAGCTACGAGGGGTTGACGTTCCTCTTTGCCGACAAGCCCGAGGGCCACATGGTCAGCCAGGACCCCGGCTGGCTGGCCTGGCCTGGCCATGCCAACGAGTACCGTGGCTTCCACCCGAGCTTCGAGAACCGGCTGGGCGGCAGCTACGGCGCCGATGCGCGCTTCGGCGTGGGCACCAGCCCTGTGCGGGCCGGGCTCAGCTACACAGCGTTCCTGTGGTACGGCGGCCAGGGCTCGCCAGGCGCGCGCCGACTGCACTACGCCATACCCACGCCGATCCCGCCCGGGGGCGCCTTGACCCACGCCATGCGCCTGCGGGTGAGCGCCGACCGCGAGTGGAAGCACCTGCTCGCTCCCTACCGGGAGGAGTTCACCGCGCAATTCGGACCGGTTCGTTACAACGCCGACCATCGGCCGTTGAGTCAGGCGGTGTTGGCCGATGATGTGAGCGTCAAGCCGGACAATCCGCTCGGGTTCCATGGCGACGCGCGGCGGGTGGACCTGGCCGACGGCGCGCAGCGGTTCTGCGACATGGTGGTGCCGGGTCTGCGCGATGGCGGCGGCCAAGGCGTGATCATCTGGGCACTCGGCGGGTGGGAGAGGCGCGGTGCCATGTACCGGCCGGACTTCGATGTGCTGCCGCCGGAGGTGGAACGCAACCTGCCGCTGCTCAAGGCGAAGTTCGCCGAGGCCGGCCTGCGGTTGGGCGCGTGCGCGCGGCCGGGCGAGTTCGTCTTCCGCGGCAACTGGACCCAGGACTGGACACTGCGCATCAATGCCGGCGACCAGGCGCACCTCGAGGTCATGTGGGGCCGGTTCAAACGGCTCATCGACCAGGGCTTTGGCCTGTTCTACTGTGACACCTTCGGCGCCTCCGTCGAAGACGTCAAGGCCATGCGCTTCTACCGCGAGAAGATGGGCCGTGACATTCAGTGCTTTGTCGAGCATCCGCTGGACGTCATCCTGCCCTATGCGGGCTGCTACATGGAGGTGAATCGCGATCCGCAGACCAAGCGCTACAGCATCTTCTGGGGCCTCGACCGCTTCTGGGAGATCGCCCAATGGCTGTGCCCCGGCGTGCAGGCGGCGGCGGTCAGCCGAGTCGACGAGAGCAAGCTGGCGCCGAGCGACGAGCGCCCGTATGAGTTCATGATGCGGCAGCACCTCACGCCCTTCTCGCCCGACTGGCGCGTGAAGGCCGAGGCGGCCGAACTGCGCGGCTTGTGCGCCAAGTACCTACTGGCGCCGGACCGCTGGCGGCCTTGACGCCGGCCGTGTGACCTGCAACCCTTGCCTCAGCCGTGGCTCGGAGCCGTGGCTGGAGCAGTGCATGGCCACCGAAAGCGTCTTCGATACCTACTTCCGTCGTCAACCCGCGCCGGCGCGCGTGGGCCTGGTCAGCTTGGGCCACTACCTCTACTGGCCGCAATTCGACGGCCTGAAGGACCAGTTGCTGGGCTACCACGCGGAGTTTGCCGCGCAGCTGGCGGACTTGGGCGTCGAGGTCATCGATGTCGGCATGAGCGATAGCCCGCAGTGCGCCGGTGAACTGGCCGACCGCCTGCACGCCGCCGACGTCGATCTGGTGATCGCCTTCCTGGCCACCTACACGCCGTCGGCCGATGTCATGCCCATCGCCCGTCGCACGGGCCGGCCCCTGGTTCTGGCTGCCCTGCAGCCGGACATGGCGCTGGATTACGCCAACGCCACCACCTACGCCCAGCTCTGCAACGACAATATCTGCAGCCTGCCCGAAATCTGCTGCGCGCTGCGTCGCGCCAACCTGGAGCCGGCTGACGCCATCGTCGGCCGGCTGCGCGACGACCCGCGCGCCTGGGGCAGACTCAAGGCCTGGTGCGACATCGCTCGGGTGCTGCGTGTGCTGCGGCGCGGGCGACTGGGGCTCATGGGCCACGTCTACGAAGGCATGTTGGACATGAACTCCGATCCGACGATGGTCGAAGGGCTGCTCGGCCCGCACGTCGAGCATCTGGAACTGGACGATCTGGCCGTCATCGTCGATGTCATCACCGAGGCGCAGATCGACGCGCAGGTGGCGCTCATCCGGGAACTGTTCGACTTCCCCCAGCCGGGCAGCGACCCGATCGCCGGGCCGGTGGACGAGAGCGAGCTGCGCTGGGCGGCGCGCGTGGCGCTCGGGCTGGAGCAGTTCGTCGAGCGCTACGGCCTGGACGGGCTGGCCTACTACTACCGCGGCCGCGAGCAGAACGCCAACGAGCGCCTGGGCTGCTCGTTCGCCGTGGGCAGTTCGTTGCTGACCGGGCGCGGGGTGCCCATCGCCGGCGAGTTGGACCTGAAGAACTGCGTGGCCATGCTGATCATGGACCGCCTGGGCGCCGGTGGCTCGTTCGCCGAGATCCATCCCATCGACTTCGGCGGCAACTTCGTGTTGGTCGGCCACGACGGCCCGCACCATGTGGGCATCGCCCAGGGCAAGCCGGTGCTGCGGGGCCTGACGGTGCTGCACGGTAAGTCGGGCCGCGGGCCTGGCGTCGAGTTCGCCATCCGCCACGGTGCCATCACCTTGCTGGGTCTGACCCAGACCGCCGACGGCCGGTTCCGCTTCGTCGTGGCCGAAGGCGAATCGCTGCCGGGCCAGATCCCGGCCACGGGCAACACCAACACGCGCGGCCGGTTCGGCCCCGACATCGCCGACTTCCTTGAGCGCTGGTGCCTGGCCGGGCCGACGCACCACTTCGCGCTCGGCGTCGGCCACCACGCCGCCACGCTAGAGCGGCTGGCGCGGGTACTGGGCATCGAATGCGTCGTGGTGCAGCGCGCGGGAGCCTGACCATGCTCGACAATGTCACCCTGGAACTCTCGCTCAAGCCCTTCTGGGAACCCGATATCGACGCCGTGTGTCGGCGCCTGTTCGCCCAGTGGAAGCCGCTGACCGACCGTGCCCGCATGGTCTCGGTCATGCTCTGGACGGCGGACGGTAGCGAGATCCTCGACTACCGCGGCACGCTCGACGCGCCCTTGGAGTGGGCGCGCTACATCGGCGGGGCCAACCCGCGGCATCCCATGGCCGGCGACCCCGAGGGCGTCTGCCTGCATAGCCGCGCCTACCTCTACCGGCCCGACCCACCGGAGTTCAGCTACCGCTCGCTGGCCGACATCGTCGCCGCGCTGCGGCGCGTCGGGCAGGAAGTGGCCGACCGGCCCATTCGGGTCGGCGCCACGTTCGACCCCGGCCCGGAGTTTGCTCTCTCGCCGTTCAAGTACGAACGGCACAACGAGATCTGTCTGGCCGGCACCATGGGCCGCACCAGCTTCGTCTGCTGCTACGGCCGGCTCCGCGGCGACGACGTGGCCTACGCTGGCTTCCCCCAGGGGATCCCCGAGGACACGCCGTTGGGCACCTTCCTCGGCCGGCAGAGCCAGCACTTCCTGCGCGATCTGGGCTTCGACTACCTGTGGCTGTCCAATGGCTTCGGCTTCGGCATGGAGACCTGGGCCACCACCGGGGCGGTATTCGATGGTGAGCGCTTCGATGCGTCGGGCGTCGCGGCGTTGCGGGCCAAGCAGCTCGAGTTCTGGCGGCTGTTCCGCGCCGAGTGCCCGGAGTACCCGCTGGAGACCCGCGGCACCAACCTGACCACGGGCATCGATCTGGCCAGCGATGCCGTGCCCCTGGCCGAGATCTACCGCGGCGACTTCGGCCTCATGCCGCCGCCCAACTCGCCGTGGGCGGCGCTCAATGGCGACTTCGGCTTCGAGTTGGCCGGCTACCTGTCGCACATCGCCGAGCTGCCCGACAGCCGCTTCCCGTTCCGCTTCTACATCCACGACCCGTGGTGGCTCAACAGCCCCTGGCTCGACCGCTATGGCCGGGAGCCGCACGACATCTACCTGCCGCTCTCGGTGGCGCGGGTGGACGGCGAGGGTCGGGTGCGGCGGCCCAGCAGCGTAGCGCTGCTCACCGCGGACGACTCCTACGGCGCCATGCCCGATCAGGTGCCGCGCGAGGTCATTCCGCACCTGTCCTCCGCGCTCGACCATGCACCCGACGAGCCCGGTCCGTTGGTCTGGGTCTACCCGTTCGATGAGTACCACGCCCAGACGTTCGACGGCGACGGATCCCGGTTGCGCGAGGTGTTCTTCGGCGACTGGCTGATCCGCTCCGCCATCAACGAAGGACTACCGCTCAACAGCGTGATCTCGACCACCAACTGGCTGGCCTGCGCCGAGCAGCCGCAGTGGCGCTCGCGGGTGTTCGTCACGCCCGTGCCCGATGCCGGTACCCCGCTGTCGCAAGCGCTGCTGGCCCACGTGCAGGCGGGCGGCCGGCTGCTGCTCTACGGCACCACCCGGCACGCCGATCCCGCCTGGCGGGATCTGCTGGGTATCGAGCTGTCCGAGCCGGTCGATGGGCCGATGACCATGGTTCTGCAACGCCAGATCGACGACGTCGCCGAGGGCGCCGTGGCCACCGCGGTCACGCACAACGCACTGCTCAGCGGCGGGCCCGTGGCCGAGGCACCGGCCGACGACGGCTCCCACCTGGCCATCCTGGAGACTCACGCCGGCCCGCGCGTGGCGGCCAGCGTGCGCGGGACATTGGCCTGGGTGCGCGGCGCCGATACGCAGTTCCTGCATCGGGGCGCGCATCTGGTGGGCCGCCATCCGGCCAGCGAGGCGTACCCGGGCGGGGCGTTGCTGCGCGTGGCTGTCGAGCGGCTGGGCTACCACATCTCGTTCGACCAGGTCAGTGCCGACCAACGCGTACCGCTGACCTGCATGGCTCTGTGCCGCGGTGGCTGGTTCCTCTCAGGCTACGTGCCCGACACCACCGTCGGCCTGCGCCTGCGGCTGCCGCAAGGCGCGCCGCTGCTGATTGGCGCCGAGGCGAGGCTGGTCGACGGCCGGGCGGTCTATCATTTGCCACGCGCCTGGCACCGCGAGTGCCGCGTGTTCGTCGAGCAGGCGAGCGGCGTGGTGTCCTGCGTCGAGCAGCACTCGGGTGAGATCGGCATCCGCCGACGCCTGCTGGTCGGCGGGCTGCGCGATGCACTGCTGCGCTTCTACCCCGAGCCCGGCACGGCCGAGCAGGTGACGTTCCTGCGCGAGCCGCGCTACCCGTACGTGCAGAACGAACGGATCACGCCGCGCGCCGAAGACGGGTGTCTCGTGGTGCGCGGCGTGTCGGGCCAGGTGCTGATCTCGTGGTAGGCAGCGGAACGTCGGCACGCAGGCCCGGTCTGTCGGCCCAGGCGGACATGGCAGAGGCAGCGCCGCCGCGCCACTTCAGCCGCGACGCAACGACGAGACGGACGGCAGGACGGATTGTGTCACCGGCGAATAGCCTAGTCGACCGTGCGCCGCGGCCCGCGGCGTGGTGGGAGAGATACCGTGCTGCTGCCGATCCTGTTGCTCAACTGCGCGCTGATGCAGGCCCAGCCCTTGCCGGTGGCCCAGGCCGGCGCCATTGTCGTCGCCGACGACGCGCCGGCGCCTGACCAGACGGCCGCCAAGGAGCTGGCCAGCTACCTGGAGCAGAGCACCGGCGTCAAGCTGGCCATTGTGCCCGCCAGCCGGGCGCCCGAGGGCAAGCCGCTGCTGCTGGTCGGCGACAGTGAGGCCCGGCGCCGGCTGGCGCCCAAGGTCGATCTGGCTGGGCTCGGTGCCGACGGCATCGTCATTGAGACGGTCGGGCCGCATCTGGTGCTTGCCGGCAAGGCGCCGCGCGGCACGCTCTACGCGGTCAACACCTTCCTCGAGGATGTGGTCGGCGTGCGCTGGTGGACCAGCAGCGAGAGCTTCGTGCCCAAGGCGCCGGGTCTGACCATCGCGCCCCAGAAGCGACGCTACACGCCCGCGCTCCGCTACCGCGAGGTGTTCTACCGCGACGCGCTCGAGGGCCGGTTCGCCGCGCGCCTCAAGAGCAACGGCCATTTCGCCGGCACCAGCGAGGCCGACGGCGGGCACATGAGCATCATCGGCTGGTGCCACACGGCTTACCAGTTCCTGCCGCCCGGGACCTTCTTCGGCCCGCATCCCGACTGGTACTCCGAGCACGGCGGCAAGCGCGTGGCCGATGGCGGCCAGCTGTGCTCGTCCAGTGCCGGCGCGCGCGCCGAAATGAAGAAGCAGGTGCTGGCGCGGCTGCGCGAGAACCCGAACGCGGGCATCATCTCGGTGAGCCAGAACGACTGGGCCGGCTGGTGCGAGTGCGCGGCCTGCCGCCAGGTCATCGAGCGCGAGGGCTCGCAGGCGGGCCCGTTGCTCGAGTTCGTCAACGACGTGGCCGACGCCGTGGCCAAGGAGTTCCCCGATGCGCTGGTGGAGACGTTGGCCTACCAGGCCAGCCGCAAGCCACCGCGCGCTATCAAGCCGCGACCGAACGTCGTGGTGCGGCTGTGCAGCATCGAGTGCGACTACTCGCATCCGCTGGCCACCGGGCCGCGCAACGCCAGCTTCGCCGCCGACATCGCCGGCTGGCGGGCCATCGCGCCGCGGTTGTTCATCTGGAACTACGTCACCAACTTCGCTAACTACCTGCTGCCGCACGCCAACCTGACCAGTCTGGCGCCGGACATCCGCTACTTTGTCGACAATGGCACCGTCGGCCTGTTCGAGCAGGGCGATACCGGGTCGAGCACCGGCGACTTCGTGCGCCTGCGCGGCTGGCTGCTGGGCCATTTGCTGTGGGATCCCAGCCGCGACGAGCAGGCGCTGACCACCGAGTTCCTCACCGGCTACTACGGCGCCGCCGCGCCACACCTCCAGGCCTACCTCGATCTGCGCGAGGCAGCCGCGGCCAAGGCCAACCTGCACTTTGGATGCTATCGCGGCAATGCCGCCGACTGGCTCCGCCTGCCTGAACTGACCGCTGCGAGCAAGCTGTTCGACGCCGCGGAGAAGGCGGTCGCCGGCCAGCCCGACCTGTTGGCGCGGGTGAAGCGCGAGCGGCTGCCGCTGACGTTGGTCTGGCTGCAAGGCGATCGCGTGCTGCGCGCGCAGGCCAAAGCCGCGGGTCTGCCCTGGGCCGGCCCGGCCGACGCCGCGCAGGCGGCGATCGACTGGCGTGACCTCTCGCTGAAGTACAACGTCGGCCAGTTCGCCGAGGGCCAGCCGTTCGACCCCTTCGCCGCGGCGCTGGTAGACCGCTTCCAGCGCGGCGCGCCGCCCAAGGAGTGCGCCGGCTTGCCGGCAGATGACTGGGTCGACTGGCAGGACGGTGCTCTGCGGCTGCACGGCCTGGGCGACTGGGTGACGCGTGTGGACGACCCGGCCGCATCGGACCGCAAGGCCGCGCGGATGCGGGCAGACCACAACCAGTGGGCCATACAGTGCCCCATCGGCGATGAACTGGCCGGTGGGAAGTGGCGCGTGTGCGTGTCGCTGCGCGGCGCGGCCAAGGCCAAGGAAGGCACCGCCTTCACCATCGGTATCTACGACACGACCGGCGCGAGGGGTGTGGTGCAGCGCACGGTGCCCATCACCGAACTGGTGGCCGAGGGCTACCAGACCGTGGATCTGGGCACTCACTACATCAAGCCGGGCTACTACGTGTGGGTCGCGCCGAGCAACAACCCGACCGAGATGGAGGCCGTGCTCGTGGACCGCATGTGCGCCATCAAAGCCAAGGAATGACCGCGGGATCGTGGCTGCGCTGGCTGCTCCTGGCCGCCATCGCGGCCGCGGCACCCGACGGCTCGATTTTCGAGCCGGTGGAC
>JACRKZ010000012.1 GCA_016235455.1 Armatimonadota bacterium | reverse complement strand
GTGCTGTGCGGCTTCTCGCGCGGAGCCATTGGCGTGAACTACCTGGGCCTGGCCGACGATGAGATCGCGCGCCTGTGGTGCGGGTTCGTCACCCATGACCACTACGACGGCGTGCGCCAATGGGGCACGTCTGGCTGGGGTAGCCCGTTGGCTGCCTACCGAGTTGCCGCGGCCAGCCGCCTGCGGCGCTTGGCCGGCCGGCCGGTGCTGGTCTGCCAGCAGGACAGCACCGCCGACGTGCAGGCCTGGTTGAGCAGCCAGGTGCCGCTCGACGCATTCACCTTCCTCGATGTGCCGGTGCACGCGATCATGGGCGAGTTCCCCAACGCGCTGGCGCTGCACCCGCACACCGACCGCTGGTTGCTGCTGCCCAGCCCGACACGAGACCGGGCACGCGCATGGTTCGCGGCGACAACGGCCGCGCCGGGTGCTCAGGGCAGATGATCATCCGCCCTGGCTGCGGGTATCAGTCGCCAAAGCCCAGGTCGGCGCCTTCGTGGACCGCCAGGCCGATCTGCTCGACGCTCTCGCGGCGGCCGTTGTACCACAACAGCCAGCGTGTGCCGTCGAGGATGGCGACGGGCTTGTAGCAGGCGCTGGCATCCCAGGTGTCGGGCGTCGGGCCGATGATCGGGTTGGTGGCCAGCCGTTGCCAGCCGGTGATGCCGTCGCGCGAGCGCGCGATGCCGATGCGCGCCAGATGCTCGTCCTCGAACCCGATGTAGAACATGATGTGCCAGTCGCCCTGTCGCACCACCTGGCAGGCGGTCACCTTGTGCTGCTCCCAGACACGCTTAGGGTCGGCGGCGAAGATGGGGTTGGCCGGCAGCCTGGTCCAGGCGATGCCGTCGGGGCTGGTGGCGTAGCCGATGGCGTCGGGCTCATACTGGTCGCCGCCCGAATACCACATGCGGAACTGTCGCGTGGCCTCGTCCCACAGCACATGCGGGCACATCACCGCGACCTTCTCCCAGGCGGCCTCGGGCGCCAGCACGGGTTTGTCCGTGGCACGTCGCCAGGTCACGCCGTCGGCGCTGGTGGCATAGCCGATGCGCGAGCCGCCCTTGGCCTGGCCAGTGAACCACATGTGGTAGCCGTCGGCGCGCCGGATGACCACGGGCCGGTTCATATCCTCTTCCCAGCCGCTGGCCGGGTTCGGGCCGAGCACGATGACCGGCTCCGACCAGTGCACGCCGTCCTTGCTCTCGACCAGGGCGATGCTCTTGCGCGGTCGCCAGGAGAACCACATGCGATAGCGCTCGCCATCGCGAAGCACGGAGATATCGAAGCAGGTGCCTAGCGCGCCGCCGAGCACGGGGTTGCCCGGCGACTTGACCCAGGCCGGCACCGGCGGCGCAGGCGTCGGCGGTGCCAAGGGTGGCACGGCTGCCGCCGCTGGCGCAGCGCCTGCCGGCAGCTTGGTGCTAACGCGCTTCAGGTCTGGAGACACGGCAATCTCCTGGCCGTCGGCGAGGACGCGCAGGCCAGCGCCGCGGCCATAGCGTTGGCCGGTCTTGTCCCACAGGATGGTCAGCAGTCGGCCGTGGTAGGGCACGCGATCCAGGCAGAAGTAGTCCCACTGGCCATCGGGCACCAGCGGGTTGACCACCACGCTGTCGTCCGGCTGCGGACGCAGGCCGATCAGGCCGGTGATGATCAGGTCGCAGTAGGTGGAGTGGTTGTAGTCCTTGCCGCGGTCCCGGGGCTGCTGTCCGCGCTCCACCAGCAGCGAGCGGGCGATCCAGTCGCCGGTATACGGGTTGAGGTTCTCATCGATCCACGGCTGGCGCCCGAGCGTGTCCAGCAGGGCGGCGTCGGCCGGTGGCACCTCGCCGGGCGTGAGCACGGGTGTGCGCGCCGTGGCGGTGCTGTTGAGCCCGGCAATGCGGCCCTGGTACTTGTCGACACACGACGCGGTTGGCGTGGCCCGCCCGGCCACGTTGTCCGGGCCGTTAAGCAGCCGCCATTCGAGGATGCCGGCCGACTTGCCGCCGATGGCCGTGGCCTCGATGCGGAAGGCCTTGGCCGCGCGCGGCCCGAAATCGGCGCGGTTGTAGCGGTCGATCTCTCGCCCGTAGGTCGCGCCAGCCACCTCGCGCCAGGTCTCGCCGTCCAGGTACTGCACGCGCCAGCGCTCGGGCAGCGCGCAGCCCTGGCCGTCGACATACCAGTACACCTCGGCCGCGTCGGCGCTCTGGGGCTGGTCGAAGGTGTACTGCACCCACTGCGTGGTCCCGAGCGTCTCGGGGCTCCACCAGGTGTGCCGCAGCTCCTCGGCGTCGGCCGATGAGCGCGGTCCGAGCGGCGGCTTGCGCGCCGCGGCGCCGACCACCTCCAGCCGCTGTTCACGCAGGGCATGGCTGCGGGTGTAGCAGCGCAGCGTGTCCCAGTAGTCGGCCTTCGTGACGACCTCCTGCTGGTAGTCATTGAGCAGGTTGGCCAGCGCCACCAGCGTCACGGACGTGGAGTACGGCCAGCTAGGCCCGTTCCACTGGCACTCGTGGCCGCGGTAGAGCACGGAGAAGCGCGGGTCACGCTGCTCCGCGGCGGTCGGGCCAAACGGCGCGTGGAAGCCCTGGGGGTCCATGAGCTGCCGCCAGGCCACGGAGTACTTGGCGTCCGGCAGGTCGAAGTACCACGGCGTGTAGCCATACAGCTCGCGCACGTCGGCCAGCGGCGGCTCGGGGTCGCCGGGCTTGGCCGGGCGCGGGCGCATCTTGAAGAACTGGGCCTCGGCATCCCACAGCTTGTCCTGCACCAACTGCCGGATCCGAGCGGCCTCGTCGCCAAACTGCCGCGCCACGTCGGCCTGGCCGGCGGCTGTCGCGATCGCGGCGATGGCCCGTGCATCGGCGTACATGTAGCTGTTGATCGTGGCCCGGTAGCCGGTGCCGCCGATGGCGACTTCCATGCCGTCGGCGCCGTCTACCTGCCAGAACAGGCCGTTGCCGTCGCGCCGCTCCTTCTCCCAGGCCCGGTAGTTACGGGTCAGGTCGGGCAGCAGTTCCTGGGGCAGCGCGCCGTTGCCATCCGCGCAGCGCCGGGCCCAGATGGCGTCGCCCAGCCAGTGGCTGTAGCGGTGCAGCCCATCGCTGCCACGCAGCAGGAAGCGCGTGTAGTCATCAAGATAGCGCGGATCGCGCAGCCAGCGGCCCTCATAGAGGTGGTGGCCGGCGGCGCAACTGATGGTGTTGTGCTTCGAGGCCCACGGCACCGGCGGCAGGAACTCGGTGACGACATAGCCGTCGGGCGTTTGCCGCAGGTGCTTGCGATAGGTCCACCAGCGGAAGTACCAGGTACGCTCAATCTCGGGGTCGGGACACTCGAACAGCGGCACGTTGGCGGCCAGGAAGTCGGCGGCCTGGGCGTTGGGCACGGCGTTGGTGTAGAGCTCGCTGTCTTGCGCGTTGAACCGCGCCACGTGCTGCCGCAACGGCTGCTCGGTCAGCACGCCCGGCGCGGAGATCTGTGCCAGGAGAAGTGAAGCCAGGGAGGAGATGCCTGCCAGCATGGGTTGCCCTCGGATGTCTGGGCAGCCGTTCTGCTGGTGGGCGGCATCTCCTCCCTGGTGGCTAGACTACGCCTGCGACGCCGCCAAGGCCTGGTCCAGGTCGGCGATGATGTCGGCCACGTCCTCGATGCCCACGCACAGGCGCACGAAGTCGGCGGTGACGCCGGTGCTCTCCTGCTGCTCGGGCGTGAGCTGCTGGTGGGTGGTCGAGGCCGGGTGGATGATCAGCGTCTTGGCATCGCCGATGTTGGCCAGGTGGCTGGCCAGCTTGACGTTGTCGATGAGCTTCTGGCCGGCGGCCGAGCCGCCCTTGATGCCGAAGCCGATGATGGCGCAGGCGCCGCCCGGCATGTAGTGCGCCGCGCGGGCGTGGTCGGGATGGCTGGGCAGGCCGGGGTAGTTGACCCAGCTCACCGCCGGATGCTGCTCCAGCCACTGGGCCACGGCCAGGGCGTTGCTCGCGTGGCGCTCCATGCGCACGTGCAGCGTCTCCAGGCCCTGGCAGAAGAGCCACGAGTTGAAGGGGCTGAGGCAGGAGCCCAGGTCGCGCAGCAGCGTCACGCGCATCTTGACGATGTAGGCCAAGTTGCCCAGCGCGCCGGTGTAGCTGATGCCGTGGTAGCTGGGATCGGGCTCGACCAGCTCGGGGAACTTGCCATTGTCCCAGGGGAAGGTGCCACCATCGACCACCGCGCCGCCGATGCTGGTGCCGTGGCCGCCGACATACTTGGTCAGAGAATGGATGACCACATCGGCGCCGTGCTCAATCGGCCGGAACAGCGCCGGGCTGGGCACGGTGTTGTCCACGAACAGCGGGATGCCCGCGTCGTGCGCCACCTTGGCCAACGCGGCGAAGTCGTCCACGTTGTTCTTCGGGTTGCCCACGGACTCGGTGTAGACCAGCCGCGTGTTCTCGTCGATGGCGGCGGCCACGTTGGCCGGATCGCTGGTGTCCACGAAGCGCGCCTCGATGCCCATGCGGGCGAGGGTGTAGTGGAACAGGTTGTAGGTGCCGCCGTAGAGGTAGCTGGACGAGACGATGTTCTGCCCCGCGCGGGCGATGTTGAGCACCGCCAGGGTGATGGCGGCCTGGCCGCTGGCCAGCGCCAACGCGCCCACGCCACCCTCGAGCGCCGCGAGCCGCTGCTCGAGCACGTCGGTGGTGGGGTTCATGATGCGCGTGTAGATGTTGCCGAACTCCTTGAGCGCGAACAGATTGGCCGCGTGCTCCGAGGAGTTGAAGACGTACGAGCTGGTCTGATAGATCGGCACCGCGCGCGAGTTGGTCGCCGAATCAGGCGTCTGCCCGGCGTGGATGGCGCGAGTGCCGAAGCCTTGCTTGTTGCCCACCGTGAGTGCTCCTTGTCTTGTTTCCTGGTCGTCTTAAGGGGCTATGATGCTACCGCGCGGGTGAGGCGTCAAGGCTGGCTGGGTTCGTTGTTGCGCCCGAAGGCGCGTGGCGATTCCAGTCGGGGTCAGCGCTGCCCGTGCCGGACCGCCACGCGCCAGCGTGGCATCGGGTCGAAGACCCGACCTTCCCAACGGCGACGCCATCCGGTCGGCCGCCGGCTTCGCCTCTGGCCGATGCCACGCTGGCGCGTGGCGGTCCGGCATTGGCGATGCTGGTCGGGAGTGGAAGCGTCATCCCGCTCCGCTACGCCGGTTCGGCGGCCAGCACGGTGTTCTCGACCAGCGCGCCGTCGGGCACGCTGGCATCGCGCAGGAGGATGGCGTGGCGCACGGTGACGCCGGCGCCCAGCACCGCGCCGGCTTCGATGACGGCGTTGGGGCCGATGGTGCAGCCGGGGCCGAAGGTCACGCCGTCGCCGATGTGCACGGGACCGATGCAGGTGGCCTGGTCGTGGGTGCGGGTGAAGCCGCGCGCCAGCCAGTCGCAGTTGAGCGCGAGCAGGTCGTCGCAGGTGGTGATCTGCCAGCGGTTGGGCACCATGCGGCCATAGACCTCACGATCGCGGGTGATGACCAGCTTGATGGCGTCCTGGATCTCGTATTCGCCGCGTTTGGAGGGCTGCACCTCGGGCAGGTAGTCGAGCACCTGGGGATCGAACAGGTAGACCGGGATGGCCGAGGTATCGCTGGGCGCCTCCTCGGGCTCGGGCTTCTCGATGATCCAGGTGATGCGCTCGCCTTCGAAGGCGACGATGCCGGTGCGGCGGATCTGCTCGGGGGTGTGCACTTTCTCCAGCGACAGCGTGCAGGCGGCGCCGCGGTCGAGGTGCGAGGTCAGCAGCATCTCGACCGTGGACGGCTCGATGATGGTGTCGCAGGCGTGCATGATGAAACGCTTGTGCAGCTTCGGCGCGGCACAGGCCAGGGCGTTGGCCATGCCCTTCTTCTCGGGCTGCACGACCAGCTCGATGTGGCCGGGGCCGGGCCAGTCGCGGAACCAGCAGGCGACGTCGTCGTCCAGCGCGGCGACGACCACCACCACGTCTTCGATGCCGGCGTCGAGCAGGCTTTCCAGCACCCACTGCACCATCGGCTTGCCACACAGTGGGGCCAGCGCCTTGCTGCGGGTCAGGCTGAGTGGGCGGAGACGTTTGCCCGCCCCGGCGGCCAGAATGACGGCTTGGAAGTTCTGGCCGACCTTCATCGCAGCACCTCGGCTGCATCGGTGGTGGCCACAAAGTGCAGGCTGAAGCTGGACTTCACGTCGGGATGCTCCTTGGGATAGGTCCGGTTGACCACGGCGACGATGCGCTCGCGCGCGTCGGGATGCGCCAGGGCCACGGCCGAGCCGCCGAACCCTGCACCGCAGAAGCGTGCGCCCCAGACACCCGGAATGGCGTTCAGTGTAGCATGGAGCGTCACCAGATGCGGGCTTCCGCACTCGTAGTTGGCGATGGAACTCTCGCCCGATTCGCGCATGAGCCGGCCGAAGGACTCCAGGTCGCCCGCGGCCCAGGCCTGCGCGCCGGCCTCCACACGGTCCATCTCGCCAAAGAAGTGCCGGGCGCGCCGGGCCAAGGGCTCGGGCAACGCGTCCACCTCGGCCGCTTCGCGCGGCACATGGCGCAGGCGCGAGGCATCGTCCGCGGGCAGGCCGGCGCGGGCCAGCAGCAGGCGCGCCGCCTCGCCGCATTCGGCTACGCGGCGGTTGTAGTCGGTGCCCACCAGCGAGCGGCTGATGCCGCTGAACACCACCAGCAGGTCGAACCGGCGACCCATCGGGTTTGGGATATGCGTCACCCCGCCATCGAGGCAGTCCAGACAGGTCAGCGCGCCGCGCCGGCTCAGCAGGATCATCGACTGGTCGAGCACGCCGTTGTGCAGGCCGATGTAGTCGTTCTCGATGCGCTGGGCCAGGCGCACGTTGTCGGCCGGCTCCACACTGAGGCCGTTGGCCTGTTGCAGCGCTAGCAGATAGGCCACGTCGACCGCCGCCGAGGAACTGAGCCCACCGATGGGCATGGGTCCGCCCAGCACGCCGGTCAAGCCGCGGGTGATGCCGAAGGTCTCGCGCAAGACCTGCGCCGCGCCGCGCGGATAGTTGCCCCAGTCGCCAGGTTGCGCTGGCTCGATGGCCTCCAGGTCGAAGCTGACCTCGCCGGGGAAGTCGTCGCTGGCCAGCCGCACGCGGCCGCCGGGGTCGGGCACGTAGGCCAGCAGCAGGGCCTGGTCAAGCGCGAAGCCGGTGACGCGGCCGAGTTGATGATCGACATGGGCGCCCAACGGGCAGATACGCAACGGCGAGCGCACCACATGCACCAGGTTCGGCGCACAGCGCGTCATGGCACACAGCCGCTGGGTCAGAGCCTCAACACGCCTTGCTTCGCGCGGATCCATGGCGGGCTCCTCGGCGGCGACCTTTGGTCGCCCATGGTGATTGTGCCTCAGACTCCGGCCGCGAGACAGCGGCGGTAGACGGCCAGCGTGCGCCGCGCCGTCTCGGCCCAGGAGTAGCGAGCGGCGCGCTCGGGCCCGGCGGCGGCCAGCCGGGCGGCCAGGTCACGGTCGTCCAGCAGCCGGGCCAGGGCATCGGCCAGCGCGTCGGCGTTGTCCGGCTCGGCCAGCAGCGCGGCGTCGCCCACCACTTCGGGCAGGGAGCCGGCATTGGCCACTACCGTCGGCGTGCCGCACGCCAGTGCCTCCAGCGGTGGCAGGCCGAAGCCCTCATAGACTGCCGGCCACGCGAACGCGGCGGCGGCGCCGTAGAGGCCCGGCAGGTCCTCCTCGGGCACAAACCCCAGCAGCGTGACACGCTCGGCCAGACCCAGCCGGTCGGCCTCGGCCCGTGCGTCGAAGCCGTCGCCGCTGGAGGGGCCCACCACCACCAGGTGTGCGTCGCGCGTCGGCAGCACCTGGGCGCAGGCCCGCAGCAGCAGCGGCAGTCGCCGGCGGGTGTGGATGCCGCCGACATACAGCACGTACCGCGCGGGCAGCCCATAGCGGCGGCGCACGCCGGTCAGGTCGCTCCGCGGCGCGAAGATGGCGTCGGTGGCCAGCGGCACGACTTCGATGCGCTCGCGCGGCACATGGTAGACCTGGGCGATCTCACCCGCGCTGAACTCCGAGTCGGTGATGATGAGGCGCGCGCGCCGGGCGGCCTGGGCGGTGCCCCAGCGCAGGTAGGCGCCGGCCTTGGCGGGGAACCACTCGGGATGCCGCGCGTAGGAGACGTCGTGGACGGTGACCACGCTCGGGCCGCGCACGGCGCAAGGCAGCGTGTAGGAGATGTTGTGGACCAGGTCGGGCCGGTAGCGGCGCAGGGCCCACGGCAGGGCGCACTCGTTCCAGGTGAGGTTGTTCTCCAGCAGCGGCGCGCGCAACTGCGCCGCGCTGAGGTTGGGCGCCTGGGGCAGGTCGGCCTGCGGGCCGTCGTGCAGCACGATGAACTCATCGTCTGGCGCCTGCAGCGCAAACTCGCGCAGCAGGTACCAGAGGTTCTTGCCCACGCCACCGCGCGGGGAGAGCAGACGCCAGGCCGGCAGTACGACACGCATCGATCAGTCTCGCCAGAAGGGTTCATGGCCGGGCCAGGGGATACCCGCCAGAGTCTCGTCCACGGCCTGCAACACCAACTCGGGCGTGACCGCGCGCAGGCAGGCCAGTTCGTCGCCGCGACGCGTGCAGTCCCAGTTGTGCCGACGCCCGACCTGCTCGGGCAGCGCGCACGGCCCGCAGGGCGGCGGGCGCCACAGGTAGCGGTGCATATCGCCCAGCGGCGCCCGCAGTCGCGGGTCGGTGGGTCCGAAGATGGAGACGGTCGGCGTGTGCACGGCCGCGGCGATGTGCAGGGGTCCGCTGTCGTTGGTGACCACCACCGCGCAGCGCGCCAGCATGGCGGCCATCTGCGGCTGGTTGAGCCGGCCACAGGTGTTCACCGCGCGCGGGCCGGCGGCCTTGGCTACCAGTTCACACGCCTCGGCTTCGTCGGGCGAGCCGACCACGATGACCGTGCCGCGCTCGGCCAGGCCGTGCGCCACGGCGGCATACGACTCAGGCATCCAGCGCTTGATCAGCGTCGTGGTGAACGGATTGCGCCCGCCGCCAGGCACCACGGCGATGTACGGCGGCTCCACCTCTTCCTCGTCGAGCAGCAACTCGACCACGACCTGCGCCTCTTCGGTCAGGCCGAGGTGCATGGGCGGGCTGGCCACCTCGTAGCCCAGGCCGCGCAGCAGGTTGAGGTAGCGCTCGGTCTCGTGGATGCCCGTGCCGAACGGGATGGTATGGGTCAGGCACATGCGTGCCAGGTGTCCCTCGAAGCCGACGCGCACCGGCGACTCCGTGAGGCCGGCCATGACCTGGGCGGCGGGTCCGCGTTCGAGCAGGAAGACCAGTTCGTAGTTGGAGCGCCACAGGCGGATGAGCCGGCCCAGCGACATGGCCCAGCCATACAGCCCGCCGCTCAGCAGCCGGTCGTAGACGATGCGCTTGCGCAGGCCAGGGTACCCGCGCAGGATGGGCTCGGCATGGCTGCCCACCAGCCAGTCGATGACGGGGTCATCCACCAGCGTCTTGACGGCCTCCACCAGCGGCGTGGCAAACATCACGTCGCTGATGGCGCCGAGCTTGACGATGAGGATGTTCATGGACCTCACGGGAGCGAGCCCGCGGAGACGAGGTGCGCCGGCCTGGACCGGCCCACACGATCCCGGCCTCAAGCCGGCGCACCTCGTCTCCGCAACGCCTCACCTATTGTGACCAGATTCAGCGGAAAGAGTCCACTGTCATCTGGATGCCCTCGACGAAGCCGACCTGCGGCTTCCAGCCCATGACCTTTTCGGCCTTGGTGATGTCGAGCGAGATGCGCTGCACTTCGCCCGGCCGGGCCGGCGCGTTCTGCACGTTCATCTCGCCGTCCCAGGCGGCGCGCAGGGCGGCGACGACCTGATTGACGGTGGTCTCCTGCCCGGTGCCGACGTTGAAGATCTCGCCGTCGGGCGCGTCGGCGGCCGCGATGCAGGCGCGGGCCACGTCGCCCACGTAGACGAAGTCGCGGGTCTGTTCGCCGTCACCAAACACGGTGCACCCGCCGCCGTCGAGGATGCGGCGGGTGAAGATGGCCACCACGCCGGCCTCGCCGTGCGGGTCCTGGCGCGGGCCGTAGACGTTGGCAAAGCGCACCACCGTGTATGGCTGGCCGTGGACCAGGGCCTCCAGGCCCAGGTAGCGCTCAACGGTGTGCTTGGTCAGGCCGTAGGGCGAGAGAGGCAGCGCCGGATAGGTCTCGTCCACGGGCAGGTCTTCCACCTTCGGGTCGCCGTAGATGGCGCCGCCGGTGCTGCTGTAGACGATCTTGGGCTGGCCGTTGGCGCGGCAGGCGAGGATCAGATTGATCGCGCCGCCCACGTTGCGCTGCAGGTCGTTGTGCATGTCCTTGAGCGAGTCGATCACGCTGACCTGCGCGGCCAGGTGGAAGATCACGTCGGGCTTGACCGCGGCCACGGTTGCCGCCGTGAACTCCGCATCGCACAGGCTGCCTTCGTGCAGCGTCGCGCCGGGCGCCACATTGGCCAGTTTGCCGTTGCTCAGATCGTCAAGGATATGGACCTCGTCACCGCGCGCGATCAGCTGCTCGCAGATGTGCGAACCAATGAACCCCGCGCCACCCGTCACCAATGCCCGCATGGGCGTCTCCTTCCGTTCTTCTCACACCGTCGGGCCGCGACGCGCCTCGGCGGGTCGTCTGGCCTGGGCCAAGATGGGGCGCCAGAGCGACTCCTTGGCCTCGGCGCCGCCCAGGGCCAGGCCCAGACAGGCGCGCGCGCGCGACAGAAACCGTATCAGACCCGCGGCCAGTCGACCGCGGTGCGTCTCGTAGTACCAGAGCCGGCTCCGATAGTGTGCCACACGTCGGCGGTGTGGCACTTGACCCGTGCTTTGGGCTTCACGATGAATCACCTTGGACTCGGGCACCAGCCTCATGCCGTAGCCCGCGGCGATGAGCCGGACCGTCAGGTCGGCCTCCTCGAAGTAGAGGAACGGCTCGGTCGCCAGCAGCCCGATGCGTCGCCAGACCCGGCTCGGCACCATCAGGCAGGCCAGCGAGATGGCGCGTACCGGCCGCGACTCGCGCCAACTCAGCACTTCCGCCTGCCAGGCAGGCGAGCCGATGCGCCGCCGCCCGACCAGCACCAGCCACAGCTCGGCGCCCAGCGACGGCAGGTAGTCCCAAGTGTACTGCACCCGCCCGTCGGGATAGACCACTCGCGGCCCGATCGCACCGGCCTCGGGGTGCGCCCGCGCATCGTCCACCAGGGCCTGCAGGGCGCCCGGCGTCAGCACGGCATCGCTGTTGAGCAGCAGCGTGTACTCGCCGCGCGCGCGCGCGAGGCCCAGATTGTTGCCGCCGGCATAGCCGGAGTTGATAGGGCTGGCGATCGTGCGCACCCCGGGTCGGCCGGCCAGCGCCTCCACGGTGCCATCCGCCGAGCCGTTGTCGACCACGATCACCTCGACGGTGCCGTCGAACTGCTGGCCCAGCACGCTGTCCACCGCCTCAAGGGTCAGTTCGCGCGTGTTCCAGTTGACGATGATGACCGAGACGTCCACGCTCATGCCGGCGACTCCCAGTCGGTCGGGGCCGGGTCATCAGCGGGATTGAGCTGTTCCCAGGTCTTGGCGCGCACGACGAAGACATAGCAGGCCATGAGCCCGGCCAACACCAGGCCGACCGCGCCGTCGCGATAGCCGCCAAGCCGCACGTAGCGCCGCCAAAAGTCGCGCAGCGGCGAGAGCAGCAGCTTGGCGCCCGAGTAGCGTGCCCCTTCGGCGGCGCGGGCACGCGCCTCGTCGTCGGTGTAGCGGTTGAGCTTGGCCAGGAACTCGCCGATGTCCTGGTGCGACCAGTGCAGGATGGGGCTGGTCAGCACACCCTCGCGCCAGCCCTGGGCCACGCGCTCATGCACCGCGCCCGCCCAGCGCACCTCACGCCGGTAGAGCCGTCGCAGCGGCTCCTGCCAACCGCCATGGCGCGGCCAGCGGCCGAACATGCGGTGCAGGAAGGGCACCCCGTAGATGTCCGCCGCGTCGGCCGCGGCGATGACCTCGCGGATCTCGCGCGCCAGGGCCGGTGTGACCACCTCGTCGGCGTCGATGCTGAGGATCCACTCGCCGGTCGACTGCGCCACGCCGAAGTTGCGCTGCACGTCGAACCGGTCGAGCCGTCGCTGCACCACCTTGGCGCCGGCGGCGCGGGCCAACTCGGCGCTGGCGTCGGTGCTGTGGTCGTCGACCACGACGATCTCGTCGACCCAGCCGGCCAGGCTGGCCAGGCAGCGCGGCAGCACGGCCTCTTCGTTGCGGACGATGAGCACGGCGGAGAGCGTTGGCATCACGGACCCCACAGTCCCAGGCGCAGTTGTGCGCGGAGCAGGCCGAGCCGGGCCGCGCGCTGGGGCGAGCGATCCCCCAATGCGGTCAGGGGCAGCTTGACCAGCGCGCCCAGGGCCAGCACCACGCGCAGCGCCCCGGCCGCGGCAGCGCCGTCGTGCCGCCGCAGGTAGCGCACCAGGGCCCGCCAGAAATGCTCGCGCCGGATGAATTCGCGGCCGCCGTAGCTGGCGCCCTCATGGTGGACGATGACGATGCCCGGCGCCGCCGCCAGCCGATAGCCCAGCCGCTCGGCGCGGCGGCACCAGTCGACATCCTCGAAGTACATGAAGTAGCCCTCATCGAGCGGGCCAACCGCCTGCCAGGTGGCCGCCGAGGTGAGCAGCGCCGCACCGCTGATGAACTCGGTGGGCAGCACGCCGTCGCCGGCGGGCAGGGCCGGTCGGCGCGGCGCGCAGTGCAGCAGATCGCGGATCATCCAGCCGGCCGTCGGCCGATAGCCGACGATGGCCTGCGTGGTGCCGTCGGGATACTGCAGGTGGCAGCCCAGCGCGCCGAGCCCCGGCTCGGCCTCGAACGCCGCGCAGTAGCGCTCCAGCGTGTCCGGCTCGGGCAGCACGGTGTCGGGGTTGAGTAGCAGTCGCAAGGCGTGGGACGCCTTGCTCACCGCCAGATTGGTGCCGCCGGCAAAGCCAAGGTTGTCGGTGTTGGCGGTCAACCGGACCCACGGATACTCGGCGGCCACGGCGGCAGCCACCGGTTCGGCGGAGGCATTGTCGACCAGAATGGTCTCGACGGCGCGCGGCGTGGACTGGGCGAGGATGCTGTCGAGGCAGGCGCGCAGCTTGTCCAGGGAGTTGTAGGCCACGATGCAGATGGACACGCCCAGGCTGGCAGTTGGAGACACCGTGACGGCCCCTCGACAGCGGTCAGGATACCACGGAACGCCGGCTCAGCGCGCCGCGAATCGCCAGCCACTCGTCGCGCGAGAGCGGCTGCACCAGGAAGGCCAGCACCGCATAGACGGCCAGACTGGCCGGTGAGCGCCAGTACCACGGGCCATAGGGCCACAGCATCCACACGGCGGCCATGGCCAGGCCCATGCCCGCGGGCTTGAGCACGATGGTGGTCCAGCCCATGCGCGTCAGTTGGCGCAGCGCGATGACCGAGGCGGCGCAGACGACCATCTCGCCCGACAGCCGCGCCGCGGCGGCGCCGGTAATGCCCCAGCGCGGCACGGCATAGAGGCCCACGGCCAGCGAGGTGAGCAGTCCGCACAGCAGGCAGGCGGCCACCGACCAGCCGCGGTTGGCCAGGAACAGCAGGTGGTGGATGATGGCGCCGTAGTAGGTCCATAGCGTGACCCAGAACAGCACGCCCAGCGCCTCGGCGCCCTGCCGGTACTCGGGGCGGAAGACCTTGAGCAGCACAAACGCCAGGTCGCCCACGACGATGCAGGCGGGCACGAAGATGAGCGCCCCGACGCGCAACAGCGTCGCCGCCTGGCGGTAGTGCGAGCCGTCGCCGGCCGCCGCCGAACGCGACAGCAACGGCTGCGCGGTGACCGCGCAGGCCATGGTCGCCGCCAGCGCCATGTCCAGCGCGCGCAACGGCACGCTGTACTGCCCGACCTGCGTGTCGGTCAGGAAGGCGCGGGCCATGAGCAGGTCGGCCCGGCCATACCACACGCCGATGAACATGGTGACGGCGGCTCCCGCGGCCAGCCGCAGCAGGTCGCTGGCCATGGCGCGGTCCCAGAACAGCCGCAGCGGGCGAGCCTCGAACTCGCGAGCGCAGTAGCGCGCCAGCATGACGAACGACAGCACCGAGCCGGCCAGCTGGCTGCCCACGGCCCAGGCGATGGGCCGGCCCAGCAGCGCGCCGATGATCATGCCGGCATTGACGGCCAGACCGTTGAGCAGCGTCACCCACGCCGCGCGGCCGAAGCTGTCGCGGCTCTGCAACGCTTCCTCGTAGGTCAGTGACAGGCTGCTGGCGATGCTGGCCAGCAGCAGCAGGCCATAGATGCTGCGTTCGCGCCCGCCGTGGAACTCGAGCAGCCCGTACGCGCCGGCCAGGCCGACGGTCAGCAGACCAAACAGCACGCGCAGCAGCAGCACCTGGGCCAGGATATCGCGGGAGCGCTCGGGCTGGTGGGCCATGGCACGCAGCAGCGGCACGCGCAGGCCGAACTGCGCCATGACCGACCAGTTGCCGGCCAGGATGAGCGCGCTGTTGTACAAGCCGTAGGTCTTGGCCTCGACGCGGTTGGCGACCAAGACCAGCGCCACCACCGACAGCACGCGCACCAGGATCTGGGAGGCCAGAACCTTGGCTGAGTTGGTCATCAGCCGGCGTGTGCGAGTGCTGGGCAGTTCGGGCTCGGGCATCGGCAGGTCAGTCCTTGTCGTCGGTCAGGCGGAGCTCGTAGAGGCTGATGGTCTCACCCTCGGGCAGCTTGTACTCGCTGACCAAAGCGTACTTCTTGGCGAACAGGTTCCAGTCTCGCCGCAGGTTGGCCATGGTCGCCTCGGCCACCTCGGCATGAACTCCCTGCCGGCCGGTGAGCAGCAGCAGGCTGTCGTACCGGTCGGCCACCAGGCTGGCCACCGTGGCGGCCTGGCCCTGGTGGCTGGCCTTCTCCACGGTCAGGCTGCGGTCGCGGTCCATCAGATAGGGCATCATCTGGCGCTGCACCCAATAGCGCACGCTCAGTTCACTGACCAGCGGCGCGTTGGGCACGACGCCCACTCGCCCACCGGCTGGCGTGACCCGCGCGATGTCGCGCGCCAGCGCCTCATGCGGCCATTCGCCGTGCGACGGATGCCGCGCCAAGTGGGGCTCTTGGGCATAGAACGGCGCCCAGGCTGGGCCGACGCGAGCCGGCAAACCGGGTATGCCCGTGGCCACGCCCTGCCATTGTAGCAGCCCGAGCAGCACGATGCCGGCGGCCACGATACCTTGCCAAGGCCGCCAGCGTCCGTCGTCGCTGGCCAGCAGGCTGGCGGTAAGCACGGCCAGCGCCGGCAGCAGCGGCATGGAGAAGCGCGGGTCCTTGTTGGCCACCGGCGTCAGCATGACCATGCCCAGCACCACCCAGGCCAACAACTGGTCGGTGCCCGCATGCCGATGCCAGCGCCGGCAGGCGCGCACCGTGCCGGCCAGACCCAGCAGCGCCAGCGGCAGGAAGATCTGTTGCGACAGCAGGCAACGCGCATAGTAGGTCAGGCCGGCCGGCGAGCACCACAGCGGATCACCGTCGATTCGCCAGGTCTGGTCGCTCTGGCCCAGCTCGTGTAGCGTCGCGCCCAGATGGCTCAGGTACCACGGCCCGGCCACCACCAGCGCCGCGGCCAGCACGGCACCGACGTTGAAGATCAGCCGCGTCGGAGTCAGCTCGGCGTCGTCGCCCGAGCGCAGGCGGAGCCAGCCTTGGCCCAGCGCCACGGCCAAAGGCCAGAAGACCAGGAAGGCGAACGACCACTTGCACAGCACGGCCAGCCCGAGCGCCAGGCCCAGTGGCCAGACCCAGCCACGATGGGTCAGCCCACGGCTGGCCAACAGCAACGCCATGACCACGGCGGCCAGGCCGGTAAGCGGATAGTCCAGCAGGAACAGCCGCGACTGGCCGGCGAGAATGGGGTAGGTGAGCACCAGGAATGCCGCGACCACACCGGCGCGCGCGCCGTACAGCCGATTCGCGGCGGCATAGGTGCCGAACAGCATCAGGCCCATGAAGCCGATGTTGGTGAGCACCACAACGTCGGCCGTGCTCAGGCCCGGCCAGTTGGGCGACAGCGTGCCGAACAGCCCCAGCAGCCAGGCGCCGCAGGCATGGACCAACGGCGGGTAGTAGTGCGAGGCCGAGGCCAGCGTGGACAGCTTGCCGAACAGGCTCTGGTGGTCGAAGGCGGCACGGTAGGTGAGGCTCCAGCTCGTGTGCCAGGCCACGTCCCATGCCGGCGGGAAGTTGTCGGCCTTCAGCCAGGCGACCAGCGTGGCCGTGCCCAGCAGCCACAACGCCAAGACCGCCAGCAGCGGCGCGATGCGACGCCCCATCGCCGATCCGAAGTTGCTGCCCATCAGTTGCCGGTCACCTCGTCGCGCCTCCGCCACAGCCACCACCCCGCCATGGCCGGCGCCGCACGCAGGATACCATGGGCCGCGCCCAACACCGGATCGACTCGCAGTAGTTGCCAGCACATCAGGTCCACCGGCGCGCGCCCGAGCATCAGCCAGTGGCCCACCAGCGGCGAGTCCAGCGGACGCCACAGCAGTCGCGCAAACGACCCGTCGCGCTGCCAGACGAAGTCCTGGTAGAGCCCGTTGTAAGTGACCAGCCCGGCCAGCGCCGCCGCCACTCCCCAGGCCACGACCACCCTCACCAGCCAGCGCGGCGCGCGCTCGGCGCCCCGGGCTGCCAGCACCGCCAGCAGAGGCAGGATGGGCACCAGATAGCGGGGTCCCCAGCACCAACTGCCCCACCAGTTGCTGCGCGCGCCGTAGAACAGCAGCGGCGTCAGGCAGGCGGCGAGAAGCAGCAGGGACGTGGGGTGGTCTGCGGCGGCCCCCACCCCAACCCTCCCCGCGAGCGGGGAGGGAGCCTTGGTGTCCGTCCGCCCGATGGCGGGGGGACGACAGGGGGGACTGCACCGTCGCGGCCAGGCCCACGCCACCAGCACCGCCAACGGCGCATACCACAGGAGCCCGCGGCCCGGCGACAGCATTTGACCGACCACGCCGACCGGCAGGAAGGACAGCGAGAAGTCGCCTTGGATCGCCGCCAGGTAGCCGAAGTCCAGCGGGCGGCCAAAGCGCTGGGTGTTGAACCACAGCCACCACAGCGCGGTCGCCGCCGGCGCGGCGCCGAAGGCCAGATGCCGGCGCGGGTCGCGTGGCCAACCCGCCAGCAGGCCCAGTGCCGGCCACAGGATCAGGTTGTGCGGGCGATTGAGCATGGCCAGCGCCAGGGCCAGGCCGCCGCACCAGGCCCAGCACAGGACGCGCCGGCCGTGCCCGGCGCGTCCGGCAGCGAAGGCCGCGGCCAGGAAGCAGAGCGCGCTCAGCGGCTCGGCCATGAACGTCTTGGCATAGGGCCAGAGCGGGGTAGCCAACACGGCCAGCAGCCCTGCCAGGGCGGCGCGCCGCGGCCGCTCGGGTGCCAGCAGCATCAGCCACCAGGCCAGCAGCGCGGCCGTCAGGCCGGTCAGCAGGGGGTTAAGCGCACAACACCAGCGCACCAGCGTGGCCCTGGCAACGGTCTCGGGTTGGCCGGCGGTGACCACGCTGGCCAGGGTGTAGAGCGGCAATGCGGCCAGCGATTGGGCGGGTCCGAAGACGGACCAGTAGCGGCCGTCGCGGCCCTCGCGCACGGCGTCGGTCCACTGGCTGACGTGCGTACGCACGTAGGCCATGGTCGGCTCATCCAGGGCGAGGTGGTGGGTGCGCCAGAGGGACTGGGTGACCAGGAAAGGAAGCTCCTCGTCCTGGCCACCACCTAACGATCCGCGTGTGGTCAGCAGACACAGCCCCAGCGCCATCAGGCCGATGGCCACCGCCAGCCGTGGTCTGCGTTCCGTCATTCGACCGTGACCGGCACCCGCAGCGCCGCCACGCCCTTGTCGCTGAACAGCAGCGTCCCGGCGAACTGCAGGTCCCACTCGAGGTCGAACCGGCCGCGCTCCTTGGGCGCCACCAGGAAGGCGCTGACGTCCACGCTCTCACCGGGCTGCACCAACGCCGGCAGCTTGGCCACCGCCGCGTCGGTCACGGCGACCGTGGTACCGGCCGCGTTGACCCAGCGATAGACCACCTGCACGGGCACCGCGCCGCCGGCTTCCCACGGGATGGTGCCCGTGTTCTGCAGCCGCAGGTTGACCCGGTAGCGCTGGTTGGCAGCCACCTTGGAGGGCGTGTCGTTGCTCAGCCAGTGGCAGCCGTAGACCACATCCACCGACACCGGCACGTCCATGGTGGCCGCGCCGCGCGCCGAGAAGTAGTCGTAGCCCATCTGGTACAGGTCCCACTTGATCAGGTAGCTGCCGGGCCGCTCAGGCGCCTTGAGGCGCGCTGTCAGCGTCACGGTCTGGCCACCATCGACCGCCTTCTCCAGGTCGGTGAACAGCGGCTGACTGGCCACCTCCATCCCGTTGGGCGCCACCCAGCGATAGCCCAGGCGGACGCGCTCGGCGCCTTCGGCGGGCCAGGTCATGGAGCCCGTGTTGGTGAGCCGGATGTTGGCCGTGTAGACCGAGCCGACCACCAGGCTGGTGGGATGGTTGCCTTGCTCCCAGCGCACGCCGTGGGTCGGCGCGCCGACCATCACCGGCACCTTGAGCGCCGTGTTGCCCATCTCGCCAAAGCGCCGGCCACCAGCCTGCTCCAGATCCCACACGAGCACGTACTCGCCGGGCTCGGACGGGCTCTGCAAGCGCGCCGAGACCGAAGCTGTCTGGCCGGCGGGCACATCGTAGGGCAGCGGCGTGGGCAGGTTGCTCGCCGAGGCGGGCCGGCCCTTCTCGTCCACCCAGCGTGTCACCAGCCGCACCGCGGTGGCGCCGTCAGCCCGCCAGCGCAGCGCGCCGGTATTGCGCAACTGCACGGTCACGGGCACCAGCTCACCGGGGAACATGCGGCCCGGCGTGGTGTGATCACCGAACATCGCGCTGTAGGGCGACGAGACCGACACCGCCACTTGCGGCGAGATGGCGCTCTGCGGCCCGAACGAGCCGAGTTGGTCGCGCACTTCGAAGCTCATCAGGTAGCGGCCGTTGGTCGACGGCGCCTGCACCTGGGCCAGGACCACCGCGGATTCGCCCGCGGGCAGCGCCTTGAGCAACGGCGTCACCGCCGGCGGGGAGTCCACCAGGCCACCATCGATGTCGCGCCAGCGCGTGGCCAGCACCACCGTGTCGGCCGCCACGGCCGCGCCGTTGGCCGCCGCCGGCCAGGGCTCGGTGCCACGATTGGTGACGCGGGCCTCGACCGAGTAGATCTGGCCGGGCACCATCACCGCCGGCACCGCCGGCACGTCAATTTCAGCCGCGTGTGACAGCGTCACCGCCACCGGCACGTCGAGCGGGCGAGCGCCCTGCTCATGGAACCAGACCTGGCCGCCCTGGCGCAGGTCGAAGCGCAGCGTGTAGCGGCCCGGCGAGGTCGGCGCGGTGATCTTGACGCGCAGGCTGGCCTGCTCGCCCGCCGGCACGGCCTGCGGCAGCGCCGCCAGCGGGGCCTCGCCCGAGACCGGCACACCGCCGGCGTCCAGCCACTGGTAGCCGCCGGCCACGGCGAAGGCGCCGTCATTGCGCCAGGTCATGGTGCCGTTGTTACGCAGTGTCACCTCGGCGTCGATCGTCTGACCGACGGTCATGGCCTGGGCGATGCTGTGGTTCTGCCAGAGCACGCCGTACTGGCCGTAGACCGTGACAGGCACGACGCTGACCGCCGTTTCGCCGCCCTCGGTCACCGTGGTCAGGCGCAGCGTGTAGGCGCCTTCGAGGCCACTGGTGTTCCATGTGGCGGCCGGGCCGTCCACGGCGCCGGTGCCGTCGGCCAGGGGGCTCCACGTATCGGGGTTGGCGCCCTTGCCAAACTCGAGTGCCCAAGTGGCAATGCGGCCACCTTCGGCGCCGACGCGTACTCGCACCGTCACACCGCCGCGCACCGTGGCGCCGGCCAGCGGCTCGACGATGTTGGTCACCGCGCGCACTTCGGGCGGGGTGAGCAGGAACAGTTGGCGCTGGGTGCTCGGCTTGGCCTCATAGACCAGCACGCCGCCCTTGCCCCACACCGGCCAGGCCAGCGACGGCGCGGCGTCGCTCAGCGGCTCGGCGCTGCCCTTGACCACGTCCACCTGCCACAGGCGGGTGCCGCCGTCGTCGGTCTTGACCGCCACCACGCTGCGCCCGTCGGGGCTCCAGGCGGGCATGCGTCCGCCGCCCAGCAGCAGCCGGGGCTGCGCCGTGCCGGCCGCGTCAAAGAGGTACAGGCCATCGCCGCCGGCACGCACCTGATAGGCGGCGATGCTCTTGCCGTCGGGGCTGTAGGCCGGCTCATAGGCCATTTCGGCGATCTTGCGCAGGCCGCTGCCGTCGGTACCGATCAGCCACAGGCCGTCGTTGCCGTCGCGGTCGGAAACGAAGGCGATGGTCTTGCCGTCCGGCGACCACGAGGGCATCCAGTCCACGGCGGCGTCCTTGGTCAGCGCTTCGTCGCGCTGGCCGTCGGCGCCGATGGTCCACAGGTCGAGCCCGCCTTCGGCACCCTTGTTCGACGAGTAGACCAGGAACGCGCCGTCGGGCGACCAGCGCGGCGTGTCCATGCGGACGCCAGCGCGCGTTTCGCGGGTCAACGCCTTGGGCGTGCCGCCGGCCAAGGGCACGACGTACAGGTTGTCGGCGCCCTCACGGTCGGAGACGAACGCGACCAGCGTGCCATCAGGCGAGATCGCGGGCCGACCGGCCGCCCCGCCCGTTGGCAACGCCTTGGCGTCGGCCAGCGCGACCGCTGCCCAACTCGGCGCTGTGAGGAGTGTCACGAGGAGAACGGCCCAGCTTCGAATGGCTCGGGTCCGCGAAATGTGTTGCCGCACCGTCCTGGCTCCCTCTTCTAGACGACCTGCTACCCCTGCACAAGGACGCCGGTCACTATACCATAGGTGTATGACCGTCGCAATTCGCAAGAGTGGCGGCTAACACCGCAAATCGGCCATTCCTCCTGCAGTCTGACCCATCCAAGAGGCCTGTTGCCGCGCACTCGCTCTGGTGCTAGCCTCAGCCGAACGACGTGTTCCCCAGGGGTGCCGCCATGTGTCGCCGACTGTTCACCGCCCTCGCTCTTGCCCTGGTGCTGTGGCCCGCGTCAGCCCAGACACCAGACTGGCGCACTGCCCTGCACGAGACATTCGATGCCGGAGGGCTCGATACTTCTGTCTGGTCGACGCTCCCCGTGGGCGGCGCCGCACCGATCTTCGAGCCACGTGGGGCCGGTCGGGCCATCCATGCGCGGGCCCAACCGGGCAACGCCGGCCTCGAGTTGCGTCAGGCGCTCAGCCAGCCCTACCGGCTGGCGTTCGACTTCCGCCAGCCAGCCGAGGAGGCCGGGGGCTACCGCCTGGTCGTGTCCCACGCCCGGGCCGAGGGCACGGCCTGGTGGTTCGAGTTCGACCGGAACGCTCTGGCCGTGTGGACCACCGTGGCCGGCAGTTGGGCCACGCGCTGGTCGGCCGAGGGGCTGCGGCCCGACACCTGGTACCACGTCGTGGTCAGCGACGAGCCCGAGCGGGTGCGACTGGCCCTGACCGCCGAGAATGGCACACCCGTGGCGGCCAGCGACTGGCTGGCCCACGATCTGGGCAGCGCCGGGCACCTGTCCTTCCGTGCCGATTCCGGCGACACGCTGCGCGGCGCGCAGTTCGATGAGATTGACCTCGCGCTGCCCGCGGGTGCCGCCACGCGCGGCACCGCCGGGGTGGACCGCGCCCTGGAATCCGCGCGCGAGGCGGCGCCAACGGCCGCCCGGGCGACCTGCGTCGTGACCACGCGCGATGGGCTGGCGCTCGATCTGGACGCCGACGGCGCGGCGCGCGCGGTGCGGCTTGACGGCCAGGCCCTGCCGCGGCTGGCCGCTGAACCGGGCGGCTTCTACGCCTGGGACATCACCGAGGCGCCGCGCTACGAGCGCTTTGCCAGCCGTGGCGACAGGGCGCCGTCGCCCGTGCTCGACCTGGCTTGTGAGGCGCTGGGCCTGACCCTGCGCGGCAGCCTCGAGGGCGGCGACGACCGGCTGGTGGTCACCGGTGAGCTGGCCGACACGCGCGGCGTCGACCGGGCCGTGGTGGTGTCCTGGGTGCTGCCCATCGACGCTGCCGGCTGGCAGTGGGGCGATGACCTGAACCACGCCCGCGCCGTGGCCGAGGAGGGTCGGTACCAGCACGCCTTCGGCTATGGCTTGAGCGGCGCCAATGGCGGGCATCTGATGTCGGTCTACCCCTGGAGCGCGCTGACCCGGGGGCGTACGGGGCTGATGCTGGCCCGTCCGCTCGACTGGCCACGGCTCAGTTCGACGGACTACGACCACAGCGCGCGCCGCCGGGCGCTGGTGGTGCGCTTCGACCTGGGCCTGTCGGCCAGGACTCGCCGGTTCCCGTCGCGTGCGTCGTTCCGCTTCGTGTTGAGCCGCGTGCCCGAGGCCGACTGGGGCTTCCGTGCCGCTGCCCAGCGCTACTACGACCTCTACCCACAGTTCTTCGCTCGCCGCGTCGACCGCGAGGGGCTGTGGCACCTGTGGGTCAACCCGGCCGTGCCCCAGCCCGAGGAACTGGGCCTGGTCTTCCATGAGCAGGAGCCGTTCAGCGAGGACCGCGTTGCCTTCGACGACGTACACGGCGGATTGTCCTTCACGTATGCCGAGCCGAGCACGCTCTGGCAGCACACGGGCGCTTTCGACCAGGGGCGGCTGCGCCTGCCCGACCTCCTGGCCGACTTGCTGCGGCGCGCCGCGCAGCCGGTGACGGTGCTTACCGACTACCCCTTCTCCACCCAACCCGTGGGCCTGCCCGACGCGGAGCTGGCCCAGGCCGCGCTCAACAGCTACATCGGCGGCGAGGGCGAACCCAGCGTCTACGCCGCGCCGCCCGACCGCGTGGCGGTCAACTGCGCGGGCGATCCCGAGCTGCCCCGGCCGTCGCGCGCCAGCCTGTGGTTCGACCATGAGGGTCAACGGGCCTTGGGCGACCCGCGCGTGGACGGCGCCTACCTCGACAGTCTGTGCTGGGGCACGTTCGACACCGCCGAGGATGCGCGCGCCGAGCACTGGGCGACGGCCGACATACCGCTGATCGCCAGTTTCCGCACCGGCGCGCCCGCCCAACTCGGCGCGTTCTCCCACTACGAGCTGTACACCGCCATCGCCGACGCCATGCACCAGCGCGGCAAGCTGGTGCAGGCCAACACGTTCCCCTTCTGTCACATCTTCTATGCGCACCTGCTCGACGCCATCGGTGTGGGCGAGGGTGGCGATCTGGAGAGCTTCCACGACGCCGAACGCCTGTCCTACTGCCGAGCGCTGGCCTATCGCAAGCCACTCAGCCACATGAACTACGCCTATCTGCTGCCGGAGGTGAGCACGGCGGACAAGGAGCGCGCCATCGCGCGCAATCTGCCCTATGCGGTCTGGCCGGGCACGGGCAACGGAGCCGACCTGGCGCGATTGGAGGCCTTCCGGCCGCTCATGCGCCGCTATGCGCCCCTGCTGCGCGACCTGAGCGCCGCCGGCTGGGAGCCGGTCACGCTGGCCAAGGCCACGCCCGGCGGGCTGGTGTGCGAACGCTACGGCCGCGAGCGCGGCGGCCCGCTCTACCTGGTGGTGCACAACCCCAGTGCCGCACCGTGCCGCGCCAGGCTCACCTGGGACGCGCGACTGACCGATGTGGCCAGCCGGCTTGTCGACCGTGTGTCGGGCCAGGCCCTGCCCGCCGCCGGGCGCTCCGCGGCCCTGTCGTTGGCGCCATGGCAGACCGCAATGCTGGTTCTGAGGCGCTAACAGGCCCCAAGCGCCACACAAACGGTGCCGCGCCGCACGATCCCGCCTTGGCGGGCGGGCCGTTGTGTGGTATCATCTTGCGGGCTAATCCGGTCAAGGGAGTGGGTCATGTCCGACCAAGCGAGCGCCCCTCAGAACGACACCGTCGACCGCCTCAGCGAACTCCAGGCCATGCGCTTTGGCACCGATGCGCTGCCCTTGGAGCACTTCCGAGGCATGACCGACGAGGCCATCCGGGCCCACTACGGCATCGGACCGCGCACCTGCCAGCAGATCCGCGGCTTCCTGGCCGAACTCGAGGAGCTTGCGCCCGCGCCGCCGCCCGCACCCGAACCCGCGGCCGAGCCGGCCGCCGCGCCGGTGGCGAGCGAAGCTGATGGCGCTGCGCCGGGCGGCGGGCTGGGGCTGCTGCTGACGCTCGTGGCGGTGCTGCTGGTGATCGTGCTGGCCGTGGTGTTCGCCACGCAGCGCGGTGGCGGTGGCGCGGCCTTGCAGGAGGCCAACCTGCGCATCGGCACGATGCAGGGCACGCTGGCCGGGATCAAGCGCGATGGTGCCACCGCGGCGACCGCGCAGGCCCGCAAGGTGCTCGATTCGGCCCATGTGGGCAACTTGGGCGATGCGCTGAGCCAGCTCGACGACGTGGAGCGCACGCTGCTGACCATCGAACTGGCCGAGCGCGGCAACGGCGCGGCCACCGACGAGAAGGGCGCCGCTACCGGCCCGTTGGCCGGCGCCAAGGCGGCGCTGGGCGCCGCGCGCGCCGCGCTCTCGCTCGAGAAGCCCGCCACCAAGGTCGACGTTGAGGCGGCCTGCACCAAGCTTTGTGAGGCATTGGGCCCGTTGAGCCCGAAGGATGAGGCGACCCATGGCGAAGCCAGCCAACAAGCTGAGCATTGATGAACTGATCGAGCAACTCCGCAGCCGCGACGAGGCGGAGTTGGAGAAGGCGCACGAGGCCATCATGAGCCTCGGCGAGGATGTCACCGAGCCGCTTTGCACCGCGCTCAAGGACGGCTCCTTCCAGGTCCGCATGGGCGCTGCCCGGGCCTTGGGTGAGTTGGGCTCCGAGCGCGCCTTGACCCCGCTGGTCGAGACGCTGGCTGATCCCAGCGTCAACGTGCAGCGCAAGGGCGTCGAGGCCCTGGCCGCCATGGGCGTCAAGGCCGTGCCGACCCTGGTCGAGAAGCTGGTCGACAAGGATGCCAAGATGCGCCGGCGCGCCGCCGAGACGCTCGGGCTCATTGCCGACCTGTCGGCGCTCGATGCGCTGGTCGGCGCGCTGGGCGACGACGACGCCGAGGTGCGCAAGCAGGCCGCGCGCGCGCTGGGCAAGATCAAGGCGTCCGGCGCCACGGCCCGGCTCATCGACATGCTCGACGACGACAACGTTGAGCTCTGCCGCTACGCCGCCGAGGCGTTGGGCGAGATCGGCAGTGCCCAGGCCATCCCCAAGCTGGTCATGTCGCTGACCAGCTCGTCGGGCGACCTGCGCGACACCGCCGTGCAGGCGCTGGTCAAGATCGGCCCCGACGCGGTGGCCGAGCTGATTGGTCTGCTGCGCCACGACAGCGCCCATGGCCGGCTTCACGCCGCCGACGCGCTGGGCCGGCTGGGCGATGCGCGCTCGTTCGACGCGCTGGTCGAGGCGCTGGACGACCACGACCCGCGGGTCCGCCACTATGCCGCGGAAGCGCTGGGCAAGGTCGGCCATGTCGACGTGCAGCGCGCCGTGCGTTCGTTGCTGCCGTTGCTCAAGGAAAAGCACCGCGACATCCGCTCGGTAGCCATCAACGCCCTGCGCGACCTGGGCGGCCCGGTGGCGGTCGAGGCGCTGTCGGACATGCTCGACGATTCCAATGCCATGGTGAGGCTGCAGGCAGCCCAGGCGCTGCTGGAACTTGAGGATCCGGCGGCCGTGGAGCCGTTGGTGCACGGTCTGCGCGACAGCGAATGGAGCGTGCGCGCCTTCTGCGCCGAAGCGCTGGGCAAGCTGGGCAGCCCCGAAGCGGTCATCCCGCTCATTCTGTCCGCGGCCGACGAGAAGGCTGCCGTCAAGGCCAAGGTCATTGAGGCGCTGGGCAAGCTGGGCGACAGCCGCTCGCGCCATGCCCTCGAAATCGCGGAGAAGGACCAGGACGGCGACGTGCGCGAGGCCGCGCGCGTGGCGCTGGGCCGGGTGCGCACCGCCGTGGGCGACGTGGCGCCGACCGCGCCCGTGCGCGAGCGGTCGTCGCGCCGGCTCAATGCCGATCTGGACGGGTTCGACGACGATGGCGAGCCGCTGCTCGGGGCCGACCTGGACGACGACGACGAGGACGAGGACGACGAAAATGAGCCGGCCGCCGAGGACGAGGAGCCGTGGGCGGACGAAGAAGACGACACGCCCGAGGCGTTCTAGGCATTCTACCTGATGCGCCTCAAACGCCTGGAGCTCTACGGCTTCAAGACCTTCGCCGACGCCACCGAGTTCGTGTTCGATGACGGCATCACCGCCATCATCGGACCGAACGGTAGCGGCAAATCCAACTGCGCCGATGCGCTGCTGTGGGTGCTCGCCGAACGTCGCCTCAGTGCCATCCGCGCCAGCGAGCCGGCCGACGTCATCTTCGCCGGCTCCTCGGGTCGGCGCCCCCTGAGCTACGCCGAGGTTACGCTGACCGTCGACAACGCCGACGGCTCGTTGCCCCTCGACATGGCCGAAGTCAGCGTCGGCCGCCGCGTCTACCGCAATGGCGAGACCGAATACCGCCTCAACAACCGCGTCTGCCGCCGCCGCGACGTGGTCGATCTGTTCCTCGACACCGGCGTGGGCCGGCCGGCCTTCTCGGTCATCAGCCAGCGCGAGATCGATGCGCTGCTGTCCATCGACCCCGCCGACCGCCGCCGCATGTTGGACGAAGTGGCCGGCATCGAGCGCTACCGCACCCAGCGCGACGACACGCTGCGCCGGCTCAACGATACCGCCGCCAGCCTGACCCGTGTGGATGACCTGACCGCCGAACTGCGCCTGCAGGTGGAGCCGCTGCACGAGCAGCGCACCACCGCTCAGCGCTTCCTGGAGTTGCGGGCGCGGTTCGAAGGCCTCAAGCTCAGCCTGCAGGTCAAGGACCACGCGCTGAGCGGCAAGCGCCTGGAGCGGCTGCGCGAGGAGATGGCCGGGCTGGACGACGCGGTCACCGCGGCACAGGCCGGGCTGGCCGAACTCGAAGCCGGCGAGCAGGGCTGGCGGCTTGAGCTGCTGGCGCTCGACGAGCAGCTTGGCACCGCGCGGGGAGCACTGCACGAGGCGCAACTCGCCGCTGAACGGCACGAGGCCGACACTCGCCTGCGCGCCGAGCAGGAGCACAACCTGAGCCAGCGCCTGGCCGAGGCCGACGAGGCCGAGCGCCGCCGCGCCGACCTGCTGGCCGATGAGGCCGAACGCGACAGCGCCGACGCCGCCGAGGCCGAGCGCTTGCTGGGCGAGCTGGCTGCCCTGAAGACGGCGTTGGAGCAGCGACGCGAAGCGTCCATCGCCGCCAAGCAGGCCGAGGACGCGGTGCAGGGCCAGGCGTCGGCGCTGCGTGCCGAGCTGGCTCAGCTCGACCGGCAACTGGCCACCGCGCGCGCCCAGCGCGACAGTGCCGCCGAAGCCCTGGCCAGCGCCACGCGCCGGCTGGAGGATCTGGCCAGTCGCGGCCAATCGGCCGCCGAACGGCAAGCCACCGAGCAGATCAAGGTGGAAGCCGCCGAGGCCGCCGTGGCCGCGGCGGAACAGGCCCAGGCCGCCGCCAACGAGTCGCGCGCGCAGTGCGCCGCGCAGGTCACGGCCAGCGAGGCCCGCCTGGCCGAACTGCGTAAGCGCGCCGCCGCGCAGCAGGAGGTGCTGGGCGAAGCGCGCGGCCGGTTGTCGGCGCTGGTGGCCGCGGCCCAGAGCTATCAGGGCCTGTTTGCCGGCGTGAAGGCCGTGCTCCAGGCGCGCGACCGCGGCCGGCTGAAGACTGATTTCGACCCCGTGGCCGACGTGCTGGACGTGGCCGACGGCTGCGATGCCGCGCTGGAAGCGGCGTTGGGACCGCGGCTGCAGGACCTCATCTGCGCGGGCGGCGAGGATGCCCGCGCCGCCATCGACCTGCTCAAGGCCGAGCGAGGCGGCCGCGCCACGTTCCTGCCCATGGACCTGCTGGAGCGGCCCGGCGAGCCCGGCGACCTGAGCCGGCTGCGGCGCCTGCCCGGCGTGGTTGGCCATGCGCTGGACCTGGTCACCTGCGATGCCTATTTCGAGACGGTACGCCGCCACCTGCTGTGGAACATCGTTGTGGTCGAGGATCTGGAGGCGGGGCTCGGCGTGCGCCGCGCTGGCTTCGACCGCCTGGTCATCGCCACGCGCGACGGCGACCTCATCCGCCCCAGCGGCGCCATCACCGGCGGCAGCCGCGAGGAGCGCGGACCGACGCTGCTCAGCCGCAAGCGCGAGCTGGAGCGGCTGGAGGACGAAGTCCAGCGCCGTGAGGCCGAGCAGACCGGGTTGACCGCCGAGCAAGCCACGTCCGCCGCCGAGCACGAGGCTGCCCAGACCGCGCAGCGCGAGGCTGGCCACGCCGTCTATGCCGCGCAGAAGGCGCTGTCTGAAGCCGAGCGCGCCCGGCTGCAGGCCCGCGCGGCGTTGGCCCGCGCCGAGAGCGAGGCTGGCCGCCTCGGCGAGAGCGAAACGCAGCTCCGCGCCGACGCCGAACGGGCGCAGGAGCGCATGGCCCAAGCCGAGCAGGCCCACGCCACCGCGTCGACGGGCCGCGAGGCGCTCGTGGCAGGGCTGGCCGAGCACGACGCACAGTACCAGGCCGCGCGCGTTACGCGCGAGTTGGCCGACCAGGCGCTGGCCGCCGAGCGCGTATCGACCGCGCGCGTCGAAAGCCGCTTGCAGGCGCTCGGGGAATCGGCCCAACGCCGCGCGGTCGCCCGCGAACGCGCTGTGCGCGAGGCCGAACGCGCCGTGGCCGAACGCGATTCCTGGCAGGCGAGCATTGCCCGGCTGCGCGGCGAGCTCGAGGCGGCCCAGACCCGCCATGACGATCTGCTGGCCACCGTGCGTGCCGCGTCGGCGGTGGTGGACGGCTTGCGCGGCCAACACCAGGAGCTGGCCGGCCGCCTGGAGACCGGTACCACCGAGTTGCGTGCGGCCCGCGGCGCCCAGCAGGCGGCGCTGGAGGCCCGCCACCGCGCGGAGTTGCGCGAGGCCCAGGCCGTGGCCGAACTGGCCCATCTGGAGCAGGCGCTGGCCGAGGACCATCCCGGCCTGACCATGGCCCAGGCCGCCGAGCGGGCCGAACCCATCGCCAATCGCGCCGAGGCCGCGGGCGAGCTGCAGGCCTTGCGCGAGGCCATCGGTGAACTGGGCGACGTGAACGTCGGCGCCATCGAGGAGTACGACCGCGTCACCGAGCGCATCGTCTTCTACGAGCGCGAGAAGGCCGACTTGCAGCGTGCGCGCGACGACCTGCTGCTGGTCATGGCCGAGATCGATGTGGTCAGCCGCGAGCGCCTGGCGCAGGCCTTCGAAGCGGTCAATCGTGAGTTCGACACGCTGTTCAAGCGCGTCTTCGGCACCGAAGGCACGGGCGCGCTGGCCTGGTGTGACCCCGACAACTTCCTCGAGAGCGGCATTGAGGTGATGGTGCAGATGCCGGGCAAGCGCACCCAGAACTTGACTCTGCTGTCCGGCGGCGAGCGCGCCATGACCACCATCACGCTGCTGATGAGCATGTTCCGGGTCAAGCCGACGCCGTTCTGCCTGCTGGACGAGCTCGACGCGCCGCTGGACGAGGCCAACCTGCGCAAGTACCGCGAGTTGCTGGACGAGTTCGCTCAGAGCAGCCAGTTCATCGTCATCACCCACAATCCCGAGACGACGCGCGCGGCCAACACGCTGTATGGCATCACCATGGCCGAGCCGGGCGTGTCACGCGCCTACTCGCACCGCGTGACGGCGGCCTGACGGGTCGCGCGCGCGCTCCGGATCTGGGCGGTGCGGATCTCCCCGGCGCACGCTAGCATAGTGTCTAGCCTTGGGCGGCTCGTCCAGCGCCGTCGGCCTACCAATCCCCATCTGGGAGGCTTGCGCCATGGAACGCACACTGGTGCCGCGGACCAGCGGTCGGGTCGTTCTGTTCGGGCTGTGCGTGGTCCTCTGCTTCGGGCACCGCGCTTGGGGCTTCAACAGCTTTGAGTGGTGGGGCGGCGCCGCTCATCTGGCAATGCTGCAGGACGCCCTGATGCCCTTGGGCTTCATGCCCGACGCCGTCGACGCGGTGCGCGTCGGCGCCGATAGCCAGGACTCGGTGCTCAGCCGCAAGTTCACGGCCTCGCCGCACCATCACTGCGATGACAACAAGATCCCCGAGGCCTGGACCTACATTCAGGACCGCCTCGACACCGGCCTGCTGTTGGGCGGCGACGCGCCCATGTCGCCCGACCTGGCGGACAGCAGGAGCGCTGCCAGTCGGGCGCTGTATGCGCTCGGCGAAGGGCTGCATACGCTTCAGGACTTCTATTGCCACTCGAACTACGTGGAGACCGCTCTGGTCAAGGGGCTGCCCTACGCGCCGGTAGACTGGAACAACCGGCCGGCCGGCGTCAAGAGCGGCCAGTTCTACTGGAGCAGCCTGGTCAACAACGAGGGCACAACCATGAAGCAGGTGCCCCGCGAGTTGGTCAACGACGGCAAGCTGGACACGCTCCAGCGCTTCATGCTGGTCGGCGAAATCGCGGAGATCCGGGCCTTCCGCAAGCTGATGATCCAGGCCGTTGGCGAGGGCTTCCGGTTCCACTCGGACGACCTGTTCGGCGACCGCATGAACTTCCCCGAATATGAGAAGGCGCTGCACTACGCCACCGACGCCTTCGATGTCCTGCACTACGAGATCGCCAAGGACTACGGCGGCACGCTGCAAGGCCGGGTCATCGCGCCCGACGGCCGGACCCTCTTCGACAAGGCCCGCGAGTTGGCCATCCTCGATACCGCCGCTCAGTGGCGCCGGCTGGAAGATCGCCTCAGGAACGACGGTGGCACGCAGGCAGCCGCGGCCTGGACCGTGGCTGCGCTCAAGGGCAGAGACCTGCCGGAGGCAGCGCGCGCCGTGATCCGAGCCAAGCCTCGCGTCTTGCCGGGTGAGGTGTACAGCGGCGAGGTCAGCGTTCTCATTCGCAACGTGAGCCGCATCGGCTACGATGCCGCCCGACCGTTCAAGGCGCGCGCGAGGCTCCACTTGACCACCACGCCCGGCTTTGGCGCCGCCGACAAGCGCTTGCCCGAGAACGATGCCGAGCCAGGTCTCAGCGACGGCATCCACACCGTCCCGCTCGAGGCCTTCGGGCTCAAGGCGCCCGGCGAGCCCGGCGCGGTGACGCTCAAACTGGAGGTTTGCCTGGCCGGCGACCCGCGCGGCAAGGCCTGCTTCGCCGAAGCGACGGTGGACGTCAACCGCGATGCCACGCCAACCAGCGGGGCGGCAGGGGCAAAGTTCATGTGGCTGCGTGGCAAACCGGTCATGACCGGCTTCGGCGACCCGTCGACCACCGCCACGCCCACGTCGCTGGTCTACACCGGCACCGGCGCCGATGGCAAGCCGGCCACCAACACGCTGACCTGGGACGAGCCGCCGACGGTGCTGCGCGACGGCGACTTGGTGTCGCTGCGCATGTCGGCCTCGGCGGTGCCCGGCGCATCGGTTGGCGGCTGGTACAACCTTGGTGACGTCAGCAACCGGTCCGACCCGGTGCCCGCAGGCAGCCTGAATGGCGCCGGCAGCCAGGGCAACTTCCGGCTGCCCGCATCCGGGGGCTCACCGCACCTCGGCGTCCTCAAGCTCACCTTCCGGCCCGGCTATGCGCCGTGGATCCAGGTCAGCGTCGGCCATGACCCGGGCACCAAAACCTGGGGGCTGGTCACCTGGACCTACGAGCGTGTGGCCGATGATGGTCGACCGTCGACCGCGGCGGCCGGCGCGGCTCGGGTGACCAACCCGCCAACGACCGCGCCGACCTTCGCCGGCACCTGGAAGACCACTTGGGGTGACTGGGGCGAGATCGTCCTGGTCCAGGAGGGCAACCGCGTCACTGGCAGCTACGGCGGCACGGCCGGCACGCTGGAGGGTACCGTCGACGGTCGTGTGTTGCGGCTCAAGTGGAAGGAGCGCGATGGCGCCCTGTGGGGCGGGGCCAAGTTCACGCTGTCCGAGGATGGCAAGACCATGCAGGGCAGCCGTAACGACTACAAGGACCCCGACGTGGCGCAGTACCGCTGGGATGCGGCGCGACTGTGAGTGAGCGCGCCGAGCAGCAGGTAGACCAGCCCCGCGAAGATGCCCAGGAATCCACCCATGTAGCTCGCGTTGTGCATCATGCCCACACGCGCATAGGCCACCTTGTCCACGACGCCCGCGGGAAAGCTCCTGGCCCCGGCGATCTCCGGCCCGATGACCACGAACGACGCGGCCAGCGCCACCCCGCCGACCAGCAGCGCCGTACCCAACGCGGTCAGCAACGCGCCAGTCGCCCGCCGGAAGGAATGCTGCCGACCCGGCAAGACCAGCGCCGCGGGCACCAGGAACACGCCGACGAAGAGCCCCATCCACCACGTGGCCAGCCATCCGACCCAGGCCGCGCCGAGCCGGTTGTGCAGGTGCGCGGGGATGGCGAACTGGATGAACTTGTTGTCGAGGAAGTACTCGGGGCTCAGCGTCCACGAGAGCTGGTCGTGCAGCGCGCCATAGCACCCGGCCAGGAGGCAGGCGAGAAGCAGGCCGAGCGGGACGTGGTAGAGGCGCGGCATGGGCTGGGTTCCTGTCCAGACCACTACTTCTCGGCCCGGGCCACCACCACCTCCAGCGCGCCCAACGTCACCGTGCCAGGCAGCGTCCGCGCCTCGCGCAGGCTCGACCAGCGGCCCGCCGGCAGCGTCAGCGTCACCGGCTTCTGGCCCGTGTTTGTCGCCACCAGCAGTCTCGGCGACGCGGCGAAGGTCGCCGCGTGCAGATCGGGCTGGGCGGCATCGGTCAGCAGCGTGCGCTCGGCGACGGCCAGGTCGGGGCCGATCTGGGCCAGCAGGCGGTTGATGAGCGGCAGTTCCTTCTGCAAGGCCGGCTCATGGGTCAGACCGTTGGCACCGTCGTTCCAGGGGTAGTAGACGACTCCGCGTGCGCCGTGCACCAGGCCTTGCGCCACCATGCACCACTCTTCGGCTGGTGTGGGTCCGCGGCCCTTGGTGGGGTCGGTGTAGGCGGTCAGGTTCTGCAACTGGGGGATGAGCCAGTAGGGCTGCCGATCGGCCACGGCGGCCACGGCGGTACGGCACCAGTCGGCCACCATGCGCACCGGCGCGCCATCGATGGGATAGGGGTCAATGGCCAGGATGTCCGTCGTCGCCGTGTAGTTGGCGAACTGGCTGGGGTCGCAACTGACCAGGAACACCGGGTGGTTGGGGTCTTCCTCGCGGCAGATGCGGTAAGCGTCGAGGCACCAGGCGTGCTGCTCACCGGCCGGTTCGTCCACCGTGTACCAGGCCAGCAGCGCCGGATGCGTCTTGAGTTCGCGCACCACGGCCCGTAGCGCCTCGGGCTGGTAATTGCCGCGCAGGAAGCCAGACATCTCCAGGATGACCTTCATGCCCGCCTTCTGGCCGGCGTCGAGCGAGCGGCGCGAGACATCCAGCGGGCCGCCCCAGGCCTGATGGCAGTTGAGGCCCATGGCGCGTGCCTCGGCCAGCGCCTCGTCGGGCACGTGGTACATGCCGATGGGGAAAAACGGCTGGCCGTCGACGCGCAAGGCCTGATGCTCGTCGAGCAGCACCTGCGGCTTGGAGTCGGCCAACACGCGCAACGGTAACGAGCGCCGCGCCAGCTCGTGTCCGCCGCGCGTGGTGGTCACCAGCAGTTCACAGGGGCCGTCGACGGCCTTGCCATACGGCAGTGTCACGATGGTCTGCTGGCCCTGGCGCATCGGCGGCGTGGCGCTGGTCTCGGCCACGGTGCGACCGGCCTGGCGCAGCGCAATGGTGCTTCGCGCGCCCTCCAGCGCCTCGCCGAACGGGTAGGCGGTGAGACTGAGCCGGACGCTCTGCTTGGGCAGCCCCAGTGGCAGGTAGCCGCGGTAGGTCGGGGCGACGATGAGCGGTTCGACGGCGTCCGGCACACGCACCTCGCGCGCGGCGGACGTGTAGAGCGGATCGGTGCCGACCTCGATCCAGGTGCGATGCGTGCCGCGCTGGCTCAGCTTGGCGGTCAGCGCCAGGGCCGAGTGTGGCTCGCGGGCGACCGCCTGGGCGGTGACCAGCTGGCCGTCGGGCTGCTGGATATGCCACCTGACCGGCACGGGCGACGTGCCGGCCAGGTCCAGTCGCAACTTGGCGCGGTTGTTGCCTGGCCCAAACCCGTCGAGCCCGTCCGCGGCGAAGCGGTCGACCCCGGCGCGGCGCAGCCGCAGGTACTCCCAGGCGTTGGTCAGGCGGTAGGCGCTCAGCGGCCAGGTGCTGGAGAGTTGGATGAACCCGCGGCCCAGCGGCGCGATGGCGAAGATCGGCGAGCCGTCGGCGCAGCGGGCCAGCACGCGCCACTTGGGGCCGAGCTTCATGTGCGACCAGGTGGCGCTGGCCTTGACCCGGTTGGGCCAGTTGAGCAGCGAGTGGTCGGGCTCGGGCAGTGTCACCGGCAGGCCGCCGACCTCGCAGCGGACCGCCTCGGCGGCGTAGCCGTCGCCCAGGCCGGCCAGACAGGCCAGGTGTTCGTTGTAGTTGGTGTCGGTGAGCAGCAGCGCGCCGCCGCGCTCAATCCAGCCGACCACCTCGGCGCGTCGGGCCAGCAGGTCCTGGGGGTTGCCGAGGTTGTACAGTGCGGTGCCCAGCACGACGTCGAACTCGCCCAGCCGCGGCGCCAGATCGGCAAAGCGCGTGTTCTCCACCTTCTCGGTGGGCCAGCCGAGGCCGGTCAGCAGGGCGTCGTAATCGCCACGGTGGCGGTAGTCGCCGTAGGCCGAGTGCAGTAGCACCACATGGGGTGGTGGCGTTGGCGCGGCGACGAGGCAGAGGAGTAGGGCGACAGCGGGCATCGGCAGGGCTCCCGCGCTGGCCTACGCCTTGGACGCGGGGAGTCCTTCAGTGGGGCGAGGGATTGGCGTGACCGCCTGCGGCAGGCACCGCCCTCTCCGGACCGCCACGCTCCTGCGTGGCATCGGGTCGCAGACCCGACGTTCCCAACGGCGTCGCCATCGGGTCGGCCGCCGGCTGCGCCTCTGGCCGATGCCACGCTGGATCGTGGCGGTCCGGCATTGGTGCTGGCTGGCCCCAGCACGACATCGGGTCGTAGGCCCGACCCTATCGCCTCAGCACCGGCACCAACGCCGCCATCGCCGCCGCGCGCGACACACCCGCGCTCTCCCCGCCGCCCAGCGCCCGCAGCGAGGCGTTCAGCGCCTCGATCGTCAGCGGCTGGTCGTCGTCCGGTACATCGGCGGTCTTGCCCAGCGCCAGCTTGACCCACTCGCGCCAGACGCGGCCGGTGAGCGGCTTGTCTGGCTCGGCCAGGTAGCCTGGAAAGGCGCCGCGACAACCCAGGATCTGGAATCCCACCCAGCCCGGCGTGTCGAAGCTGACGTCCTCGAACACGCACAGCACCTGCCGCTGGCCCAGCAGGTCGAGTTGCAGGCGCTCGCGGTCAAGGTCGGCCGGGGATCGATGTTCGGTCAGCGCATGGTCGGCGGCCAGGCCCGCGGCCAGGCCGAGCGACATGAACACCGGCTCCATGCGCAGGCTGCCATAGCCGACGTGGGTCGAACTGACCGCACTGCAGACCACCACGCCGCTCACGCCGCGCGGCAGCATGACGCCGTACGGGATGCCATAGGGCCGTGTCTCGCCGCGCGCCAGATAGAAGAAGCCCTCCAGCCAGTCGGGATGCTCCGGGTGGCGGCCGCCCGTGGCGTGGCTGTCCATGGGGTAGGCGCCCACCGCGATGGCGTCGGCCTTGGCCGTGGGGCGGTCCTGGCCTGGGGCTGACATGGCGTCGTGCTGGGTGAAGATCGTCTCGCCCACGATGCGGCGGCCTTCGCGGACGTACAGGCAGCTGGGCCAGCCCTCCTGCTCGGGGAACTCGTCGGCGGCCAGGCCCCAGGTCAGCGTGTCGGCGCGCAGCTTCTCGGGCACGGCGGGGTCACCGCGGAGGAACCACAGCAGGCCCACGATGTGGTCGCGATGGGCGCCGACCAGCGTCACGCGCGTGTCCCAGTCGGCCTCGGGCCAGGTGTCGGCACCGCGCACCAGGTCGCTGGAGGGGTTGCCCTGCGGGTGGTTGTTGGCGTCGAACTTGTCGCCGGGCAGTGGCAGAATGGAGAGGATGTCGGTCAGCGCCTTGAGCCGGCCCTTGTCGATGTCGGCCAGCAGCCCGACGTAGCGCTCGCGGTCGAAACGCAGCGGGCGCGGCGGGTCGAGGCGGTTGGCCGGGTCGCGCGTGAGGCACAGGCGGTAGTTGTAGGCCTGCACGACGCGGTCGCCTTCGCCGGGCACCTCCATCACCTTGCGCTGCCACACATCCCACCACAGCCGGCCGGCATGGGGCTCGCCAAACTCGGTCTTGGGCTCACGGCCGATGCGGTACCGCGCGCCGGCCGCCGCGGCCAGATCGCCCTCGTAGCTGGCGTCGATGAACACCGGCGCGGTGAGCACACGGCGCACGGCGCGGCGGCGGTCGACGATGACCGCGGCGCGCGCCCGGCCGCCGTCGCTGACCATGCCCACCAGGTGGCACTCGCGCAGCACGGTCACCGTGGGTTGGGCCGAGAGCCAGCCGGTGAAGATCGCTCTCGCCACGCTTGGCTCGAAGTACAGTCCGTCGCGCTTGGCGGCCTGATTGGGGTGGTCGGCGGGATAGTGCTGGCTGTACCAGGCGCTGACCGCCTCCATGAACTCCCGGAACGGCCCGCCGAGTGCGTGGATCGAGCCGAAATCGGTGCGGCCGAGCCCGCCGGTGATCATGCCGCCGAGCGCTTCCGTGGGTTCCACCAGCGCCACTCGCCGGCCGCGCCGGCCCAACGCCACGGCCGCGGCGATCCCGCCCGGCGTGGCGCCGTAGACCACTGCATCGAACTGGCCCGAGCGCGCCTCGGCGGCCTCGGTGGCGGGACCCATGACCAGCGTGGCGACGACGGGAGTACCGGCGCCCTGGGGCTGCAGTTCGTAGCGATAGCGCGTGCCCGGCCGCGCGGTCTCGTCCACATAGGCCACGGCGCCCGCGTCGAGCAGCGCCAGCGGTTGGCCGTCGCGCAGCAGGCGATAGCCCGACACGCCGGCGGGCGCGGTCCACAGCAGGCGCACGCGCTGGCCGCCTTCGGCGCTGGCCCACAGCCGCGGCCGCTCACCGAGCGCGGGCTGGGCGGCGAGGGTGGTGGCACAGAGCACGAGCACGAGGAGCGAGAGCAACCACCTCGCAGGGGCGACCTTCCGTGTCGCGTTGACCAGAGCCAAACCCGATGCTAGACTGCCAGCCGCCGAGCGCCAGTAGCTCAGTCGGTAGAGCAACGGACTTTTAATCCGATGGTCGAAGGTTCGAGTCCTTCCTGGCGCATCATCCCTCACTCTTGGCCCTCCGGCTTGGTCTCCGTGTCTGTCTTCTCGACCGGCGGCGCCGGCTTGAGGCGATAGAGCGCGGGGCTGGTCACACCCTCCGGCGGCGTGCCGCTCACCAGGACTCCCTCGGGCACGAGCGCGGCGGCAGTGACGGTCTGCCAGTCGCGGGCCACCAGTTGGCCGCTACCAAACGTGCTGAGCAGCCAGACACCGACCACGGCGGGCTTGCTGTAGACCGGCTTGGAGCTCACCAGCACGCTCTTGCCGTCGGGTGTGATGTCCCACACGCGGCCCACGCCGCCCAGCAGTGCCAGCGGCCGCGGCGTGATGTCAATCTCCTGCGTCTCGCCCATGACCGGCTCGTGCAGGCGCAGGGCAAACGACCCATCGGGATTGCCCGCGGCGCGGTACGGTATCACCAGGCGGCGCGGCGCCTCCAGCAGGCGCACGGGCCCCAGGCGCTGCCCGTCAGCCAGCAGATGGCGCGCGACATGGTCACGGTCGAAGCGGTAGACGAGCCATTCGGGCAAGCCGGCGCGAGGTGCTTCGAGGCGGCTCACGCTCAGGCCGAAGCCGTCGCCGAACGGCAGTGCCAGCGGCAGCTTCTGCGCCTCGAGCGGGGCGGCGTCGTGCGCGCCCGGCGCCAGTTCGTATTCACTGTCGGGCCAAGGCGGGTCATAGGTCAGGGCGTCGCCACCCAGGTAGGTTTCGGCATCGCCCACGGCGCGCCAGCTCAGCAGGCCATCCTCGGTGGAGACGGCGACCGTCACCGCGCCCGGGGCGACGCGCACCAGCTTGGCGTTGACCACGCCGTCCTCGTTGGTGGCCAGGCGGGTCAGCGGCGCGCCGTCGGCGTCGACCACCAGCACGCGGCCGGCGGGCTCGGCGGCGAACAGCAGGTCTTTGCCGCCGGCGTCGTCGTCCTTCTCGTGCAGCTTGGCCTCGAGGTCGCCCGCGCCGCCCGACCAGGTGAGCTGCAGGCCGATCCAGCGGTCGATGGGCGTGGCGGTGAGATAGTCTTCGGAGACCTGCAGCCGGTCCGAGCGCACCACCGCGCGGTAGCGGCCGGGCTCGGCGCCGGTGCGGCCGAAGACCAGGCTTTCGCCGGTCGGCCCGGTGACGCCCCGGGTGCGGCTGGCCTTGCCGTCGGGCAGCGGCCGATAGGTCAGCTCGTAGGGCACGCCCGGCACGGGCCGGCCGTCGATGTCGCGGGCGCGCACGCAGATGGGGATGTCCTCGCCCGGCGGCGTGTGGGCCTGGGTGTAGGTGCGTTCCTTGGTGCCGGTATCCAGTTCCAGGTAGGCGGGCCGTCCGTGGAAGATCACGTCGGCGATCTCGGTGGTCGAGAGGCAGGTCGCCTTGACCTCCACCTTGCCCTCGTCGGCGCAGGTCAAGGTGCCGTGCAGCCGGCCGCCGTGGAGCGAGAGCGTGAGGCTGCGGCCGGCTTCGCCGCCGAAACGCAGCGTGCCCGACGCGGCGGTGACCTCCACCCAGGCGCCCTCGCGGGCCGGCGCGCCGTCGGCATCGACCGCGGCGATATCGATGGTCGCGGCGTGGCCGGCGGGCACCACGGGCGTCACACCGAGTTTGAGGCTGGTGGGCTCGCCGCGCGCGGGCAGCTCGACGATGCCGCGCGAACTGCCCTTGGACGGGAAGTCGACCGGCGTCTGCACCACGGGCAGCGCGCCGTCATAGAGCAGCGCGCGGTAGGGTCCGCGGTCCACGGGGTCAAACGCGCAGCGGCCCGCGGCATCGGTCACGCCCTGGGCGCAGGTGCCGCCGGGCAGGTCAGTCGGCACGTCCGTGCGGGGCACCAGACGCACCACGACGCCTGCCACCGGCCGGCCGGCGCGGCGCACCAGGAGCTCCAATCGCTCCGCACGCGCTGTCGAAGCCAGCGCCAGCACCAAGCTCGCTGTCAGCAGGGGTCGCCAATGCCGCACCGTCACGTCTCCCGGGCCGGGCGCTGGTCTCGGCGAATTCCAGGTCGTCACCCACGGCCAGCAGCAGCCCGATGAGGCAATAGGATACCAGCAACGAGCTGCCTCCGTGCGAGATGAACGGCAGTGTGATACCGGTGATGGGCACGAGTCGAACCACGCCGCCCAGATTGAGCAGTGTTTGGATGGCCAGCACGGTCACACAGCCCACGGCCAGGCGCTGACGGAATGGATGCTCGGCCAGCGAGGCGATGCGGTAGCCGCGACGGTACAGGGCCAGATAGGCGCATAGCACCAGCGCGCAGCCCATCAGACCCAGGTCTTCGGCCAACTCGGCCCAGGCGAAGTCGCTGCGCACCAGCGGCACCAACTGCGCCTGGCCACCGCCCAGGCCGGCGCCGTCGAGCCCACCGGCGCGCTGGGCAAACACGGCCTGCATGGTCTGGTAGCCGTTGCCGTGCGGATCTTGCCAGGGGTCGAGCCAGGCATCCACCCGCCGCTGCGGCCGCTGCGCCGCCGAGCCCAGCAACGACGAGCCGCCCATGCTCAGCAGCAGCAACACCACCGCCGCGCCACTCAGCCCCACCAGCAGCCAGCGGCTCTGGCCCGTGCTCACGAACCACAGGCTCAGCGTCAGCGCGCCGAGGATGACCACCATGCCCAGATCGCTCTGCTTGACCAGCAGCAACAGTACAGCGCTGAACAGCGCGCCGAAGATCGTCAGCTCCCACAGCGCGCGCGGCCGCTTGAGGAAGCCCGCCAGGCAGATGACCATGAGTGGCTTGAGCAGCTCGGTGGGTGTCGTGCGCCCAGGCCCGAAGGTGGCGCCGCGGAAGCTCACGCCATGGCGTACGACGAACAGCAATAGCCCGAGCGCCAGGAACCCGGCCAGCCAGCCGGCGGCCTCGACCGTGGTCAGATGGCGTCGACAGGCCCAGACCGAGCCGGCCAGCGCGGCCAGCGCCGCCGGGATGATCAGCCATTCGTGCCAGTTCCAGGCGGTCTCCGGCGTGGCCAGCCGCAGGCGCATGAGCAGGCCCAGGCCGGTCAGCAGGCCGACCAGCGGCACCACCGCCTGGTCGCCGCGCAGGCGCGTGGCGGCCAGGGCTTCGTGCAGCAGGTGCAGCCCGCCGATGAACCCGCCCAGCACCGCCACCTCGCGCGGGTCGAAGGCCACGCCGCCGCGCAGCCAGCGATGGCCGGCCAGCGCGACATAGAAGGCAGCCAGGCACCAGCCGACCTGTCGCAGCCAGCGGCCCTCGTGTCGGCGGTCGGCGGGCCTGCTCATGGCGTGCCTCCGCGAGCAACCAGCGCGGCGAGCACGCTGGTTGTACCGGCTATGGTCGAATGGCGAATCCACCCACGATGAGCGCCGACAATGCCGGTACGCCAATCTCCAGATTGGCAGTGGTCCGCGGGACCACCGTCTGCCACCGAGCCGCCGCGGTGTCGGCCTGCGGCTTCGCCGCCGGCCGATGCCAATCTGGAGATTGGCGTACCGGCACTGGCGGCACTGACCGGCCAATGGAAGCGCCAGATCGCTCGGCGGCTCATGGCGTGCCTCCCGCGGCCAGCCAGCCGCCGCGGCGCGCGGCCTCGAGCACGGCGCGGGCGATGGGTACGGCCGCCTTGCTGCCAGCGCCGCCATGCTCGACGAGCACGGCGAACGCCAGGCGCGGCCGATCGCTGGGCGCAAAGCCGATGACCCAGGCATGGGGCGCGCCTTTGTCGTTCTCGGCGCTGCCGGTCTTGGCGGCGACCGGGATGGCGCCCATGCGCAGGCCGCGGGCCGTGCCGCGCGGATCGGTCACCGCGCAGCGCATCAGCCCGGCCACCTTGTCGGCGATGGGCGCGGTCATGACCACCAGCGGTTGCGCCGCGGGTGCCTCGAGCAGCAGCCGTGGCGGCATGAGCTGGCCGTGGTTGGCCACGGCGGCGGCCACCAGCGCCATGTGCAGCGGCGTGACCAGCACGCGACCCTGTCCGATGGCGGCGCGCGCCACGACCGCCGGCCGATCGCGCGGGTCAGGCAGCGTGCCGGGTCGGGCCAGCAAGTCGTCGGTCTGCCAGCCGTCGGGCGTCAGCGCCCAGGGCCGGTCGATGCCGAAGGCGCGGCCGGCCTCACAGAGGGCAGCACCACCGAGCCGGTTGCCCAGCGCCGCAAAGTAGCCATTGGCGCTCATGGCCATGGCGGCGCGCATGTCCAGGCGCCCGTGGCCGGCCCAGGCGTGGCCGGTGCGCGCGGCCTCCGATGCTTCGTGGTCGCGGATGGGCTGGCTGTCGCCGGGCGGCGTGTAACCTTCGGGCGGCACGGTGACCGCAGTGCCGGGCCCGTAGCCTTGGGCCAGCAGCGCGGCAGCGGTGACGGGCTTATAGGTGGAGCCCGGCGGATAGAGCCCTGCCAGAGCACGGTTGAGCAGCGGCCGACGGGCGTCGTCGCGCAGTTGCCTGAACGACGCCTGGGTCAGGCTGTCGGGATCGAAGCTGGGCGCCGAGGCCAAGGCCAGCACTTCGCCCGTGGTCGGCGCCAGCACCACCACGGCGCCGATCCTGCCGTTGAGCGCCTCGGCGGCGGCACACTGGATGGCGGTGTCGAGCGTCAGCCGCAGCGGCGAGGTGAGTGGGTTGCCCGGCTGGCCCAGGCTGCCAAGGATGGCCCAGGCTGGCCGGCGCGCGGTGGACAGCTCGGTGTTGCAGGCGGCCTCGGCGCCGGTCTGGCCGAAGCGGGCGTGGTGGTAGCCGAGCAGATGCGCGATGCGCGAGCCGAAGATGTGCTGGCGGACGATGCCGGCCTCGGAGGTGACGTTGACGACCAGGGGCGTGCCGGCGCGGTCGGCCAGGGCGCGCCGGTCGTGGGGCGAACGCAGGCGATAGGTGCGGCGGTCGAGCGTGGCGCAGGCGCGGTAGCCGCTGCTCACCTCGGGCGCCAGGGCCCAGAGCGCCTGCAGCGCGAGGACCAGCGCGAAGCCGAGCGAGACCACGCCCGAGAAGGCGGCCAACGACTTCGGCGCCGGAGGCGCGCCGGCTGGCCGCCGACAACGCAGCAGCGGGAACACCACCAGCGCCAGAATCGCCAGGCAAACCAGCCGCCAGAGCGCCAGCGCGTAATCCATCGGGAGTTTAGAGGCCACGCTTTGGCGCGGGTTGCCGGATCAGAGCACGCCGGCGTGCGGACCGCTGGGCGCCATCGGGGCGTCCATCTCGCCGCGGAAGTGGTCGATGGCCAGCACGCCGGTCAGCGAGCCGTGTCGGCGGCCGAAGGTCGGGCGGCACCAGTCGAAGACATAGGTGCCCACTCCCTCGTGCAGCCGCCATTCACCGGCGGTGGCGACAGGCGGCGCCTCGAGCGCGGTGGCCAGGGCGGGATCGGCGAACTCGAAGCTGAGCTGGTGCAGGCGGCCGGGCGCGGCTACGGTATCGAGCCCGCCGAGCACAAAGGCCTCCTGGTCGCCCACGGCCAGCACCAGCCGGCTCATCCAGCGGCGCCCGCCATGCCGGCCGGGGTCGTCGAGGACCTGGGCCACTTCGCGCCAGCGCGGCACCTGGACCCGCTGATCGCGGGCCTCGCGCCACCAATGGCGCAGCCGCTGCGCGGCTACTTCGTGGCAAGGGTAGGCGTTCTGACCAAAGTTGTGTTCGATGAGCACCGTGGGCTGCGCCCAGCGGCCCCATTCGGACACCCAGGTCACCGCGCGCACATCGCGCCAGGCCAGCGCGCAGTGTTCACGGCGCCAGTGGCCGACGACCAGCCAGCCGCCCTGATTGGCGGCTTGCCATCGCTCTGCAATGTCGGTCCAGCCTGTGCCTTGCATCGGTCTCTGCCATCTATCCTGATCTTCTACCCGGATCGACCATTACACTATCGCCAGAACAAGCCACTTGCGTCACGCTGATGACAGACAAGACGACTCCTGGGGTGCCGTGGTTACGGCGGACGGGCTATCCTCGACAGGATCGGCGACAGGTGTCGGCAGGCTATGGTACATTCACCTCGCTGGCTGCCCGACTGGGAGCGCCCAGCCGGCCGGGAGACCGCGGATGGCTTTTGAGCGTGCTTCTGGAATCCTGCTGCATCCGACCTCGCTGCCAGGCCGTTTCGGCATCGGTGATGTGGGTCCGGCAGCCTACCGCTGGGTCGACTTCCTGGCCGCCGCCGAGCAGAAGCTGTGGCAAGTTCTGCCGCTGGGTCCCACGGGCTACGGCGACTCGCCGTACTCCTGCCACAGCGCGTTTGCCGGCAATCCGCTGCTGATCAGCCCCGAGTTGCTGGCCGCCCAAGGCCTGCTGACCCAGGCCGAACTCGACGCCGTGCCCGACTTTCCCGTGGGTCAGGTCGACTACGGCTGGGTCATCGGCTACAAGCGCGAGTTGCTGCAGCGCGCCTACCAGCGCTATGCGGCGGGCGCCGTGCCCGAGCTGGCCAGCGAGGCCGAGGAGCTGTTCGCACGGCCCGAGATCGGCGGCTGGGCCCACGACTACGCGCTGTTCGCCGCGCTCAAGGAGGCCCACGACGGCGCGGTCTGGAACACCTGGGAGCCTGGCGCGGCCTTCCGTGATCCCGCGGCCCTCGCCGGCTGGCGCGACAAGCTCGCCGACTCGGTGGGCTACCACCTGTTCTGCCAGTTCATGTTCCGGCGACAATGGGGCGAGCTGAAGGCGTACGCGGCCGACAACGGCGTGAGCATCGTTGGCGACGTGCCCATCTTCGTGGCCTACGACAGCGCCGACGTGTGGTGCAACCGCCACCTCTTCCAGTTGGAGCCCGACGGCACGCCGCTGGCCGTGGCCGGCGTGCCACCCGACTACTTCTGCGCCACCGGCCAGCTGTGGGGCAACCCGCTGTATGACTGGCAGGCCAACCAGTGGGACAACTTCGGGTGGTGGTTCGCGCGGTTCCGCAACACGCTCAGCCTGGTCGATGCCGTGCGGCTCGACCATTTCCGCGGCTTCGAGTCCTACTGGCGCGTGCCGGCCGGTGACGAGACCGCCATCGGCGGCGAGTGGGTCAAGTCGCCCGGCGAGGAGTTCTTCCTGCGGCTGTGGCAGGAGCTGGGCGACCTGTCCATCATCGCCGAGGACCTGGGCATCATCACGCCCGAGGTCAAGGCGCTGCGCGACCGCTTCGGATTCCCCGGTATGAGGGTGCTGCAGTTCGCCTTCCACCAGGGCGCCAACTTCTACCTGCCGCACCTCTACCCGACCAACACCGTGGTCTACACCGGCACTCACGACAACGACACCACCCGCAGCTGGTGGAAGACCGCTACCCGCGCCGAGAAGACCAAGGCCAAGGCCTACCTGGGCGGCGAGCCGAAGGACATCTCCTGGACGATGATCCGCCTCGCGCTCAGTTCGGCGGCCGACGTGGCCATCTTCCCGCTGCAGGACGCGCTCGGCCTGGGCAGCGAGGCCCGCATGAACACGCCCGGCGTGGCCGCGGCCAACTGGGCCTGGCGCATGAGCGAGGACGCGCCGGCGGAGCTGGCGGCCAAGTTGGCTGATCTGGTGCTGTTGTTCGACCGCGGCAAGGAGTTGCCGGAGTTGATGTAGCGGCGGCGCCGGAAGGAACAGTGTCAGGGGCCTCTCGCTATTAACGGTGTCAGGGACCGTTTTCACGCGTGAAATCGGTCCCTGACACCGCTAATTGCGAGAGGCCCCTGACACTGCCGCCTACGGCTTCCAGCGATACATAACCGTCTTGGACTTGTAGTCGTCCTCCAGGAAGATCACGTACTCGCCGTCGGGGCGGCGCGTGGCTGACATCGTTTCGCGCAGGTCCTGCAAGCCGACCTGGCCGATCTCCGGCGTCGGCTCCATGTGGCCGACGGGCGAGGCGTCGTCGAGCCGGAAGACCTCCACATGGCCGTACGCGTAGCCCATCTCCTTCGATTCGCCGGTATACGGCACGAAGAGATAGTCGCCGGCGACATCGAAGCCCATCGGCTCACACGAGAAGTGCCCTTGCGCGCCATCGCTATACGGTGCGACCAACGTCCAGCGGCGGGACGGCGCGGCGCTGCTCCACTTATCGTAGCGCACCATCACCGGGCCCATCGGCTTCCAGTGCTGGTTCTTGTGTTCGGTGGTGGTGCCGCCCAGGATCATCGTGTCCGTCGCCGAGTCGTAGCGCAGGCGCCGGAGTTGGGCAAACTCGGCGGGCTTGGGCCAGGTGCGCGGCTCGGTCAGATCCCAAGTGGGGTTGCCCTTGGCGTCGAGCCCGCGCATCGGCAGGCAGCGGATGCCCTCGTTTTCCATGACCTGCCAGACGTTGCCCTTGGCATCGACCCACCAGCCCTGGCATTCCGGCGTGTCGCGTTCACTGCGCACATACTCGCCCTCGTCGAAGGCGCCGTTGCCGTTGGCGTCGCGCCAGATCCACTCGCCGCGGGCCGGTTGGCCGTTGGGCCAGCCTTGCTTGTCGCGGATCTGGCGCTTGCTGAACATGCCCGACGGAATGGCCGTCTCGCCACTGGCGGCGTCGAAGCGGTAGACCTGCAGCCACTCGGCGTTCATGTCCAACACGAATAGGAAGCGCCTGCCCTCGATGCGCCGCACCCACGCGCCGCCCGACCACAGGTGCAGACGCGGGTCGTCGGGGTAGCGGAACGGGTTGATGGTGTAGCCGGCGTAGGTCGCTTCGCGGCCCGCGGGCTTGCTGTAGTCCAGGCGGAAGCGCTCCTCCTTGGTGAACACATCCGTCTCATTGACCGGGTCGGCTGCGGCCACGTCGACGAAGGTCAGACCCTGCAGCTCCCAGACCAGCTTGCCGTCGGGCTCATAGCACTGCAATACCGTGCCGCCGCCGCCGCTCTGGCCGTCGTTGGCCACGTAGACCCGGCCCGCGGCGTCCACGCCGAGCGCGCTGGGCATGTTCAGCCGGCCCGGCCCGACCCGGCCCGACGGCTCGGCGTAGATGCCGCCGGGTACGCCGAAGCGGCCAATCTCGCGCGGTGTGCCGTCCAGGTCACCGATGATGCGCACCTGCTGGCTAGGCCCGCAGTCGGTGACCAGCAGCCGGCCGCGGTCGGCGCAGAGGTTGGTCGGCTTGGCCGTGGCCTCGAAGGTGTAGGCCGCGCCCGCCGTGCCGTCGGCGCTGTAGGCGCGCAACTCGGCCGGCGTGGTGGTGCGCAACACCCACAGCCGGCCCGCAGTGTCCTGGGCGATGGAGCCCGGCTTGTCGACAGCCCATTCGCGCACCGGCGCCATGGTCTCGGCATCGTAGACGAGCACCTTGCCCGTGGCCGGGTTGCTGACGAAGAGCTGGGTCTCCGTGGCCCACAGGCCGCCGATCTGCGCCTTGGCACCTTCGGCCACGTCATTGACCACCAGGAACCCGCCGCGCAGCGTGTCGCCCTTGCCGCCCTTGCCACCGGGGAACGGCGCAGACTGAGTGAAGTCGGCGCGCTTTCGCCGCGACACGCCGAACCAGTGCCGGCCCTTGTCCGGCCACGTGTCGGGGTCTTTGAGCCCGCCGCCTTCGCAGTCCACCGACTGACCGAAGTAGACGTACTTGCTGTTGACCGCGACGCCGACACCGCCGTCGTAGCCCCAGCCGCGGGTGTGGCGCGCGGTGCCGAGCCGGTCACCGTCCTTGTAGCGGCTGACCTCGCCGCCGGCCTCATCCCACGGCACGCTGGTATAGACCTCGCCGTCGGGCGTGACCGCCACGCTGGCAATGTCCTGCTGGACCCACTTCGCCGCGCCGGGGAAGGTATTGCCCAGCCAACTGACCTTGGCATTCAAGCTGGGTGATGCGTTGGCCGTGGCCAGCAGCACTGACAGTAGCAAGCAGTTCATAGGTTACGTCTCTCCCAATTCGATCAGTGAGCCCGTGGCCGCCGACCGGTAGCAGCCGTCCATGATGCGGCTGGCCTGGTAGCCGGCCAGGCCATCGAAGCGCGGCGGCTGACCGGCCAGCAGGCGCTGGGTCAGGTCGTCGACCAGCGGGCCGTGGGTGATCGCGGCCGGCGCGCCGGCCTGCACCATCTCGTCGGGCTGGCCGCGGCGGCGCAGGATGAAGCTGGGCTCCTCCAGCGCGCCGAGCAGCGCCACCGCCTCGGTGCCGACCACGGTGAACAGGTCCTGGCTGGCGCCCGCGCACCAGTTGCAGCGCAACGTGGCTTGCGCGCCACAGGCGAACTCGACGATCAGCGTCTCCACATCCGGCGCCCAGTGCTCGTGCACCCGATGGGCCGTGAAGCCCGCCACGCGCCGCGGCTCGCCGAGCAGGCCGCAGAGCACGTCCAACCGGTGGCTGCCGATGTCCATCAGCGCGCCGCCCCCGCCTGCCGGCTGTGTGCGCCAGTCGCGCTCGCCCAGCGGCCGCCGGTAGTAGCTCATGTCGATCGCCGCCTGCAGCACCTGGCCCAACGCGCCGGCTTGGACCAACTCGGTCAGCTTGCGCACCGACGGGTAGTAGCGCCGATAGTAGGCGATGGCCAGATGCACGCCGTTGGCCGCGCAGGCGTCGATCATGGCACGGCATTCGGCTGCGTCGAGCGCCATGGGCTTCTCGCACAGCACATGCCGGCCGGCTTCGGCGGCGGCGATGGTCTCCGGTCGGTGCCGGTCCACCTCGCCGCCGACGTAGACGATGTCCACCGCGGGGTCGGACAGCATGGCGCCGAAGTCCGTGTAGACCGCGCTGCTGCCAAAGCGCTGGGCGAACTCGCCGCCCCGCCGGGCCGAACGGCTGTAGACCGCGACCAGCTCGGCGTCAGGCTGAGCCAGCACGGCCGGCGCCAGGGCCTTGGTGGCGATGTCGCTGACTCCCGAGATGGCCCAACCGAGCGCCATGGTTCACTCCTCGATGCAGGCGCGCAGGAACTCACTTTCGGCCCGACCGACCGCGTCGAGGGTCAGGTGCGCCACCGCGTTGCGCAGACGGTCCGACGGCGGCGGGGCGGCGAGGGTTCCCGCGATGGCCTGGGCCAGTGCTTGCGGCTGGCCGGGCGGCGCCAGCCTGGCGAGGTCGCCGACCAACTCCGGAATGCCGCCAACCGCCGTGGCCACCACCGGCCGGCCCATGGCCAGCGCCTCGGTCAGGATGGTCGGGGTGCCCTCGCGGTCGCTGCTCAGCACGACGGCGTCGGCCGCGGCCAGGAAGTCCGGCACCTCGTCGTGCGGTCGCGCTCCCGCCCAGTGCACGCGCGCGTCCAGCCCCAGCGAGCGGGCCAGCGACCGCAGCGGCTGGGCCTGATCGCCGTCGCCCACCACGGCCAGATGCACATCGGGCACCAGCGCCAGGGCCTGCAGCAGCACGTCGAGCCGCTTGACCCCGCGCAGCGCACCGACGTAGACCAGCCACGAGCCCGGCATGAAGCCCAGCCGCGCGCGTGCCTCGGTCTGGCTGCGGGGGGCGAACAGGGCAGGGTCGTAACCGCAGGGCAGCACGGTCGTCGGCGGCAGCGCGAAACCCAGGTCGGCGAGTCGGCGCCGCAGGTCGTCGCTGACGACGATCAGCCCCTTGGCCTGGCCCAGCGCCCAAGCCAGATCGGCGTGGCAGCGCGGGTCGGCCGCCTTGGTGTGCACATCGCTGCCATGTGCCACGAGCACCACGGGCAGGCCCAGTTCCGCGGCCAGCAGCGCGGCGCAGACGCCGTCGGGCACAAGGAAATGCCCCAGCACCACATCCCACGAACGGTCCATCTGCCGCACCGCTCGGCGGGCGCCGCCAAGCATCTGTCTGGCCCTCCGACTCCTCGCGACGCCGCGCAGCGCAATGAACTGCGCGGGCCAGATGGTCAACTGATCAAGCGGATCTACCACGATGCTGGTGGGCAGTCGGAACCGGTAGCCAAGTGGGTGTGTCTGACGGCAGAGGAGCAGATCGACATTGGCATGTGCGGCAAGCCCGCGCATGCGCCCGGGCATGAACGCGGCGAAGTGCGGCTGGGCCAGTGTGGGGTAGAGGCTGGTGACGGCCAGGACGCGCATGGTGCAAGGTTCGCGTGGGGGGCGGTGGCTCCTTCCGACCATGGTGCGTGCTCCGGGCCAAGGAAGAGTACGCGTGAGTATCGCCACGCCAGACAATCGTTCAATGTGGACAGTGCTGGACGCCGTTGACGAGGCCCTGCTGCTAATCGATGATCAGCAGCGGCTGCTGGGCGCCAACCGGCGTTTCTGGGATCTCTTTGCGCTGGCGCCGACCACGGAATTGAGCGCGGTTCGGCAGCATGTGCTCAACTGCATGGCCGACCCCGACCTCTACTTGCGTCTGGCGGAACACCAGGACGAGGACGAAGAGGTCGAGTTGGAGCTGCAGTATCCCGACGAGCGCGTGGTCCGTCGGCGGGTCAGCCGACTGGCCGCGGAGGCCGAGCCGCCGGGCTGGCTGGTTTCATACCGCGACGTCACGCGCGACGCCGAGGTCAACCGGCTCAAGACCGAATTCGTCAGCAACGTCTCGCACGAGCTGCGCACGCCGATGGCCGCCATCAAGGGCTTCCTCGGGGTGGTGCTCGAGGACGAGGAGTCGCTCGCGCCGCCCATGCGGCGCAAGTTCCTGACCATCGCGCGGGCCGAGACCGACCGGCTCAGCCGGCTGATCGACGACCTGCTGGACATCAGCCGCATCGAGGCCGGGCGACGCGCGCGACTCGACACCACCTTCGTCGTGGCCGATCTGCTGCACGACGCGCTGGTTGTGGCCCGGCTGGCCGCACGCGACACGGGCATCGAGGTGAGCGGCGAGCTGCCGCCGGCCGACTGGACGATGGTGGCCGACCGCGACCAGCTCAGCCAGGTGTTGGCCAATCTGCTGGGCAACGCGGTCAAGTTCGCCCAACCGGGCGGCCAGGTCAGGCTGAGCGCGGTCGAGTCGGCCGGCGAGCTGTGTCTGGTGGTCAGCGACACCGGATGCGGCATCGCCAAAGAGGATTTGCCCCACATTTTCGCCAAGTTCTACCGATGCCGCGCGAGCGGCATCGGACCGCGTGGGACCGGCCTGGGCCTGGCCATTGCGCGCGAATTGGTCGAGGCCCATGAGGGCCGTATCGAAGTGAGCAGTGACCTGGGCGTCGGTAGCACGTTCCGGGTCTGTTTGCCGTGGCAGCGGGAAGGTGGCTCGGCGTGAGTGCACGCATCTTGGTCGTCGACGATGAGCCGTCGATGCTGGAACTGCTCGACTACGTTCTGTCGCGCGGGGGCTATGAGGTGACCTGCGCCTCGGGCGGGCTGGAAGCGCTGGCCAAGCTGGAGCGCGTGCTGCCCCATCTCATCGTGTCCGATGTGATGATGCCCGACCTGGCCGGCTCCGATCTGTGCCAGCGCGTGCGCCAGACGACCGGGTTCGAGCTCGTACCGTTCGTCTTCCTGTCCGCGCGGGGCCAGCACTTCGAGCTGGCCGAAGGCCTGGAACTCGGCGCCGACGACTACATACCCAAACCGTTTGACCGCGAGGAGCTGCTGGCTCGCGTCCAGACGGCGCTGCGCCGCGCACGCGCCTACCAGCGGGCGGCCCACACCGATACGCTGACCGAGTTGGGCGACCGCGAGCATTTCGAGGATCGTCTTCGCGAGGAACTCTACCGCCAGCAGCGCTACGGCATCAGTTCATCGCTGGCGCTGGTGGCCATCGACGTGGCCACGGTGGAGGCCGTGGAGGAGCAGTACGGCTCGGCCGCCGGCGACATCCTGTTGCGCCGCGTGGGCCGCTTCCTGCGCGAGAACGTGCGCGCGCTCGACGTGCCCACGCGCTACTCCGAGAGCGGCTTCATCGTGCTCATGCCGCACACCAGCCGGGACCGCGCGGTGGTCGCCATCGAGCGGCTGTCCGAGCGGCTCAATGCGCTGTGCATCGAGGTCAACGGGGTGATGCTGCCGATCCTGGCCAACTTCGGCGTGGCCATCGTCGACCGCGAGATCGCCGATCTGGGCGAGATGCTGGCCCGTGCTCAGCACTCCATGATGCAGGCGCGCGGCGAAGGCAGCACCGGTACGGTCGTCTGGTCGGATGAGCATGAGGATGCCTGATGGCTAAGGTCCTCATCGTCGATGACGAGCCGGCCATTCTCACCCTCCTGGAGTACCAGGTCGGCAAGCTGGGCTATGAGGTGGTTTCCGCGGTCGATGGCGACACGGCCCTGGCTGCCCTGGCACAGCATCAGCCCGATGCGGTGCTGCTCGATGTCAACCTGCCGGGCCGCGACGGCATCGCCGTGCTCGACGAACTGCGCGCGGTCGATCCCGCGCTGCCCGTGATCATGATGACCGCCGTCTACCTCGGCGGCCGCGGCGTGGCCGACGGCATGAGCAGTGTGCAGACAGCCGTGCGCGCCATGAGCCATGGCGCCTTCGACTACGTGCTCAAGCCGGCCGATGAGTTCCTCGATAAGGTGCGGCTCTCGCTTCGCAATGCCGTGCGCCAGCGCCAGGCGCCGCCCGCGCCGCCCGCGCCGGCATCGCCACCGGCGGCTACGACGCCGGCGGCGGAGGACGGCGTGCCGCGGCCGGCCTTTGCCAACCTCATCGGCGACAGCCCGGCCATGCGCGAGGTCTACGAGGTGACGCAGAAGGTGCTGGACACCTCGGCCACCGTGCTCGTGCTCGGCGAGAGCGGAACCGGCAAGGAGCTGGTGGCCCGCGCCATCCACGACGGCAGCCGCCGCTCGGCCCACGAGTTGGTCATCCTCAACTGCGCGGCGATCACCGAGACGCTGCTGGAGGCCGAGCTGTTTGGTCATGAGAAGGGCGCCTTCACCGGCGCCGTAGCGCGCAAGCTGGGCAAGTTCGAGGCGGCCGACGGTGGCACCATCTTCCTCGACGAGATCGGCGACATGCCGCTCAGCACCCAGGCCAAGGTGCTGCGCGTGCTGCAGGAGCGCGAGATCGTACGTGTCGGCGGCACCGAGCGCATCACCGTCGATGTGCGCGTCATTGCCGCCACGCATCGCGACCTGGAGGCCATGGTCCGTGCCGGTCGCTTCCGCGAGGACCTTTACTACCGGCTCAGCGTCTTCCCCATCAACCTGCCGCCCCTGCGCCGGCGCGTGGCCGACATCCCGCTGCTCGCCGCGTGGTTCGTGCATCGCTTCGCTCAGGCCGAGGGTCGCACGCTCGACGGCATGAGCGAAGCGGCCATCGACGCGCTCTGCCGGCATCCCTGGCCGGGCAACGTGCGCGAGCTCGAGAACGCGCTGCTGCGCGCGGTGATTCTGGCCGAGGGCCCGCGCATCGAGCGTAGCGACCTGCCGCCCGCCGTGCGCGGCGAGGTGGCCAGCAGCCAGACGCTGGCCGCCGTCGAGGCCACGGCGATTCGCCGCATGCTGGAGTCCGCCGGCGGCGATGTGCCGGCCGCGGCGCATCGGCTCGGGCTGAGCGTGGCCGAACTGCGCGAGCGCGCTGCAAGCCACGACATCGAGCTGGGCTCGACATGAACCCCGATTTGCGCCGCATGCGACTGCTCGGCCTGGCCGTCATGGCGGTGCTGGCCGGCCTCTATGTCGCCGCCTGGCGGCTGCCCGATCCTCTGGCGAGCGTGGTGCTGCCGATGCCCAGTGCCGTCGTGGCTCGCTCGGCCACCGGCGGCTCTCGACTGCTGCGCTGGCGTAGCGTAACCTACGACGTGGCAGCCGAGGCATCCGCCGTTCGCACCGACATGGCGGCTCGTCTGGCCGCCGATGGCTGGCAGCCGCGCGGCGACGAGTGGTCGCGCGCCGGGCTTTCGCTGCGGCTCCGCGTCGACAGCGGCGATGCCGGCCGCTGCCGCGTCCTGCTGTTGCTGACGCGCCGCTGAGCCCACAGAGGATGACCCACCGGCGCCGCGAACTCCGACCACGGAGTGCTGCGATGATCCCGTGCCGTCTGGCCGTCGTGCGTCGTGCCCTGGTCGCCTTGTGCCTGCTGGCCGGCACCGTGCAGGCGGCACCCGCGCCGCTACGCGTGGCCTGCCTGGGCGACAGCATCGTCGTCGGCGTGGGCGCGGCCCATGCCGAGACCGAAGGCTGGCCGCCGCGGCTGGCCCGGCTGCTCGGGCCGGGCTACCAGGTGGTCAACTTCGCGGTCAGCGGGTCGACCATGCTGCGCGCGGGCGACAAGCCGTACGTGCGCGAGGAGGCCTGGCAGCGGGCCAAGGCCTTCGGCCCGCAACTGGTCCTGCTGTCGCTCGGCGGCAACGACTCCAAACCCCAGAACTGGGCGCACCGGGCCGACTTCGGCGCTGATCTGAAGGCCACCGTGGCCGAACTGCGCGACTGGCCCAGCCGGCCGCGCGTGGTGCTGCTGACGCCCATGGCCGCCTTCCCTGGTCAGTGGGGCATCGATGAGGGGCGTATCCGCGACGAAGTCATCCCCGACCTGCTCCGGTCCGCGGGTGAGATCGGCGTCGAGGTGCTCGACATGCATCCCGTGCTGCTCGGCCGGCCCGAGTTGGCGCCGGACAAGGTTCATCCGAACACGGAAGGATATCGACTCATGGCGGAAGCGGTGGCGAACGGGCTGAGCCGAGTGCGACCGGCCATCTGGTACACCAGGCCGGCGACGAACTGGTCGGGCGAGGCGCTGCCCGTGGGCAACGGCCGGCTCGGCGCAATGGTCTTTGGCGGCGTGCCCACCGAGCGCATCCAGCTCAACGAGAACAGCCTGTGGACCGGCGACGAGAATCCCTCGGGCGACTACGACTCGATGGGCTCGTACCAGAACCTGGGCGACCTGTTCGTCGACCTGCCCCAGACCAGCGCGCCCGGTGCCGCCGTCGTCAGTTGCCCCAGCGGCCAGGCGTCGTTCTATGACTATGAGAGCGTGCAGCAGTCGGCCGATGGTCAGCCCGATACCAAGTGGTGCGTGGAGCATCAGGGCAAGCCGCTGGTCTGGCAGGTGGCGCTGCCCGCCGGTGGCGAAGTCGCCGTCACCGGCTACAGCCTGGTCGCGGCCAACGACACGCCCACGCGCGACCCGAAGGCCTGGATCCTGGCCGGCTCGACCGACGGCCAGACCTGGGTGGACCTGGACAAGCGCGCCGACCAGCCGCAGTTCGCCAAGCGGGGCGAGCGGCGCGCATACACGTGCGCCAACGCGACCAGGTACCGCTACTACCGGCTCACGTTCACCGAGAACCACGGCGAGATGCGTTACCAGTTGGCCGAGATCGGCCTCGACGGCGTCTCCTTCGCCGCGGCCCCGGCACCCGTGGCCAACTACCACCGCGAGCTGGACCTGACCACCGGCGTGCAGCGCGTGTCGTATGACCTGGCCGGCACCACCTGGCGCCGCCAGGTGTACTGCAGTCACGCCGACGGCGTGCTTGTCGCGCGGCTCAGCGCCGACCAGCCCGGCCGGCTCACGGGCCGCGTACGCTTCGCCGACGCCCACCAGGCCAAGGTCACCGCCGACGGTGCACGCCTGACCTGTGCGGGCAACCTGAGCAACGGCCTGCGCTACGAGACGCAGATTGCCGCGCGCGCGGACGGCGGTCAGCTGAGCGCGGTGGACGGCGCGCTGGTGCTCGACGGCTGCGACAGCGTCACGCTGGTCGTGGCCGCGGGCACCGACTACGCCATGGACTTCGCCCGCAAGTGGCGTGGCGACGATCCTCACCCGGCGGTCACGGCACGGGTTGATGCGGCGCTGGCCAAGGACGACGCGGCGCTGCTGGCCGCGCACCAGGCCGACATGGTGGCGCTGCTGGGCCGTGTGCGGCTCGACCTGGGCACGTCTTCGCCCGACCGCACTGCTCTGCCCACCGACCAGCGCGTCAAGCGGTTTGCCAACGACCCGGACGACCCGGAGTTGGTGGCCGACCTGTTCGCCATGGGCCGCTACCTGCTGGCCAGTTGCTCGCGGCCCGGCGGCCTGCCGGCCAACCTGCAGGGCCTGTGGAACGACAGCAATAAGCCCGCCTGGTACAGCGACTACCACACCAACATCAACGTGCAGATGAACTACTGGCCAGCCGAATCCGCCAACCTGGCCGAGTGCCATGTGCCGCTGCTCGATCTGATTCAGGCCATCGCCGAGCCCAGCCGTATCGCCACCCGGGCTGAGCCGGCCTACCACGGCGCCCGCGGCTGGACCGCGCGCACCAGCCACAACATCTTCGGCGGCCATGGCTGGAAGTGGAACACGCCGGCCGGCGCGTGGTATGGCCAGCATCTCTACGAGCACTACGCCTTCTCGGGCGACCGGGCCTATCTGGCCAAGGCCTATCCCGTGCTGCGCGAGCTGTGCGAGTTCTGGGAGGATCTGCTCAAGAAGCTGCCGGACGGCACGCTGGTGGCGCCCATGGGCTGGTCGCCCGAGCATGGCCCCGATGAGGACGGCTGCTCCTATGACCAGCAGATCATGTGGGATCTGTTCACCAACACCATCGCCGCCGCCGAGGCGCTGGGTGTCGACCCCGAGTACCGGGCCAAGCTGACCGACATGAAGGCGCACCTGCTCGGACCCAAGATCGGGAAGTGGGGCCAGCTCCAAGAGTGGATGGTCGACCGCGACGACCCCAAGGACCAGCACCGGCACACCTCGCACCTGTTCGCCGTGTATCCCGGCCGGCAGATCTCCGAGACGCTGACGCCCGAGCTGGCCAAGGCGGCTCGCACCTCGCTGGAGGCCCGAGGCCAGAGCGGCGACAGCCGGCGCGAATGGGCCTGGGCCTGGCGCTGCGCACTGTGGGCACGGTTCGGCCAGGGCGAGAAGGTGTTCGAGATGGTGCGCGGCCTGCTGAGCTACAACACGCTGCCCAACCTGTTCGGCAACCATCCGCCGATGCAGCTCGACGGCAACTTCGGCATCACCGCCGCGCTCTGTGAGGCGCTGCTGCAGTCACACGCGGGTGAGCTGCAACTGCTGCCGGCGCTGCCCACGGCCTGGTCCACGGGCTCGGTGCAGGGGTTGCGGGGTCGTGGCGGGTTCGAGGTCGACCTGAGCTGGCGCGACGGCCAGCTCGCCTCGGCGACAATCCGCTCAAGCCTCGGCGGCCCATGCCGCGTACGCCTGGGCGACCGGGCGGTCACGCTGGACACCAGGCCTGGCGGAGCGGTGACGCTCGGCGCCGACCTCGCCGCGAAGTAGCGACCGGAGCGCGGGCGCCCTCGCTCGCGCCGTTTGGAGCAGACCATGGTCTGGATGCTGGCGCTGGGTCTTGTGGCCGGCCCGACGACCATCTACGTCGCGCCCGACGACCACACCGACTACTACTGGACGGCGGACGGCGAGCGCTACCGGCAGGCGTTCTGCGAGATGCTCGACTGGTGGCTGGACCGCATCGATCAGACCGCTGGCGAGCCGAGCGACTTGCAGGCGCGGTTCTGCGTCGACGGTGCCTTCTGGCTGCGCGAGTACGAGCGCGCGCGGCCGCCCGCCGCGTTCGAGCGCCTGCTGGCGCGAGTGCGCGACGGCCACATCAGCGTGCCGCTGACCACGCTCTGCTCGACCTACGGCGGCATGCCCACCGAGGCCGTGCTGCGCGGCCTGTACGACGGCGCGCGGCTGCGGCAGCAGTACAGCCTGCCCATGGTGCTGGGTGTGGCCATGGAGAATCAGACCCAACCGCTCGGCCTGGCCACGCTCTGGGCAGGATCGGGCATCCGCTACACCTGGCGCGGCATCTGCGGCTGCGCGAGCCGCATGGATCGGCCTGGCGACCGCGAGCATGAGGTGTTCTGGTGGACCGGGCTCGACGGCAGCCGGGTGCTGTGCAAGTGGTACTCCATGCTGCGCGACAACGCCATGGTCGGCGGCTATGCCGAAGCACGCCGGCCGGCCGAGGCCATCGACTTCGTGCTCGGCGATCCCGAGTTCCGCCGCCGCCATCCGTACCCGATCATCGGGCTGTTCGGCCAGGGTTGGGACGACCTGAGCACCACCAACGACGCCATCCTTCAGGCCGCGCGAGCCAAAACGACAGACACCTGCCGCGTGGTCGTGTCCAACCAGCTGGACTACTTCCAGGCGGTGGAGCAGTCGCTTGGCGGCCAGCTGCCGAGCGTCACCGCCAGTTTCGGCAACGAGTGGGACACCTACAGCTGCTCGCTGATGGAGACCACTTCGCGCGTGCGCCGCGCGGTCGAACGACTGCGCGGCGCTGAGTTCATGCTGGCCCTGGCCACGTCGGCCGGCGCGGGCGACACCGACCCCGCGAGTGACACGCGGTGGGCCGCCAACGAAGCGCTCGGGCTCTACTGGGACCACGACTGGACCGCCGATGGGCCGGTCTCGCGTGAGGTGCGGACCGCCTGGCAGCGGAGCCTCGCCGACCGGGTCGACCGGCATGTGGCCGCCGTCGAGGAGGCCGGACGCGGCCGGCTGGGCAACGCCGTCGCCGGCGGGCCATCGGCTGAGCCGCGGTATGCCGTGGTCAATGCGCTGAGCTGGTCGCGCACCGATGTGGTCGACCTGCCGCTGCCGGCTGGCGACGCACGCATCGCCGTCGACCTGCGTGACGCCCGGCCGCTGCCGAGCCAGCGCCTCGGCGATCGCTTGCGCGTGCGCCTGACGGTGCCGCCGCTGGGCTACGTCGTGGTCGCCCTGCGGCCCGGCCGCGCGCCGTTGGTGGCCGAGCCGGTGCGCGTCGATGGCGCATGCCTCGACAACGGCCTGGTGGCCGTGACGCTGGCGCCCAACGGCGCGATCACCAGCCTGATCGACCGGGCCAGCGGCCGCGAGGCGGTGCGCGCCGTCGACGGTCGCGCCCTGTGCGACCTGGGGCCCAGCGGTGGCACGATCAGCGTCGAGGAGGCCGGCCCGCTGTCCGCCACGCTGTTGTCCACCGCCGACCAGCCGGTGCGCCACACCACGCGGGTCACGCTCACCGCGGGCTCGCCACGCGTCGCCATCGAGTGCCGCGTCGAGCAGAACTTCGGCCAGACGCTGACCTGGGGCTTCGGGCTGAACCTGGACGACTTCACCGTGCGGCACGAGGAGCTCGGCGCCATCCTGACCGCCAAGCTGAGCGGCGAGGGCGGGCACTACTCACCGCGCAACGCCCGTTACGACTGGCTGACGCTGAACCACTTCGTCGATGCATCGAGCGCCGACCACGGGCTCACGCTGTCCAACGCCGACCTGTCGTTCTTCCGCCTGGGCCACAGCACAGTCGGGCAGCTCGATACGCGCACACCGCTGCTCTCGGTGCTGGCCGGCGGCCAGGTGGACGGGCCAGGCCTGGGTCTCAGGAACCAGGGCGGCGAAACACGGTTCCTGCAGCGCTTCGCGTTGTGGGCACACGGCCGGGCCGAGCCCAGCGATGCACTGCGCTTCAGCCTCGAACATCAGAACCCGTTCCTGGCGGTGCGGGTGGGGCAGAGCCTGGGCCGCCTGCCGGCGACGACGTACAGCCTCGGCGCACCTCGCGACCCGCGAGCGGTCGTCTGGGCGCTCAAGCCCGCGGAGACGCAGCCCGGCAAGCTGGTGGCGCGGCTGTGGAATCCCACGAGCGGGACGGTCGACGGTCGGTTCGGCATGGCGCCGCCCGGCTGGCAAGCCACGCCGTGTGACCTGGTGGAATCGCCACTCAAGCCAGAGTCCACTGATGCCCGGCTGAGGCCGTGGGCCTGGCGTGCCTGGTTGATGGACCGAGCATCGCCCGGCTAGCGCGCCATGCTGGTCCGCCGTTCCCGGCTAAGGGCTGGGCTCGCCGCCGTCACCGGCCGGCGCCTCGGGCTCGACCGCACGCGGTTCGGGCTCGTCGACGATCTCGGGCTCGGGCGTCGGCTCGACCACGACGTCGGCCACGGGTTCGGCGATCGGCTCGGCCACCACGTCGGCCACCGGTTCCGCGACCGGCTCGGCTTGGCCCTTGCGCCGGCCGAACAGCCCGCGCCGACGGGTCGGCTGGGCCACTTCGGCGACCTGCTCGACGGCGGCGTCGGCTTCGGCCACCGCCTTGGCTTCGTCGGCCTGCTTGGCAACCTGGCGGGCGGCGTCCTTCTCAGCGCGCTTGGCGGCCTTGGCGGCATCCTTCTCGGCGCGCGCAGCGGCGACTTCGGCGCGTTTGGCGGCCTTCTCGGCGTTCTTAGCATCGCGCTCGGCCTGACTGGCGGCGCGCGCCTGGCGCACGGCGGCCCGCTGGGCGGCACGTTGCGCGGCGGCCTCGCGGCGGCGGGCGCGGACTTCGGGCGGCGGCATGATCCAGGGCCACAGTACCCACAACATGACCAGCAGAATGACGCCCCAGGCACCCACGGCGCCGCGGCGCCAGCCGACGGCCGTGGCCTCGAAGGCCATCTTCTTGCCTTCGAGCTCGGACAGCTTGGTGGCGAAGAGTGCGGTGCCGCCGTGCGCCTTGCCGCCCTTGACCTGGGTGACTCGGCCGGGCAGGACGACGGACAGCTCAAGCGGGATGTCGGCCAGCACCTTGCTCAGCAGATGCTCGGGCTGGAGCGCCGGCAGCGTGAACTCGCCGGCCACCGTGGTGGCGTGGCGGACCCAGGGGAAGCCGCCCTCGGTGCGCGTCACCTTGATCTCGGGGTCAACCTTGGGGTCGAACGTGCGCTCGAGTTCCAGGCGCACGGAGTCGGCGCCGGGCGTCGCGTCCAGGTCCCATTTGCCGGGCGCCAGGCGCCGCAGCGTGGCCTCGGCCAACTCGCGGTCGGCGGCACCGACAGTGGCCGTGAGCGTCGCGTCGACGCGATTGGGCGAGTGCACCGTCAGGCCGATGCGGACCGGCTCACAGCCACCCAACGCCAACGCCAGCGAAACGAGACACAAGACGCGCACGCGCATTGGTTTCTCCCACACCCCGATCCGACCGGCTAGACTGTCCAGCCGTCGTCTTCGTCGTCTTCGCCGTACTCGCTCATAATGGCCAGCACGCGATCCTCGACGCGGAAGAACGCATCCACGACCGCGGGGTCGAACTGGCTGCCGCTGGCGCTGCGCAGGATCTCGGCGGCCTCCTCGTGCGAGGCGGCCGGCTTGTAGATGCGCTTGGTGACCAGCGCGTCGTAGACGTCCACCAGCGCCACGATGCGCGCCTCGATGGGGATGTCTTCGCCGCCGATACCGTCGGGATAGCCGCGGCCGTCCCAGTGCTCGTGGTGCCCGCGGGTGATGCGGCAGGCCGTCTTGAGCAGTTCGGCCTCGCTGCCGGCCAGCAGACGCATGCCGATGACGGTATGGTCCTGCATGACCCGGCGCTCGTCGGGCGTCAGTCGGCCCGGCTTGAGCAGAATATCGTCGGGGATGGCGACCTTGCCGATGTCGTGCATCGGCGTAGCCATGGCGATGAGCGTCGCCTCGGCGGCGGCGAGTCCCAGTTCCTCGGCCAGCAGCTTGGCCAGGAGGCTGACGCGCTGTAGGTGGTTGCCGGTATCGGAATCGCGGAACTCAGCCACGAACGACAGGCGGATGATGGTCTCTAGTTGTTGGTCCCTTGGCGCCGTACTCATCAACGTCCCATCCTTGGTCGTTGATCATACACCATCGCGCTAGAGACTCCTTCACGCTCCTGCGAGCTGATGACTCTCTTCGATGGGCTGGCCGGCCCGTGAGCTGGCCAGCCCACCGAGGAGTTACGGAGTAGACGGAGGAGGAGGAGGCAACGGCGTGGGCGAGCCGGTCGTCGGCTTGGCCTCGATACCGATGATGTACAGCCGTCCGCCCTGCGCGCTCGTCGCACCGGCACCACAGCCGGCCAAGATGGCCGACATGGCGACGACGAGCAGCACCAGCACGCGCCTGGCGTGTTTCTTCATGTTCAGCCCTCCCTCAGAGCTGCGCCGGGAGTTTCCCAGCGGTTCGCACCTGCGGCCGGCGCAACCACCTTGCGACGCGACCGCGCTTGGGCTCGTCGGTGAGCCCCCGTCCAGAACCTCGCCGATCCGTCGATCGTCGCGGCTCGTGTGGCAACCAATGACCCGCTCCGCTGTCCAAGGCGGACGGGCCATGGCGCGCCGCGTCATTGCGGCGCTTTCCCAACGGCCGACAAGTCGGCCGCTGAAATAGCCAATTACCGTTATATAGCGCCCGGGTACCCCGGATCAAGCGCCCGGCGCGGGTTTCAGGATAAGCCGTCGTGAGTCGGGCCGAGTCGGGCCGAACGCCGTTCGTGCTCATCATTGCCAACCCGCGCCGCCTGGGCAGCGGGATCGGTTCTGGAACCCGGGTGGCGAGCCGAGTCGGCGGACCCGGCTGGGGCAACATAAGGCCGGTCGTGGGGGATTTTAACCTTAAGCGCGTGTGACATCGGCCGATAGACGCCACGGAGGTTGAACTCCCATGCGTCGGCGACAGCACGGTTTCACGCTCATCGAGCTGCTGGTGGTCATCGCGATCATCGCGATCCTGGCGGCGATCCTCTTTCCGGTCTTCGCCAAGGCCCGCGAGAAGGCGCGTCAGAGCTCATGCAGCTCGAACCTCAAGCAGGTGCTCACCGGTGTGCGCATGTACTCGGCCGACTACGACGAGTTGTGGGCGCCCGACTGGGCCACGCCGTCCGGCGTGGGCTACGCCTCTTGGATGGAGCTGGCCGGCCCGTACGTGAAGAACCAGCAGGTCTTCCTGTGTCCCAGCGCCCCGCGCGACCCGGCCGCGTACGATGGCGTCGGCGGACCGTATCGCGTGGCCGCCAACTACTGCTGGGCCAGCTGGCTGCCGTTCGACTACTACAACTGGTGGGGCACGGCCATGTTCGCCGGCTTCCCCACCGGCTCGGCGTCCTTTGCGCCCGGCTCCGCGCCGCCGTGGGGGCACTACGCCGGGCCCGAGCAGAGCGTCCATCCCAGTGCCGCCGCGTTGCTGGTGGAGGGCTACTACTTCACCTTCGACCCGGTGCCCGGCTTCGCCTTCGGCTCGGCCGCGACCTGCGGGTTCGACCCGTCACCCAACCCGGCGGCGTTCTTCCGCCACACGGGCGGGTTCAACCTGGGCTACTGCGACGGCCACGTCAAGTGGGCCGGTGGCGACGACTTCTACGCGAACAGTTTGGACAGCACCGAAGGTGCCTACGCGGGCTATCCCTGCAGCCCGTACATGCACCATGGCCAATAAGAGATAGACACCATGCGCCATACCACCAAGTCACGTGTTCCGGTCTGGGTCTTGCCCGTCGCCCTGTTGCTCGTTGCCGGTAGCGCCTTCGCGCTGCTGCGTGGCACGACCAACGGCCCGGTGACGGCCAAGTTCGCCCAGGCCTCGGCCAGCGGGACCAGCCGCCAGGCGCGCACCGCGCGCGGCACTTCGGCAGTCCTGCCGGCACCCAAAGGTTGGAGCTCCGAGCGCTAGCAACAGCCCTCCCTCACTCCAACTCGTCCAGCCGACGGCCGGCACCACGATCTACCCACGAGCGACGGCTCATCCCAAGTGGGCGTGGTCCGGCCGGCGGTGTTTGGGGGCGGCTACGCGTCGTCCTCGTCGTCCACGGCCATCTCCTCGGCCCACAGGCTGAGCGCGGCCGCGCCGGGCTCCGTGCCGGGCGGCGCCGCATGGGTCAGCGCCGCGTCGGGGATGTGGCGCGTGGACTCGATGACCTGGGCCAGGGCGGCCTTGGCCGCGGCGCGGACCACCGCGCTCACCGACAGCCAGGCGCGCAGGCCACAGAGCCGCCGCAGCGGCGCGATGGCCTCGATGCTGCCGCTCTCGCCGAGCCACCGCACCACCGGCACAGTGAACACCGACCAGCGGGTCTGCGCCACCGCCCAGGCCAGCAGGCGCCGCTCGTCACGGCTGACCAACGCCCGCCACGCCGCGGCCCGCACGCGGATAGACTCGTGCTCGAGCAGCGGCAGGAGGAGGTCGCCCACGGCGGGCATCGGACCGATGGCCAGGGCCTGCGTCAGATGCAGCAGATGGCCCGAGTGCAGGTCGGGCAAGGCCAGCGCGCGGCGCAAATAGGCCAGTCCGGCCTCGGGCAGCGCCGCCAGCGCCTGGCGGCCGGCGAACGTGCTGGCCAGTACGACGGTGCACCAGGGACCCGACTGGGCGTCTTCGATGCGCGCGAGCAGCGCCGGGTAGGCCGGTGAGCCCAGCCCGGCCAGCGCGCCCGAGGCCACGCGGCGCACACCACGAGCCCGGTCGCCGAGCGCGTTGATGAGCAGATCGAGCAGATCGGGCGGGTCCAGCACGATGAGCAGGCGCAACGCCTGGCGCCGCTGTTCCCAGCGGGTGGACCGGAGTTGCTCACGATAGACGGGCTCGTTGTCGTGCTGGCGGCGATGGGGCATGGCCCGTTGTTCGCCGGCTACCTCGCCGGCCCTGCTCGGGCACGGAGGAATCGGCCGGCGCACGCCGATTCTGATGTCCTGGAGCAGCGCCATGAGATACGTCCATGCCGTGACCGAGTCGACCAAGCTGGACCTGCGCGATGTCGACACCAGCCCGCCCGACGGGCTGGACAAGGAGGGCGCGCGCGAGGAGACCGCCAAGCTGCATCAGCGGCTGGCCGAGCTGCAGGAGCTGATGTATGGCGCCAGCACGCACAGCCTGCTGGTGGTTCTGCAGGGCATGGACGCCGGCGGCAAGGACGGCGCCATCAACAAGCTGTCCGAGGGACTCAATACGCAGGGCACCAGCGTGGTCAGCTTCAAGGTGCCGTCGACGGTGGAGGCTGCCCACGACTTCCTGTGGCGCGTACATCGTGAGACACCGGGCAAGGGCCAGGTGACCATCTTCAACCGCTCGCACTACGAAGAGGTCGGCATCGTTCGGGTGCACAAGCTCGTGCCCGAGAAGGTGTGGCGAGCGCGCTATGACCAGATCAACGCGTTTGAAGACCTGCTGGCCGACAACCGCACGGTGATCGCGAAGTTCTGGCTGCACATCTCGCCCGATGAGCAGAAACAGCGGCTGCTCGACCGCGAACAGGATCCCACCAAGGCGTGGAAGCTCAATCCCGGCGACTGGGAGGAGCGGCAGCTGTGGGATGAGTACCAGGCGGCCTACTCCGAGGCCATCGGTCGCTGCGCGAGCGAGAAGGCGCCCTGGTACATCGTGCCCGCCGACGCCAAGTGGTTCCGCGACCTGGCCCTGGCGCACACGCTGGTCAAGCTGATGGAGCCGCTGGCCGATGACTGGCAGGAGGCGCTCGACGAGGTGGGCACCGCCCAGCGCGTGGCGCTCGCGGCCTGGCGCAAGGAACACGGCGGCACCGCGTGAGCCCGTCGGAGCTCCTGGCCGCCGCGCAGGTGTGCTATGACCAACGGACCGACCTGCCGGCAGCGCCGCGTCTGCTGGCCGCCGGGCTGAGCCTGGTGCTGGGCGACGGTGACCCGCGACTGCTGGCCGGCATCACTGACACCGACGTGTGGCCGGCCGAGGCCCGATGCGAACCCGCCGAAGCCGCCGAGGCGTTGGCCGGGGTGAGCGTCGAGGACGGCCGGCTGACACGCCATCGCGGCGGACGACGCGGCCTCGGCGCCTACTACACGCCGCCCTGGCTGGTCGAGCGGCTGGTCTCTCTGGTGGCGCCGGCCTCCTGGCCGGTGCACTCCCGGGCAGGCCCGCAATCCACCGCTCTGGCGGCCGGTGCCACCAGGGGCGCCGCGCTCGACCCGGCTTGTGGTGCCGGCGCGTTTCTCGTTGAGTTGCTGCGCCGTGGCGTCAATGACGTGTGGGGCGTCGACGGCGACCCGCTGGCCGTATTGGCGGCACGGCGGGCGCTGTGCGCGGCGGGCCTGAGCGCCGCCCAGGCCGTCGAGCGGGTCAGCCTGGGCGACGGCCTGCTCGATACGCGTTGGCACGGCCGGTTCGATCTGGTCATCGGCAACCCGCCGTGGGGTTTGGCATTCGACCGGGCTTGCCGCGCCCGGCTGGCGTCGGCGGGTCTGCTCGATCCGGGCGAGCCCAGTTCCGAGGCCGCGTTCCTGCGTGCCGCACACCGGCAGGTGCGCGACGGCGGCCGGGTGGGGTTCGTGCTGCCCGAGAGCTGGCTGAGCACGCGCCGCGGCCGGTCGCTACGCCGTTGGCTGCTCACCTCAAACGCTTTAGATCATGTTGAGGTCTACCGCAAGGGCGTGTTCGCAGGCGCCCGCGACATGGTGCCGGTGCTGCTGGCTCTGCGGCGCGCAGAGCCGGCCGCGCGGGCGACGGTGGGCTGGCATGGCCTGGCGCGACCGCTCGACACCGACCCGACCAGCCTGGCGCAGCGCACCGTGGACCCACGCGTCTGGCTGGACGAGCCCGACACCGTGTTCGTCCTCGGCCAGGACGAGGGCCTGGGCTGTCACCACCCGCGGCTGGACGACGTGGCCAGCCTGCACGATGGGTTCTACAAGTCGCATCTGGTCGCCGACCCGGCGGGCCAGCCGATGCTCACCGCCGCGCGCGGAGTGCGGCCGTTCTGGCTGGCGCCGACCGGCGAACTGGTGCGGGTGGCGCTTGACGGCCTGCCGCCCGGCGAGTTGGCGCGCCAGCGACGGCCCAAGCTGCTGGTCCATGCCATGCGCAAGCCGGCCCTGCCCCAACGCATCGTCGCCGCGGCCGACCTCGCAGGCGAGTATCTGGCCAGCAACAATCTGCTCATGGTCATCCCGCGCGACGACTGCCCCTGGAGCCTCGACGCGCTGGCCGCCTTGCTGAACTCAGGGCCGCTCAATCGCTGGTACGCCGCGCGGTTCATCCAGGTCAACGTCGAGGCCTTCACGCTGGGCGCGGTGCCGCTGCCGGCCTGGTCGGCGGAGGCCGATGCGGCCTTGGTGGCGGTGGCGCGGTCACTCGACTCCCTCCCCGCTCGCGGGGAGGGTTGGGGTGGGGGCTCGCCAGCCCTCGACGCCCTCGTCTTGGGGCTGTATGGTGCATGATGGGAACGGCCGGGCGCCCAGTGCGTCCCAACGGCCACGGAGAGCGTGATGAGAGCAGGTTGGTGGGTGTTGATGGGAGTGATGGCCATGGCCACAGCCGGTTGCGCTGAGGACCGCGTGAGCAGCATCGACAACGGCACGATCAAGGTCGGGGTGAACCTCGACCTGGGCGGTGCCATCACCTGGGTGTCGCCCAGCGGTTCGGACCAGAACCTGATCAACTCGTTCGACTGGGGTCGTCAGATCCAGATGTCGCACTACTCGGGGCCCAACCCATTTGCCCCCAACGGCAAACAGCCGCGGCCCGAATGGGCCGGACTGGGCTGGAATCCCATCCAGTCGGGCGACTGCTATGGCCATCGCTCCAAGCTGCTCGAGCAACGCAACGACGGCCGGGAGCTGTACGTCAAGTGCGTGCCCATGCAGTGGCCGTTGAACAACGAGCCGGGCGAGTGCGTCTTCGAGTGCTGGATTACCCTCGACGGCGCCACGGCCAAGGTGCGCTCGCGCATGGTCAACGCGCGCTCTGACAAGACGCAGTACACCGGCCGGCATCAGGAGTTGCCCGCGGTCTATACCAACGGTCCGTGGTGGAAGCTGATGACCTATCAGGGCGATGCGCCGTATACCGGCGGCGAACTGTCCCAGATCCCGGCCAAGATGCCGTGGACCGGGTGGACCGCCACGGAGAACTGGGCCGCGCTGGTCGATGACAAGGGCTTCGGCCTGGGTATCTGGGAGCCAGGCGTGGTGCAGTTCCTCGGCGGGTTCGCCGGGGCACCCGGCAAGGGCGGCCCCAAGGACGGTCCGACCGGCTACATCGCGCCGCTGCACTCGGAGATCCTCGACTGGAACATCACCTACGAGTTCCAGTACACGCTGATCGTCGGCCAACTGGCCCAGATCCGCGACCACGTCTACCAGCACGCACCCAAGCCCGCGCCGCCGGTGTGGCGCTTCGGGGCCGACCGCCAGCACTGGGTCTATCACCTGGCCACCGACACCGGCTGGCCGATCACCGGCGAGCTGAAGGTCAACGTCGACCAGGCCGACCCGCAGATGCTCAGCCCGCTGGTCTTGTTCCCCGCTGCCAGTGCGCCGACACTCTACGTCGAGGCGGCCTACGACGGCGCGCCGGGCAACCTGGAGGTGTTCTGGCGCTGCACGGGCCAGCCCGGCATGGCCGGTGAGCGGGTCAAGACGGTGCCGCTGATCGGTGACGGAGTGTGGCACGTCTACGCCGTCGACCTGGGTACGCATCCCGAGTACAAGGGGCTCATCTCGCAGTTGCGCGTCGATCCGGGTCCCGGCGGACAGCCGGGCAAGACCATGCGCATCCGCTCGATCGGCTTTACTCGGCCGGAGGCCAAGTGATGCAGATGGTCCTCCTCGCAGCGCTGCTGGTGGCCGCCGACCTGCCGCCCACGCCGCGTTTGCTGGTCAACGCCGCCGACCTGGCCGCGCTGCGCGCCAAGGTGGCGCGGCCCGGCTGGGCCGCGCGCTGGTCCGGCTTCCGCGCCGATGTCGACCGCGCCGTCGCCGAGCCGCTGGCGCTGCCGCCGCGCGGCGGCAACTGGAGCCACAACTACGTCTGCCCCGACCATGGCGCCCGTCTGAAGCAGGGCAGACGCCTCGGGCCGTGGCAGTGGGAGCATACTTGCCCCGTCGGGCCGCACACGCTGCTGGGCAACCCGGCCAAGGCGACGCTGGACTTCGACGGCAACGCCATCGCCGGTGTGCATGGGCAACTGGCCCAGCAGGCCTGCGATGCCGGCCTGCTGTGGCAGATGACCCGCGAGCCGCGCTACCTGGCGCGGGCCAAGGCCATCCTGGCCGCCTATGCCGAGCACTACCTCAAGTACGAGCTGCACGACAACCAGGGCCGGCTCGGCCGCGGCGCCCGCGTCCACTCGCAGTCGCTGACCGAGGCGTCGTGGCTGATACCCATCGCGCAGGCGGCCGATCTGGTGTGGGCCGACAGCTCGGCCCAGGAGCGCGCCGCGGTCGAGGCCGGTCTGCTGCGGCCGTGCGTCGAGCGCGTGCTGCTGCCCGGCTTCGGGCAGGTGCACAACATCCACTGCCGGCTGGCCAGCGCCATCGGCCTGACCGGGCTGCTGCTGGGCGACCAACAGCTCGTCGACCGCGCCACGGCTGACACGCGCGGCGGCTTCCGCCAGCAGGTGGCCAAGGGCATCCAAGACGATGGCATGTGGTTCGAAGGCGCCAGCGGCTACCACTTCTTCACGATTGACGGTCTGATGCCGTTGGCCATCGCCGCCGAGCATTGCGGGGTCAACCTGTGGTCGCCGCGCCTCAAGACCATGTTCGACGCGCCCTTGGCGCTGGCCACGCCGGATCTGCTGATGCCGGCCTTCAACGACAGCGGCACGGTCGACCTCAAGGGCCGGCGCGACAGCTACGACCTGGCCTATGCCAAGTACCACGACCCGGCCTATCTGCCGCTGCTGGCCGGTGGGCCGCGCACGGGGCGGCTGGCCCTGCTCTACGGCGAGGCGGAGTTGCCCCAGGCGGGCGCCGCCGCGGTGCGCGGCAGCGCCAACAGCCCGGCCAGCGGCTACGCCATGCTGCAGGCCGGCGACGGCGAGGGGGCCACCTGGCTGTGCCTTAAGTATGGTCCGCACGGCGGCGGTCACGGGCATCCGGACAAGAACCACTTCGTGCTGCGCACCCAGCGTGCCGACCGCCTGCCCGACAGCGGCAGCCATGCCTACGGCTCACCGCTGCACGGCTCTTGGGACAAGACCACGCTGGCGCACAACACGCTGGTGGTGGATGAGGCCAACCAGGCGCCGGCCACTGGCAGTTGCCTGGGCTTCTCAGGCGAGGCCGGCCTGCGCTATGTCGTCACCGATGCCGGCCCCATCTACCCCGGCGTCAGCTTCCGGCGCGCGGCGGTGCTGCTGAGTGACACGGTGGCGTTGATCGTCGACCGGGTGGTGTGCGACAAGCCGCGCACGCTCGACCTGGCTGTGCATCTCAGCGGCGCCTGGGCCGATCTACCGGCCGGCCAGCCCTGGACACCGCCGGCGAAGGCCGGCTATCAGCATCTGGCCAAGGCCACGACGCGCGGCGCGGGTCAGGGCCTGAGCCTGTCGGTCAAGCCCGCGGCGGGCGCCGACACCGTGCTCTCTTTGGCGCCGGGCGAAGCCACCGAGGCGCTGTGCGGCGTTGGCGTGGGCGCCAGCACTGCCGAGCAGCCGCCCATGGTCCTCTTCCGCCGACAGGCAGCGGCCACGTGGTATGCCTGGACCGTGGCGCTCGACGGCGTCGCGGCGCTGGTCACCTGCCAGCCGGACGGCGAGCGGGCGACGGTCAACGTCACCCACGGCCAGCAGCGCTGGGCGCTTGACGTGGAGCCGGTCGCGGGCCTGGTGCGCCGCCGTTAAGGCGCGTACTGCACCGCCTCCGATGGCGGCGACTCGCTGCCGTCGGCCATCGCGGCGGTGACGCGGTAGTAGGTCTCGCGCCCGTCGAACGTCGCGTCGACGAACTGGGAGGTCTTGCTCTCGCCCAGCCGGTTGGCGGCGCCCGGCTGGAAGCCACGGTCCGCGCCGCGGTACACGCGATAGCCGCTGAAGCCCGCCAGTTGAGGCCATAGCCGGCCGTCGGAGGTCTTCTCCTGCCAGCGCAGCGTGACGCGGCCGCGGACCTCCTTGCCCAGTGCGGTGATGCCGACCACCGTGGGCAGGTCGACCACGCCGGGCCCTACCAGCAGCACGCGCGGCTCGGCCCAGGCGGCCCAGTCGGCGGCGGAGTGGGCGTTCGGGTGCACCTTGAGCACCAGCGACAGCGCCTGGCCGGCCAGGTCCGTCAGATCGACCTCGACCGCATGCCAGGCGCCATCGGGCTTGACCAGTTGCTCGAAGCGGTCACGGCCGTTGCCCGACACGGCGAAGCGCACGCCGTCGCTCAACGTCGCGCCGTCCTTGAGGCCCAGGTCGGCCACAAACAGGAGACGTCGCCCGGCCGTCACGGACGGCAACTGGCCGGTGAACTCGGCGGTCGCCCAGGTGATCTCCTTGATCGACGGATGCTCAAACAGGCTCGGCTGGCTCACGCCGCCCACGATGATCGGCCGGAAGGCGGTGTCGGGCGAGTTGGTGACCCGCGGGTTCTGCCGGGCCAGGTCGAGCACCAGCCGGCCCGGCCGCGGCAGGCTGAGACGGAACCTGTCGCTCCACGCGCCGCCGCCGTCGGCCCCGTCGACCACGGCCACGCGCGCCCAGACTTCCTGCTCGTCGCCCACCGGCCGCACATCCAGGCTGGCCTGGCGCGCCGAGACCGTGCGACTGGGCGCCGCGGCGTCGGCCGTGTCGAACAGTTCGACGCGGTAATTGTCGGCGAAGAAGCCGTTACTGGTCGATGGCGACCGGCGGTCGGCGGGTGGCCACCACACGCAGGCCCTGTCCGTCGCCGGGCACGGTCAGGCTGGCCTCGCGCGTGCGGCCCAGCACGCGGCCGTCGGCGGCCCGCACCTCAAACTGGTCGAAGTCGCGCCAGTCGGTCCAAACGTGCTTCAGGTCCGGCCAGAGCAGTGGCGACCAGGTGATCTTGGCCTGGTTGCCCGCCAGGCGCTCGGCCTGCACGCCGGCGACGGCGGGCGGCGTGTAGGCGACCGGCGCGCGGTCGTAGTAGGGTTGGTCGGGCAGGGCCGCCAGCACCTGCGCCATGGCTTGGGCAAACGGGCCACGGCGCACGACGAAGTCCTTGTCGTCCGAGGTCCAGTCGATGGGGGTGAGTACGTGGGCGCGGAAGCGCACGCAGGTCCACATCGAGTGCAGGTACTCCGAGACCGGCGCGGTGAGCGCGCCGATGGGGTGCGGATGGTACTCGAAGATGCCCCAGTTGGCGTCCAACGCGGTGAGCTTGGTGAACACCTCGACGTCGGACGCGGCGCCGAAGTAGGTGGTGATGCCGATGCTGCCGCTGGGCGTGTGCGCGGTCTGGACCATGGAGGCGCCCTGGCTTAGCCGCCCGAGTCCGTAGCTCTCGCCGGGTATCTGGTGGCTGAAGATGCGCTCGCGCGGCACGCCGGCCTCGGCCAGCATGCGCGTGTGGTCACCGACCCACCACGACAGCAGCTTGGCGCGGAAGCCCGGTCGGGCGTCGTCGGTGCTGGCCCAGGCCTCCCACAGTCGCTCATTGCCCTCCGCGGCGAGGCCCGCTAGCGGCGGCCGGCCCGGCCACACGCGTGGCGCGTCGAACCCGCCGGCCAAGAAGCCGCGCGCACCGGGCTGGGGCAGGCCAGGCGCATCGAGTGGCAGGCGCTCGGGGTACACCTCAGGATCCCAGTAGCGCAGCGACCATGAGGCGAACCGCGTACCGAAGGTGGCATTGAAGGTGACGTTACCGCCGACCGCACGGTCGGGCGACGGATCGTCGGCGAACACCTGCCCGCCGGGCCAGCCCTCGCCGGCTCGCGCCGCGCCGGCCGCGTAGATGCCACGATGGGTCAGGTAGTCGCGGAACTCGGCCAGCGTGAACGGGCTGTAGTCGCCCCAGCGGTCGTCGCCCTGGTGCATTTCGCACTCGATGGGCCCGCTGCAGCCCACAACGACATCGGGGTAGCGCTTCATCGAAGCCGCGATGCGCGCCGAACGCGGCAGGTCCGCGGCGCGGCGCAGTGCCTGCACGGGCTTGGCATAGACGCTGGCGCAGGCGCGGTAGCCGAAATCGTGCTGGTCTTCCTTGCCGGGATCGGCGATGAGCCCATCCTGGAACCACTGAGCGAAACGCCGGTCGCCCTGGGCCGGGTCGCGCAGCAGCCGGGGGAAGCCCCAGGCCACGGCGTGATGCTCGATGGCGCCGCCCTGCAGGACCAGTTGCACGCCCTGCCGGCGACAGAACTCGAACAGCTCCCACTCTTCGCCCTCGGAGATGATCGCCACGCCCAACGGCGCGTACAGCCGGGCCGGGCCTAGCACGGCGCGCATCTCGCCGACCCAGGCCACGAGGCGCTCGCGGTCGCCTGGCGCGCGCAGGTGGAAGCGCTCGTTGATGGGGAACAGGCAGAAGCTGTTGGCGAACGCGGGCCGCGGCAGCTCGACGGCACCGGCCGTCGCTGCCGCGATGCACAGCACGAGACACCATCGGCGCATCGGGCACTCTCCGTGCGGGTCAGCGTAGTGCCCCGCCACCGGCGCGGTCAAGCGTCGAGGCGGTCCGCACTTCGACCCAACCTTAAGCGAACATGACGCGTATGACGCGGTCTGGTCCTTTACTGCGCTCGTGGGACGAGGTAAACAGGGTGATACACGCCGGCGGGCCGCCCGTCGGTACTCGCCAGACGAGTCCGCGGGCGTGAGCGGGAAGTCAGTCCATGCATGTGCTGCCGTGCGCCAAGGAGCGCCATGCCGTCCTGGTCGTCATCGACGACCAGGCGGTGGGCGAGGCGTTGGCATCACTGCTGGCTCAGGAAGGCCTCGAGGTCGAGCGGACGTCGAACGCTGCCCAGGCATTGGCCTACCTGGAGGTGCGGACGCCGTGTCTGGCCATCGTCGACACAGCGCTGTCGAGTGACGATGGCTTGGCGCTCTGCAGCGCCCTGCGGCACCATCCGCGTGGTGACGATCTGGCCGTGGCGGCAATCACCGTGCGGGGCGACTCGGCCATGGCCGCCGCCGCCGCGCGGGCCGGAGCGACGGACATCATCCACACGCCGCTCAGCGTCGACACGCTGCGCTTCCGGGTGTGGGCGCAACTGCGGCTGCACGAGGCCCGTTTGGAGCAGCACCGGCTCAACGAGCGCCTGAGCCTGATCAGCCGGGCGGCCACCGACGGCATCATCCTGATCGGCGGCGACAGCCGCATCAACTTCTGGAACGCGGCGGCTGAGAGCATGTTTGGCTACACCTCGAGCGAGGTGGAGGGTCGGCCAGTCCACTCGCTGCTGGTCCCGCCGGCCCAGCGCGAGGAGGCCGACCACGCCGCGCGGCTCTTCGCGGGGAACGGCGAAGGTCGTGCGATCGGGACGACCGTCATCCTGAAAGCCCTGCGCAAGAGCGGCGAGGAGTTCCCCGTCGAGCTGTCGCTGAGTTCGGCTTACGTACATGGCGAGTGGTGGGCGCTGGGCATCGTGCGCGACATCACGCAGCGCCTGCGGTTCGAGCAACGGCTGCGCGACAGCGAGAACCGGTTGCGTTGGATCCTCAACAGCATGCCGGTCGGCATCGTCATCTCCGGGGCTGACCGGCGGGTGCGCTGGGCTAACCAGGCGGCGCTGGACATGGTCCAGGCCGAGGACGCCGAGGAGATCATCGGCCTGCCGTGCAACGCGGCGCTCTGCCAGGCCGAAGGCGAGCCGTGCCTGCTGCACGGCGACCACCCCGAGCCCGCCCGGAGCGAGACGCTGTTGCCCCGTCGCACGGATCCGCCCTTGCCGGTCCTGCGCAGCTTGCATCGGCTCAACTTGGATGGCGAGTCCGTCTACCTGGAGTCGTTTGTGGACCTGACGGCCCGGCGCCAGCTCGAAGCCGAGCTGGGCCATGCGCGCAAGCTCGAGGCCGTAGGCCAGTTGGCCGCGGGCATTGCGCACGAGATCAACACGCCCATCCAGTATGTCGGCGACAGCGTCCACTTCCTGCGCGAGGCGTTCGAGGGCCTGAGCCAGGTGCTCTCCGCCTACCGGGAGTCGGCGCGCGCCACGGCCGGCGAGGCTGGCCTGGCGGCGTTGGCCGCGGCCGAGGAGGAGGCCGACCTGGAGTTCATGCTGGATAACGCGCCGGCATCGCTCGACCGTTGCTTCGACGGTATCGACCGGGTGGCCACGATCGTGCGCGCCATGAAGGACTTCGCCCACCCTGACCAGCGCGAAAAGAGCCCCGCCGACCTGAATAAGGCCATCGGGAGCACGCTGACCATCGCCCGCAACGAGTACAAGTACGTGGCCGAGGTAGAGTGCTCGCTTGGCAATCTGCCGCTGGTGAGCTGCCACATCGGCGACCTCAACCAGGTCTTCCTGAATATCATCGTGAACGCCGCGCATGCCATTGGCGAGGCGGTCGGCGACAGCGGCAAGCTGGGCACCATCCGCGTGACGACGCGCCGCGAGGGCGACATGGTGCGGCTGGCCATCGCCGATACCGGCCATGGCATCCCGGACGAGATAGCCGGGCGCGTGTTCGATCCGTTCTTCACCACCAAGGCTGTCGGCAAGGGCAGCGGGCAGGGACTGGCCATCGCCCGGTCCATCGTGGTCGAGAAGCACGGCGGGACCCTGACGTTTACCAGCGAGGTGGGGCAGGGCACAGAGTTCGTGATCAAGCTGCCAATCGAAGCCTCAGGGGTCAAGGGGTAGTTGGAGATGGCCAAGCCGTTTGTGCTCTTTGTCGACGACGAGCCGCATGTGCTCGATGGCTTGCGTACGCGTTTGTACCGGCAGCGCCGGCAGTGGGACCTGATGTTCGTCTCCAGCGGTCGCGACGCCCTGGAACTGATGGCGGGTCGCACCGTGGACATCATCGTGTCCGACCTGCGTATGCCGGAGATGGACGGGGCCACGCTGCTCTCCCAGGTGTGCCAGCGTTGGCCGCGCGTGACGCGTATCGCCATGTCGGGACAGGCCGATGACAGCCTGGCCTTGCGGGCTGCTGGCGTGTCGCACCAGTTCATCGCCAAACCCAGCGAGCCCGGGGTCATCGAGGACGCCATCACTCGCGTCTGTGAGCTGCGCGAGGCCATGAACAACGAGGCGGTGCTGAGCGTGGTGGGTCGCATCGACCGCTTGCCGCCGGTGCCGGCCGTCTACACCAAGCTGGTGGAGGCGCTGGCCGACGACGCGGTGACCTCGGTCCAGGTCTGCGCCATCGTCAAGCAGGACGTGGCCATGTCGGCCAAGGTTCTGCAGATGGTCAACTCCGCGTTCTTCCGCCTGTCGCGCTCTATCTCGACCGTCGATGAGGCGGTGGTCTACCTGGGGTTCAACACCATCCGGCATCTGAGTCTGGCCGCCGAGCTGTTCGGTCGCGAGTCGAGCGACGAAAGTTTGCGCGGCGCGCTGGCGGCCCAGCAGGACCACGCGCTGCGCACGGCAGCCATGGCGGCCACGATCAGCCATGGCGAGAGTTGGCGCGACGACGCGTTTGTCGCCGGACTGCTGCACGACGTGGGCAAGCTGGTTCTCCTGACCGAGTTGCCCCAGCATCTGGCCGCGGCCCGCGACGAGGCGGAGCGGGGTGGATGCTCCCTGCATGCCGCCGAGCGGACTCTCTACGGCGTCACCCATGCCGAAATCGGCGGTTACCTGCTGGGTCTGTGGGGCTTGCCAGAGCTCGTGGTCGAGGCGGTGACCTGCCATCATTCACCCGACCGGATCGATGGCGACGTGCTGGGTCTGCCCGCCGTGACGCACATCGCCAACGGCCTGGTGGGCGTCGCAAGCTCCGGCGCGGGTGCGACCGGACCGCTGCCTGACGGGCCGGACAGCACGCTGGTGGCCAGGCTCGGGCTGGCCGAGCGGCTGCCTGCGTGGTTGGCCACCTTGGATGCCAGCGGCTGAAGGGACACGTGACGATGGAGCGGATTGCAGTGCTCTGCGTGGACGACGAGCCGAACGTGCTCGCCGGCCTGACGCTGCACCTCGGGCGCGCCTATCGGGTGGTGACCGCCGAAAGCGGCGAAGCCGGCCTCGCCGTGCTGGCCGAGCAGGGCCCGTTCGCCGTGGTGCTGTCCGACATGCGTATGCCGGGCATGGACGGCGCGCAGTTCCTTGCCCGTGTGCGCGAGCAGGCGCCCGACGCGACGCGCATGTTGCTCACCGGCCATGCCGACATCGAAGCCGCCATCAGCGCCATCAACGACGGGCGGATCTTCCGCTTCCTGACCAAGCCCTGCCCGCCGGCCGACCTGCGCACGGCCTTCGAACTGGCTGTCGAGCAGTACAACCTGGTGGTCGCCGAGCGCGTCCTGCTGGGCCAGACGCTGCTGGGCAGCATCAAAGCGCTGACGCAGGTGCTGGCCCTGACCAGTCCGCTGGTGTTCGGCCGCGCCACGCGCGTGACCGCGCTGGTCAAGGACCTGCTGGCGCGCGTGCCCGTGCACCACCGCTGGGCAGTGGAAGTGGCCGCCATGCTCTCTGAACTGGGCTGCATCGGCCTGCCCGACGAGGTGGCGCACAAGCATCACTATGGCGAACCGATGACCCCTGCCGAGCGCCAGATGGTGGCCCGCGCGCCTGGTCTGACCGCCGCCATGCTGGGCAGTATTCCGCGGCTGGAGCCGGTGCTCGAGATCCTGCGGCTGGCCGGCGAGCCGTATCTGCCCAAGCTGGGCGCTGGCGATGGGGACCAGACGCCACTGGGCCGCGAGGCTGACCTGCTCCGTCTGGCGCTGGAGTTCGAGGCGCTGGAAACGAGCGGCATGAGCCGACTGGCGGCGCTGGACAAGATGCGTCGGCGGCTCGGCGCGAGCGACCCGTTGTTCGCCGCGCTCGACGCCTGCCGCGGCAGCTCGGCGCCGCAGCAGTTCGTGCGCGACGTCCCGTTGGGCCGCCTGCGCCAGGGCATGCAGCTGGCCACTGACCTCACCACCACCACCGGTCTGCTGCTGGCGGCTCGCGGCTACGTGGTCACCGATGACTTCCTGGCGCGGGCCGCCCATTTCCGCCCCGGTTACCTGCGCGAGCCGATCCGTGTGCTGGTGATCGAGGGTGGGACGGTGGATTGACACCGGCGCCCCGGCTGGTCATTGTCCGCGTATGAAGACTGCTGTATCTGTGCCTGATGAGCTGTATGCGGAGGCCGAACGGCTGGCCAGGGCGCGCGGCATCACGCGTAGCTCACTCTACCAGGAGGCCCTTCGCGACTACCTGCAGCGCGAACGCGACGACCGGATGACCGAGGCCATCAACCTCGTGGTGGACCAGATTGCGGAGCATGGCGACGACGACGATACAGGTCCCTTTGTCCGCGCGGCGGCGGCGGCCACGTTGCGTCGGGTCGAGTGGTGATCTGTCAGGGCGAAGCGTGGTGGGCCGACCTGCCTGAGCCGGTGGGCTCAGAGTCCGGCTACCGTCGGCCCGTGGTCATTGTGCAGAGCGACGGGTTCAACCGCGGCCGCCTGGCTACCGTGGTCTGCGCACCACTCACCACGACGCGTTGCTGGGCCGGCGTGCCTGGCCATGTCCTGCTTCGCAGCGACGACTCGGGGCTGCCACACGACTCCGTGGCGCAGACGTCGCAGGTCACGACCTTGGGCCGTGGGGCGCTCTTGGAGCTCGTCGGCCGACTGCCGGAGAGTTTGCTGCAGAGCATCCTCGACGGCCTCGATGTGGTCCTCGGGCGCTGAACCACGCCCTGGGAGCGCCCCTAATGGCCCGCATCCTCCTGGCCGCGCTGTGTGACCCAGTCCCACGCGATGCGCCGCCCACCGACCGTGACGATCCACCGTTCGCGGTCGGTGGCCAGCAGGACCGGCTCGGGCCGCGCTTCCGCGGCACTCCACGCCACCGCCGTCGCCTGGCGCCACCGGTCGGCGTGCCGTCGCAGCACCAGCGCTGGTCGCGTGGCGCCTTGGCCGCCCTCGCGGCCGGCGATGGCCACGGGCTCGGTCGCCACGCCGTCGGTCGCGGTCAGTGAGGTCACGCGCAGGCGGTAGCCCTTGGCCTCGACCCGGAACCCATCGGGCTCGGGTGTCGGCGTCTGCTCCGGGAAGAAGTGCAGTTCCAGGTCGGCGGGCGCGGCCGTGGCAACGTCGTCGAGCACGAGCAGCACGTTGGGCTTGACGAACAGCCAGTGCCGCACGAACCGCCGCAGCCCGAGGTCGGCCGGATAGCCGCTGGTGGCGTCGGCGCTGATGGTATCGAGGTCAGGCGTGCTATCGACGCGCAGGATGCGCGGACCGGGCTGGAGCCGCATGAACGGCGCGCCGGCGAACCACATATGCCCTTCGCCGAGCTGCCCGCGGCCGCCCACGAGGAGCGTGTTGTGCTGGCGGGTCCACTTGGCGCTGTAGCCGTCGTCGCGCAGCAGCCAGGCGCCCGCGCCGAACAGGCTGAAGTGGTTCAGGTCCGGGTGGACGTGGCCGCTGCCCGCATCGTAGCCGAACTTGCCCCCGGCCTCATGGCCCAACGGCGGGCCGCAGCGCAAGTAGAGCAGGCTCTCGCGGCCCGACCAGTCGGAGCGTGCCGAGACGATGCCCAGATCCTCGAAGTGCCGCAGCGTCGGCAGGTTGTCTGGCGGCCGCGGCGTCAGCGTCGGGTCGTACCACAGCAGGTTGAGCCATGAGGCCTCGGCCGAGGTGGTGTTGCTGTCGTCCACCTGCTGCGCCAGCCACTGCGCCGTGCCGTCGCGGTACTCGGCGGCCAGCCGCCGCAGCATGTACTCGGGGCCATACCAGTTGCCGCGCGGGCAGTCGGCCAGGTCGACCAGCACGTTGCCGCTGGTCCAGGCCGCGCGCGGCAGCGAGCCATAGAGCCGGTAGGCGGCGGTATCGCGCCACCACGGGTGGTCGTAAAGGTCGTCACCCAGCAGATCGTGGGCCAGCGCGGCGTATTTGAGCATGTACTCGACGCCGTACCCCCAGTAGCCCAGGCCCTCGTGCGAGGCGCCGTCGCTGCCTAGCGCGCTCCAGGTGGTGCGGTACTTGTCGCGCGCCAGCCCGACCCAGCGCAGCGTGTCGGGCGCCTCGTCCCAGAGCGCCAGCCCAGCGGCGGCTAGGCCGGTGGTGCTGACCCACTGGTGGTTCTGGAGGTACGACTTCGACCACCACACCTCGCCCGTGGCCGCCGCCTCGTACTGCCGGCCGCCACGCCGTAGCAGCGTCTCGCGGATCAGCCGGCGCGTGGGCTCGGGCAGGTCGGCGCCGCACCAGTCATAGATGACCGCCAGCCCCAGCATCTGGTGGCCAGTGGCCAGGTCCATGCCGTCGATGCCCTTCAGTCCCCAGGTCGGGTAGCCACACGACGCCGTGGCCCAAGCCGACGCGGCGTCGAGATAGCGTTGCTCGCGGGTCATCAGCCAGCCCAGCGCCAGATAGGGCATGGCGTTGCCCACGCCACGCTGCCAGAGCTGCTCATCGCCGCTGCTGTCGGTCTTGCCCTCGTAGCCCGGCGGCTTGCTCGCGGCGTACCGCTCGATCGCCGGCCGCAGTCGGTCCCAGATGGGCCGGTGCGTGGTGCCGAGGCGCCCGCGCAACTCAGCCGCGCGCGCGGGCGTGAGGAGGAGGCGCGGATGCTGCCCGCGCAGCGCCACCATGGCCGGCGTTGGCTCGAGGCTGAAGCGGTCGGCCGCGGTCAGCCGTGCGATGGGCTCCAGCCGCACGTCGTCCAGCAGCAGGTCGATCTCGCACGGGGCGTCGGTGCCCTTCTCGATGGCCACCCAGCCGGCGGTGGCCTCGGCCGGCGCGGTGAACTCGCCCTCGATCTGCTGCCACGCGCCGAGCCGGCCGATCTCGGCCTCGCCGGTGTTGGCGCGGCCCAGCGCGCGGCCGTCAGCCGCCATGAACTCGCACTTGAGGAAGGGCGCCGGCGTGCCCTGACCCAGCTTCTCCAACCTGAGCCAGGCTGACAGCCGATAGCTCTGGCCGGCGGTCAGCGGCAGGTTGGCGCCGACCGCGTAGTTGTAGCCGTCGGCGATGCGGCCGCGTACGCGCAGCGCGCCGCCCGTGCCGTCATGGCCCGGCGTGGCGCGCGAGACCTGGATGGAGGTGGCGCGGGGCCGCCAGCCGGAGGTATCCTGGTCGAACGTAGCGTCACCCGGCGCGGTGAGGCCGAGGGTGAGGAGCAGCGCGAGAGTAGCCATGGTTCGTGGTCCGCGGTCCGCGGGCATGGTTCGGCGCCGGGCCGCCTGGACCTGCCGGAGCGCCGGGGTTGGCGTCCAGGGAGCAAGCAATGCATCGCTCGGTGATCATCGGCCTGGTCCTGCTGCCCGCGACGGCGGCGTTCGCGCTGAGCGTGGTCATGCTCGTCTCCGACTACGGCTTGCTGGTCGAGGCCACCGAGCGCTTCACGCGGCTGGCCAGCAACCCCAGCACCGGTGCGCCCGCGATGATCGCGGCGAGCACCGGCCAGGACATGCACCGCATCAACGTCTTCGCCGACGGCACCTGGGCGCTGCTCTCGGCCATCTGGTTCACGCTGGGCCTCATCGCCTGGCCCAAACGCGTCGCGTGAGCCGTTCACACCTTGGCCAAACGCGGCACTGAACGTCGCGGCGCCAGCGGGCGTCACTGCGCTGCGAGGAGTGACACCATGCGCCGCTGCCTGCTCGCCGTGTTCGTTGCCGCCGCCGCCTTCGCCGCACCCGAGACGCTGGTCCGCACCACCGCTGGCCCGGTTACCGGCACGGCCGGCAACGGCATCGTGACCTACCTCGGCTTGCCGTATGCGGCGCCGCCGGTCGGTGAGCTGCGCTGGTGTCCGCCGCAGCCGCCCACACCGTGGACGACCGCCCGCGCTTGCACGGCTTTTGGCGACTGCTGCCCGCAGGAGGCCAGCGACCAGCCGTTCGAACGCGGCCGCGCGGCCGAGGCCAAGCAGAGCGAGGACTGCCTGACGCTCAACCTCTGGTGCCCCGCCGACCGCGCGCAGCCGCGGCCGGTCATGGTCTGGATCCATGGCGGCGGGCTGGTCAACGGCGGCTCGGCCAAGGGCTATTACGACGGCACCCAGCTCGCCCGGCGCGGCGTGATCGTGGTCACCATCAACTACCGGTTGGGCGCGTTCGGGTTCCTGACGCACGCCGGGCTCGGCGCCGGGCCGCAGGGCAACTGGGGCCTGCTCGACCAGATTGCCGCGCTCCGCTGGGTGCGCGACAACATCGCCGCGTTCGGCGGCAATCCGGGCTGCGTGACCATCTTCGGCGAATCGGCCGGCGCGCTGAGCACCTGCACACTGCTGGCCAGCCCGGCGGCCCGGGGGCTGTTCCACCGCGCCATCGCCCAGAGCGGCGCCGCGCCCAACGGCGTGCGCACCGTGGCCGCGTCGCAGACCATTTGGCTGCGCAAGCTGGCCGATGCCGGTGTGCGCGACACCTCGCTGGCCGCGCTGCGGCGCCTGCCGGCGGCGGATCTGGTCAAGGCCTATCACGGCATCGGCGCCACGCCGGGCACCAGCGGCCAGGACATGCTCTGCCTCGACGGCACGGTGCTCACGGAGAGCCCCGCCGCCACGCTGGCCGCGGGCCGCGGCGCGGCGGTGCCGCTGCTCATTGGCAGCAACGGCGACGAGGGCACGCTCTTCGCGATGCGCGGCGGCCCGCGCACTAAGCGCGAACTGGAGGCGCTGCTCAACCGCCTGTCACCCACCGCCGGCGCCGAGGTAATGCGCGTCTATCCGGTCAAGACCGATGCCGATGCTGCCACTGTCTACACCGCCGCGCTGGGCGACGCGTCGTTCACGGCTACCTGCCGGCGCGTGGCGCGCTGGCATGCCGCTGCCGGCCAGCCCACTTGGCGCTACTGGTTCCGCGAGACGACGGCGCTGTCGAACCGGCTGGGGCTGGGCGCGTTTCACGGCGCGGAGATCCCGTTCGTCTTCGGCCAGGTGGACGGTGTGCAGTACCGGCAGAACCATCGCCGGCTGGCCGAACTGATGAACACAGCCTGGGCCAACTTCGCGATCTCTGGAGCGCCGTCGGCGCCGGGCCTGCCCGACTGGCCGGCCTATGTTGCGGCGCGTGACAATGCCATGGTGCTCGACGACCAGCCCCAGGTGATCGACGGCGTGCGTACCGCGGAGTGCGACATGTGGGACCGGCTGTCCGTGGTGCGCTGAGGGCAGGCGCCGCGGCCTGCGGGCAACCTGAGCGGAATCGCTCCGAAGATTCGCAGGTACGCAGTACTCAGATGAGACGATCCGCCGTCTGCGTTATCTGCGTCATCTGCGGATCGTTGGCCGGCCAACAGGGTTGGTGTGGCATCGACATCGGCAGGATCCCCCGCAGTGCCCCCGAACTCGCTGCCCGTGACGCAGCGGAGGCGCGACGATGGGCAAGGCGGACGGCATACGCGTGGCGGTGGTGGGGCTTGGCTTCGGCAAGGAGTTCGTGCCGATCTACCTCGACCATCCCGACGTGGCCTCGGTGGCCATCTGTGACCTCGACCCCGAGCGGCTGGCGAGTGTCGGCGGACGCTTCGCCGTGCATCGGCGCTTCGAGAGCTTCGACGACCTGCTGGCTGCCGACGACATCGACGCGGTGCATCTCGTCTCCGGCATTCCCGACCACGCCGCCCAGGCCATCGCGGCGTTGGGCTGCGGCAAGCACTGCGCCTCGACCGTGCCCATGGCCACCAGCCTGGCCGACCTGCGCGCCGTGGTGGCCGCCGAACGCGTCTCCGGCCGCAACTACATGATGATGGAGACGGCGGTCTACACGCGCCAGTTCTTCCATGCCAGGAGCCTGTTGGCCGACGGCGCCTTCGGCCGCATCCAGTTCCTGCGTGGCGCGCACTATCAGGATATGGAGCAGTGGCCGCCCTATTGGCTGGGCCTGCCGCCGATGTGGTATGCCACCCACGCCGTCGCGCCGCTGCTGGCCATCGCCGACACGCGCGCGGTGAGCGTGCACTGCTTCGGGTCGGGCACCATGCGGCCCGAGCTGCAGGCGCGCTACGGCCAGCCGTTTCCCATCGAGACGGCCATCTTCCAGCTCGAAGCCGAGGGCCTGGCCGCCGAGGTGACGCGCACCTTGTTCCACGCCGCGCGCGAGTACATGGAGAGCTTCGTGGTCTATGGCGAGAACGCCTGCTACGAGTGGCAGATGGAGCGCGAGGACCCGGTGCTGTTCACCATGTCGCCGGTCGAGCCCGGCTCGCGCCGCGCGGGCAGCGCCAGCCGGCCGGTGCCGGCCGACCGCGCCGACCTGCTGCCGCCCGAGATCGCCCGGTACACCCAGCGCTTCGTCTACAACAACCAGGAGACGCACCTGTCGTTCGAGCAGGGCGGTGGGCATCACGGCTCGCATCCGCACCTGGTGCATGAGTTCGTGCGCAGCATCGTCGAGGGTCGGCCCTCGGCGATCAGCGCGGTGACCGCGGCCAACTGGACCGCAGCCGGCATCTGTGCGCACGAATCGGCCATGCAGGGCGGCGCGCGGGTGGAGGTGCCGACGTTCGGGTGATGGCCTGAGTCGGCCGGGATCCAGCTTGACGCGCCGCTAACCCGCGAGCCGTCGCGGCCTAACCCGGCCGGGCGATGATTGTGGCTGTGGAGAGACTGCTGTGTGGTCGTCGTTGTTCGTATCGTTGCTACTGCTGGCCGCGCCGAGCGAGGCGCCACTGACCGGTGAGCCGGTGCTGACCCAGGCTTTCGCCCAGGCCGGCGCGCTGCCCGAGGGCTTCGTGGCCCAGGGCGGCCGGTGGACCGTGGCCGACGGTCAGCTGAAGGTCGATGGGGTCAATGGCCTGGCGCTGCTGACGCTGCCTGTGCCGCCGCTGGCCGATGTGGCGGTCGAGGTGGATGCCGCCTTCGACTCGGCCAAGAACTCTGGCCGTTGGCTGGCGCTGGTCACGCGGCTCGACGACAGCGGCTTCACGTTGTTCACCAACCGCTTCGACCGCAGCGCGCCTAACGGGCTTGAGATAGCGCGTGGCGTGGGCTCGGTGGCCAAGGTGGCGTGGCGCGTGACGGCCAAGACTGCCGGCTCGACCAAGGCTGAGACCGGCGTGAGCCACCGGCTGCGCACGGAAGTGCGCGGCGGCCAGGCGCGGGCCTTCATCGACGGCGTGCTGGTGCTGACCAGCCCCGTGGCCGAGCGCGATGCCGGGCGCGTGGGCCTGTTGGTCAGCGACGTCTCGGCCACGTTTGGCAACCTGCGCGTGGAGAAGCTGCCGCCGGCCGAGCCTGGCGTCGAACGCGGCGCGCCCATCGTCGTTGGCCACCGCGGCAACTCGGCCCATGCGCCGGAGAACACGCTGGCCTCGGCGCGCGAAGCCTTCGACGCTGGCGCGAGCGTGGTGGAAGTCGATGTGCGGCGCAGTCGAGACGGCCACATCGTGCTGCTGCACGACGGCACGTTCCAGCGCACGGCAGGCGACCCGCGCAAGCCCGAGGACATGACTCTGGCCGAGATCAAGCAGCTCGATGCCGGCTCCTGGAAGGACGCCAAGTACAAGGGCGAGCCGGTGCCGACACTGGCCGAGATGCTGGACCTGGCCAAGGGCCGCGGCTCGCTGCTGCTGGACCTCAAGCAGACCGGGCTGACCGCCGACATCGCCAGATTGGTCGTCGAACGCGGCATGGAAGACCAGGTGCTGCTGGGCCCGTGGACCGTGGCCGAGGCTGCCGCGGCGCGCGCCAGCCTGCCGAATTCGCCCATCGTGCTCATCTGCTCGGTGCCCGCCAAGCGCCAGGCCGGCTACCTCCGCGACCTGCTCCTGGTTGGTGTGCGCGGGTTCAATGCCGCTTACGGCAGCCTCACCCCCGAGTTCATGCGCGAGGCGGCGCAGCGTGGCATGGCGGTCTACGCCTGGACCGTGAACGGACCGGCGGACATGCAGCGGCTGGCGTCGCTGGGCGTGACGGGCATCTTGACCGACGATCCGGGGCTGTGCGTCAAGACGCTGGACGCGGCGCGCTGAGCCGGCGGCCAGTAGTTGCGCGGCCGTTGCGCGTGGATGTTATACATCACTGCTGACCGGGTATCCTCCCGTCGGGAGCGCTGCGATGGGCGTGCGACGGGGGGCCTGGTGGTTGCTGTTGGTTGTGGGCGCGGCCTGGGGCGACGGGATGTTGGTTCCGTTGCGGATGACCACAGCGCTGCCGGGCGGCGCGCAGCCGGTGCTAGAGACGGCGCAGACGGCCTGGATTCAGTGGGAATCGGGCACTGAGACACTGACCGTCGCCATCGCGCATCGCGGGTCAGCGCGCGGCTTCTGCTGGCTGCTGCCGGTGCCGGGCCAGCCCCAGGACTCTGATATCAGCGTGGCCGACCCGGCGCAGCTCAAGGCGGCGTTTGCGCGCTCGGCGCAGCGCGAGCGGCTGATCGAGTCGGGGGTCCTCGCCCAGACGGGGCCGCTGGCCTTCCTCGACTTCATGCCTTCGCCGAACATCAGTCGCGGGCCAGCCGAGCCGCCTCCATCGCTCACGAAGGTCACCTCGGCGCCCGAGGTGCGGTTGTTGTCGCAAGGCCAGCACTTGCGCTACGAGGTCAGCGTGCTGACCTCGCGCACCGGCGCAGCGTTGGTCGAGTGGCTTGGCGGCGCCGGGTTCGAGGCGCCCCGGGACCTGGCCCGTGAGGCCGCCACCTACTCGGGCTCGGGCCATAGTTTCGTCGCCGTGCGCATCCCGCCCGAACACGCCGCCACGCCGGGAGCGTTGCCGCCGCTGTCGATCCGGTTCGCCACGCCGCAGCCCTACTTCCCGTTGCGTATCTCGAGGCTCAGCGGCTCGCCGCGGACACTGTTGCGGCTGCTGGTCACGGCGTCCGAGCCGATGGCCCTGGCCACCAGCCTGCATAGCGAAAAGAGCCCGGCGGGCGGCGGCCAGCCGCCTGGTCTAGCGATGGTGGCCGCCTGGCGCGACCCGGCCAGCGGCGCCTGGGACAGCCGGTACCATGGCGTGGTGACGCTGGACCAAATGGTCGACCTGCGCTTTGAGCCGGTCGAACCGTCGCTGGTGCGCCGGTACGACCCCTCGGGGTTACGTTCAGCCCAAGGCGCGCACGACTACCACTACCGCGAGCCACTCACCGCCGCCCGGCTGCTGACCGGCCAGGTGGGCATGATGCTGCTCTGCTGGTGGTTGGCCTGTGGGTGGCTCGTGGCGCGGGAACGCTGGCGCTGGGGTGTCAGCCTGGGCTGGTCGCTGGTGGCCGTCGCCACGCTGCTCTTCACCTGCCAGGCGCTTGGCGCGGTGGCGATGGTGGCCATGGCGTTGGGTGGGCTGTTTGGTCTGCTGGCGCTGTGGCCGCTGCTGCTCCTCGCAGTCGTGTTGGCGCCCGGCGGGCCGCGCGCGGCCTTGACCAATGCCGCCGTTCTGACGGTCTGCATCGTTGCGGCGTGGATCGACGGAACGCTGCTTGGACCCATCCCGTTGGCCGGCTTACTGAAGCTGCCAGGCGCGCTGCTGCTGCCGCTGCTGCTGGCCAGTACGCTGCTCGACCGCGGCTCAGAGCGCTGGCCCGGTTGGCCGCGATGGGCGTTCCAAGCCGCGCCGGCCATCGCCTTGGTGGCCATGATCCTGATCCGCATCCTGGCGCCACAGAGCAGCTACTGGTTGACCGCTGGGCTGGCCGTCGGAGTGGTCCTGGCGAGGCTGGCCAACCGCAGGATGTGGGACGAGGAGCGTCTGGCGGACACCACGGTCAGCCTGCGCGCCGCGTCGCGCGCGATGCTGGTCACGATGGTGGTCGCGGCCGCCATCCTGGCGGCCAGCCCGTGGTTCGCACCGCGCTTGCGCCAGGTGCCGCGACAGTATGTCGAGCGGCGCCAAGCCCTGCTCGACGCCCTCGGCCGCTTCCAGGCCGACAGTGGCCTGCTGCCGGCCAGCCTGGAGGACCTGACGCGCCGCGCGGCGCCCGCGGCCGCGCTCGATGCCGCCGGCCAGCGCGTGGACTGGCATGGCGATTGGCGCGGACCGTACCTGCGCCAGGTGCCGGCCAACCCCGTCACCCGCGACCATCGCTGGCGCTAAGAGCCGACCGCCGATGTCGTGCTGGGCAGCGCCCAACCCGGATTCAGCGCCGAGGCGTGAACGCCAGCAGCGTGCCCGTCTGCTCGTAGCCGACCACGGGATAGAGCAGCGCGCCGGTATGGCTGGCCAGCAGCACCGCGCCGCGCGCGCCACGCTCGCGGTCGTCGGCCAGCATGGTGGCCAGCGGCGCGCGGGCGATGCCTCGGCGGCGGTGCTGGGGCGGCACGTACATGTTGCCGCACCACGTGTGGCCGCTCGGCACGAGCGTGCTGGTGAGCCAGCCCACGGGCTCCTCGCCGGCCAACGCCACCCATTGCCGTTCGGGGCTGTCTGGCTCCAGGTAGGCGGGCCGACGCCGGGCCGACTCGCCGGTGGCGTGCGCCAGCCGTTGCGCGAGATCGGGCGTGGTCACCTTAGTCAGCGTCACGCCGTCGGGCGTCGGCGGAGTGGGCAGGTCGGCCAGGCCATGGACCATCAGCGGCTCGGTCGCGCCGAGCCGATAGCCGAGCGCCTTGTAGGCGTCACGCAGGTTGGTGATTGGCGTGAGGCCGGGGTGAACCGCGCAGATCGCGTAGCGCCCGCGCGTTGTGGCCTTCGCCAGTGCATCGACCTCGGCCGGGTCGTCGCCGACGGCGACAAACTCCTCGCGCCGGTAGTCGCCGCGCGTGCGTTCGGCGTCGTACAGCCGCCACAGCGGGCCACAGCGCTCAGCCAGGTAGGGCCAGGTGCGGCTGCGCTGCCAGGCGTAGCCGTGGGCGAAGGTGGCGACGGCGTCGGCCATGTCGACCGCGTGGCTCATGAGGGGCCGTGCTCGGCCCAGGAGCCGGCGGCGACGCGGTGGTAGTGGCGCGGTGCGCAGCCCACGCGGCGGCGGAACAGCCGGCTGAAGTGGCAGACGTTGTCGAACCCGCTCTGCGCGGCGGCTTCGCCCACGCTCATGGTGGTGTTGGTGAGCAGGTGCTGCGCATAGGACAGGCGCACGCGGATCAGATCCTCCACCGGGCTGATGTTGTAGAAGCGCTTGTAGAGCACGGCGAAGCGCGGCACGCTCAGGTGGGCCAGGCTGGCCATGCGCGGCACGTCCCACGGCTCCCGCAGGCGCTGGTGGACCTGGGCGCGGATGGACTGGAACAGCTCGTAGTGGCTGGCCTCGGTGGGCGTCAGGCCCATGGGCGAGTCGGCGTGGCAGGCGCGGCCCAGGCGCAGGCACAGCTCCTCGACCAGCAGGGCCGCGGCGTGGTCGGCATAGGGCCGGGCGGCGGTCTGCTCGTGCAGCACGGCCTGAATGAGGCCGGGCACGAAGCCCACGTCGCGCGGGCGGAAGAGCCGGTTGACCGGCAGTTCATAGCGGCGCGCCACCTCGGCCATACCGGGTCCGTCGAGGTGCAGCCAGTCGTTGTCGAGGCCCACGCCGCGACCGCGATACCACTGGGGCGCGCCGGGCTCGTAGAGGATGCAGTCGCCGGCCTCGCCGCGCACCAGAGCGCCGTCGATTTTCAGTTCCACCGGCACGCGGAAGCAGACGAAGAGCCATTCGGACAGCCCTTGCGGTCGGCTCACCGTGAAGTCGAGCGGATGCGAGAGGTTCCACGCACCCATGGTCACGCTGATGTTGGGCATCTTCTTTCGCCTACTGACGCCGGATTGTGCCACATCGGCATTGGATAGGTCAAAAGGAGCGAGAGGATCGGTGCGGGTCGCCGCGGGCGCGTGGATATGTCATGAACTCCGAAGGGCAGGGCATTCCCTCGGCGAACCGTCGCGGACGATAGTAGGGCCGAGCGCCTGCGAGCCGGCCAGGCGTGAGGGACGAGGAGCGCACATCATGAAACGGATAGCTCTGCTGATCGGACTTCTGGCCGCCTGCGCGGCCCTGGGCGAGGGCCAGGCCACGATCTCGGTCGATGCACTCCGGCTCGGCCCGCGCGTCAGCCCGTCGCTGTACGGCATCTTCATCGAGGAGATCAACTGCGGCATCGACGGCGGTCTGTACGCCGAGATGGTGCGCAACCGCGGCTTCGAGTATGCCAAGCCGCCCGAGGGCTTCAAGCTGGTCAATGGCCGCTACCGCGATGAGAAGGGCTGGGACCCCGGCTACGAGGTGGGCGGCAACAAGATGCCGTGGTGGCAGCTGGATACCTCGGGTGGGGCGCAGGCGACCATGGCCGTGTCCACCGACAAGCCGCTGTCGCCGGCGCAGAGCTACCATTGCCGCATCGATGTGACCCGCACCGGCGGGCGCTGCGCGCTGATCAACGAGGGCTTCTGGGGCATGGGCGTGCGCGAGGGCGAGCGCTACAACCTGTCGCTCTACTGCCGCGGCGAGAGCTATGGCGGCGCGCTGCGCGCCTGGCTGGAGGTCGACGGCAAGCCTGTCTCCACCGTGGCCGACCTGAACGGCGTCACCGACGAGTGGAGTCAGCGGCGCGGCGAGTTGGTCGCCCTGGGCACGGCGGAGAAGGCGCGGCTGGTGCTGTCGCTCGGCTCCACGGGCGTGCTGTGCGTGGACCTGGTCTCGCTGTTCCCCCAGAAGACCTTCCGGGGTCGAGCCAATGGCATGCGGCCCGACATTGCCGGCATGCTGGCCGACCTGCGCCCGGGGTTCGTGCGTTTCCCGGGCGGCTGCATCGTCGAGGGCGGCAGTCTGGGCAACTGGTACGACTGGCGTGACACCATCGGTCCGTTGGCGCAGCGGCCCGAGACCTGGGGTGTGTGGGCCCAGCGCCGCACGCACGGCGTCGGCTACCGCGAGTACCTGGACTTCTGCGAGGACCTGGGCGCCAAGCCGATGTACGTCTCGTTCGTCGGCCAGACCTGCATCTATCGGCAGGCCGAGCTGGTGCCCATGGACCAGATGCAGGCCACGATCGACACCATGCTGGGCGCGGTGGAGTATGCCGAAGGCGATACCAGCACGCCTATGGGCCGCCTGCGCGCGCGTGATGGCCGGGCCAAGCCCTACCAGCTCGGCTTCCTGGAGATCGGCAACGAGAACGCCGGCCGCGAGTACGAGGATCGCTACGGCCTGGCCTACCGGGCGGTGAAGGCCAAGTATCCCAAGCTCAACACCATCGCCGACTACCAGATCCCCGGCCAGCCGTGCGACATGGTCGACCACCACTACTACAACAGCCCGGCCTGGTTCAAGAGCAACTTCCACCACTACGACAACTACGATCGCAAGGCGCCGCCGGTCTACATCGGCGAGTACGCCGTGACCAGCGACTGCGGCACCGGCAACCTCAAGGGCGCGCTGGGCGAAGCGGTCTTCGCGCTGGGCTTCGAGCGCAACGCCGACGTGGTCAAACTGGCCTCCTACGCGCCATTGCTGGAGCATCTGGGTGGCAAGAGCTGGAATCCCAACCTGATCCAGTTCGACAACCTGACCGTCTACGGCACGCCGAGCTACTACGTGCAGCGAATGCTGTCGCACAACCGGCCCGACCAGATGGTCAGCACGGAGTGCGTCGCCGAGGTGCGCAGCAACCAGCCGCCCATCACCGGCGCCATCGGCCTGGCTACCTGGTCCACGGCGGCGGCGTTCCGCGGTGTCAAGGTGGAGGCGGACGGCAAGACGCTCTACCGCTCCGACTTCGCGCGCGGCGCCGGCGAGTGGAAGGTCAACGCGGGCCAGTGGGCGGTGCGCGACGGCGAGTATCAGCAGACCGAGCTGGCCGAGGGCCGCGGCTCGTTTGCCGGCGACGAGGCCTGGCACGACTACACGCTGAGCCTGCAGGCACGCAAGCTGTCGGGCGCCGAAGGCTTCCTGATCTGCTTTGGCCGGAAGGGCGAGCAGCAGTACTGGTGGAACCTGGGTGGCTGGGGCAATCAGGAGCACGGCATCGAGCTCAACCGCACGCCCTGCGGCCCGCGAGTGCCCGGCCGCATCGAGACCGGCCGCTGGTACGACATCCGCATCGAGCTGCGTGGCCCGCGCATCCGCTGCTTCCTCGACGGCAAGCTGATCCACGATGTGGACGGCGCGGCGGCCGGCGAGAGCGTGTGGGCCAATGCCGGCCTGGACGACGCCACGGGCGACCTGATCATCAAGGCGGTCAACTCCAGCGAGGAGCCGGTGACCACCGCCCTGAAGCTGGCTGGCCTGAAGACCATCGGCGCCGACGCGACGGCCGAAGTGCTGACCAGCGCCAAGGTCACCGACGAGAACGACCTGGCCCATCCCAAGCGCGTCGCGCCCAAGCGCATCGCGGTGACCATCACCGGTGAGACGACGACGCTGACCTTGGCGCCGCGCTCGTTCACGGTGCTGCGCGTGCCGACCAGGGTGGCGCGGCCCGAGCGTGCGCCGAGCGGGGTGCGCTGAGATGCGCGCGATAGCACGGCTGGCGCTGGTTCTGCTCCTGCCCCTCGCGGGCTTGGCCAAGGACTTCGTGCATCCGGGCCTGCTGCATACCGCGGCCGACCTGGCGCGCATGAAGGCCAAAGTGGCGGCCAGCGCCCAGCCGTGGACGGATGGCTGGAACAAGCTGCTGGCCAGCCCGCAGGCGCAGCTCGGCTACACGCCGCGGCCCAGCGCGCAGGTGGTGCGCGGCAATGTGCCGGGCCAGAACTTCGTGGTCTTCGCGTCCGATATGCAGGCCGCCTATCAGTCGGCGCTGCGCTGGGCGATCAGCGGCGACACGGCCTATGCTCAGCACGCCGCGGCCATCCTCAACGGCTGGTCGAGCACGCTGCGCGAGGTGGTCGGCAACTCCGATCGCTTCCTGGCGGCTGGCATCTACGGCTATCAGGCCGCCAACGCCGCGGAGATCCTGCGGACCTGGCCCGGCTGGGCGGCAGCCGATCAGGAGCGGTTCCGGCAGATGATGCTGACCGTCTTCTACCCGATGAACCACGACTTCCTGACACGGCACAACGATGCGGCCATCACCAACTACTGGGCCAACTGGGACTTGTGCAGCATCGCCGCGATGCAGGCCATCGGCGTGCTGTGTGACCGGCGCGACCTGTACGACGAGGCCATGACCTACGCCAAGAGCGGCCGTGGCAATGGCGCGCTGGACAAGGCGGTCTACTACGTCCATCCGGGCAACCTCGGCCAATGGCAGGAATCGGGTCGCGACCAGGGCCACAACACGCTGGGCATCGCGCTCATGGGGCCGATCGCAGAGACCGCCTGGAACCAGGGCGAGGATCTCTACGGCTACGACAACAATGCCTTCCTGGCCGGCGCGGAGTATGTGGCCAGGTACAACCTGGGCGAGGACGTGCCGTACCAGCCCTATGCCTGGGGCCTTGGTCAGAAGGGCGACCGCCAGGAGCAGCCGGTAGTCTCGGCAGCCGGGCGCGGCGCGCTGCGAGCCGGCTACGAGCTGGTCATCAACCACTATGTCAAGCGGCGCGGCCTGGCCGCGCCCTACAGCGAAGCCTATGCGGCGAAGCTGCGGCCGGAGGGCGCCGGCGGCGGCCATGCCAGCACGTTCGACCAGCCGGGCCTGGGTACGCTGACCTTCACGCGCGACGCCGAAGTCGCGAACCCCCGGCCCAGCGGGCTCGTGGCTCGGCGTGCCGGCGGCGGCGTGGTGCTGTCGTGGTGGGGTGCGGTCGGCATGAGCGGCTACCGCGTCAAGCGCGCCCTGGCTGGCGGCGGCTGGCAGACCCTTGCGGACAACGTCAGCGGGCTGCTGACGGTGACCGACACTCAGCCAACACTGGGCCAGGCGCGCTATGTGGTGGCCGGGCTGCGCGACGGTCGCGAGGCGGCCAGCTCCGATGAGGTGTCTGTGGCCACGACCCCCGTGCTGCGCTGGCATCTGACCTTCGACAACGGCGCCAAGGAGCCGGCCGAGTTCCAGCCCGGTGCGACACGCGTCCCCGGGCGGCAGGGCCTGGCGGCGGCGCTGGACGGCAAGACCGGGTTCGTGGCGTTGCCTCGCGGCGCGGTTCGTACGCTGTCGGATTTCACCATCGCTGCTTGGGTCAAGCTCGACGCCGAGCAGACCTGGGCGCGCGTGTTCGACTTCGGTGACCAGCGTGGCCGCTCCATGCTCCTGGCCACGCGGAGCGGCAAGGGCCCAGTGCGGTTCTCGGTGAGCACGGTCTATGACTACAACGCCCAGGTCATCGACGGCGCCGCGCCACTGCCGACCGGGCGCTGGGTGCACGTGGCGGTGACGCTGTCGGGTCGCCTGGGCACGCTGTACGTAGACGGCGCGGCGGTGGGCGGCAACCCGGCCATCGACTTCCCGCCGTGGCGGCTGGGTGATACCGACCAGAACTGGATCGGTCGCTCGGGGTATGCCAACGACCCGTATCTGCGCGGCCTGGTGGACGACTTCCGCATCTACGACGGTGCGCTGAGCGCGGCCGAGGTGGCGGCGCTGGCCCGCTAGGCGTCGAGCCGCGTGTCGCCCGAGGCCTGGTCGCCGACCATCCGCCGCGACTCCTGGTCCAGCCACTGCTCCGGGCTGGCGCTGCCGCGCGCCGGACTGACGCTGGTGCGGAAGCGATAGTGCATGTGGCCCTCGTCGTCGGAATCCACCTCGCAACTGCCGGCCACAGCGAGATCGTCCAGCAACTCACGTGCCGATCGCAGGGTCATCCCGTCGCCGTGCAGCACCAGCGCCTCGGGCGTCACGTAGCCGTCGTTTTGCAGCGCGACCTGGAGCACCAGCCGCTCGAGCGCCTCGCGGCTCGGCGCCGCGGCTTCCGCCTGGGGTGGAGCAGCCTCCACCTCCTGCTTGCCACCGAAGATCGTGGTGATGATGGCCTTGATCAGGGTGACGGCGATCAGCAGCTTGAACAGACCGCCAATCGAGATGTCGATCATGCCGCCCGCCGCGAACCTGGCGACGACCACGGCTACGGCCATGGCGACGCCCATCGCCATCAGCAGGGCGAACGGTCGCGGGTTGCCGGGCCCGCCCGGCGTAGCGTCGTGCATGGGCAGCTCTCCTTATAGCACCGACTCAAGGCTACGTGATGCGGCCGCACGGGTCAACTCGGCGCGACTGGCGGCCGTGACAGATCAGATGCCGTGGCGGCGGCGTGCTTCTTCGATGCGCTGCCAGACCACCGGCGTCACGTCGGCCTCGGCTACCTTGCCAAAGATGCTGCCCAGCACGCGCTTCTCGTCCTCATCGACCTCGTCGTTGCGCAGGGCGAGGCCCAGCAGGAAGCCCAGTTCGCCTTCATCGAGCGTGCCGTCGTTGGTGAAGCACTGGATCGACGCGATGGCGATCTCGAGATGGCTGGCCATATCACTCATGTAGTTCCTCCGGTACCGCTCCCAACGTACGCCGTACCGGACCGGGTTCCTCGCTGTTCTGCCCGGCCGGCGCGCGGGATCTCGGCGCCCATCGCGACGGCCTTGGGCTCCGCCATAGGGGTACCGCGGCTCACGTCGAATTGCTGGCCTCAAGGCGATTGGTATGGACGTGCGGATAGTGCTGGGCGATCAGAACTCAGCGTTGGCCTACGGCGCGGCGCGGCTCAAAGTGGCCCTGGCAAGCGCCGGCCATGTGGTTGGCGAACCGGCACCGGCCACCATTGCGCTCGAGGTGGCGCCTGCGACCGGTGGTCCTGAGGACTACCGCATCGTTCGCGATGGACCCGCTCGCGTCGTGGTACGCGGCGGCGGCCCGTCGGGCGTGATGTACGGCGCGCTGGCGCTGGCCGACGACGTGCGCGCCGGTGTCGCACTCGACAAGCTTGCCGAGCGGGACGAGCAGGCCCGCTTCCCGTTCCGGGCGATCAAGTTCAACCTGCCGTGGATGTCGTACCGCAAGGGCGAGTCGCTGCAGCTTCACCAGGAGACAGTCCGGGACCTGAGCTTCTGGACAGCCTTCCTGGACATGATGGCGGACAATCGCTTCAACGTGCTGTCGCTGTGGGGGCTGCATCCGTTCACGCTGATGGTCCGGCCCACCAACTTCCCCGAGGCCTGCGGGATGAGCGACGCTGAGTTGGCTGACTGGCGTCGATTCTGGACGTCCCTGTTCGCCCTGGCGTCCGAGCGCGGCGTCGAAACCTACCTGGTCAACTGGAACATCTTCGTCTCGCCCGAGCTGGCCAAGGCCCGCGGTCTGGCCGCTTACAGCGCGGACTGGAGCTACTTCGGAGAGGGCGACACCTCGGATCTTGTCAAGCAGTACACCCGTGAGTGCGTCACGCAGGTGATCGACGAGTACCCCGGCCTGACCGGCCTGGGCATCACCCACGGCGAGCGCATGGGCGGCATGACGCCCCGGCAGCGGCAGGACTGGCTGGTCGATACGGTCATTGCCGGCATGAAAGCGGCCAAGCGGCCAGCCAAGCTGATCCACCGGGCGCCCCTGTCCGCCGGCACCGGCTCGGGCGGTTCCACTGCCGGCCAGACCGAACGCATGACCCGCGCGGCCATGGAGGCGATGGACCTGCCCGCGCCGATCTGGGTCGAGATGAAGTTCAATTGGTCGCACGCCCATTCGTCGCCGCACCTGGTCCAGGTGCACGGCGGGCCGCTGACCGACGCCTACTGGAACCCGCCGCCCCATGGCTATCGCATCACCTGGATGGCGCGAAACGAAGACATCCTCTGCCTGCGCTGGGGCGAGCCTGACTTCGTCCGCCGTCATATTGCGCTCAACGGCGGGGCCCACGTGGGCGGCTACTTCGTCGGCTCCGAGTGCTACATCCCCGCCGTCGACTACCTCACACAGCCAGACCATCGCGGTGACTGGCAGTACGCCTTCCAGCGCCAGTGGTTCTTCTACCGCGTCTGGGGCCGCCTGCTCTACGCGCCCGACACACCCGATGCGGCCTTCGCAGCCGAGTTCATCCGGCGCTATGGCGAGGTTGGAGCACGGCTGTTCCGCGCCTTGGTGCTGGGCAGCCGCATGCCCCTACGCCTGGCTTCGCTGTACCGCGCCACCTGGGACTTCACGCTGTACGCCGAGGGCTTCCTGGCGCCGGCGTCGTCCGGCGGCTCGTTCGACCAAAGCTCGCCATTCCTCTCGGTCAACGAGCTGATCGACCACGCTACGCTCGACCCCGACTACGTCTCGATCCGCGACTTCGTGGCTGCCGGCGACACCTGGCGCGACGACCAGGTCACGCCGCCGAGGCTGGCCGACGCGCTCGAACGCGACGGGCTTGAGGCGCTGGCGCTCCTGGACGGGGTCACGTCCGCCGAGCCGACGTTAGGCTCGGAACTGGCGGACTGCCGAGCCTGGGCCCATCTCAGCCTGTACTTGGCGGAGAAGGTCCGCGGCGGGGTGGCCCTGCAACGGTTCCGCGTCGAGCACGACCCGGCGCACCGGGCCGACGCCGTGGCGCACCTGACCCGTGCCGTGGAGCAGTGGCGCGCCGTGGTACGCGAGACCGAGCCGTGGTACCGAGTGGCGCCGCTGCTGCATCTGGCGGGTCACGGCGATGGCTGCTTTCACTGGTCCAGATTTGTAGGCGATGTGCTGCGCGACGTGGCGATTGCCGGCGCGGGCTAGGAGGGTGATTCGATGGTTACGCTGCTGGGGATGGTGCTGATCAATGCCACGGTCGCGGCCGAGCAGGTCGTTCTAGACTACCCGCCGGGCCAGCCCGGCACCGCCTTCGCCGCGAACGAGGTGCGCGCGGCGCTGACCAGGACCGGACACGCTGTCGCCGAGGCCGGCGCCACCTGGCGCGTCGTCTTCGCGCCGACCGAGGCCGCGCTGGGCGAGCAAGCCTACCGCATCACGGTGCGCGACCGCGTGGTGACCATTGCCGGTGGTGACGCAGCCGGCACCATCTATGGCGGGCTGGAGGTCGCCGAGGCCATTCGCCTCGCGGGCGGGCCGGCGGGTATTGTCACGACGGCAGGTCGACCGCACATCGCCCGGCGCGGCATCAAGTTCAACGTCCCGCTCGATGCGCGCACCCCGAGCTACTCCGACGCTGGCGACTCGGCGCAGGCCAACATCCCCGAGATGTGGAGCGCCGTCTTCTGGCACGACTTCCTCGACGAGATGGCACGCCATCGCTACAACGTGCTCACGCTGTGGAACCTCCACCCGTTCCCGTCGCTGGTCAAGGTGCCCGAGTTCGCCGACGTGGCCCTCGACGATGTCATGCGCACGCGGGTCCGGTTCGACAGTACCTACAGCCTGATGGGACACGACATGGTGCGGCCGGCGCACCTGGCCAACCTGGAGACCGTGAAGCGCCTGACCATCGACCAGAAGATCGACTTCTGGCGCAGTATCATGGCCTACGCTCGCGACCGCGGCATCGAGGTCTACTGGTTCACCTGGAACATCTTCACCTTCGGCGCCGACGGCAAGTACGGCATCACCCATGCTCAGGACAACCCGACGACCATCGCCTACTTCCGCGCCAGCGTGCGCGAGATGATCCGTACCTACCCGTTGCTGGCCGGCATCGGCATCACCGCGGGCGAACGCATGAACGACCGGCCAGACCAGTTCGACAAGGAGAAGTGGCTCGCCGCGGCCTATGGCGAAGGCCTGCGTGACGCGCTGAAGGACCAGCCTCAGCGCCAGTTCCGGCTCATCCATCGTTACCACCAGACCGCGCTCCAGTCCATTCAGGATGCCTGGCGGGGCTGTCCCGCGACCGTCGACCTGAGCTACAAGTACGCTGTGGCGCACATGTACAGCCAGCCCGCTCCGCCCTTCGCCAAGCAGGCGCTGGCTGAGCTGCCGTCGGGCCTGCGCATGTGGATGACGGTGCGCAACGACGATATCTACAGCTACCGCTGGGGCGATCCCGACTACGCCCGGGCCTTTGTGCGCGCGCTGCCCGGACCCGACAAGCTGGCCGGCTACTACATGGGGCCCGACGGCTACACCTGGGGCCGCGAGTTCATCAGCACCGAGCCCGACGAACCGCGCCAACTGGTCATTGGCAAACAGTGGTTCAGCTTTCTGTTGTGGGGCCGGCTGAGCTACGATCCCGACCTGCCCAATGACCGCTTCACACGCATTCTGGGCGAGCACTTCCCCGGCATCAATGCCGCCCAACTGGCGCGCGCCATGGCCGAGGCGGGCCGCATCATCCCGCAGGTGACCCGCTTCTACTGGCAGGACATCGACCTCAAGTGGTTCCCGGAAGCCTGCATCAGCCATCCCACGGCGTACCGTGGCTTCCACACCGTGCGCCACTTCGTCGACAACGAGCCCATGCCCGGCGCCGGGATCATGAGCATACGAGAGTTCGTCCAGCGGACACTGGCCGGCCAGCCGATGACCGGCCAGACCCCGCCGCAGGTCGCGGCGGCGCTGGAGGAACACGCGGCGGCGACGCAGTCGGCCCTGCGCGCGCTGGGCCGGCCGGACGACAAGGAGCTGCGGCTGACGCTCGGCGACCAGCGCGCCATGGCGCTGTTGGGCGAGTACTACGCCAAGAAGATCCGCGCCGCGATCCAGTTGGGCCTCTACGACACGACGGGCATCAGGGCGCGCCAGCAGGAAGCGGTCGAGGACCTGCAGGGCGCGGCGGCCGCGTGGCGCGAGTACGCCGCCGTGGCCACCGCGCAGTACCGCCCGCAGTTGCTGACGCGCGTCGGCTACGTGGATCTCAACGCCCTGGCCGAGAAGGTGGCCGCCGATATCGAGATCGCCCAGCGGTGGCAGCCGGCTGCCCAATGAACCCCGGCGTTGGCGCCGGCGCCACGCCCCGGCGGTCCAACGTTGCCTCACCGACAGCGTGCCGTCGGTCAGCCCAGCCAGCGCGCCAGCGGCTCGCGCAGCACCGCCAGCAGCAGCACGCACAGGCTCAGCGCGAAGCCGACCACCTTGCCGCGGGTCAGCTTCTCGTGGTACAGCAGCGCCGTGAGCCCCACGCCGCCGGTCAGCGAGATGCCTTGCGACAGCGGGTAGACGACAATGGCCGGCAGGCTCATGGCACCCAGGATGAGCAGGTTGCCCAAGCCGGCAAACAGGCCCGCCTGCGCGCCGGTCAGCAACTCCTCGCGTCGGAAGCGCCGCTCGCGCGTTCGCGCCAGGTGGCAGACCAGCGCCAGCGCCATGCCCACGCCGAAGTAGACCACGGCCAGTCCGCCGGAGTTGGCCGCGCCGAACCAGGCGTCCTTGAGCTTGCAGCCGTACTGGAACAGGCCGTTGGTCACATAGAGCGCGCCCAGCAGCGGCCAGAAGGCGCGCGATGCCGTGCCCTCCTGCTCGGCCCGCACGCCATGGCGTAGCGCCGTGAGCATCAGCCCGAAGGTCAGCAGCAGCAGGACGTCGGTCGGGTAGAACGCCTCGCGCAGCAGCACCGCCGACAGCACGATGGGGATGAGCAGCGACAGGTTGACCAGCATCCACGACACCGAGGCCGGCCCGAGTCGATTGGCCAGCACAACCAGAGTCAGCGCGGCGAACAGCATGACCCCCATGAACCCGCCCAGCGCCCACAAGCGCGGATCGGCCCAGGTCGTGGTCTCAAACGCGGCGCGCACGCCGGCCAGGAGCATGGCCGTGGCCAGGAATCCGGCGGCGAACGGCATGGCCCGGCAGCCGCGGGCATGGGCCAGTTTGTAGCTGAAGCCGAGCAGCGCGAAGCAGGTGCCGGCCAGAAGAGCTAGGGCGTAAGGCATGGCCAGCCCTTTCGCCGGCTGGCCGGCAGCACCTTGTTGCCCGCCGCTCTGACAAGGGGCTAGCCGGCTCGCGGCGAACTGCGGGGCAGGAGCCCGTACCCCATGTTCACCGCCCGCGCGCTACCGCTGCTCTTCTCGCTCGCCGCCGCCGGCGACGAGACCTGGTCGCCCGGCGCGCCGCGCGACGAGCTGCGCCCTGAGTTCCACGTCGACCGCTTCGGCGCGCGCGACGGCAACGAGGCGCTGACCATCGCCATGGACCAGCGCCCGGGCCTGCACGGCTACTGGCAGCGCGCCTACCCCGTACTGGGCGGGCAGCACTACCGGTTCCACGTCTGGCGCCGGACCACCGCCGTGGCCGAGCCGCGACGTCAAGCGCCCGTGCGCGTCCTATGGCAGGACGACGAGGGTCGGCCGGTGCCGCACGCGCAGCCCGTGGTCGAGCGCTACCTGCGCAACTGGGGGCAGGGCAACGCCGAGCCCGAGCATCCGCGGGATGGCCAGACGGACGCCGACGGCTGGACCGAGGTGTCCGGCGTCTACCAGGCGCCACCGCAGGCTGAGCGCGTGGTGCTTGAACTGGGCCTGCTGTGGGCGCCTGGCGGCTCGGTGGCCTGGTCGGAGATCCTGTGGGCCTCGGTCGACCCGCCCCAGCCCCGCCGTGTGCGGCTGGCCGCGGCGCACCTGCAGCCCAACAGCGGCCAGTCGCCAGAGGCCAATCTGCGCCTGTACGAGCCGCTGCTGGCCGCGGCTGCCAGGCAGCGCGCCGACCTGGTGGTGCTGGGCGAATGCGTGACCTCGGTCGGCCTGCCGGGTGGCCCGGCTGATGCCGCCGAGCCCATCCCCGGCCCGAGCACCGCCTATCTCGGCGAGCAGGCCCGGCGGCACGACCTGTACATCGTGGCCGGCCTCACCGAGCGCGCCGGGCATCTGGTCTACAACACGGCAGTGCTCATCGGCCCCGACGGCGAGCTGGTCGGCCAGTACCGCAAGGTCTGCCTGCCGCGCGACGAAGTGGCCCGCGGCGTCATGGCCGGGCACGAGTACCCGGTGTTCGAGACACGTCTCGGCCGCGTGGGCATGATGGTCTGTTACGACGGCTTCTTCCCCGAGGTGGCCCGCGGGCTCACGGCCAACGGCGCCGAAGTCATCGCCTGGCCGGTGTGGGGCTGCAACCCCGAGCTGGCCGCGGCGCGCGCCGCCGAGAACGGCGTCTATCTGGTGAGCAGCACATACGAGCCCCAGAGCAGCAACTGGATGAAGACCGCCGTGTGGGATCCTACCGGGGCGGCCCTGGCCGAAGCGCAGGAGTGGGGCGAGTTGGCGCTGGCCGAGGTCGACCTGGCCCGGCCGACCTACTGGCGCTGCCTGGGTAACTTCGCTGATCAGGTGCCGCGGCATCGGCCGTGAGAGGAACGGGTGTCATGCGGCTTGCCGCGCTGCTGTGTCTGCTCTGCTGGCCCGCCTGGGCCGTGCCGCTGCGTGACCTGATCGAGACCGTGCCAGGCGGCAATGTCGCTGTCGAAGGCATGGCCGTGGTGGCCACGGTCGACATGGCCACGGGCATGGGCTCGGTCGAGTTGAAGCTACGCCAGCCGCTGGGCACCACCGGGCGCGACCGCTTCGTCATCGAGGCGCGTGCCCAGGAGGCTACGGGCACCTTCCTCTGCGTCTCGCGCACCGAACTGCTCGGCGCCGGCGGGGCGACCTATGCCTATGAGCCCGACCTGCTGTTCCCGCCGAGTTGGGCACTGCAGGAACTACTGCTGGCCGACATGCCACCAGGCCTGCCGGCGGCGGTCACTGGCGTGCGGTTCTCGTTCTGGTCGCCGTACAACACCGGTCGCACCATCCGCTTCTCGCTGCGGCGGCTGGAGTTCCAGACCAACGCCGAGGTCAGCGCCGAGTTCCGCGCCCATCCGCCACGGCCGCCGGTACCACCGGCGCCCGCCGATCCCGCGCCGGCCGACCAGCGCTGGGTCAACCTCGGTCCCGGCGGCGGCGGCTGGTTCCGCGACATCGCCATCTCGCCGCACGACGGTGCCTGCTTCGTCGGGGGCGATGTGGGTGGCATCTACCGCAGCCGCGACCGCGGGCGCACCTGGCAGATCCGCAATACCGGGCTGGCCAACCTCTATGTCAACGCCGTCGCCTTCCATCCCACCAGCCCGCTGGTCGTCTACGCGGGCACCGATGGTGGGCCGGCGCGCTCCGACGACGGGGGCGACACCTGGCGCATGTTGCTCGGCGGGCTGCCGCCATTGGCCACGTTTGGACAGGACTGGCCGGTCAGCGCCCTGCTGGTGGACCGCGCCAACCCGCGCCGCGTGTGGGCCGGCATCGGCCACGAACGCAGCAACGGCGCGCTGAACGGCGCCGGCCAGAGCTGCCGCGTGCTGCTCAGCGACGATGCCGGCGAGCACTGGAGCGTCGTTACGCTGCCGGGCGATGGCAAGCCGACCTCGGTGCTCTGCCTCGAGCCGCATCCCACGTTGCCGGCGATCATCTGGGCGGGCACCACCGCAGGTGTGTACCGCAGCGACGACCGCGGCGCTACATTCCGGCGGCTGCCCCTGCCCGCGGCCTACCGCTACGGCTTCCTGGCCGTGCGGCGCGACCGGCCGGCGACGCTGCTGGTGAGCTACACCGACAGCCCCGACGGCCGCGGCGGCGTGCTGCGTTCGGACGACGACGGCGCGAGCTGGCGGCCGGTCAACGACGGCCTGCCTCGCGACAAGGCCGCCTGGCGCCTCGTCGCCGACCCGAGCACGCCCAGCCGGTTCTACGTGGGCTACGCCAGCCAGGCCGGCCTGTTTGTGACCGACGACGCCGGCGAGCACTGGCGCGCGGCCAACCCCGGTGTCGGCGCGAGCTGGACCTGGGCCTATCCGCACGCCATCGCCACCGGCCTGGCCATCGACCCCAAAGACCCGCGTCGCGTGCTGATGTGCGACGACATCGACATTCTGCAGACGCTGGATGGCGGGACGAGCTGGGCCTCGGTCATCGCCGACCGCGTCGATCCCGGCGCGGCCGACCGGCCGGCGTCGTGGCGTGGCCGCGGCTGTGAGATCCTCTGCATGGGCGGCCCGCAGGCCGTGGCGGTCAACCTGGTCAACCCGCGTACCTTCTTCGCCGGCTACTGGGACCTGCCCATGTGGCGCACCGACGACGGAGGCCAGTCGTTTGGCCGCGTCACCAATGGACTGCACTGCGGGTTCGGCCGCATGGGCGCCGCGCTGATCGACCCGATCTCCACCGACAACATGTGGGTCTCGATGGGGGAGAACAACACTCGCCACCGGATCTACCGCAGCGACGACGGCGGCCGGGGCTTTCGCCTCGTCGGCCATGAGCGCAGCGGCCTGCCGCCGGGCGGCATCTTCTCGCTCGGGCTCAACCCGGCCAACCGCGCGCTGTACGCCGCGGTCACCGAGTACGGCGTCTACCGCAGCACCGACGCGGGCGCCACGTGGACCGACTGCTCGCAGGGCCTGCCCACCGATTCGCGCATGGTCAAGCAGATCGCGCTCGACCCGCGCCAGCCACGGCACATGGTACTGGCCGCCGGCGCGCACTACCACGCCGACACGCGCCAGCGCGCCAAGGGCTACCTGGCGGTCAGCGACGACGGCGGCGACCACTGGCGCGTGACCAGGTCCGACGTCGAGGCCCAGTGCATCCTGATCGACCCCACCGACCCGAACCGCGTCTACGCCGGCAACCGCAACTACTCGGGTATCGATTACCCCAACGCCTTCTACGCCTCGACCGACCGCGGCGAGACGTGGTCGGCACTGAGCCAGGAGGCCTTCGCCGCTGGGCCCGGCCGACCCGATGGCGACCAGGGTTGGCGCACGTATGTCTCGTGCCTGGCGGCCGATCCCACGCAGCCCGGCCTGCTCTATGCCGGGCTGGCCAACGAGAACTACAACGTCGACAACGGTCGTGGCGTGTTCATCTCACGCGACTACGGCCGGACCTGGTCGCCGTTCTCAGCCCAGGGCTTGACCTGCCTGCGCATCCATACGCTGCTGGTGGACCCGGTCAACCCGCGCCGGCTCTACGCCGGCACCGGTGGCAATGGCCTGTTCCGCTGGGGTCCGGCGCCGTAAGTGCCCCCCCAAACACAACCGCCCCGTGGCGCCGAAGCACCACGGGGCGGTCTCGATCAAGCGACCAAGGTCACTGCATCGTCGTTTCGCACAGGGCCACCCACGAGGTGATCACGGCCGTGGCGGCGTTGTTGTTGATGTCCCACATGTTGACCGGGTTGATCGTGCCCGACGGCTTCATGGCCTTGACGTGACCGTCCATGAAGGCGTAGTTGCCCATACCCATGTGGTTGTACGAGCCCGAGTAGTTGCCGCCCACACCCGCGGTGTAGTCGTTGAACCAGATGTCCGCGTCACCGTTGTTGCGCTTGGTGATGCAGGCCAGGCCGATGCACTGCGACGGGGCCACCACCGAAGCGATGGACTGCGGCGCCTGGTCCATCGGCTGCGTGTTGCCACCCGAAGCCGCACCGTTGGCGCAGTAGCCGCGCGGGAAGCCGTCGCCGGCACAGATCGCCTTCGAGTCAGGGTTCGAGGGGCAGGCGAAGACCTGCGTGCTCTTGACATACGGCGACGTCGTCGCGCGCCAACTGTAGGCGTTGTTGCCGCCCCAGCGGGCCGACGGATAGCGCTCGTCGTAGTCCTGCGTGTACTGGATGACGCCCAGCATCATCTGCTTGAGGTTGCTCGCGCAGCTCGACATGCGGGCCTTCTCGCGTGCCTTGGCGAACACCGGGAACAGGATGGCTGCCAGGATGGCAATGATGGCGATCACCACCAGCAGCTCGATCAGCGTGAATCCAGAACGCTTCCTCAAAACGGTCTCCTCGTGACGGACTCGGCGGAGCCGGCCCAACTCACGCGCTGATTGTACCCGAACGGTGATGTAGAAGGACATGGACTTCCCAAACAGCGTATTGAGATTGCGGAAATGAAAATGGCGGCGGGCCGAACGCCGGGGCTGGCGATGACCGCGTCCCGGGGAGGCGCCGTCAGGCCGATGGCGAAGCACCGCGCGCGGGGCAACTGCATGGACCCAACCCTTGAGGAGCAGGCGTACGCCGAGCGGACTTACGCCAAGGTGTCGCGGCGACTGCTGCCGTTCCTGTTTCTGTGCTACATCCTGGCCTATCTCGACCGCGTCAACCTCGGCTTCGCCAAGTTGCAGATGCTCGGCGACCTGAAGTTCAGCGATGCCACCTTCGCCACCGGCGCAGGGCTGTTCTTCGTCGGCTACTTCTTCTTCGAGGTGCCCAGCAACCTGCTGCTGCAGCGCTTCGGCGCGCGGCGCTGGATCGCCCGCATCATGGTCTCCTGGGGTGTGCTGTCGGCGGCCATGATGTTCACCCGCTCGGTGCCCACCTTCTATGCATTGCGGCTGCTGCTGGGCCTGGCCGAGGCGGGCTTCTTCCCCGGCATCGTCTTCTACCTGAGCACCTGGTATCCGGCCCGGATGCGCGCACGGCGCACAGCATCGTTCATGGCTGCCATCGCCGTGGCCGGCATCATCGGCAACCCGCTGTCGGGCGCGCTGATGGACTCGCTGTCAGGCGTCTGGGGCCTGGCGGGCTGGCAATGGCTGTTCCTGGTGGAAGGCCTCCCCTCGGTCCTCGTGGGCATCTGGGTGCTGTCCTACCTGGACAGCAGCATCGCCGAGGCCAAGTGGCTGACCGCCGACGAGAAGGCGTTGCTGACCGCCAATATCGCCGCCGAAGACGCCGGCAAGGATCATGCCCGCGTGGCCGACGCCTTCGCCGATATCCGCGTCTGGGTGCTCTGCTTCGTCTACTTCTGCCTGATGGTGGGGCTCTATGCAGTCACCTTCTGGCTGCCCACGCTGGTCACCGCCCTGGTCGGCAAGGGCTACCTTAAGGTCGGCCTGGTCAGCGCCATACCTTACATGGCGGCCGTGGCGGCGATGTTTGCGGTCGGCCGGCACTCCGACCGCACCGGCGAGCGCCGCCTCCACGCCGCGGGCTCGTTCGTGGTCGCCGGCATCGGCCTGCTGCTCATCGGCTTCACGGGCGACAAGCAGCCGATCCTGTCGATGATCTGCCTGTCGCTCGCCGCCGCGGGCATCCTCACCGCCATGCCGCTGTTCTGGACGCTGCCCACCGGGTTCCTGGCCAGCAGCGCCGCCGCGGCCGGCATCGGCCTGATCAACTCGTTTGGCAACCTGGGCGGCTACGTCGGCCCCAAGATCCCCATCTGGGCCAAGGCCGCCCACATCGAGCCGATGCTGGTGGTCTCTGTGTCCCTGTTTGTCGGCAGCCTCGTGCTGGCGGTGCTGGTCAAGCCTGGCCGTGCCGCACAGGCTTCATCGTAGGCGCGGCGCGCTACAATGACGTCGGAGCTCAACTCCGTCGTAACAAAAACCATCCTTTGATATCTCCTTGTGATAGACAGCGTGGTCGCTCAACGCACCGCGTGGTCGCTCTCCGCCACCCTAACGGGCCGGTCCTGCTTGCATCCGCATGCGCTACGAAGCCGTCTTGGAGCGACTCTACGACGAGACGCGCCGGGCTCCGGGGCGCCGCCGGCGCCGGCCGGCGCGGTTGACCATCGCTCACACCGGCCGTAAACTGAGACGCTTTGCCCGTGGCTCTGGCGCCGGCGCTGGCGCGGGTTCGGCACACAAGGAGTATCGGTTCATGAAGCGCAAGGGTTTCACCCTGATCGAACTGCTGGTGGTGATCGCCATCATCGCCATTCTGGCGGCCATCCTGTTCCCCGTGTTCGCCAAGGCCCGTGAGAAGGCGCGCACGGCGAGTTGCGCCAGCAACCTCAAGCAGATCGCCATTGGCATCACGCAATACGCGCAGGACTACGACGAGACGCTGCCCAACGCCTATGTCGGCGCGCCGTATGTGGTGGCCACGCAGGGCTGCAACTGGGCCACCGGCATCCAGCCGTACCTCAAGAGCGTCCAGGTCTTCCGCTGCCCCAGCGACTCGACCGGCCCGGCCAACAGCTATGTCTACAACAACTGGGGTCTGAACCAGCGCGCCTTGGCCGCGGTCGACCAGCCGGCGCAGATGATCCTGGTGATGGACGGTCAGGCCACGGGCCTGGACGCCAACTCCACGCCCACCAACGCCGCCACCGGCAACGGCCTCAACGTCGACTGCACGCTGTGGGAGAACGGCTGGCGCTGCTGCGCTCAGGACCGCAAGCTGCCGCGGCACATGGAGCAGAACAACATCGCCTTCGTCGATGGTCACGTCAAGATCCAGCGCATGCCGATGAACTGCCCGACGCCGGGTGGTTGGCAGGCCGTGCTCAACTCCTCCATGCCCTGGAACACGTGGGTGTGGAACGACAACCACGGCTGGCAGTGATCCACTAGCCTGACCAGCGGCCCGCCGACTGCCCTGCGGTCGGCGGGCCGTTGTCTTTTGGGGCGCCGGCTTGACACCCGCGCGCGGGCAGCCTACAGTCCAGCGCGTCGCGGTTGTGGGAGAGTCACTGATGGCGGTACGGATCGGCACGCGGACGCGGGCTTGTTGGGCAATGGTGGCGGCGGCACTGGTTTGCGCCTGGCCGCTCCGGGCGGCTGAGCTAGAGCGCATCCCCGCCGGCCCAGCCTATGCCGGCCTGGCCCCGACCAAGGCGCCCGCGCCGGGCCCGCTGCTGCTGCAGACCGGCGACCGCCTGGCCGTGGTGGGCGATTCCATCACCGAGCAGCAGATGTACTCGCGGCTCATCGAGGACTACCTGACCGTCTGTGTGCCGCAGTTGGCCGTGACCGTGCGCCAGTTCGGCTGGAGCGGCGAGACCGCCGAGGGCTTCGGCCGCCGCATGGAGAGCGACTGCCTGCGGCTCAAGCCGACCGTGGCCACGCTCTGCTTCGGCATGAACGACTACAAGTACCGCCCCTATGACGACGCCAACGCCGCCTGGTACCGCGAACGCTACACCGGCGTGGTGCGCGGCTTCAAGGCCGCCGGCGCGCGCGTCGTGGTCGGCTCGGCCGGCTGCGTGGGCAAGGTGGCGAGTTGGGTCAAGTCGGCCACGGGCACGCTGGAGCAGCACAACGAGCATCTGTGCAAGTTGCGCAACATCGCCCTGGAGATTGCCGCCGCCGAGCAGTCGCGCTTCGCCGATGTCTTCTGGCCGCAGTATCAGGCCGGCGTCAACGCCCGCGCCAAGTACGGCCCTGACTTCAACATTGCCGGTGGCGACGGCGTGCATCCTGGCTGGGCCGGCCATCTGGTCATGGCCTGGGCCTACCTGCGCGCGCTCGGGCTCGACGGCAACCTGGGCACCATCACCCTCGACCTGGCGAGCGACCGGGCCAACGGCAGCCCCGGCCACGCGGTGGAGGCCTGCGCCAAGGGCGAGCTGACGGTGGTCAGCACGCGCTACCCGTTCATCCTCACCGGCGACCCGACCAAGGACAACTCGACCCGCGGCGGCGCCAGCCTGGTGCCGTTCAACCGCGAGCTCAACCGCCTGCGGCTGGTGGTCACCGGCGCCAAGCCGGGCCGCTACCGCGTCACCTGGGGCACGGCCAGCGCCACTTTCGCCGCGGGCGACCTGGCCGCGGGCATCAACCTGGCCGACGCCTTCCCCGACAACCCGTTCGCCGCGGCCTTCGCC
>JACRKZ010000176.1 GCA_016235455.1 Armatimonadota bacterium | reverse complement strand
GATTGCCGAGCTGACGGTGATCGCGATGCTCGCCGGCTTCGTGCTGTGGAATTCGAGCTACTACGTCAAGCAGATGTTCATCTTCGGCCGCGTCAGCGACATGGGGCGGATCCCGATGTGGATTCCGCATGGCGCAGTGGCGGTAGGCTTCGGTCTGATCACGCTCGTCACCTGCCTGCGCCTGGTCCAGCTTTTAAGCGGACGCCCGGCGGATGCCGGCAAAGCGGGCAGGGAGCTCTGAGCTATAGTCATGACGGTGAAGCTGATCGTCTGGTTCTGGTTGGCGCCGATCTGCAGCGTCATGGCGGTGGTCGCCAGCGAGCCACTGATCAGCTTCTGGGTATTGAACTCGGTCGCCCCGGCGAACCGGTCGATCTCCGAGAGCAGCGCATCCACTTCCTTCTGGATGTTGGCGCGGTCGCCCGAGGTCAGCGTGTCGTTGGCGGCCTCCACCGTCAGTTCACGCATGCGCTGGAGGATGCTGCCACCCTCACCCAGCGCGGCTTCCGTCGTCTGGATGACGCTCACGCCGTCCTGGGCGTTGCGCGAGGCCTGGTTCAGACCGCGCACCTGGGCACGCAGCTTCTCGCTGATGGCGAGACCAGCCGCATCGTCGGCCGCCTTGTTGATGCGGTAGCCGCTCGACAACCGCTCCATCACACCGCTCAGCTCGGCCTGCGTCGCGCTCATACTGCGCTGCGTGAACAAGGCTGTGGTGTTGTTCCTGATACTGAAAGCCATCGAAGTCTCCTTGATACTATCAGGAGGCGCCTCACAACTAGAATAGAGGCGCTCATCCTCGGGTCCATGGGCCCTTGCTGAGTGTTATCGGCCCACCTCGACATAAGTTTAGGAGAAAATATAGACCGCCCATTGACTGAGAACATCAATGCAATGGATGCAAAAAACCAAAAAGCATTGGGCGCAAACCAGCAGTGCGGTTCGCGTCCAACACGAGTGGCGTGGGCGGTGAGACCGAGGGTGCTAGTCCGGCATCGATAGCGCCAGCTGGGGCATGGGCATAGCGGTGTCGACCCGGTGGACGCACGGCACGCGCGGCCAGCGTGGCATGACGCCGGGAGATGCGGTCGGAGCGGCGGCCGGGGGCCGCGGGGCTGACGGCGCGGCAGCGCCGCGCTGGATACACCAAGCCATAGCAAGTACCTCACTGTGGTGGCGGCCCGGTCAGACTAGAAAGCCGGTGCTCACCGTCGGCCGTGGCGACTACCTGCCACTGCCACGATTCTATTCGGCTCGCCGGCCCGCCTACTGAAGCCGAATCCGCCCAATGGGCCAATTCTGGCCAGCGAGGACTCAGCGCCACCTACGCCGTCGGGCGAGACTGGCCGGTCAGCTCGTCGCGCGCCGAAATCGTCGAAATCATCTATCGCCCAGAGCCGCCCGCGCAAACCAGCATGGCAAGCGGATCGGCGCCCTGCACGACCGGCGCACCCCGGCATTATGTTGCACTGGCATTGCGAAACTGCTCCTGACGCACCTGCAACACCGGGGCGGGTGGACGATACTAACTAGTGACGGCGGACGGAGACCACAGGGTCACAGAGACGCCGTCAAGTCAACGGGCTCTCGTCCCGTTGGGCGGTGCGAGTGCGGATCGGGGCTCCCGACGTCGCCACCGCGATCGCTTCCTCGTGGAAGCTGTCGAGGTGCCGTCGGTTCCCGTCAGTATGCGGTTTTGATCGCGCAATGCACCTCCGACCGCGGACAGCCGGGCGAGAGCAGGCGAGCTGAATGGTGAAAGGGGCGACAGGAATGCGCTTCGTAGTTGTTCGTCGCCTGTTGAGCGGGAGAATGCCGCCGGACCTCTGACCCGAGGCCACCGGCTTCTCTGGCCGACCTGGGACCCACTAGGGGCCGGTCTGGGACCAGCGGTGTTGTCTCGGGATCTCAACGGTCTATAGTCGATTTCCGGCCCTTCGCCTATTGCGAGGGGCCGGCTGCCTTTTTGGGCGGCTCGGCAGGAACCGCCGGACGGTCGGCGCATTGGGGGTCTGTCCGCTACGCGTGGGCGACAAGCTGGACCCGATAGTGAGGAACACCCCATGAGCCACAAGCTGAGAGTCACGGTCTGGAACGAGTTCCGGCACGAGCGCAACGAGAACCACCCCGCTTCCACCCTCTACCCCGAGGGCATGCACAAGGTCATCGCCGACGCGCTCAACGCCGCGGGCGGCATCGACGCAAGTTGCGCCACGCTCGATGAGCCCGAGCACGGCCTGACCGCCGAAGTGCTGGCCAACACCGATGTGCTCATCTGGTGGGGCCACTGCGCGCACGGCGAGGTGCAGGACGACATCGTCGCTCGCGTCCATCAGCGCGTGCTCGACGGCATGGGCCTGGTGGTCCTGCATTCGGGCCACTTCTCCAAGATCTTCCAGAAGCTCATGGGCACCTGCTGCAACCTCAAGTGGCGTGAAGCCGCCGAGAAGGAGCGCCTGTGGGTCATCGAGCGCGGCCATCCCATCGTCGAAGGCATCGGCGAGTGGGTCGACATCCCGCATGAGGAGATGTATGGCGAGCCGTTCGACATCCCCGCGCCCGACACGCTGGTGCTGGTGAGCTGGTTCGCCGGCGGCGAAGTCTTCCGCAGTGGTTGCTGCTATAACCGCGGCCACGGCAAGATCTTCTACTTCCGGCCCGGCCATGAGTCCTATCCGACCTACTACCAGGCCGAAGTGCAGAAGATCATCGCCAACGGCTGCCGCTGGGCGGCGCCGCTGTGCAACGGGCCGAAGATGGTCTTCGGCAACGCGCAGCCGCTCGAGAAGCTCGAACCCGAGGGCTAGCCCTGGAGTCGCCAGCCATGCGTACGCATCTCGTCCGGCTGGCACTGATCATCGTCACGGCCGCGGGCTTGCCCGCGGCCGTGCTCGTTTCCGGCGGTCTGCGCGCCGAGGTCGAGCCCGAGCGCGGCCGCCTCGTCTCGCTGACCAGCGCGGGCCGCGAACTGCTCGCCGCGCCATCGCCTGCATTCCTGCTGCGCCTGACCGACCCCGCCGACCGCACCTCGCAGTGGCTCGACCCCGGCCACGCCGAGCAGGTCACGCTCCGCGCCGACGACCAGCAGATCGTCGCCACGGCGCGCTTTGGCGCCCGCCGGCTGACCGCCGTGACCACGTGGCGCGCGGTCGACGACGGTATCGAGGCCACGACGGCAGTGACCAACGACTCCGGGGCCATCCTGGAGTCCGTGACTGCGCCCATGTTGCGTCTGCGGCCGGCGGTCCACGGTGATGCCGACGGGACCCGGCTGTTCGTGCCGGGCGGAGATGGCTACCTGGTCGGCCGTGACGGCTGGCGCGCCAAGCCCTGGAACGGCCGCGGCTACCCCGGTCACGCGTCGATGCAGTACCTGGCGCTGTTCGGCCAGGATGGCGGACTGACACTCCAGACGCGCGATCCTCAAGCCCTGCCGAAGGCCTTCGAGGCACCCTACGACGCCGAGCACGAGTGGATCGAGCTGCGCGTGAGCCACGCCCTGCCCTTCGTGGCCGGCCAGAGCTTCACCACGCCGCCGACGCGGCTGGTGCCGTGCGGCAGCACCTGGCAGTCGGCAGCAGCCATGTACCGCACCTGGGCTCGGCAGCAACCGTGGGCCAGGCCCAAGCGCGGTGCGGACGCCCCACCCGCCTGGCTCGACGGCGGGTTCATCACGCTCGGTGGCCAACTGCGGCCGCTGGGCTTGGGCCGGCTCGCGGTCCAGCCCGAGCAGTGGCCGGACGTGGTGCGCCGGCTCCGAGCCGCCACCGGTGCACCGAGCGTGCTCCTCGACCTGCGCGAATGGGAGCACGACGGCATCTACACCTCGCCGTTCTACTTCCCGCTGTACCCCAGCGACGACGGCCTGAAGGCGCTCCTGGCCGGAGCTCGCGCCGAGTCGGCCCACGCCACGGCCATGGTGGCCGGGCTGCAGTGGATGATCGAACGTGAGCCTTACCAGACCCGGACCTATCAGGTAACGGGCTTCGATGGTCGCGCGCGCTTCGAGCGTGACGGCCGGGCCGTGTGCGTCGTTGGCCGCGACGGGCAGGTGCAGATCGACGCGCCCTTCTTCAACTGGGATGGGCGCAAGGCCAAGATGTGCCCGGCCCACGCCTTCACGCAGGCGCACTTCCCCGACGCCGCGCGCCGGCTGGCCGGCGCCGGGTTCGATCTGTTCGAGTTCGACCAGATGAACGGCGGCGGCTGCCCGCCCTGCTACGCCACCACTCATGGCCACCCGCAGGGCCCGGGGGCGTGGATGAGCGCAGCCGTCACGCGCTTCGTGGCCGCGGCGCGTGCCGCCGGCCGCGAGGTGCGGTCCGACTTCGGCACCTCGCTCGAGGATCCCAGCGAAGTGCTGCTGCCCGTGCTGGACAGTTACGTCAGCCGCGCCGACAACATCACCGAGTGGCCCGCCAACGGCGCCGCGTCCGAGGTGGTGCCGGCCTTCGCCTTCGTCTACGGGCCGTTGGCTCGCCCGCTGTGCATCGATGTGCAGCATTCGGTGACGCCCGACGCCTACCAACTGCTGCTCACCGCCCGCGCCTTTGCCGGAGGCTGTCTGCCGAGCACCAATCTGGGCCTGTTCGGCATCCTCTACAAGCACGGCGAAGACGACCTGTTGCCCACGCCCGACAAGCTCGATCCGGCGCAACTCCGGCTGCTGGCGGCGGTGACTCGGGCGCGTTGCGGGCCGCTGCGCGAGTTCGTCAGCCAGGGCGAAGCGGTCGCCGTCGAGCCCCCGCCGCTGGCCCCCGCCGAGTTCGCCTTCAGCGTGTGGGAAGACGGGCACAGCGTGGCCAAGAAGCTCATGCATCCACCGGTGTTGGCCAGCGGCTGGACGCTACCCGACGGCCGGACCGCCCTCGCCTTCGTCAATGTGACCGAGACCGAACAGCGCTTCGCTTACCCGCGTGCCGGGGGCGAGGTGCGCGTGCCGGCCCTCGATGTCACGGTGGTCCACAGCCCGTAGCGCGCCCTACTGCAGCTCGTCCAGCGCCAGCCGCGCGAAGACGATGTCCTCGGTGGACCGCACCACGCCACACTCATACAGGCAGCCGATCTCGCCGTTGGCCAGCACGGCCAGGTCGGAGTAGCCGCTCGGCCCGGCATAGAGCAGGTGCGAGCGCGGCCAGGTGGAGCCATCGTCGAAGCTGGCGCGCACGGTCAGGCGGATGCGCTCCGCGGCACTGGCCGGGTTGCTGAACAGCAGCACGTCGCCACAGCGGTCCACCGCCGCCTGGCAGATCGGCTCGATGAGCGTCGCGTCGAATCGCTGGTCGCGCCAGGTCTGGCCGCCGTCGTCGCTGAAGGCTATCTGCCGACTGCGCTTGGTGCGGTCGTAGTTGCGCATGTTCAGCATCAGCCGCCCGTCGGACAACTCGACCACCTCGCACTCATTGACCCGGTCGCGCGGCGACGTCCCGCCGAGCTGCCAGGTCGCGCCGTGGTCATCGGAGTAGATGACGTGCGACAGGTAGCGCTTGGTGCCGGCCTCGATGTGGTCGCATGGAATGACCAGCCGGCCGCGGTGCGCGCCGTGCTGGAGCTGGATGCCGCTGCCGGGGCCGGTGGCATACCAGGTCCAGGCAGGCAGCTTGGTGCTGGCGGTGATCTCGCTGGGCTTGGACCAGGCCAACCCGTCGTTCTCGGAGTGGCAGACGTAGACGCGGCGTGTATCGTGGCTGGTCTGGTCGATGATCCGCGGCTCGTGGTCGTCGCCGCGATTCCAGGTGACCAGCAGCCAGATGACGCCGGTGTCGCGGTCCACCACCAGGCAGGGATTGCCGCATGTGTTGCCGGCGTCGTCCCAGATCACCTGCTGCTCGGCCCAGGTCTGGCCGTTGTCGACCGAGCGCCGCAGCAGCAGGTCGATGTCGCCCGAGTCGCTGTCCGAGTGCCGGCGCCCTTCGCACACGGCCAGCACCGTGCCGGCGTTGGTCACCGCCAGCGCGGGGATGCGGTAGGTGTCGTAGCCGAACTGGCCACCGATGAACACCGGCGTGCCCAGCGGCTTGGGCGCGGCCGGTGGGACGGTCAGATTACCGGACATCTGGAACTCCTGCACGGTCATGCGGTTGCGCTGCGGCCGGAAACCAGTGCGCGCGACGGGGCCATCCCAGTGTTCCCGGCGCGTGACCTCGCGGCCGTCGACCAGAAAGCGCGTCGTGCCGCCCTGGCGGATGGCCTCGAAGGTGAACGGCTGACCGGGCCGGACCCAGGCCTCGGACGCGCCGAGCGCCCGGGTGGCGCCGCCGAACAGCGGGCCTTCGGCGAAGAGCTGCTTGCCCCGGCCGTCGAAGCCGAGGTGGCTGCCATCGAGCACGAACGACGCGGCCGTGCCCTCCAGCCGGGCCAGCGTCAGCCGCGCGGTGATGCGGAAGTCGCCGGAGCCGAGCCCGCGGTCGGCGTAGAGGAAGCGCCCGACGCCCTCGGCGCTGAGCCCGCCGTCGGTCTCGCTCCAGGCAGCGCCGACGTACTGAGCGGCCTCGGGCCGGCCGCCCGAGACGACCACGCGGCGTTCAGCGGCGGCGGTGTGGGTGGCCAGCAGGACGGCCAGGGCGAGTGCGGTCAGCGAGGTTGTGGACATTGAGGCCGGGCTCCGCGACGTAGTGTGCCAGGAAGTGGCTTCAGGCGCCAGGGGCGAGCGGGCGGACCTGGAGGAGCGCGCTCCCAGGCGGTTGAGCCGCGCAGCGGCGGGGAATACTGGGCTCAGACACGGAGCAGCGGGGATGGTCGAGTCACGGGGTCGGGCCTATCGGGACAGAGTGCGCTTGACGCGATGGCGGCGCTGGCCCTGGCCGCTGGGGCTGCTCGCGGTCGTGGCGTTACCGTGGGTGCCTTACGCCGTGGTGCTGCTCAACTTCCTGCCCTTGCCCGCGGCACCAAACCACTCGCTGACCTTCTTCGGCTGGTACTACGCCGTCGACATGCAGGACAACGCACGGCAGTACGTGGCCAGCGTGGTGCCGCTCTGCGTGCTGCTCACCGCATTGCTCTGGGTGGCTCGGTTGGCGCGGACCCGCGGGGGACACGGCGCGGAGGCGGCAGCTTGGCTGCTAGGCGCCGCTGAGTGCGTCCTCAGCCCGCTGATCCGACATGGCACGGCCATCGTGGTCGGTCTGTTCGCACTGACCGCAGTGGGCGGCGCGCTGAGCCTGTGCCTGCCCGGCGACGACGCCTGGTGGCTTGTGCCGTTCGCAGCGTCCATGCTCCCCGCGACGGTCCTGCCGATCGCCGCGGCCACGCGCTGGAACCGGCGGCAGTGGGCGCAGGTTGCGCTGGTGGCCGGCCTGCTGCTGCTCAGCGCCCAGTTCAACCGACCGGTCATCCGCTACGCCGAGGGTCGGGCCCGCACTGCCCTGGCCGCACGCGCCGAGCCGCTGTGTGCCGCGCTCGACCGCTACAGCGCCGACCATGGCTACGCGCCGGACAGCCTCGACGACCTCGTCCCGGCCTACCTGCCGCGCGTGCCCGGCACCGGCTGGTCGTGTACGCCGCGGTTCGAGTACCGGGTCATCGTCGCGCGCATGACCTGGATCACCCGGCGCGGCGTGAACACCGCGGACTTCGACGGCACCGGGGAGAGCATGTCTCTCTACCCGACCTTTGTCGACTCGCTTCACGAGGGTATCGCCAACTACGGCGTGCCGGTCGCCGCGCAGCTCCGCCGCCGATGGCAACTGCGCGTGTCGCTGCCCGATCGCTGGATGGATCGCGAGCTGATGGTCGCCAAGGAGCGCTGGCACCATCAGCGCTACGGCCGCTGGACCTACGTGGCCTGGTGATCGTCGGGGCCTCGCGGGCCTAGTTCCGGAAGACAAGACATGGTCGAATCACGGGTTGCAGGCAGCGGCACACGGGTCCGCTTCACGCGATGGCAACGCTGGCGCTGGCCACTGGGGCTGCTCGCAGTCGCGGCCGTGCCGTGGGTGCCCTACGCTCTGGTGCTGCCCAACTTCCTGCCCTTGCCCGCGGCGCCGCATCGCTGGCTGAGCGTGGGTGGCTGGTGCTACACCATCGGTATGGTCCGCCTGCCGGGCGGTTACGTGACCGCCACCGCGCCGTGCTGCGTGCTGCTGTCGACGCTGCTGTGGCTGGCCAGGGCTGTGTGCGCGCGCGGCGGCGTGGGATCGCACGAGGCGCGGCGCCTGCTGCGCGAGGCCGACGACGTCATTGACCCGCTGATCCGCCATGGCGCGGCACTCATCGCCGGCCTGGTCGCCGTGAACGCGGCGGAGTTCGTGTTGCCCGGCTGGCTGCCGGGCGACCACGATCCGTGGATGCTGCCGATGATGGCGCTGTTCTTCGCCTCGGTGCTGCTGCCGGCCGCGGCCGCCACCCGCTGGCGCCCGCGGCAGTGGGTCCAGGTCGGGCTCGTTGCTGCCCTGCTGTGCCTCGGCGGGCGCTACCAGCTCGCCACCGTCTGCTGGCTGGAGGATCACTTCATCATCGGGCTCACCGAGCGCGCGGAACCCATGTGCCGCGCGCTGGACCGCTACACCGCCGACCACGGCCGCGCGCCAGCCAGCCTCGATGCCCTCGTCCCAGCCTACCTGTCGCGCGTGCCGGGCACCGGCTGGTCGTGCTGCCCGCACTTCTCGTACCAGCCCGTCACCGCGCAGCCCGGCGGTTGGCGATTGCGCGTTTCTCTGCCCGACCGCGGCTCCGACCACGAGCGGATGGAGGCCCGATCCGGCTGGCATCACGAACACTACGGCCGTTGGCGCTTCTTCGCCCACTAGCCGAGCAAGCTTGACGAGCGACCCGCCGAACCGCCATAATACGTTGTCTACCACCCGTCGGAGGGCACCATGAAGCGGTACTCGGCAGCGCGTGTGGCGCTTGTTCTGGCTCTGGCGGCGGCGTGGCCAGTGTCGGCAGCGCCGGTCTTCACCGCCGGGCAGCGGCAGGCCTTCCTGACCGGCGCGGAGACTCAACTGCGCGCCTCGGCCAAGGTCAGCGACGGCTTCTGGGCCTGGCTGGACAAGCACGCGGACATCAAGAACGGCCTGCTGACCGCCGCCGACCCGACTCCACCGGTCTATGCCGAGAACCTCGACCTGATGCGCCAGGTGGTGGGGCCCGCGCGCGCCGATCGCTACGCGCATCTGCTGCTGGCGGTGTCGTTGCGGGCCACGGCCATCGACCCCAAGTCGCAGACCGACCTGGGCCCGGTGCCCGACAACGTCAAGGCCATGGCCGCCTGGATGAAGGCCAACCACGTGACCTACTTGCAGGCCATGGGCGACAAGCCGGGCACGCTAACCAAGGCCGGTCTGCCCGCGGCACTGGCCAAGGACAACGCCTTCTGGGGCCGGCTGCCCTACGAAGCTGGCACCTATCCGCCGCGGTTGGGCCAGAGCATCCCCGACTTCGTGACCTGGGTCATCGACCACTTCGAGCAGCCCGCGCCGGCCGACGCCAAGCAGGCCTGGCCGCTGTTCCCCCTGGACAAGGCGCCCTACCCGCTGCTGGTCTGGTATCAGCAGACGGTGCCGCGCGCCGAGTGCGACTGGGCCTGGGAGCGCTACTGGGGCCGCGTCGCCGGCCAGCCGGCGGGCATCATCGGCTATGGCCGCTACACCTGGGACTACGAGAAGCCCGAGGTCAAGTATCGCGACAGCGACTGGAACCCCAGCGCCATCGTGCGCATGTGGTCCGACGGCGGTGTGTGCGGCCGGTTGTCGACCATGGCCGACTGCTTCCGGCGACTGCTGGCCTTGCCCGCGCAGGGCGTCGGCCAGCCGGGCCATCGCGCGTTCATCGCCTACAGCTACGACGCCCGGTCGGGCCGATACGGCGTGGGCGTTGGGCAGAGCATCGCCGGCCTGGAGGCGACTACCTGCGGCCTCGGCCTGCCGTACCACAACAGCTTCCTCAACGGCCGCGCGGTGCACTGCTACGCCACAGTGGCCGCGATGAACCTGGGCCTCGACCGCTACCAGAACGGGCAGATCGCCGCCTTGTTGGCCAAGCGCGGCGCCTCGCCGGAGGCGAGGCGGGCGCTGTATGAGGAGGCGGTGCAGTTCAACCCCTACCACCTGGGCGCGTGGAAGGAACTGGCTGAGCTGACCAGCGGCGCCGCCGCGGCCAATGCGCTGCTGGCGCGGCTGGACAGCTACCTGTTCTCGCCCGACGGCGCGCTGGCGCTGACCGACCCGGGCCTGTCGCCCGATACCGACTTCGCTAAGCTGGGTGCCGCCGCCGACCCCGCGGCGATGAACAAGATGGCCAACTACGGCACCGACATCGCCCGCATCGTGGGCGACGCACTCGCTCCCGAGATGTACCAGCGCGTGCTCCGCGCCGGCGGTGATCTGGCCGGCGCGCGCGACCTGCTGCGCACCGAGCTGGCCCGGCGCGAGGCCAAGAAGGTGCCCTATGGCGCGGCGCTGAGCGTCGATCTGGCGACCCGCTTCGACCTGGCCGCCGACGGCCTGGCCCAAGGCAAGGAATCCGCGGCGGCGGCCGTGGCGGCGGCTGACCGGGCGACGGGCAAGCCGCGCGCGAGCGCGGTCGCCAACGCTTTGACCAAGGCTCGCCTCACCGCCGAGGCGCAGCCGCCGCGCGAGGCCGCGGCCTGGATCGGTGGGCTGCAGACGGCGCTGGAAGCCGTCGCGCCGCGACTGGACATCGACGCCGCGGGCGCGGCGGCCGCCGAAGGCCTGTTTGCCGAGTTGCAGAAGCTGCGCGCCGCGAGCCTGGGCCGGTTGGGCAAGCCTGGCGCAGCCGAGGTCAAGGCGCTGGGAGCCGCCTGGGACAAGCGCCTGAAGGAGTTCGCCGCGGCCGAACTGGCCAAGGCCCGCGAGCAGCGCGACACGCTGGCCCGGCTCGTCGCCCAGTTCGACCGCGCGCCGGCCAAGGACCGTGCCAAGTCGCTCGACACGCTGCTGCCCAGCCTGACCCGCACGGCCCGCGCGCTGCCGCCGGCCGAGGCCGACGCCTGGCTGAGCTCTGTGCTGGCCGAGATCAAGGCGAGGCGTCCGGTCTTTGCGTTGGCCAAGGGCAAGCCGGTGACCGAGGCCTGGTACGGCACGCTGCGCGGCCTGTTGACCGACGCCCTGCGCCGCGCCGGCGAGCCCGGCAGGGCACGGCTCGACGCCGAGGAGGCCGCCTACCAGGCCGACCTCAAGGCCTTCACCGCTTCTCCGCCAAAGTAGCGATGTACGCCGGCAGCCACTCACCCAGCGGCTCGTGGTTGGTGCTCTCGTGCAGTTCGAGCAGCGCGAACCCGGCGGCGAGCTGACCGCCGATCTGCTCGGTCAGACTGTGGCTGAACTCCAACGGCGTGTCTTCGCCGTACTTGGCGCGCCAGCCGTCGGGGTCGGCGCTGGCGGCGAACGGCAGGCGGTAGTTCAGGCGGTACCGCCCGTCGGCCTCGGGAGCATCGTCGAACAGGAAGACCGCGGGGTTCATGAACCCCGCCAGCAGCCGCCCGCCGGGCCGCAGCACGCGATGGGCTTCGCGCCACACGGGGAGGATGTCGGGGCAGAAGACGTTCGACACGGGATGGAAGATCAGGTCGAACGAGCCGTCGCCGAATGCGCTCAGATCGCGCATGTCGCCCTGCACCAGACGCAGTTCCAGGCCCTCACGCTCGGCCACCAGCCGGTCCTGGCCGAGTTGCGCCGCCGAGGCGTCGAGCACAGTGACGCGTGCGCCGGCCGCGGCAAACGTGGGCGCCTGTTGCCCGCCGCCGCAGGCCAGGCACAGCAGGTCCAGCCCGGCGAGCGGCGGGAACCAGTGCGCGGGCACACGCCGGCGCTCAATCAGCCCCACCGACCAGCGCCCGGCGCGCGCGTCGGCGATGACCTCGGCGCTCACCGGCTGGGTCCACTGGTTGCCCTTGGCCACCTGCTGGTCCCAGGCGTCGGCGTTGTAGGCGTGAACGTCCACGATGCTCTCCTCGACTACGGCGCGGCGAACCGGTAGCGGCCCGCCGCGAGCTGATACACCGCAGCCCCGTCGTCCTCGCGCAGATAGGTGACGCCGGCGGCGCCGCGCACCGGCCGGCCGCCTTCGGTCACCCGCGCGCGGTCGCTGGTCGGCAGATACAGCGTCGCCCAACTGTTGGGCGGCACGGTGACCTCCAGCGTCAGCTCGCCATCCGCGCGGCGCCAGGCGCACTCGATGCGGCCGTAGGGGGACTCATGGTGCGCCTTGACCCAGGTCAGGTCGCCCACCAGCGCCGGCCGGATGACAAACCGCTGGTAGCCCGGCGTCGACTCATCGGCGCGAATGCCGCCCAGGCCGCGTTGGAACCAGCCGCCGATGCCGTTCAGGCAGCCGTGCAGCCGCGAGGGCGAGCCGCCCCACTCCTCGGGCCAGGTGGTGTAGCCCGCCGCCAGCAGCGCGCCGTAACTGGGTGGCGTGGTCTGCGTGGCATAGGTGTGCACCAGGTCGCTCCGCCCAATCTCCGTCAGGTAGCGCGTCATGAAGTACGTGCCGTGCAGGCCCGTATCGACATGGCCCCGCTGCCCGACAACGATCTCGTGCTCGAGATTGGCCCGTACCTTCTCCTCATAGGCCGGCGGCACCACGCCGGCCACCAGCGGCATGACCAGGTGCGTCTGGCGTGTATCGAGGTAGATGCCCGCCGAGGCGTCGAGGAAGCGCTTGTTGATGCCCGCGCGGAGCCGCTCGTAGCGCGCGGCGAGGAGTTCCGCGTCGGCCTGATGGCCGAGCAGGCGCGCTTCGCGCTCGGCGATGCGCGTCACGTAGGCGTAGTAGCAGTTGTTGAACAGCGCGGCCTCGGGCTTGTCGCTGCCTTCGCTGCCGTGCGGGGTGACCCAGTCGCCCAGGTACAACCAGTAGCCGCCCGGCAGCTGCTTGACCAGGCCGTCGGGGCCGACGTTGGCCTCCATGAAGTCGAGCCAGCGCCGCGCATACGGGTAGGTGCGCTCGATGATGCGCCGGTCGCCGTAGGTCTGATAGACCTCCCACGGCATGGTCAGGATGAACCCGCTCCAGGCCGGGCCGCCACCGCCGCCCATGGTCGGCGCGGTGTGGTAGATGCGGCCGCTTTGGCCCTGCATGTCGCACCAGTCCTGGGCCCACTTGGCCAGGAACGGCGCCGACCAGAAGCTGTCGACCGCCGTCTCCAGACTGGTGTGGCCGTCGCCACCGTAGCCCAGCCGTTCGCGGTGCGGGCAGTCGACGGTCATGCCGCCGGTGCTCAGGTTGTCGTAGGTGTAGGCGGTCACATCGTAGATGCGCCGGAGCAGGCGGTCGGAGCAGTCGAACCCGCCTACGCGCCGACGGCTGTTGGTGACCTGATAGCCCACCACATCGCCCAACGCCGGTGGCTGCGACAGGCCCTCGACCGTGACGAAGCCGATCTCGTGGTAGCTGAAGCGGTTGCGGAAGG
>JACRKZ010000175.1 GCA_016235455.1 Armatimonadota bacterium | reverse complement strand
TTGTTCGGCCAGTATGGCGGCGCATGCCAGCGCGACCCGGCTGGCAACCTGTTCGTTCTGCGGCCCGGCCGGCAACCCGACCGGCGGGTCATCGTCACGGCTCACAAGGATGAGCTGGGGGTCATCGTCAAGCGCGTCGACCATGACGGCCGCCTGCAAGTGCGGCCCATCGGCGCCCTGTGGCCATGGGCCTACGGCGAAGGGCCGATGGATGTGCTCGGCGCCGACGAGACCGTGCCCGGCATCCTCTCGTTTGGATCGCGACACACCTCACACGAGACGCCCAACTTCTCGGCGCGCAGCGAGGCGCTGACCTGGGAGATGGCCTGGATCGAGACCTTCCGCTCCCCCGCCGAACTCGCGGTCGCCGGGGTGAGTATCGGCACCAAGGCGGTCGTCTCACGCGACCGCAAACGCCCGACGGTCATGGGCCAGCATGTGGGTGCCTACAACCTTGACGACAAAGGCGCCATGGTCGTGCTGTTCGACATCCTGGCCCAACTGGCTGATATCACCACCGAACGCGAGCTGATCCTGGCGGTGACCGCCAACGAGGAGGTCGGCGGCGTGGGTGCTTCGTGGCTGGCCGCGCGCCATCCGGCCGAAGTGCTGCTGGCGCTGGAAGTGGCGCCCGTGGCCGACGAGTACCACACCATCTGCGACGAGCGGCCGGTGGTGCTCATGCAGGACGACTACGGGCTGTACGACGACCGCCTGGCGCGCGAACTCGATACGGCGGCGGGCCATCTGGGGCTCGGCCTGCAGTTTGCCTGCGTTTCGGGCTACGGCAGCGATGCCACCTTCGCCGCGCGACGCGGCCATGTGGCGCGAGCCGCCTGTCTGGGCTTCGCCACGGAGAACACCCACGGCTTCGAGGTGGCGCATCTGGGCGGACTGCACAACACCGCCCGGCTGGTGGTGGAGTGGTTGCGCGAGTTCGGCTAGCCGCGGCGCCCGACCAGCGTGGCCAGCGCGAAGGCTGCGGCCGAGACCAGCACCGCTGCCGCACCCACCGGCACATTCAGCCCCTTGGGTGCGGTGAAGCTGACCAGCAGGCCGACAAACAGCGAGCCCGCGGAGACCAGTCCGGAGACCAGCAGCATCGGTTGCCAGCGCCGTGTGACCTGGGTCGCCGCCGCCGCCGGGATGACCAGCATGGCGCTGACCAGCACCGTGCCGACGACCTTGATGGACACCACCACGGTCACCGCCGTGAGCACCAGCAACAGCGAGCGCAGCGGCGCCACGGGCACGCCGGCGGCGTGGGCGCTCTCCTCATCGAAGCTGATGAACAAGAGCTCCTTGAAGAACAGCGCGGTCACCAGCACGACGACGCCGGTCACCCCGCCCAGCAGCCACAGGTCGCTCGACTGCACGGCCAGGATGTTGCCGAAGAGGTAGGTCAGCAGATCGCGTTGCCAGGTGCTCGACATGCCGATGACCACCACACCAAAGGCCATGGCCGCCGGGAAGAACACGCCCATGGCGGTGTCTTCGGCCATGCCGCGCCGCCCGAGCGCGGCCATGCCCAGCGCCACGGCGATGCTGAAGGCGATGGCCCAGACGGTCGGCGACTGGCCCAGCAGCACACCCAAGGCCACGCCGCCCAGCGCGGCGTGGCTGATGCCCACGGCGACGAACGCCATGCGCCGCAATACCACAAAGAAGCCCACCAGCGAGGCCAGGACCGACAACAGCAGGCCGGCCGCCAGGGCGCGTTGGGCGAAGTCGTAGCCGAACAGGCCGATCAGATCGTTCACGGCGTCGGCTCCAAGTGCTCGGCCAGGGCGTGGGTCATGTGCGTCGGGCACCATTCCACCGAGCGGCCATCACGCAGCGCCACAGCGGAGTCGACGACGCCGGCCAGCACATCGAACTGGTAGCTGATGGCCAGGATGCTCAGATCGCGTTCCCGTCGCACCTCGGCCAGCACATCGTAGATGTGTTGCCGGCGCCGTTCGTCGAGGCCGGTGTCGGCTTCATCCATGAGCAGCACGCGCGGCTCCTGGGCCAGTGCCCGCGCCACCAGCACCAGCCGCTGCTGACCTCCGCTCAGCCGGCCGAAGCTGCGTCGACGCCACTCGACCGCGCCTACGCGCTCCAGCGCAGCCAGCGCCGCGTCGCGGTCCGCCTGGCTCGGCCGCCGGCCCAGCCCGATGCGGCCGCTGCGGCCCATGACCACGACATCCTGCACCGACAGCGGGAACGTGCGAGAGAAGGTGTCGCGCTGGGGCACATACCCCACCTCACCCCGGCGCACCGCGGCCAGCGGTGGCTCGCCGAGGATGCTCACACGGCCTGTGGTCGGCGTGAGCAGGCCCAGCAGCAGTCGCATGAGCGTGGACTTGCCACAACCGTTGGCGCCGATCAGCCCGACAAAGCCGTGAGCGGGCAAGGAGAAGCTGACGCCGCATAGCACTTCCGTGGCGCCATAGGCGAAGCGCAGGTCGTCGCATTCGAGGACCGTCGTCATCAGCTCCCCCCCAGGCCGTCGACGAATTGCTTCGCGTTGTAGCGCATGATCGCGGCGTAGCTGTTGCGGCCGACGATGTCCGGCCCGCCCAGCGGATCCAACACGCCGACGCGCACGCCGGCCTCCTTGGCCACGGCGCGGTCGAGCTTGTCGCTGAGCTGGACCTCGGTGAACAGGCAGCCGGCACCCTTGGCTTTGACCGTCTCGATCACTTCGCGCAGCCAGCGCGCGGACGGCTCCGAGCCGCCGACGGGCTCGACGGCCGCCACCATCTCCAGCCCGTAGCGCCGGTTGAAATAGCCCCAGGCGGGATGCGCACCGGCATAGCGGCGCTGCCGCAGCGGCTTGAGTTGCGCGGAAAGTTCGGCGTCCAGCGCGGCCAGGTCACGCCTCAGCGCCGCCGCGCGCGGCTCGACGCCGCGGATGCCCAGCTCGGTGAGCCGGGCGGCCAGCGCCGGCACAAACTCGCGCCCCATGAGATCCGGATCGAGCCAGACATGCGGGTCCTTGTCGAGCGCGCCGCCAGTGTGCGCCAGATGGTCGTGGTCGGTCTCGGGATTGCCGTCCAGCAACGTGACGTGCCCCATGGCCTCGAACACCGCGGCCCGCGGCCCGGCCAGGTTGGCAACCCAGTCGTCCAGGCCCGGACCGACGCGCACCACCAGGCTGGCCGAAGACAACTGCCGGGCCGTCTCTGGGGTCAGGTCGAGCGTGTGCGGGCTCGCCCCGCTCGGCGCCAGCGTCACCACGTCCGCTTCGCTGCCCACCAGCTGCTGCACCAGCGAGGCCAGCGGGAAGATCGTGGCCGCGACAATCGGCCGCCCCGCCGGCGCGGCCGCGGGGCGGCAACCGGCCAGGGCCAACAGCGAGAACGTGAGTACCAAGGCGCGTCGCATCTGTCTACTCGCAATACTATTGCAAGTGTGACACTAACCCCGCCTGCGCGCAAGCGCCGCGAGCCTGGGACTGGCTGGCGGATCGGGCCGCGGCGCACGCTGTGCCGCGCGATTCTGCTAGCAAGCTGCTTCGCCCGGTGTTACGTAGCGAGTCGGCCGTAGCCTTCCCCTGTCGCGCCACCAACCGGTACACTGTGAGCGTGCGGGCCGCGGCCCGCACCAAGGACTGTGTGGCTTGGCACTTATCTGGCAACCGAACGAAGCGGCCAAGCGTGGCTGGCGCTCGCCGCGACGCTGGCTCTTGGCCGGCACGGCGCCGGTGGCGCTGGCACTGGTGATCCTGGCGTTGTGTGGGCCCAGCGGCGGCGACGAGCCCGCGGCGACCCGGCCGGCCGATGTCGCCGGCAGCGGATCCGGCGGGCTCGATTTGGGCCAGCCGCCCGCTCCGCCAGGGCCGCCGGCCGCGCAACCGACAGCGGCCGCCGCGCTCAGTCCGGTGGCTGCGGTGCCGGCGTTGGCCAAGTCCTTCACCTGCCAGCCCGTGCCCGGCGAGTTCCGCGGCTCGTGGCTGCATTGGGAGGACTACGCCAATCCGCAGGCCATCGCGCGCACGGTTGCCCGGGCCTCGCGAGCGGGGCTCAACGCCTTGCTGCCGCTGGCCAACTACCCGCATCAGGCCATGTGGCGCAGCCGCCTGCTGCCGACCAATCCTGACGTGCCCGCGGGCTTCGACCCGCTGCGCGAACTGGCCAAGGCAGCGCATGCGGCCGGCATTCAGGTGCATCCGTACCTGATCATGCTGCACGGCGGCTTGACCAAGCATCCGTGCCTGCGGCCCGAGTGGTTCGTTGTCGACCGCCATGGCCAGCGGGTCAACGGCTGGCTCAACCCGGCGCATCCAGGCGTGCGCGAGTTCCTCTGCCAGATCGTCGCCGAGGTGGCCGCCACTGGTGTCGACGGCGTCAGCTACGACTACATCCGCCACGAGTACGACACTGACTACGACTACAGCGAGTTCACGCGGCGGCTGTTCCTCGCGGAGAAGGGCTTCGACCCGCTGGCCTTGCGCTCCGGAGTGGCCAGCGGCAACGGCATGAGGCTGCTCCGCACCCAGTACCACCAGACCGAAGGCCGCTCGTTGCTGGCTGCTCAGCAAGCCTTCTTGGGCCAGGCGGGCTACCGGCCGGCGCTGGTCGAGGCCGAGAACCTGGCCATGCTGTCGCGCCGCACCGTGCTTGTGGCGGGCAACCTCTATCCGGGCAAAGTGCCGCCCGAGCAGATCGCGCGCGTGCTGCGGTTCGCGCGCGAAGGCGGCGCGGTGCTGATCCTGGATGGGCCGGTGGCCGTCACCGACGATGCCACGCTGGCCGACGCGGTGGGCCTGACTGGCCGCACCTACGCGGACAACGTGCCGATGAGCCTGCTCGCGGCGGCGGCCGACCATCCGGTGCTGGCCGGTGTGCCGGCCTCGCTGGCGCTGCGCGTGTCGGGCAACCTGTGCCAATCGGCGGCCGGTGCGCAGGTGCTGGCCAGCTTTGCCGACGGCCGGCCGGCATTGGCCTGGAAGTCCTATGGCGAGGGCACGATCCTGTCGGTGAACTTCCACTGCTACCTGGGCGCCGCGGCCGAGAGCGCCGCGGTACAGCGACTGGTGGCCAATGCGGTGGCCTGGCTTGGTGAGAAGCACGGCATCGTCAACACGGCACGCACAGGCCTCAAGCCGGGTTCCGAGCTCGTCTGGGACCAGTGGCGCGTCGACCAGGTGACCGAACTCGTGCGGCGCTGCTCGACGGCGGCGCGCGCGGTCAAGCCCGATATTGTCGTCTCCGCGGCGGGCGGCACGCGTCGGACCGACTTGAGCGAGGTGCGCCGCGACGGGCGCACCTGGCTGGCCCGCGGGTATGTGAACTTCCTCTGCCCCATGGCCTACAACACCGACCTGGGCAAGTTCCAGAAGCGCATTGGCGACGAACTGGCCGCAGTGGACGACGAGCGGCTGCGCGGCCAGATCTTTGGCGGCATCGGCGCCTACAAGCTGGAAGACAATAGCCAAGCGGTGATCGACCAAGTGTATGCCGCGCGCGAGGCCGGGTTGAAAGGCGTCTGCCTGTTCGCGTTCGAGAACCTGACCGACGCCATGGTCAGCCGGCTGGGCGACGGCCCGTTCCGCCAGCCGGCCACCGTGCCGTGGCGAATGGCGCCGTCGCCCTAGCCCAGGCCTACTTGCGGGCCAGTTGCACGGCCATCTCGGCGGCCACTTGCAGCCGCTCGATGGGCTGGCGGAAGGTGGTCTCCAGCATGGCGGTGGAGCACAGGTCCTCGGACCGGCCCGCGGCGCTCGGTACGAAGATCGGTTGGCGCTGTCCAGCGGGCGAGACTGCGGAGACGGTCTGCGTGTCGCTCACCACCAGCCAGCCGTCAGGTCGCCAGCCGCTGGCCAGGTGATTGTGGCAGTTGGGCAGCAGCTTGGTCTCACCGCTGGTCAGATCCACCATAGCCACGGACAGCATGGCACCCTTGTCGAGCGGGCCGTTGATGGCCACGACCTTGCCATCGCGGCTGACGCTCAGCCGGCAGGGGAAGTCCTCGTCGGTGCGCTTCAGGCCGGTGCGCAGTGACTTGACGCGGCGCGTCTCGGGATCCAGCACGTTCACCAGCAACTCGCCGCGGCGGTTCTGGGTGAGCGCGGCGAACAGCTTGCCATCGGCCGACCAGCCCATGGCCAGCGGCACGATGTTGGCGATACCGCCACGGCCACGGCCGTTCATGTCGATCACGTTGACGTCGATGCGGTCGATGTCGCCGCCCTTGAAGGTCAGCTCGAGGTAAGCAATGTGCTTGCCATCCTGCGCCACGCCGGACTGCAGCGGCATCGGGAACGGGTCTAGCGGCGCCTCGCCGGCGGCGACCAGCCGCTTGGGCTTGGCATCGGGCCGCACCAAGTAGATGCCGTGCTCGGTCATCATCAGCGCGCCCTCGCCGCCGGCCTCCCAGGCCGAGAGCAGCGAGAGCCGGCAGCCCTTGACGGCGATCTCGGTGGGCTCGCCGCCATCGGGCGAGAGCACGAAGCTGCGCGGTAGGTCGCGGAGGGGACCGACGGAGCCGAACTCCGGAGCTTCGGGCAGGCGCCACACGCCCAGCCGATTGCCCTGCTTGGACCAACTCGGGTACATCCAGGAGCCGCCATCAGCCGGGGCTGGCAACCGCTTGGACGAGCCGCCGGCGGCGGCTCCGACATGGATGCCGAACGGCACGGCGCCCTCATCCCAGGGCTTCTCGGAGGCTGGGTAGACCAAGCGATCGCCGGCTGGCGACCATTCCAGGAGGGGCAGCGGATAGCCGTGGAAGACCTTGTGCAGCGTGCCGTCGTTGACGTCCAGCGACCAGATCGACTGTGCATCGTCGGTCTGCTCGGAGTCGAGGATGGACCACAAGGCCACGCGCCGACCCGCGTCGTCGAGGTCGAGCGGCAGGAACATCTCGGGCTGATCGGCCAGGGCCGAGGTGGGCAGATCGCGGCTCGGCTCGGCCGCCAGCCGGCCGGCGGCGCCGGGCACGGCGCGGTTGAGCGCAATCGCGGCACCCAGGGTGATGAGCAGCACCATCGCCGCCACCCAGATGCGTGTGGCGCGGTTGCCCCAGCGCGCCAGGCCAGCCATGGTCAGCAGCGAGCCGGCCGCGAGCACGGCACAGACGCCGGGATTGGCATCGCTGAGCGAGCCGAAGGCGGCCACGCCAGCAGCCACGAACGCGGCATGGGCGAAGGACTCCGCCCGCGACAACTCGGCGCAGCGGCCCAGCACGACGCCAGCCGCCAACGGCAGCAGCGCCCAGCCGAGCCAGGCGCCGGAGGCGCCGGACAACAACACGCCGACCAGCGCGGCCAAGGCCAACGACCAGCCGAGGTACATCAGATCAGACCAACGTCGCATTGCCTGACTCTCCCCACACACTAGGCATTATGGCGCAAGCGCCGCGCGACAACACCCTGGATTTGCTGCCTACGCACCCGAAATGACCACGCCCTGCCCGCTGGCACGGCCCCGAACCACCGCGTCGTTTGCCGCGGCGATGAGCGCGTCGGCATCGGCGCCGGCCAGAGGATAGACAGCGATGCCGCACACGGCACGGATACGGCCGGCATCGGCCGCGCCCGGCCCGAGCTCCAGCGCGTCGACGGCGGCGACGAGGCGCTCACACAGCACCGTCGATTGTTGACCGGTGTTGGGCAGCAGCAGCAGGAAGCGGCGCTCGTCGTAGCGGCAGATGCGGTCGATGCGACGCGAGGCCGCTGTCAGCAGCCGGGCCACGGCCATCAGCGCCTGATCCGCCTCGGCGCGACCGTGCTCGCCCAGATACGCCTCGAATCCATCGAGATCGACCAGCACGACACTGAGCAGGAAGCCGTAGCGCTGGCAGCGTGACAGCTCCTCATCCAAGCGGTCCAGCAGATACCGTCGGTTGTACAGCCCGGTCAGGTCGTCGCGGATCGTCTCTTCTTCCACGCGTCGAGCATAGTCGGCCAACTGGCCTTCCAGGCTGCGTAGTTGCCGGCGGACCAGGTTGCGCTCATCGACGATCAACGCATCCTTGAGCTGCTTGAGCGCGCGCCGCAGCAGATGGGCCACGTGGCTCGACGAGTAACCCAGACGGCGGGCAATCTCGGTCTTGGAGAGGTCGTTGAAGAAGAAGTCGAGCACGACCTGCCGCTCCATGGCGCGCAGGCGTCCGAGGGCCTCCTCGATGGCCAGCCGGTCCACCACGGGGGTCTCGGCGTTCTCGGGCAGCTCCACGCGCGCCGCATCGTGCTCCACGACGCTGTAGGTACCGTCGCCCTCGTCGCCCTGCGGCTGCTCGAGCGAACTGACCCGGAACACGCCGCGCGTGGCCAGGGCGTCGCTCACCTGCTGCTCGGGCATCTGCAGGTCGGCCGCCAACTCGGCGGACGACGGCTCACGGCCGAGCGTGTGGTTGAGCCGCCCGCGGGCCTTGCCGATCTTCTGGTTGAGATCGTGTAGCCAGCCCGGCTCGCGGATCAGCTTGCCCTTGTCGCGCAGGTAGTGCTGGATGGCGCCTTGCACCGCGTGGGACGCGTAAGTGGTGAACTTCACCCCCCGGCTGCCATCGAACATCTCGACCGCGTTGATCAGGCCGATGGTGCCTTCCTGGATGAGGTCCTCCACCGGCTCGGCGGCGAAGCGGTAGCGCTGCGCGATGTGCTCGACCAGGTCGATGGCGGCGAGCACAATCTCGTCCCGCACCGCGGTGTCGCGCGTGCGAAGGTACTCCGCAACGAGCAGCGCCAGCGGATCGTCGGGTCGAGCATTCACCTGGGCCCTGCCTCCTGCCGCGCGGGCGGCCTGTTACTTGGTGCCGTTGGGTGCCTGGCGCGCGTCTTCCTGCAACTGGGCGGCCAGCCGGCGCAGCGGCGCCACGGCGGACTCCTTGCCTCGCACCCGGACGTACAGCCCCTTGGCGCCCGACGACTGCCGCTCGAGCGTCACGTCGGCGGGTACCAGGCCCTTGAGGTTGGCCTCGGTCATGCCGGGGAAGTGCAGGTACTCATCGATCACCGGGTCGACGACGACATCAATAGTCTGCACATAGCGCAGCGCGGCGCCGACCATGTCCCGCGGCCCAACCAGCGTCAGGTAGCCCAGCCCGGCCTCGGACAGCACCGTCAGCGTCGGGAAGATCTCCTTGATCTTCGTCTCGGCGTCGGTCAGCTTGAGGTAGCGCGGGTAGAAACGGGTCGAGTCGCGATCGGGCTGGTCGAGGCTCTGCGCATACTTGAGCGCCTCCGCCACGACTTCGGCCAGGCCCTTGAGCGTCAGGCGGCCCAGCTTCTCTTCGACCGTCACCACCACCTGCGGGTAGTTCTCCCTGATCTTGGGCTCGAGCTGGTCGAGCTTGGCATACCGCGGGTAGAACGGTACGGTCTCGACCTCCAGCAAGTCGAGCTTGTCCACAAAGGTCTTGGCGCTGTTCACCAGCTCGCGACTGCCGGACAGGGTCAACTTGCCGGTCTCGACTTCGCGCGTGATGGTCAGCAGTGGATAGACTTCCTTGAGCTTGGCCTCGGCGGTCTCCGAGGAGAGATACCGCGGCCACACGACGACCGTCGTCTGCTTGTCGCGCGGCGGCAGCGTCACCACCGGCGGAGTGCCTTCGGCCTTGCTCGGCAGCTTGGCCACCCAGCGCCGTGCCCTGCCCACGAACTGCAGTTCGCCGCGCACGGGCAGCGGACCGGTGGCGGGGACGCTGGCCATGTCGCGTGCCGGCGCCACCTCGGGGAACTCGGCGGCCAGCACGGAAGCCACGTCTGCCACCGACCAACCGCTGGGCAACTCGATGCCATCCTCGACCACGCGCTTGCCCAGTTCAGCCTCGGCGCCGACCAGGACAATGTTGCCCGGCAGCTTCATCCAACACAGGCCCCACGCCTCCCACAGGCTGTCCAGCGCGTCGATCAGCGTGACTTCCTTGAGCGACAGGCTGTAGGTGCCGGTCACCTCGGGCGCCAGCATGATGTTGGCGCCGCTCTGGCTGACCAGCGCCTCGACGATGACCCGCAGGTCGGTGTCAACGAACTCGGCGGTGATGATCTGCTTGCCGAACTCCTTGGTCTCCTCGTCGTCGTTCTTGGCCGCGGCCGGCACGCTCGGTGGGTACTCGGCCTCGATCACCACCTTGTACTGCGAAGGCACGACGTAGGCGCGGCACTTGCTGGGCGTGGACAGGCGCACTTGGATCTGCAGGTCGGCCGCTTCGGCGCCGACCCCGAACAGCACGTCGGCGATGGGCGGCTGAGCGATGACGATGCTGCGCTCGGCGTTGGCCTTGAGCCCCGTGTTCGGCACCGTGACCACGAACGTGCCCTGGCCGATCCACTCCGAATGCACCGCAGTCTTGGGCCAGTTGAGCACCAGGCTGAGGCGCACAACCGAGTTGTTGTCGTCCTTGGCCCAGGCCCATTGCTTGACCGTCGCCCGCTGGTCGGGCACGTCAACGCTGGGCTTGCTTTCGCCGCCCTCTTCGGCCCACGCTCCGGGCACCGCCGTCGGCAGTGTCAGCAGCGCCGCCAACCCAAGCATCCACCATCGCCGTGCCATATCGCGTCCTCTACTTGCTGCCTTACTCACCACCGCTGCTGCCCTCGCCGCTCGTGTCGCCGCTCGACTCCGAACCGCTGGAGCCGGAGCCGCTGGACTCGGACGTACTGTCCGCCGGTGGGGTCACAGTCTTGACCGGACCCGACCGCGTGCCGCCCAGGCGGTTGCCCTCGCGCACCGTCAGCCAGAAGGCCTTCACCGGCCCGCCCGAGTTGGCGTCGCGCAGCATCACCTGACCGCGCTCGATGCGCGAGACGGTCATGCCGGCCACCTCTTCGCCGATGCGTCGGCGCACCACCTTGCCCTCGTACTCAAACACCGCTTGCGGCTTGCCGCTGGCCACCAGACCCATCAGGACCAAACCCTCGGCCGCGCCCGGGCCGGTCACCCAATCGGGCGGCGAGGCGGGATCGAGCGTGGCCAACTCGGCGCGGCTCGGGGCCTTGGGCTTCTCCGGCTTGCTGGGCGCCGCGGGCTTGCTGGTTTCGGTACTCGGAGTCGGCTTCGGCGGGTCGGCGGCCGGCGTCGGATTGGTCTTGGGCGGATCCACCGAGGGCGTCGGAATGACGACCGGCGCCGGGCCGGTCGGGTCCTTGGGCGGCACCGGGATGGCCGTATCCGCCGTGGCCGCGATGCCCTGGGCCAGGAATGGGTCGCGACCGTCCTGGGTCTGCGTCTCGGAGACCAGTGACGGTTCGTCGTCGACGGCCTTGGCCGCCATGGCCACGGTCGTGTCCGCCTTGTGCGGACGCAGGTGTCGCAGTGCGTAGACGCCCACCGAGCCGAGAAATACGAGGCCGACGACGGCGACGCAAGCCACCGCCGCCACCACCAGCCGCTGCGAGGGCTGCGGCTCGGTGGTCACCGGCGTGGCCGGAGTGGCCTCACTGGTAGTGGTTTCGGGCTCGCTGCTCATCGTGTCTTCCCTCGCGCCGGCATGTCGTTGGCCGCGACGCGGCCGTCGTCGGTCACCGCTTTGCCGCCGCCGGGCAACAGACCGTCCGTGCGCATGATCTTGAATACCCGCCGAACCACCCCAACGTTCGCCATGCTGCGCGCGGGAGCCATATCGTCCGGCAGCAGGCTCTGGCCGAGGCCAGGCAGCATGTCCGGCGTGCTCGGCCCAGGTGGCCCACCGTGACCGGACGGCGCCGGTGGCGCGCCGAACGGCCCGCCCGGCGCGAAGCCCGGCGGCAAGCCAGCCGGCGGCGGCATCGGCTGACCTGCGCCAGGTGACCGCCGGCGGCCAAACGGCACGCCCGGCGGCGAGGTCGGTGCCGCGCCTCCCGTGGTGGCCGCGCCCGGAGCGAACGGCAGGCGACCGGGTTGCGGCGCGCCACCAGGCTGCGCCGATCCGCCCAGCGGAACTCGAGTTCCTGGCGTGATGCTGCTCGGCCCGGGCTGACTGGGCGCGGGCCGCATGGGCGCCGCAGGGCCGGGCTGACCCGGCGCTTCGGCGAGCGGCCGCTGCTCTTGGCTCTTGAGCCAGTCGCGAATGGTGTTGTGGTCGAACCGCTCCATCAGGGACGGTGGCGGTACGGGGATGGTGGTCATGGTGGCGGGGTCGCGCACGCCGGCCACCTCGCGCGCCAGAAGCACGATCTCGGCGCGCATGGTGCCGTCGCGCAGGGCCTTGTCGACGCGCAGATTGACCGACTGCACCGCGACCGCCTTGGGGAAGGTCTGGAGCGAGTCGACCAGTTTGACGACGTCGTTGTAGTGCCCGCTGAACACCGCGACAAAGCGCCACGGTCCATCCTTGGGCAACTCGGGCAGGCCCTTCTCGACCGGGGCGCCGCCGTTGTCGGGCGTCACACCCAGCAGCGTGACCGCGCTGTGCTCGGCGAACTGGCCCAGTTGCGCCACCAACGTGGCCTGGTACAGCCGGCGTGGGGGTGTGGCTTCGATGGAGCCGATATCCTGCAAGATGGTGTCGTGGTTGGCCTGCAGCTCGGCCATCTTGCCGAGGCGCTTATCCTCTTCCTTCTGGGCCGCACGCTCCTGGACCAGCCGCTTGGTGACGCTGCGGAAGCGGCTGACCGCGCTGCGTAGCAGCACCAGGTTGACCAAGGACAAGGCCAGGAACAGGCCCAGGGCGAGCACGAGCAGGGACCGGTAGCGTCGTTGCCAGCAGGTCATGGCTGGCCCTCCGCGATCGGCTGCTTGACCTCGGCCCGCAACTCATAGTCCACGGCAGGCGCGGTGGCGGTAGCCAGTTTGGCCTCGCTGGGATGGCTGCGCACCAACACGGCGCGAGCCAGCAGCGGCGACCGATTGAGCTGTTCCAGGTAGGCACCCACCGCTTCGGCTTTGGCGGCGGTACCGACCACAATCACCGTCTGTGGGCTGGTGCCCGGGACCAGCGGCTTGGCCGCGTCGAAGTCGGCGCGGGCGATGCTGACCTGGGTGAGCCAGGCGCCCTCGGGCAGGCGGTCGCGCACCTCGTTGAGCAACTCGGTCCACTTGGCCAGGTTGGTGTGCGCCGCGACGACCACCTTGTGGCCGGGCTCGAGCCGCTTGTTCTCGGCCTCCATCCAAGCACTGCCGACCAAGTTGTTGAGCACGGTCTCACGGCGCTTGTTGATGTCTTTGAGCAGCGTGGCGCGCTCGGCCGCGCCCTGGCGGATCAGGCCGACGAGCAACAGCGGCGCCAGGCCGAAGGCGACCGCCAAGGCCAACGCCCAGCCCGCGATCCGTGTCTCGCGCCGGCGTTGCTCTTCCCGGTTGCCGATGAAGTTCGCGTGCGCGCGCACTTAGCCCTCCACGACCCACTGTCGCCAGGCCAGACCCAAGCAGTTGGCCCACTGCGGCAAGTATCGCCCGACCTCGTTGGGCAGGCTTCCGTCGATCCCCATGCCCAGCCGGGCAAAACCGTCCAACCACTCCACCCGCAGACCCGTGGCTTCCGCCAACCGCGGTGCCAGGTCACGCAGCAACGCGCCCGCGCCGTGCAGCACGATGAGCGACATCGGCCAGCGTGGCGCCGACTCATGCGCACCGTCCGCCGCCGGCTGCGCCAGCGCACTGATCGCTTGCAGCAGCGACTTAAGGTACTGGTCCGCCACCGCCGCGGCGGCGGGCAGGGACTCGTCCCAAGGGTCGCTGAGCTTCCAAGCCTCGGCCGCCTCCGGGTCGCCACCGAGTACCCCAGCCGCGGCTTCGGTCAGATCCTGCCCACCGAGAGGCAAGGTGGTGACGAACACCGGCAGCAGATCCTGCCACAGCGTCCAGGTCGTCTGCGTGGCGCCCAGGTCGCCCACCAGCACCGACGCCGGGCCGGCGCCATCGCCCAGTAGGAGATGGCCCGCGGGCAACGGCGCGGCCTCAATGACCAACGGCGCCAGCCCCGCGGACTCGATGGCCTGTTCCAGCGCCACCACGAGCGCCGCGGGCATCGCGCAGGCTAGTACCTTGACGTACGCCGGGGCATACGGTTCCACCGCGTTATACGGCGGTGTGCGCATCAGCCGCAGCACCACGGAGGCTTCATCCAGCGGGTAGTCGAGCAGCGGGGCAAGTTGCTGACAGGCGGCCGGGGCCAGATCCCCATCGGGCTCGGCCAGCACGTCCAACAGCGCCACGTGCGCCGACGGCGTGGACAGCGCGGCGACGACATCAGCGCCGGCGACACCCAACTCGTTGGCCATGTCCCGCAGGGCGCCCGCCAGGCTGTCGGGATCGACCAGATAGCCGTCGCCATCAAATACGCCGGGCGGCGTTGCCCGACTGGCCAGCGCCGCGAGCCGCGGGCCGCCGGGGCCGAGCTCGATCTGCGACAACTTGATGCTGTGGTGGCCGACATCGAGCCCCAGGGGACCCGTTGTGCGACCTATGCGCGGCTGCCTCCAGCCCATCACGACCTGCCTCTGCTCGTCGGGGGCAGTATACATGCTGCCCGCCGGTGGCACAACTCCTGTCGGCAACGGTTGCGGTCGCCCTCGCCGGCGTCTACAATGCGCTCTACACAATACGTTCCATGGCCCTGTCGGCGCTCTCTGCAAGCGGCGGGAAAGTCCCCTAGAGTCCATGAAGCTGGCCCATCGAGTGCTGCTCTTGTCGGTGGCTCTGGCAGTCACGGTCTGGCCAGTGGCGTTGGTAGTACTGCTCGTGTCCCGCCAGGCCGTGGAGCGCAACGTGGCCGCGGCATCCGGCGAAACGGCCGCCGTACTGGCGGCTCGGACCGAGCAGATCGTCAGTCACGCGCTGGCCGACGGACAGGCGCTGGCCGCCCTGCCCGACTTGCGCCGCGCCTTCGGCAGCGCCGCCGCCGCCGTCAGTGTGCCGGACAACGGCGGGCCGGATCTCGTCGTCAGCCCAGGTTTACGTTCCGGCGCGCTGGCGAGCGAGTTGACCGCGGCGCTGGCCACCCACGCCCGGTATGGACCCAAGCCGTCGCTCGACAGCCTGTGGGCCGTGGACCGGCGCGGGGTCGTGCTGGCGGCCGCGGGCGAGCCGCCGCGGCCGCGCTACCCACGGGCTGGTTGGCTCAAGGCCACCTTTGACCGCGGCTTCAGCCTGTCGGCGGAGGAGCCGGCTACCGGCGCCGAGGGCACGTACCGTGTCGCGCGGGTCGTGCGCGACACGGGCGACGAACTGGTCGGCGTGCTGGTGCTGCGCTACCGCCGCGAGCAGTTGCCGCCGTTGCTGCTGCCGCCGGCCAGCGTGCGCGGTGTGGCGGTGCTGTCCAGCGCCGATCATCTCCTGGCGTCGGTGGGCCAGCCGAGCACCAAGGAGCCGGCGGCGCTGCTGTCCGGGCTCGACCGGCCGGCCCTGGCGCGTGGCCATGGGCAGACCACCTTCCGCGCCGACCCCGGCGGGACAGAGATGGTAGTGTCGGCGTGGCCCGTGGGCGCCGGCCCGGACGAGTCGAACTGCGGTTGGGTGGTCATCACCGAGCAGCCCATCGATGGTCTCATGGCGCCGTTCGGCTGGCTTCAGGCCACGTTGCTGGCCATCTGCCTGGTGGTCATGGCGGCCACCATGGCCCTCGGCCGCTGGCTGTCGGGCCGGGTCTCGGAGCCCATCGAATCGACCATCGCCAGCCTGGTCGGCACCTCGCAGGCCATCGCCGGCGCGTCCTACCAGATGGCCACGGCCAGCCGCGAACTGTCGCACGCCAGCGATACGGTGAATGTCGCCATGACCGCCCTGACCGGCTCGGCACACGCCCTGGGCCGGGTCTCATCGCAGACCGCTGAGAAGGCGCGCGCGGCCCGGCTCACGGCGGCGCAGGCGCGCGAGGCCGCGGACTCCGGGTTCGAGGCCATGCACCAGATGAGCCGGGACCTGCAGCGCTCCGGCGTCGCCGCCGACGAGGCGGAGCGGCTGGCGCGGCAAGTGGCCGAGGTGGCCGAGCGAGCCGAGCGCCTGGCGCTGGCCGGCGCGCCACCCGAAGGCACCGACCGCCGGTCGCTCACCATGGAGCAGAACGTCCATCTGCAGATGGCGCACTTCGCCGGCCAGGTGCAGCGCGCGGCGCACAAGGTGGCCGACCATCTGCACGGCTCGCGCGCGGACGCCACTCACAGCCGCCAGTTCGCCGGACGGCTCAGCAGCGACCTGGCCCAGGTCATCGATGGCCTGCGGCGGCTGGTGGCGTGGTGCGATGAGGCGGTGGCGGAGACCCAGTCGCAGTCGCAGCAGGTGGGCCAGCTCAACACCACGGTCCACCAGCTCGGCCAGGCTACGCGCCAAGCCGCCGAGCACGCCACCCAGGCCGCCGATTCGTT
>JACRKZ010000174.1 GCA_016235455.1 Armatimonadota bacterium | reverse complement strand
GCGCAGTTGAGCACCTTCTCGCGCAGGTCGTTGGTGGTATAGGCGTAGTGGTTGGTCGCCTCGAAACCCAACCGTGAATCGGCCCGTGCCAGCTCGCACAGTGTCTTGGCCACGGCGATCTCCTCATCGAGAATGGCCAGCAGTTCGGCCTTGGCCTCGGGCTTGGCGCGCCGCCGCACGAAGGCCACCTGCAGGTACGTGCTGCGGAACATGCACCATGCCGCCGTGGCCGTGCTGCGCAGGTCGGTCAAGGCCGCGTCCGGCTTGCCGGCGATGCCGGCGAGCAGGTCGAGCCCGGTCTTCCAGCCGTCCGAGAGCTTGCGGAACTGCTGCTCGAAGACGTCCTCGGCGTAGATTGAGCGCCAGGCGCCCAGGTCGTCGTAGGGGATGCCGACCATGGTGGCCGGATAGCCCGAGGGCTCGGCGAAGAGCAGGTTGCGCGGCCCGCAGTTCTGCGGCGCGTTGTAGGCCGTGCCGATGTGGAACGGGAACTCGCGGAAGGCGGTCGAGAAGCGGTGGCAGGCCTCGGTGACCACCGGCGCGTGGGCGCCATAGACGCCGGTCAGCAGACGGTCCGGCGCCTGGCTGAGCAGGCCGAGCACCGGCGAGGGCCAGCCACCCAGCGTCCAGCTCACCATGTGGCCCTGCACGCCCGCGGCGCTGAGCTTGGTCAGGTGCTCGCCGACCAGGTCGAAGGCCGGCAGCCAGGGCACGGCAGAGCATTCCCAGGTGATGTTGAGCTGCACCTTGGCATTGGTCCGCAGGCCGCGCGCGCGTGCCTTGGCCCACAAGCGCGTGGCCTTGGGGCCGGGCCCCGGCTGCGAGATGCTGTAGTCCAACACGCTGCCGGCGACGCCGCCGACGTTGGTGGGCAGCGCTTCCTCGCTGGTGCACATGAGCTCGACATTGGGCGGCAGCTTCTCGACCACCGCCTCGTCCCAGTCCGCGGGCCAGGCCCAGGCCCAGGCGATGACGCGGGCCTCGGGCTTGGCGGCATGGGCGCCGTCGGCGATGATGCCGTTGACCTCGGCCACCACCTCGGCCGGCGCGCGATCCTTACACAACGGGCATTGGGCGCCTTGGCCGTGTGACCAGCAGTGGGTCAGGTTCTCGGACATGGTGATGGTGAACGCGCCGGCCAGCTCGGGCACGCGGTCGAAGACGAACCGGGTGGCGTCGTGCAGGTACTCGCGCACGGCCGGTCGCGAGGTGCAGAGCGCCGCGACGCCGATGCCCGGCTGGGCCACGCCCTTGAGGTCGGGATGCTGGTCATAGAAGGCCAACGGCATGCCGCGCGGCTCGTTGAGATAGAGGTAGACGCCGATGCCGTAGCGGTCGGCGCGCTTGGCCAGCGCCGCGAGCGTGCGCAGCCGGTCTTCCCAGCCGGCCGAATGCTCCGGCGCGGCGGCCCAGGGGTGCAGCTTGTACAGCAGGCCCTGCAACCACACGCCGTTGACGCCGCGGTCGGCCAGGCGCGCGAGCAGGCCGTCGGGGAAGGGATCGAGCTCCGGCGCGGCCAGCGGGTCACCGTAGACCGCCGAGTAGGAGTAGATCAGCCGCAGTGGCTCGGCCGCCGACCAGTGCCGGCCGGCGGGCGGTTTGGCGCCGTGGGCCAGGCTGTCGAGGAAGGCGAACGGCGACTGGGCGTCGGGCTGGCGCCGCGTGGGGAAGTGCTGATCGAGCAGCGCGCGCAGGGCCTCGGTGGCGCGGCGCTGTTCGTCGGTCAGCGGTGCATAGACCACCTTCGGGCAGTCGGGCTTCAGGTTGCCCAGCTTCTGCCAGAGGAAGTCATCCTCGCGCAGCGTGAAGTCGAGGTGGTCGGCGGTCCAGCCGAGCAGCGTGAGCAACTGCTGATACGGCAGAAGCTGCCAGTTGGCGCGGATCAGCGTGACATACCCGCGCGTCAACCATTCGGGTCGCACCACCGGGGGTACGCGCAGCCCCATATGTGCCGCCAGCGCGACGATGTCGTCGGGCTTGGCTTCCAGCACGGCGGCCAGCCGCGCGACGGGCACCAGCTCCCAGTTGCGCCAGATCACGGCCTGTAGGCGAGTGGGGAAATGGGGGCAATCCAGGGCCTTGGGGTGACTGCCACGCATCAGGTCTGCGGCTTGCATCGCGCGTCTCCGAGCGCCTATTCGCCACAGCGGGCCAACACCTGCGCCGGAGTCGCGGCGTCACTGGCCTGCCGGACGTTCGCCGCGCGCGGGCCAAACCTCGCCTTGATGACACTACTGTCATGCATGGGGAGCCGCGAAGTGGGTATCCCGGTTGTGGCGGAGGATGTTTGAGCCGCCAGAGCTTACCGAGGAGATCAACGATGGCGAAATTGACCAGGATGCGGACCGCTCGTTGGGCGATGGCGATGGTTGTGGCTGGCTTGATGACCAGCGCCCAGGCCCAGGGCACCACCGACCCCAGCGGCGGCGACGACCCGCCGGTGGTCACCAGGCAACAGCAACCACCACCCCCGCCGCCGACAGACATCGCGTCCAATGCGGTGGGAGTCTACATACTGGCCGGGCCGTCCGTGCTCCGGCTGGACCCCAAGAACCTGGCGCTGCTACTGACCAAGGAGTTGCCCAAGCCCACGCAGACCGTCACTGGCAGCACAGGCCAGCAGCTTGACGCGCCGCCGCGGCCCAGCTGCATCGCCGCCAACTCGCAGGCCGTCTACGTGCTGGCTGGGGCCAAGGTGCTCAAGCTCGACTGCACCACGCTGGCGCTGCTGGCCAGCCGGGACCTTCCCAAGCCCACCACCACCACGGCGGCCAGCAGCACGGGTGGCGCCACCGGTCAGGCTGGACCGCCACCTGGCCCCATCTCGGCCAATGAGGTCGGCGTCTATGTGATGGCTGGACCCACGGTCATCCGCCTCGACCCGGCGACCCTGGCGGCGGTGTCGACGACCACGCTGCCCAAGCCGCCGCCGCCGCCCACGGGCGGTACGACGACGACCACCACCACCACGACTTCCACCACCGGCGGCAATCGCAAATAGCCCGCCGTCGCCCCCGGAGCCCGGTCCCGCGTGGACCGGGCTCCGGTGCGTTTCGGCCGGCGCCGACCGCCGAGGATCGGTTGGCCCAGCGGCGAACAGGCTGGGCGGGAGCGATCCATGGCTGGTTGGTGGCTGGTGGCGATGTTGGTGGGCGCAGCGACGCCCGATGCGTTCATTCCGGCCGATGCCGGCGCGGTGCGGATCACCGGCTGGCTCGGCCAGCGGCTCGATAGCTGCATCGACGGCGGACTGGTGGCCCAGGACATCGAGGCCGTGGTCAAGCCCTACCGCGACAAGATCGAGGTCGGCGACGGCGACTGGCGCTGCGAGTACTGGGGCAAGTGGTTCACCGGCCTGGCACTGGGTGACGCGTATCGTCACGATGCGGGCACGGCACGCGTGCGCGACGCGGCGGTCAAGGCGCTGATCGACACCGCCGCGCCCGACGGCTACCTGGGCACGCGTCAACCGGCCGACCGCGGCAAGGGCTGGGATATCTGGGGCCGCAAGTATGCGCTGCTGGGCCTCATCGCCGCCTACGACCGCACTCACGACAAGGCCACGCTGGCCGCCGCGCAGCGCGCCGGCGATACCATCCTGCTCGAATACGGGCCGGGCGCTCGGTTCCTGCCGGACTGGGGTTACCCGCAGTGGAAGGGCCTGCCGTCCAACTCCGTGCTCGAGCCCATTGTGCTGCTGTACGAGCGCACTGGCGAGGCACGCTACCTGGACTTCGCCCGGCACATCGTCGCGGGCTGGAGCAAGCCCAGCCGCCTGGCTCCCGGTGGCATGAAGCTGATCGAGGACGCGCTGGCCGGCAAGCCGCCCAGCGGGCTCGTGGCGCCCAAAGCCTACGAGATGATGTCGTGCTTCGAGGGGCTGTGCGAGCTGTATCGCGTGACCCGCGAGCCCGACCACCTGCGCGCGGCAACGCGGCTGGCCGAGGGCGTGCTGGCACGCGAGGTCACCCTGGTCGGCTGCGGCACCTCGGGTGAGCTGTGGTGCGACGGCCACACGCGCCAGACCGGCGCGGTCGACAAGCCCATGGAGACGTGCGTCACCGCCACCTGGATGAAGCTCTGTTACCAGTTGCTGCGGCTGACCGGCGAGCCGCGCTGGGCCGACGAGTTGGAGCGCAACCTGTACAACGGCCTGCTCGCCGCCGAGATGCCCGACGGCCACTGGTGGGCGTACTTCGGCGCGCCCAACGGCGAGCGTGTGCCCAGCTACACCCAGCATGCGGATGTGGGGCTCAGTTGCTGCGTGGTCAACGGACCGCGTGGGCTGCTGTTGGCGCCGTCGTTCGCCTACGGTCGCGGTACCGACGGCCCGGTGGTCAACGTCTGTACGCCTGGCAGCGCCACCCTCACCACGCCCGGCGGGCAGGCGCTGCGGCTGGCCGTCGACGGCGACTACCCGTACGCCGATCTGGCCACGCTGACGCTGGACCTGCCGCGCGCTGAGCAGTTCACGCTGTCACTGCGCATCCCGGCCTGGAGCACGGCCACGCGGCTCAGCGTCAACGGGCAGGCGCAGCCCGCCAAGCCCGGCGCGTACGCTCGTGTCAAGCGCACCTGGCGCCGCGGCGACAAGGTCTCGGTGGCCTTCGACCTGCGCACCAAGCGACTCGCCGCGCCCGATGGCAACGGTCAGGTGGCGCTGGTGCGCGGCCCGCTGGTGCTGTCGCTCGACGACCGGTTGACCCCGCCGCGGCCTGGCGCGAGCGTCACGCTGGCCGCCGACGCCGAGGGCATCGTCGCCGTCCGGCCCAACCCCGAGGCGGCCCGGCGCGTCGGCGTGCGGCTGGCGCTGGACGTCGCGGCCGAGGGCGGCACGCTGACCTTCTGCGACTACGCCTCGGCCGGCGGCCAGTGGGCCACGAGCAACCGCTTCCGCTCCTGGCTGCCGCAGCCGCTCGACCTGACCAACCTCTACGAGACCGGCCAGACCTGGCAGTCGCTCTCGCACCAGCGCGACCGCCGCCCGACGGTGCCGCGCTCGCTGCGCGTGCCTGATCCGGCCGGCGACCTGGCGCTACTGCCGGGCGTAGTGGCCACGGCCGACAGCGAGTACGACAAAGAGCCAGGCGGCGCCGCGCGCGCGGTCGACGGCCAGGTCACCGCGCCGGACGTCTTCGACCGCCTGCGCTGGCATTCGGCGGTGGACAAGCCGCATCCTCACTGGCTGAAGATTGCGCTG
>JACRKZ010000185.1 GCA_016235455.1 Armatimonadota bacterium | reverse complement strand
TGGGAACAGAATTGCCGCCAGAATGGCGATGATGGCGATCACCACCAACAGCTCGATGAGCGTGAAACCGCTGCGATTTCGTGTCTTCACTGTCGTTCCTCATCCGCCGCGCCCACGGGCTTTCGCCACATGGCCGGTCTCGGATCTGCTGGGTTGGCTGGCGCACAACCATTCCGGCGTGACCAAGCTGGCCTTGTGGACGCTGAGGGTTCCCCCCAGGTTCCCGCCAACCCCAAAAAGTTCGCGACGTTGTCTGTGGGTCGGGCCAAGCGGCCCGCGGACCAGCTGCGCGCATGTCTCGGGGCCCAACCATCGCGCGATCAACACTGTACAGCAAGTGGTTGCAGGCCTACCCTAAGAGAAGGGTTGGAGGTTGCCCGCAGCGCATGGCAAACCGCATCGAACGTCGCTTGGACAATGGCTTGATGGTCCTTATCGAGCCGTTGAACCGGCCTGCCGTGGCCACGAGCCTGCTGCTGCCCACCGGCGCCGCGGCCGATCCGCTCGGCGCCGAAGGCTCCGCCAACCTGCTCCACGCCTGGTGCCAGCGGGGCGCGGGCGGTCGTGACACGCGCGCTGTCAACGAGGCGCTGGAGAACCTGGGTGCCCGCCGTGGCGGCGGTGCCGCCCGCGAGTCGACCAGCTGGACCTTGTCCTGCCTGGGCGCCGACTGGTCGGAGGCGATCGCCCTGCTGGCCGACACTGTGCTGGACCCGACGCTGCCCGACGACGCGCTAGAACCGTGCCGCGCCTTGGCGCTGGCCGAGTTGGCCGGGCTCGAGGACCAGCCGGCGCAGAAGCTGCTGGTCGAGCTGACACGCCGCTACTTTCCCACGGCCTTTGGCCGGCAGTTGATGGGCACCGTCGAATCGGTCGGTGCCTTCAGCGCCGATGCGTTGCGCGCCCATCAGCGCGCCGTCTGCTGTCCCGAGGGCGCGGTGCTGTCCATTGCCGGCGGCATCGATCCCGACTCGGCTTTGGCGCGCGTGCAGGCGCTGTTTGGCGACTGGGCCGGCCAGGCGACGGCGCTGCCCCCGGCCGAGCCGCGTACCGAGCCGCTCTATGAGCATGTGGAAGCGACGACCGAGCAGGTCCATCTGGGCCTGATGTACGGCGATGTGCCGCCCACCGACCCGCTGCGCTACCACGGCCAGATGGCCGTGCAGGTGCTGTCGGGCGGCATGGGCGCGCGGCTGTTCACCGAGGTGCGCGAGAAGCGCGGCCTGTGCTATTCCGTAGGCGCGTCGGCCCTGGCGGTGCGCAGTCATGGCTATGTCGTGGTTCGTGCCGGCACCACTACCGAGCGCAGTGCGGAGACGCTGGAAGTGATGATCGGCGAGTTGCGCCGGCTGCCCGGCACGGTCACCGCGGACGAGGTCGAGCGCTCGCGGGTGCGGTTGCTGAGCAATGAGGTCATGAACGACGAGAGCACCGGCTCGCGCGCCGGTCGGGCCGCGCTGGACTGGCTGTGGCTGGGCCGCGTACGTTCGCCCGAAGAGGTACGCGCCGGCATCGAGGCGGTCGGCGCCGACAGCCTCAACGCCTACCTTGCCGACCACCGGCCTGAGCGGTTCACCGTGGCCACCCTGGGCGCCAACTTCACCTGGCCCGCCGGCCTGGCGCTCTAGAGAGGAGACCATCATGCGCTACGACCGCACCACGCTGGCCAACGGCCTGGACATCGTCGGCGAGTACAACGAGGAGGCGCTGAGCATGGCCTGCGGCTTCTTCTGCCGCACCGGCGCGCGCGACGAGACGGCCGCCGAAAGCGGTGTCAGCCACTTCCTCGAGCACATGATGTTCAAGGGCACCGACCGGCTGTCCTACGACGACATCAACAAGACCTTCGACGCCATCGGCGCCCGCTACAACGCGTTCACCTCCGAGGAGAACACGGTCTACTACGGCCAGGTGCTGCCCGAGTATCAGGAGCGGCTGCTCGGCCTGCTCTCCGAGATGATGCGGCCCGCGCTGCGCGGGTCGGACTTCGACATGGAGAAAAACGTCATCCTCGAAGAGATCGCTATGTACGCCGATCAGCCGTTGTGCGTGGCGGCCGACCACTGCCGCGAACTGCACTACGGCGGGCACGGACTGGGCCAGCGCGTGCTGGGCACCAACGAGAGCATCAAGGCGCTCACCCGCGACCAGATGGCCGACTACTTCGACCGACGCTACGCTTCGGACAACCTGACGCTGGCCTTCAGCGGGCGCTATGACTGGGACGCCGCGGTCGCCCAGGTAGCCAAGGCCTGCGGCGGCTGGTCGCCCAGCGGCGCCGCGCGCAACTTGGCCTCGGTGGTCGCGGGAGTAGGTGCCACAACCTTGCGCTATGACCGGTTTCAGCAAGTCAACGTGTACCTCATGGCGCCCGGCCTGGCCGCCCAGGATGACCGGCGCCTGACCGCCAGCATCGCCGCCGCGGCCATCGGCTCGGGTGATGCCAGCCGCCTGCACTGGGCGCTGGTCGACCCCGGCCTGGCCGAGTCAGCCGGCCTGTACCACGACGAGGAGGACCAGAACGGCACCTTCAGCGGCGTGCTGGTCTGCCAGCCGGAGGGCGTCGAGCGTGCGGTGGAAGTGTACAAGGCCGAACTCGAGCGGGCCCAGCGCGACGGCTTGACCGCCGACGAGGTCAAGCGCGCCCAGCGCCGCTTCGGCAGCGCGGCGGTGTTCCAGGCGGAATCGCCGCTGAGCCGGCTGGTCAGCGTGGGCATGGACTGGGTGTATCGAGGCCGCATCACGGCCATCGACGAGTGGCTGGAGCGATTGCGCGCGGTCACCGTCGACGACTGCAACGCCCTGCTGGCCGAGCGCCCGTTCGACAAACTGGCCATGGTCAGTGTCGGCCCGGTGGGCGAGCCGTCCTCGTCGATTTGACCTTGCGGGGCTCGTGGGCTATCATGTGCCGCTTGGCGAGGGGCGAAAACAGGCGATGACGACCGTTGGCGAGGTGTCGTCGGCTCTGGCCCGCTGGGCGCCGCCGCGGTTGGCCGAGTCGTGGGACAATGTCGGCTTGCTGCTCGGTGATCCCGGTCAGCCGGTCCGTCATGTGCTGACGACCCTCGACCTGACCGACGCGGTGCTCGACGAGGCGGCCGCGCTCGCCGCTGAGATGGTCGTGGCCTTCCATCCACCGATCTTCTCACCACTGGCGCGCGTGGTGGCCGATGAGCCTGCCAGCCGTTTGATCTGGCGGGCGGCGAGCGAGCGGCGCAGCCTGTATGCCACGCATACAGCCCTTGACAATGTGAGTCCGGGCACGAGTGACTTCCTGGCGGAGGCGCTGGGCCTGACTGTCCGCGGCCCGCTGGTGCCGCGGCCGGCGGCCGGCGCGCTCAAGGTGGTCACCTTCGTGCCGACGGCGTCCACGGACGCGGTGGCGGCGGCCATGGCCAGCGCGGGTGCGGGGCGCATCGGCGACTACGCCGAGTGCAGTTTCCGCGTGGCGGGTACGGGCGCCTTCCGCGGCCTGGACGGCGCGCGGCCGGCGGTCGGCACAGCCGGTCGGCTTGAGCGGGTGGCCGAGGACCGGCTGGAGATGGTCGTGTCGCGAGCCGATCTGGCGGCGGTGACGGCGGCGTTGCGTGTGGCCCATCCCTACGAGGAGGTGGCCTACGACGTCTACGCGACGGAGCCGGCTGAGCCGGCATCGATTGGCATGGGTCGCGTGGCCGAGCTGGCTGAGCCGGTGACGCTGAGCGAGCTGGCCGAGCGTGTGACGCGCGTGACGCAGGCGGCCCACCCACGGGTGGTCGGCGACTGGCGGCGGCCGGTGCGGCGGGTGGCCATCGTCGGCGGCAGCGGCGCGAGCTTTGTGGCCCATGCGGCCCAGGCTGGGGCCGATGTGCTGGTGACGGGTGATGTGAAGCATCACGACGCGCTGCTGGCGGCGCGGTTGGGTCTGGCTCTGGTGGACCCGGGACATTTTGCGAGCGAACGGTTGGTGATCGGGCGGACGGCGGCGTTCTTGTCGTCTGAATTCCCGGACCTGATGGTGACCGAGACCAGCGTGGACGGAGAGCCGTTCGCGCGGAGGCCTGGCGGATGAGAACCCACGATGTGGACGAAGCGGCGCTCATCGAAGAGCTGCCGAAGCTGCACGAACTGCAGGGCATTGACCTGCGCATCGGCTTGCTGCTCGATGAGCGCGCGCAGATTGACGACGGGTCGGGCAAGACCAGCGACCTGCAGCGCGCCGAGAGCCGACTGGCCGAGGCCAACGCGCGGCTGAGCGACCTGCGTGGCCGCCAGGTCGACCGGCGGCTGGAGCGCGACTCCTTGCAGGAGCGGCGTGAGCGCAACCAGCATCGCCTGTGGCAGGAGATGCCCAGCCAGCACGAAGCCGAGGCCTTGCAGCTCGACCTGCAGTCCACGGCCACGCGGCTGGACGCCATCGCCGTCGAGTTGCTCGACCTGGACAACCGCATCGAGCCGCTCGAGCATCAGGTGGAAGACGAGCAGCGCACGGTCAACGAGCTGCAGGGCGAGTTGGCCGAAGTGCGGGCGCAGTTTGCCGGGCAGGTCAAGGGCATCGACGCTGAACTGCGTGCCCTGCACGTGCAGCGCAAGGAACACGCGGCCCAGGTCAACGCCATCCTGCTGGACCGCTACGAGATGATCCGCAGCCGCCGCGGCGACCCCGGCGTGGTGCGTGTGACCGACGATGTCTGCACCGCCTGCCGCACGCAGTTGACCAGCTACATGCTGCGCCACCTCCAGCTCCGCCAGCGGGTGCAGCAGTGCGAGAACTGCAACACCATCCTGTTCTGGGCGGGCGAGGCTCGGCCGCAGCTCTGGCACGACGACCAGGAGCAGCGCGACGCGGTGGAAAGCGGCGATGACGACGACTGAGTCCGGCCGCGTGGCGGGCAAGGTCTGTTTGGTGACCGGGGGCACCTCGGGCATCGGCGAGGGTATTGCACGCCATCTCGCCGCCGAGGGTGCCCATGTCATCGTGGCGGGCCGACGCGTGGCCCTCGGCGAGCAGGTGGCCGCCGACATCGTCGCCCAGGGCGGCGAGGCCATCTTCCTGCCGGTCGACGTGACCGATCCGGCGCGCTGCGAACAGCTCATCGAGCAGGCCCACGGCCATTACGGCCGGCTGGATGGCATGGTGCACAACGCCGGTCTGAGCCGGCGCGGCACGGTCATCGACACCTCCATCGACGACTGGCATGCGGTCCTGGACACCAACGTCACCGCGGCCTTCCTGCTGGCCAAGGCCGCCATCCCCCTCATGCAGGCCCAGGGCGGTGGCAGCATCGTCCACATCGGCTCGGCGCACACCGCGCTGCCCAAGCGCAACATGGCCGCCTACTGCGCCAGTCGCGGCGCGCTACTCATGCTCAGTCGGCAGATGGCGGTCGAGTACATCGGCGATCGCATCCGCGTCAACGTGGTCAATCCCGGCTGGGTGGATACGCCCGGCGAGCGCGAGTTGCTACAGACGCTCGGTCAGAGCCCCGACGTCATGGACATGGCGGCGCGCGCCAACCCGTTCGGCCGGCTGCTGTCGCCACGCGACATCGCCGTGGTCATCAGCTACCTGCTGAGCGACGACAGCGAACTGGTCACCGGCTCGGTGTTCGACATCCACCACGAGCATCCGCTGGTGGTCTAGCTCGTCGACCGGCGCTCAGTCGAGCACCGGCCGCACAATCTCGCCCCCGCGCCGCGCCGACTCGTAGATGGCCTCGATCAGCGCAATGGACCGACGGCCGGTGCTGATCTCGCAGCGGCACGGCGTGCCGTCGCGGAAGTAGGGGACCACCTCGCCGTACAGCAGGCGGTGCCCGGTGAACTCCTCGTCGCGCTCGGCGTAGGCGGCCGGGTCGAACTCGAAGCCAGGCTCATCCATCTGCCACGAGAGGAACTTGCTGCCGGCCAGCGAGGCGCTGCCCTTCATGGCATGCACGTCGATGCGCTCACCATGGTCGGGGTAGGCGCAGGTGGTGCACTGGATCATGCCGATGGTGCCACGGCGGAAGGTGAGCACCGCCACGGCCGTATCTTCCACTTCGCACAACTCTTTGTCGTGGCCGATGGTGCCCCAGCGTGCCTGGACGGTGTCGACATCGTCCATGAGGTAGAGCGCGGCATCGATCATGTGGATGCCCTGGTTCATGCACGCGCCGCCGCCGTCGAACCGCCAGGTGCCGCGCCAGCCTTGGTAGTAGACGTCGTCACGGTGGCGGCGGCACATGGCGTTGAGCATGGCCGGTGTGCCGAAGCGACCCTCGGCCAGCGCGTCGCGCACCACGTTCATGCCGCGGTAGTAGCGCGTGGGGAAGACGATGACACCCTTGGTGCCCGACTCGCGGACGGCCGCCAGCAGGGCGTCGACCTTGGCCAGGGTGATCTCCAGCGGCTTCTCGACCACGACATGCTTGCCGGCGCGCGCCGCGGCAATGGCGTGCTCGCCGTGCAGGCCCGAGGGGGTGCAGATGCTGACCGCGTCGATGTCGTCGCGCGCCAGCAGCTCGGCGTAGTCGCCCACGAAGTCACAGCCGAACTTGGCGGCATAGGCGCGGCCGTTGTCGGCGTTCTTGTCGCAGCAAGCGACGAGGCGAGCGCCTGGCGTTTCGCTGATGAAGTGCGCGTGCACCTCACCGATGCCGTTGTAGACTGCATGGCCGCCCAGATTCTGGTTCGGCACGCCGACGCCCAGCACTGCGAAATTCACCGTGTCCGCCATGGACTCACTCTCCCTAGGGCCGACCATTGTATCCCAAGCCGCCGAAGCCGGCCACCGCCAGAGTGGGCCCTCGGTCGCGCCGCCGCCGGCACGGCCGCTCAGGCGAGCGGGGGACAGCCGCGGCGCGCACCCTCGCGGTAGCTCCCTTTGACGCCGGCGGGGCTGGAACACTACACTGAGCGGCAGACAGGAGATTCGACGATGTGGCGGATGCTCTGCTTCGTGGCTCTTACGGTGTCTCTGGCGTTCGGCCAGGCAGCCGCTGACAAGCCGGCGGCCGCGCGCGTGGCGCAGGCCCAGGTGACCGGCGAAGTCACTGCGCTCGACGCGGCGGCGGGCACACTCACCATCAAGGGCGAGGCTGGCGAGATCAAGCTGCGCACGGACAAGACCGTGCGCGTGATGGTCGACGGCGATCCCGGCCGGCTCGATGCGCTCAAGGTTGGCGCCAGGGCGCAGGCCTCCTACCGCAAGGAGGGCGACCAGCCCTTCCTGGCCAGCGCCGTGCTCGACGAGAAGAGCATCGCCATCGCCGCCGATGAGCTGAACGGCGTCGAGGCCACCATCGACCAGATCGCCGCGGCCGAGGGCCGGAAGCCGGCCACGCTGAGCGTGACCACGGCCGCGGGCAAGAAGCGCACGCTGACCATGCCGGTCACCGCCGTCATCCTCAAGGACGGCGATGCCGCCAAGATCGATGCCTACAAGGTGGGCGACAAGGTCATGGTTCAGATCCGGCATGCCGGTCGCGTCGACAGCCTCAAGGCGCTCGGCGACAAGCTCAGCTTCACCGCCTTCCTTTCGGACCACACCGTGCAGGCCAAGGTGACCGAGTTGCCCAACAAGGGCAACTTCGCGGTGCAGGTCGAGGGCGAAGCCAACCCGTTGCCCTGCCGCCTGGTGCGCGGCGGCCTGGTGGTCAAGGGCGGCAAGGTCGCCAAGATCGACGCCCTGGCCGTCGGCGACGTTGTCTACGTCAAGTACACGACCAAGCAGAAGGGCAAGGCGCAGGTGCAGGGCGTCTTCCCCAAGGCTGACTGGAAGTTGTTCGCCGAGCGCCTGCTGCAGCGCGCTGATCGCGCCGCCAAGCAGCCCAAGCCGGCCGACGCGCCCAAGACCGATCAGCCCAAGAACCCGCCCGCCGCGGGCGGTGCTGGCTGATGCCCGCGCGGCTGCGGGCAGCGCTGCTGGGCTTGGTGCTGGCCGCCGCCGCGTCGGCGCAGGTGCCGGTGCGCTATGCGCACTATCCGGCCGTCTCGCCCGATGGCAGCCAGGTGGCCTTCGCCTGGCTGGGCGATATCTGGGTTGGGCCGGTGGCCGGCGGGCCGTGCCGGCCGCTGACCACCCATCTCGCCGATGACCTGCGGCCGGCGTGGTCGCCCGACGGCAAGTGGCTGGCCTTCTCGTCACTGCGGGCGGGCAGCATGGACGTGTGGATCCAGTTGGCGGCCGGGGGTGAGCCACGGCGCCTGACCTTCCACGGCGGCAGCGAGACGGTGCGCGGCTTCACGCCCGACAGCCGTGCGGTGGTATTCGGTTCGCGGCGCGCGGGCTACGCCATGGGGCCCGGCCGGGGCGACTGGCTGGTGCCGGTCACTGGCGGTATGCCCACGCGCCTGCATCGAGCCGAGACATCCGGCGGTGTGCTGTCACCCGACGGCGCGCGGTTCGCCTGCGTGCGCGGCGCCTCCACGGGCACGCGCCGCCGGTACAACGGGCCGGCCGCCGAGGACATCTGGGTCTACAACCTGGGTGCCGCCGCCTGGCAGCAGTTGACCAGCAATGCCGGTGTCGACACCGATCCGCAGTGGCTGTCGGCCAAGGACGTGCTGTTTGTCAGCGAGCGCGAGGGCAGTGCCAACCTCTGGCGCCAGAGCGTCGACAGCCAGCAGGCCGAACGGCTGACCCAGCACACCGAGCCCGCGGCCGACCCCAGCGTGTCCGCCGACGGCAAGAGCGTGGTCTACGAGTGCGAGAAGGCGCTGTGGCGCTTGCGACTGCCCGACGGCAAGCCGGAGCGCATCGAGTTGACCGGCCCTGGCGACCGCACCGAGCCCGGCGAGATCTGGCGCACGCAGCGCGACGGCTGCGGCGAGTATGCCGTGTCACCCAACGGCAGGGAGATCGCGCTCGTGGTACGCGGTGACGTGTACATCACGCGCTATCCCGAAGGCGGGCCCACCACGCAATTGACCGACACGCCGTGCGACGAGGGTGGGTTGAGCTGGTCGGCCGATAGTGCCACGCTGTGGTTCCACAGCGACCGCGCCGGCAACGACGACCTGTTCAGCCTGAGCAGCGGCAGCAAAGAGGACCCGCGCCTGCGCCGCGCGGTCAAGCCGGCGCTGGTCCAGCGCACCACCGCGCCGCTGCGCGAACGCGAGGCGCAAGTCTCGCCCGACGGCAAGAAGGTGGCCTTCGTGCGCGGGCGCGGCGATCTGGTGGTGGCCGAACTGGGCGCCGACGGCGCGCTGGGCAAGGAGACCGTCGTCGCGCCGGGCTGGAGTTGGCCCAGCGCGGTCTGGTCGCCTGACAGCCGCTTCCTGGCCTACTCGCGCGCCGACCAGAACGAGAACACCGACGTCTTCATCGTCGCGGCGACTGGCGGGCCAAGCACCAACGTCAGCCGCCACCCTGGCTTCGACTACGCCCCGACCTGGTCGGGCGACGGCTCCAAGCTCGGGTTCCTGAGCCGGCGCGAGGGCGATCAGGCCGATGCCTACTTCGTCTGGCTGCGCGCGGCCGATGCCGAGCGCACCGAGGCCGACCGACGTGCCGCGGAGGACGACGCCGCCGACCGGCCCAAGCCCGCCAAGCCCGAGGCCACCCCGAAGGAGCCCGCGGTCAAGCCCATCGAGATCGACCTCGACGGGCTGTGGGAACGCCTGGTGCGGCTGACCAACACCATCACCGACGAGGCCGACCTGGCCGCGTCGCCCGACGGCGAGGAGTTTGCCTACACAGGGCTGGTGGAAGGCCAGCGCGACCTGTTCTGCGTCAAGTGGACCGGCAAGTCGCCCCGCCGGCTGACCACGGGCGTGGCGCCGTACGGCGTATCGTGGTCGCCCGATGGCAAGAAGCTGCGCTTCCTGCGCGCGCCGGGCCAGGTCGGCACGGTGCCCGCGGCCGGTGGCGCGCCGCAGTTCACCGAGTTCGAGGCCAGCATCCACCGCACGCTGCGCGACGAGCGGGCCTACATCCTCGAATCGGCCTGGCGCACCATGCGCGACGAGTTCTACGACCCACAGATGCACGGCGTCGACTGGCCGGCCATGCTGGCCAAGTACCGGCCCATCGCCGCGGCGGCGCCCAGCCAGGGCGAGTTCGATGTGGTGGTCAACGAGATGCTCGGCGAGCTGAACAGCTCGCACCAGGGCTTCGGGCACGACGGCGCACCGGTCAGCGGGGTGCTGGCGGGCGAGTTGGGTGTGGTCTGGTCTGATGACCGCTCGGCGCCGGGCCTGACCGTGGAGTCGGTGTACCCCGAATCGCCCGCGGCGCGCGTCGCGTCGCGGCTCAACCACGGCGACCGCGTCACGGCCTGCGACGGCCGGGCCATCGCCGCCAGTACCAACCTCGACGAGTTGCTGCTGGGCACGGTGGACAAGCAGGTGGAACTGGCCGTGACCGCGCCAGACGGCCAGGCGCGCACGGTGAGTATCCGGCCCATGGCGCCGTCGGCGCTGCCGCAGGTGCAGTACCGCGCCTGGGTGCGCTCGCGCCGCGAGTTGGTCGACCGGCTCAGCGGCGGGCAGGTGGGCTACCTGCATATCCGCTCCATGGATGACGCCAGCCTGGCCACCTTCGAGCGCGATCTGTTCGCCGCGGGTGATGGCAAGAAGGCCCTGCTCATCGATGTGCGCTTCAACGGCGGCGGCAGCACGGCCGACCGCATCCTGGGCATGCTGAACGTGCCGCCCCACGCCTACGCCCTGCCACGCGACGGCGTGCGCGGCTATCCCGGCTCGCGTCTGCTGGCGCCGGCCTTCAGCGGACCGGTGGCGCTGCTGTGCAACCAGTACTCGGTGTCCAACGCAGAGATCCTGACGCACGCCTTCAACACGCTGGGCCTGGGTCCGACCATCGGCTGGCCGACCAACGGCGGCGTCATCAGTACCGGCAGTCGTCGCCTGCTCGACGGCGCCACGCTGCGCCTGCCGGGCCGTGGCTGGTACCGCGTGACCGACGGCATGAACCTGGAGGGCAATCCGGCCCAACCCGCGGTCAAGGTGCCCATCACGCCGGCGGACGAGGCGGCGGGCCGTGATCCACAACTCGAAGCCGCGGTGCCCGCGGCGTTGGCGGCCAAGGCGCGAGGGTAGCGAGCCGGCCAAGGAGTGGCCCATGGAACGGCGTGCGTTTCTGCGTTGGAGCACAATGGCCGCCGCCGGCTGTGCGATCGGCGCCGCGCGGCGCGGGTCGGCCGCCGAGACGCGCCGGCCCAATGTCGTTTTCATCCTGGCCGATGATCAGGGCTACACCGACCTGAGCTGCTATGGCAGCCGCTACTACGAGTCGCCGCACATCGACCGGTTGGCAGCGCAGGGCATGAGATTCACCAGCGGCTACACCTGCGGCCCCAACTGCCAGCCGACGCGCGCCGCGCTGATGACCGGCCTGTACGGCCCACGCACCGGCGTCTACACCGTGGGCGGCATCGACCGCTTCGACTGGCAGAGCCGGCCGCTGCGACCGGTGGACAACGTCAACCGGCTGCCGCTGGACAAGGTCACACTGGCCCAAGCGCTGCGGCGCGCCGGCTACGCCACGGCCATGTTCGGCAAGTGGCACCTGGGCGAGGATGCCGAGCACCATCCCAGTGCGCGCGGCTTCGATGAGGCCGTCGTGTCCATGGGCAAGCACTTTGGGTTCGTCACCAACCCCAAGCTGGCGCACCCCAAGGACGAGTACCTGGCCGACTTCCTGACCGACAAGGCCGAGGATTTCGTGCGGCGCAGCAAGGACAAGCCGTTCTTCTTGTACCTGCCACACTTCGCGGTCCATGCGCCGCTCGAGGCCAAGCGCGAGTGGATCGACCATTTCCGGGCCAAACCACCCGCTGGCGGACACCGCAACCCCACCTATGCCGGCATGATCGCCAGCGTGGACGAGAGTGTCGGCCGCGTGACCCGGCTGCTGGATGAACTGCACCTCAGCGAGAACACGCTGGTCGTTTACGCCAGCGACAACGGCGGCGTTGGCGGCTACGAGCGCGAAGGGATTGGCGGCGGCGACACCACCGACAACGCGCCGCTGCGGGGCGGCAAGGGCATGCTCTACGAGGGCGGCATTCGCGTGCCATACATCCTCCGCTGGCCAGGCCACATCAAGCCTGGCACGGTCTGCGACGAACCCATCAACAGCGTCGATCTGTATCCGACGGTGCTGGAGGTGACCGGCGCCAAACGGCCCGAGAAGGCCCCGCTCGATGGCACGAGCTACGTGGACCTGTTGACCGGCGCCGCCGCTGCCAAGCCGCGGAAGCCGCTGTTCTGGCACTTCCCGGGCTATCTGGGCGCCGGCCTGAACAGCTGGCGCACCACGCCGGCGGGTGCGGTGCGCAGTGGCGACTGGAAGCTGCACGAGTTCTTCGAGGACGGCCGCATCGAGCTGTACAACCTGCGCGACGACCTGAGCGAGAGGAAGAACCTGGCGGCGGCGCAGCCGGCCAAGGCCAAGGAACTGCACGACACGCTGCAGGCCTGGCGCGCCGAGATCCAGGCGCCGATGCCGACGCGCAACCCCGACATTAGGCCGCCCAGCCGGCCCAAGCGTGGGGCGGCGGGCGACGAGTAGAGGAATCCGGTCCGGCCCGGCCAATGCGCGGTCGGGAGATGCAGATGCCTCGACTGTACGGCGCCGACCTGAGCCGCCGTGACCTCTGCCAACTCGTGGGCGACATGAGCCAAGTGGCCGGCGTCAGCCGTATGGAGTATGCCGAAGGGCCCGAGCGTGGCGTGGAAGTGCTGCGGTTCCGCACCGGCAGCGGCCTCGACTTCGACGTGCTGCCCGGCCGCGGCATGGACATCGCCAACGCCAGCTACCACGGCCGGCCACTGGCCTGGATGAGTGCCAACGGCATCCCGCACTCGGCTTACTACGAGCCCGAAGGGCTGGGCTGGCTGCGCGGCTTCTTCGGCGGGCTGCTGACCACCTGCGGCATGTTGACCGCCGGTGGGCCCAGCGAGGACCCGGAGGCGGCGCCCATGCCCGCCGGCGCGCCGACCGAGGTGCCCGGCACGGTGCGCCTGGGCCTGCATGGCCGGGTCAACCAGACGCCCGCCCGCGGCGTCTCCGCCGACGGCTACTGGGACGGCGACGACTACCTGCTGTGCGCCCAAGGCCGGGTGCGCGAATCGATCATCTTCGGCGAGAACGTGGAACTGCTGCGCCGCATCCAGGCCACGGCCGGCGAACCGACCATCCGCATCGTGGACGAGGTGACCAATCGCGGGCACCAGACCATGCCGCACATGATGCTCTACCACATGAACATCGGCTGGCCCGTGGTCGCGCCCGCCTCGCGCGTGGTGGTCTCGGCGGGCGGCACCGAGCCGCGTGACGCGGTGGCCGCGGCCGGGCTGGCGGCGTGTCGCGGCTTCGAGCGCCCGTCGACCGAGTTCCCCGAGCAGGTCTTCTACCACCAGGCCGAGCCCGATGCGCGCGGCCTGTGCCAGGTGGGCATCATCAACCCGGCGCTCGACGGCGGGCTGGGGGTCGGCATCACCTACCGCGCGGCCGAACTTGACCAATTGGTGCAATGGAAGTCCATGGCCGCGGGTACGTATGTCTGCGGTTTGGAACCGGCCAACTGCCGGGTGGGCGGCCGGGCCGACGAACGGGCCGCGGGCCGGCTCAAGTTCATCGAACCAGGCCAGACCATCACTTACGTGTTGACCATTGCCGTGCTCGACGGCGAAGCGGCGTGCGCCGCCTTCGCTCTCTCGGCGGAAAGGTAGGCATCATGCTGCGTATCGGCATCATCGGCGCCGGCGGCATTGTGGAGCAGCGGCATCTGCCGGGCTTCACGGCCATCGACGGCGTGGAGATCCGCGCCGTGGCCAATCGCACGCCGGAGTCGGCCCAGGCGGTGGCCCAGCGCTGGAACATCCCGCACGTCGAGACCGACTGGCGCGCGCTGGTCGCGCGTGACGATCTCGATGTGGTCGTCGTGGGCACCTGGCCGTATCTGCATCGCGATGCCACGGTGGCCGCGCTGATGGCTGGCAAGCATGTCTTCTGCCAGGCGCGCATGACCATGAACGCGGCCGATGCGCGGCACATGTATGAGATGGCCATGCTGACCGACCGGGTCACTGCGTTGTGTCCGCCGCCAACGGTGATGGCCGTGGACAGGCTGGTGCGCCGGCTCATCGCCGATGGCCTGCTGGGCGAACTGCGCATGGTACGGGTGACCGCGTTGACCAACGGCGCGACGGACGAGCAGCGGCCGCCGACTTGGCGCGAACGTGCGGCGTGGTCGGGCCAGAACACCATGACCTTGGGCATCTGGGCCGAGATCGTGCGCAACTGGTGCGGCGACACGCGTGAGGTGTGGGCCAACAACCGCGTCTTCGTCAGCGAACGGCCCAACCCCAGCGGCGGCACGTACCACGTAAGCATCCCCGACAGCGTCACGGCGCTGTCCACGTTCGAGTGCGGGGCGCAGGGCGTCTGGCACCTGAGCAGCGTGGCGCACGCGGCCGGGCCGGAGAAAGTGGAACTCTTCGGGTCGGCGGGAACGATAGTAGCGGAAGCGATGCGCGAGAGCGTGTTGGTGGCCACGGCGGGCGAGACCACGCTGCGCGAGGTGAGCGTGCCACCCGAACTGGCCAACCCGTGGCAGGTGGAGCGCAACTTCGTGGATGCCGTGCGCGACGGCGTGCCAGTACTCACGAGTTTCCACGATGGCTTGAAGTACGCCGAGCTGGTGGAGGCGGTACACCGCAGCCACAGCTCAGGAGCAATGGTCCGGCTACCGCTCGCGCTGTAGCCAGCGCCCGGCCGTGGTTGACAGCGCCCCAGCGCAATCTCATACTCAGAGCCAGGGGCGGCAAGTGCGGCCGGCATTCTCGACAGGAGGTAAGTGTTCGTGATCGACAACGAGACCATTGAGGGCTATCTGATGCGCATGGACCGCCCGGTCGAGACTCTCGGCGAGGGGCTGTGGCGCATCGACGAGTCGTCCGACGGGGTGCCGCCACTGATCGTGCGGCACGACGCACCCATTGTGATGCTGCGCATGAAGGTCATGTCCTTGCCCGAGACGGGCCGCGAGCAGCTCTATCGGCGGTTGTTGGAACTCAACAGTAACGGCATAGCGTTCGGGGCCTATGCCGTGGACGACGGCACGGTGACGCTGGTGGACACCCTGCGCGCCGAGTCGCTGGACTACAGCGAACTCGTGGCCAGCATCGAGTCGTTGATCATTGCGGCTGGTGAGCTGTATCACGAGATGCGCCCGACGCCGGTGGCGGGAGAGTAGACGATGGGCATCTTCAAGCGAATGGCCGACATCTTGCGCGCCAACATCAACGACTTGCTAAGCCGTGCCGAAGACCCGGAGAAGATGCTCAATCAGATGCTGATTGAGATGCGCGAGCAGTTGGCCGACGCCAAGCGGCAGGTGGCCGTGGCCATCGCCGACGAGCGCAAGCTCCGGCGTCAGTTGGACATGCAGAACGAGGAATCGGCCAAGTGGGAGCAGCGCGCCATGGCCGCGCTCCAGGCCGGCAAGGAAGACCTGGCCAAGCAGGCTCTGGGCCAGCGCAACACCGCCCAGGAACTGGCCAAACAGTACCAGGAGCAGTGGGAGAAGCAGGCCGAGGCGGTTGAGGCGCTGAAGAACGCGCTCAAGGCCCTGAACCTGAAGATCGAGGACGCCAAGCGCCGCAAGGACCTGCTCATTGCGCGGCAGAAGCGCGCCCAAGCACAGAAGCAGATCCAGGAGACGCTGCAGGGCATCGGCGACCACAGCGCGTTCGAGACCTTCGAGCGCATGGAACAGCGGGTCATGCAGCAGGAAGCCGAAGCCGAGGCCGCGGTGGACATCAACAAGGAACTGGCGGGGACCAACCTCGAAGAGCAGTTCGCGCAGTTGGACACCACCGACCTCGACGGCGATCTGGCCGAGTTGCGCTCACGCATGGGCATGGGCGACAGCCAGGTGCGTTCGGTGGAGGTGGACCTGAGCGCGGGCGACGCCAAGTAGGCTCACGCGCGGCACAGCCACAGCGGCGTCGTCGGACGCCGCAGAAGCAGGGCATTGCCAGGCGGGCCGGGATCGGCTGGGCAGACCGTGTAGTCGGTCAGCCTGGGCGACCCGGCCCGCAGCCATTGCTGGCAGTGCTGTTCGAGCCGGTCGGCCAGCGCCGCCGAGCCCCGCCAGCGCAGATCCGACTCGGCACAGAAGGCCAGTCCGTCGGGCTGCCACAGCCCGCCCAACACGCGACCGGCCCAGCGCAGCGCGGTGAACGCCTCGTCGCTGGCCAGCAGCCATAGGTCGAAGTGCGCGCTGGTCCGCGGGTCGCCCGGCTGGCTGGGCCAGGGCGCGCCGGGCAATGCGCGCCGGCTCAGGTGGTCACCGGCCTCACGCGGCGCGGGCCACGGTGCCAGGCCGCCGCCCCGCAGGTCCACGAACCAGGTCCAGCGCAGCCAGCGGCCGGCGATCCTGTCGCCCCGCCGACGCAGGCAGAGCAGTGGCGCGGAGCCGTCGGGTAGGGTGTAGGGCATCAGCAGGCGCCCGCCGTCGGCCAGTTGCGCCAGCCACGCGGCCGGGATGTCGGGGCACCCGACGGTGACAATGATCGCGTCGAACGGCGCGTCGTCAGGGGCGCCGAGCAGGCCGTCGGCACAGCGCACGGTGACGCGGTCGCCGGCTGCGGCGCGGCTCAGATGGGCCTGCGCCGTGGCGGCCAGTTCGGCATCCACCTCCAGCGTCACGATGCGGCCCGTCGGGCCGACCACGCGCGCCATGAGCCCGGCGTTCCAGCCGCTGCCAGTGCCGACTTCGAGCACGTGCTGGCCTGGCGCCAAGCCGACATCGGCCATCATCAGAGCCATGAGCGAGGGCTGGCTTGTACTGCTGGTGCCCACCCCGCCACGGCGCTGAATGCACAGCGCCTGGTCGGTGTAGAGGCGGTCGAGCAGGTCGGTGTCGGTTGTTTCGGGCGATACGTCACGGCCATCGAGTTGGTCGACGAACCAGTGGCGAGGTAACGCCGCGAAGGCCTCAAGCACCGCGCACGGCAAGCCGGGCTGGGCGGCCAGGTGTCGTTGCAGTCGGTCGGCGTACTCGTGCTGCGAGGGGCGAAGCGAGGCTGGCATCGGCGGGCTCTCGGCCACGGCTCTGTAGCTAGTGTAGCGCGGCCGCCAGGCGACCGCCAACGTTGACTCGCGACCCGCCGACGGCTATACTCGGTTGGAGCCTTTGGGCGTATGGTGCGGCTGATCGTGAGTGGTCGAGACATGGCGCGGCGGTGCCTGACGGCATGGCTGATTGTGGGTCTGCTGGCTTCGGCCGGCCAGGCCGCGACGCCGTCTCCGCCTGCCTCGCCCGAGACCGCCGCCGGTCCCGGCGTGCAGGTCGTGGTCTTCTTCGACCCGAACATGGGCTACAGCGCCTCGGCTGCCTACAGCGGCCCGGTCAGCGAAGGTCAGGCCCGGTCCGACCTGGAGGCGCTGGCCAAGGCGGTGGGCTATGAGGGCCTCGGCGACCTGCGGCCGTTCAACCTCGATGGCAGCCAGGCCAATCTGACCTACTCGGTGGTCGACCGCGTGCCGCAGATCGGGTTCCGCATGTCAGAGCGTGCCCTGCTCCGTGACAAGGGCACCTTCCGGCTCGAAGCTTTCATCGACGCGTTCCGCCGCTATCGGCGCATCGACCTCAACTTCGATGTCGGCGATCTGGCCGGCACCCGGTTCAACTACCGCGGGCTCGGCGACTACGAGGACAAGAACGTGCGCATCCGGCACCGCGGTACCGGCCGCTCGCACGAGTTCAACGTGGAGATTCTCAACGACGCCTACACGCGGCTGGACCTGCCGCCGTATGCGCTGCCCGTGGCGCCGTTGGAGGGGACATCGGCCAAGCGGCCGGCGCCGGGAGCGGGTACCTGGATCGCCGTGGTGGTTGGCGCGCTCGGCTGTGGTGCGATCACCTTTGTGCTTCTGTCGTTGCTTCTGGGCCGGCGTGCGGCACGCCGCCGGCCGGGCCGCGCGGCGTCGGCGCGGGATTCGGTCTAGAAAGGGTAGCGTGGCATGATCAACCTCGATGAGACACTGGCCAGGGGTTTGGACGCCAAGGCGTCGGACCTGTTCTTCAAAGTCAACACGCCGCCGGCCATGCGCATCCACGGCGACGTCCATCCGGTTGACCCCAGCTTCGCGCCGCTGACCAACCAGGACATCGACCGGTTCCTGGCGACGATCATGCGGCCTGAGCAGATCGCTCGCTTCCATGAGTCGATGGAAGCCGACTGCGCCTACAGCCTGCCCGGCCGCTGCCGGTTCCGGGTCAACGTCTACCGTCAGCGCGGCAGCACGGGCATCGTCTTCCGCATCATCCCCCTGGAGATCCCGCAGGTCGAGGACCTGGGCCTGCCGCAGGTCATCAAGCGCATCGCCGCCAACCGCACGGGGTTCATCCTGGTCACCGGCCCGACCGGCTCAGGCAAGTCCACGACGCTGGCCGCCATGGTCGACCTGATCAACCGCGGCCGCAAGGGTCACATCGTCACCATCGAGGACCCCATCGAGTTCGTGCATCAGGACAAGCGCTGTATCGTCAGCCAGCGCGAGGTCATGATCGACACCACCAACTTCGGCAAGGCCCTGCGCGCCGTGCTGCGCCAGGCGCCGGACGTCATCCTCATCGGTGAGATGCGCGACCAGGAATCCATCAGCGTGGCCATGGCCGCGGCCGAGACGGGCCACTTGGTGCTCTCCACGCTGCACACCAACTCTTGCGCCGAGACCATCGAGCGCATCGTCAACATGTTCCCACCGCACGAGAAGCCGCAGATCTGCCTGCGCTTGAGCCAGACCCTGCGCGCGGTCATCAGCCAGCAGCTCATCCCGCGCAAGGACGGCAACGGCCGCGTCGTGGCCAATGAGGTCATGGTCGTCAACCCGACCATCCAGGGCTACATTGAAGAAGGCACGGTCGGCAACATCTACCCGATCATCAAGCAGAGCGAAGAGCAGTACGGCATGCAGACCATGAACATGGCGCTCAACCGTCTGGCCAAAGCCGGCACCATCGATGTCCGCGAAGCTCTGTCGCGCGCGGGCAACCTGACCGAGCTCAAGATGATGCTGCGGCAAACCGAGGACTAGGGCGACCGCTCGAGAGAGCGTTCTATCGCAATACCGTTGGCATTACGGGCGCATGACCTGCGCCCGTAATCGTTTTTGTGGCGCTCTGGGAGGATAAGGCACCGGCCCCGTCGAACTGCTTGCCGATCCTGGGGAGGCAAGCATGAGCTATCCCGTTTCATTGGAGCATCTGCTCAGGGAATTGGTGTCGCACAATGGCTCCGACCTGCACCTGCGGGCCGGCGAGCCGCCGGTGATGCGCATTCATGGTCATCTGACCCGCCGCGAGTATCCCAAGCTGACCAGCGACGATATCGAGGCCATGGGCCTGTCCGTGATGAACGAGCGCCAGCGCGAGTTCTTCGCGGGCAACCTGGAGATCGACCTCAGCCACGAGGTGGAGAACTGCGCGCGGTTCCGCGTGAACGTGTTCCACCAGCGCCGGCAGGTCGGTGCGGTCATGCGCCAGATCCCGGTCGAGATCAAGGGCATCGACGAGATGGGGCTGCCCGCGGTGCTCAAGGAGGTCTCCGAGCTGCCGCGTGGACTGGTGCTCGTCACCGGGCCGACGGGCTCGGGCAAGTCGACCACGTTGGCGGCGATGATCAAGCACATCAACGAGCGCTACTACCGCCACATCGTGACCATCGAGGACCCGATCGAGTTCGTGCACCAGGACATCAAGTGTACCGTCGAGCAGCGCGAGCTGGGCGGCGACACGCACAGTTTCGGCCATGCGCTGCGCCATGTGCTGCGCCAGAACCCAGACATCGTACTGGTGGGCGAAATGCGCGACCTGGAGACCATCGGCCTCGCCATCACCGTGGCTGAGACGGGCCACTTGGTCTTCGGGACCCTGCACACCACCGACGCCGCGCAGACGGTCGACCGCATCATCGACGTGTTCGCCCCGGAGCAGCAGCCGCAGATCCGCATGCAGCTGTCCATCGTGTTGCAGGCGGTGGTGTCGCAGACACTGCTGCCGCGCATCAGCGGCGGCCGCGTCGCCGCGCACGAGGTGCTGGTGGTGCAGGCCAGCACGCGCGCCCTGATCCGCGAGGCCAAGACGTTCCAGATTCCGTCGGTCATTCAGGCCGGCGCCGACCAGGGCATGATCTCGCTGGACCAGACGCTGCTCGGCCTGCTGCAGAAGAAGGAAGTCAAGTACGAGGACGCGCTGGCCAAGTGCTCCAACGTCGTGGACTTCATCAACCGCGCCAAACGCCTCGGACTGGCCCCGGCCGACGAGGGCGACGGGACCTCGCCCGTCTAGGAAAGGAGACGACCATGGCCAGCGCTTACCGCATGGAAGACCTGTTGCGCTTCATGATCCAGGGCAACGCCTCCGACCTGATCCTCAAGGCCGACCGACCGCCGCTGTATCGTGTGCTGGGCGACCTGATGCCGCTGGGCGACGTGCTCAAACGCGTCACTCCACCCATGTCCGCCGCCGACGTGGTTGAGCTGGGCTATACCATGCTCAGCGAGGAACAGATCAAGATCTTCGAGGAGGAGTGGGAGCTCGACCTGGCGCACGAGCTGCCGGGCGTGTGCCGCTTCCGCGTCAACTTCTTCAAGCAGCGCGGCCAGACCGGTGTCGCCATCCGCGCCATCCCGTTCGAGATCCGCACGACCGAGCAGCTCTCACTGCCCAAGGCGGTGGTCGATTTCGCCGAACGGCCGCGTGGTCTGGTGTTGGTCACCGGGCCGACCGGTTCGGGCAAGTCCACCACGTTGGCCGCGCTGATCAACTACATCAACCGCACCCGCTCGGAGCACATCATCACCATCGAGGACCCGGTGGAGTTTGTGCACGAGGACATCGAGTCGCTGATCAATCAGCGCGAACTGCACCAGGACACGCACAGCTTTGGCAACTCGCTACGCTCGGCCCTGCGCGAGGACCCGGACGTCATCCTCATCGGCGAAATGCGCGACCTGGAAACCATCGAAATGGCCATCACCTCGGCTGAAACGGGCCACCTGGTGTTTGGCACGCTGCACACCACCGACGCCGTGCAGACCGTGGACCGCATCATCGACGTGTTCCCGGTCCACCAGCAGCAGCAGATCCGTCTGCAGATGGCCAGCAACCTCATCGGCGTGGTCAGCCAGACGCTGCTCAAGCGTAAGGATGGTTCGTCGCGCATCGCGGCCTATGAGGTCATGGTCTGCACCAACGCCATCCGCAGCCTGATCCGCGAGGCCAAGACCCACCAGATCGCCTCGCAGATCAGCGTCGGCAGCCGCTGGGGTATGCGCACGCTGAACCAGGCGCTATCGGACATGGTGGCCAACGAACTGGTCACCCGGCCCGACGCCATCGACAAGAGCTCGCATCCCGAGGAGCTGCGGCCGATGATCGAGGAAGCCATCGTCGAGAAGAAGCGCAAGGACGACGAGGCGGCCAAGGAAGCTGCTCGCGAAGCGCAGGCACGAAGGCGCTAGCAGGCGTAGAATAGGGGCATGACGAAGTATCCCGACTGCCCCATCACTTGTCGTCCCACGGTGGTTGAGGTCGACCTGGGCCGTCTGGCTGGCAACGTGCACGCCATCGCGCGTGCCGTGCGGCGGCCCATCATGGGCGTCGTCAAGGCCAACGCCTACGGGCATGGCCTGGTGCCGACGGCTCAGGCGCTGCTGGCGTGTGGCGTGTCGCAACTCGGCGTGGCCTTCCTGGAGGAAGGCATTGAGTTGCGACGGGCCGGTATCACGGTGCCGATCCTTGTCCTCGGCGGGCTCATCGGCAATCAGATCGGCCACTTCCTCGACTTCGAGCTGACCATCGGCGCGTCCTCACCCGAGAAGCTGCGGCAGATCGACCAGGTGGCGGCGGACACCGGACGCCGCGCCCAGGTGCATCTGAAGATCGATACCGGCATGGGACGGGTCGGCAAACGCTGGGACCGCGCAGACGAGTTCTTCGAGCAGGCAGTGACCTCCGAGCACTGCGACGTGACCGGGGTGTTCAGCCATTTCGCCGATGCCGACGCCGCCGACAAGTCGTTTGCCGCGGTCCAGTTGGACCGCTTCCTGCGCGCGACATCGTTCTTCGAGCGGGAGGGCCTGCCCACACCGACCCGCCATATGGCCAACTCCGGCGGCGTGCTGCAGCATCCCGAAAGCTGGTTGGATATGGTGCGGCCCGGCATCCTGCTGTACGGCATCTACCCGAGCCCAGAGGTGGAGCGTACCATCGCCGTGGAGCCGGTCCTGTCCTGCAAGACGCGCGTGGTCTACTTCAAGGTGGTGGATGAGGGCGCCACGGTCGGCTACGACATGACCTGGACCGCGCCCCGGCCGACGCGTGTGGTCACGCTGCCGGTAGGCTACGGCGACGGCTACTCGCGCGCCCTCTCCAACCGTGGCCAGGTGCTGATCGGCGGCCGGCGGCATGACGTCATCGGGCGCATGTCCATGGACCAGTGCAGTGTCGAGATCGGCGACGACTCGGCCTACAACGGCGACGAGGTGGTGCTGATCGGCGCGCAGGGCGACGAGCGTATCACCGTTGAGGACCTGGCTGGCTGGGTCGGGACCATCCCCTACGAGATCCTGACCATGTTGAACACCAGGGTGCCACGTCAGTACGTCGGCGACACCCTGGCGAGCGGCACGGCCTAGCCCTTGACGTGCTCGGCAAAGGCGGCGATGGACTGCTTGAACGTGTCAATCCAGCGGGTCGCGGTCTCGCTGGTCACGCCGCCGGCCAGGTCCAGATCCGACTTGAGGATGTACTGCTTGTCCTTGGCGCAGGCGGCGGTGAAGCGCTTCTCCAAGTTCCAGCTGTTGGCCACGCTCGGATCGGCCTCATGGTCCACCTCGAAGGTGGCGTGGATGGTCAACGAGGTGTACTTGCCGTCCGCGCCGTCGGGCACCAGCGCCACCGACGCTCCGTCGATCTCGAGCAGTAGGCAGGGGTCGCCCCCGCCGGTCTGCGCAGCCTTGGGGCTGAGGCCCGCGGCATCGCAGGCCGCTTCGAGCTCCTCGAGGGAGACGCTGCGGTGCACCATGGCCTGCTCGGCCACCTGGCGCATCGGCGGCGTCGGCTGGTTGCCGGTCGTCACCGTCTTCTTGGCGGCGGCGAGTACGGGCATGGTCGCCACGGCTGCCACCAGGGCCACACAGCGCAAGTATCGCGTGGTCATCGTCTGGTCGTCTTTCCGCCGCCGCGATTGGACGCGCCGGCTCGGGCATGGGCTCGGCGGCGCCGGTCTGACCAACGTGATCGCGGCGGCGTACCGAGCAACCCACGCATTGTGTGGCGGAGCCGCGAATCGCGCCGCCCCCAAATGGCAAGAGCCCAGGGCGCGTCGGACGTGGTCACAACGCGCCCCGGGCTCCTGAGGCCGTTGGGGCTCAGCCCTTGGCCTTCATGTGCTCGACGAACTTGGCCGTGGCGGCCTTGAACTGGCCAACCCACCGACCGATGGTCTCGGCGGTGACGCCACCTTCGATGTCCAGATCGGATTCCAGCACGACCACCTTGTCGGTGACGTAGGCGCGCGTGAAGCGTCGGGCGCGGTTCCAGTCGTTGGCGACCGCCATGTCCGCGTCTTCGGGCAGTTCCCACGAGGCCTGCATGGCCATGCTCTTGCACTCCTTGGCGTCGCCATACATCAGCAGCACCGTCTTGATGCCGTCGAAGTCGAGTGTCAGGCACGGGTCGCCATCGTTGTCCTTGCCGCGCTCGGGTTTGAGGTCCATGCTCTTGCAGGCCGCCTCGAGCAGGTCGATGGAGATCGCCTTGTAGATCTCCGGCGCGTCAGCCGTGAAGCGCGGGCTGGCGATTGCCGTGTTGCTCGCGTCGGCCATCTTCTTGGCCTGTGCGCTCGCCGGCAGCAACACCAGCGTGGCCAGCAGGGCGAACAGGCGCAGGGATCGGGTAGACATGTCGCTCAACTCCTCATGGTCGGTGATGGGTCAGTGGAATTCCACGTGCTTGGCGAAGTCCGCGGCAGCGCTGCGGAAGGCCAGCAGATAGCGGCTGATCGTCTTCCAGGTGACGCCGCCTTCGAGGTCCAAATCGGATTCCAACAGGTAGGCCTTGTCCTTGGCGTAGGCGCGCGTGAAGCGAGCGGCCTCGTTCCAGGCATTGGCGCGCTCTGCGCTCGCGTCTTCACGCATGACCAGGCGCATCTGGAGGGCCAGGCTCTTGATGCGCACAGGCTCTTCCTTGAGACTGCCATACAGCAACAGACCCACCTTGAGCTTACCCATCTGCAGCAGCAGGCTCGGGTCGCCGTCGGTATCCTTGTCGTCGGTCGGCTCGAAGCCCAGGTCGACGCACAACTCCTTGAGGTCGGCTAGCGTGATGCCGGTGAGCACAGCGGCCTCGTCGGCACAGAACCGCAGGCCGGGCTCGACCGCCAGCATCTGCTGGCAGGAGCTGGTCTTCTTGGCTCCGGCGGCCGAGACGGCGCACGATGTCGCCAGCAGTGCCAGGCCCACCCACAGGGTCAGTCGCTTCATGGTGTCCTCCCAGTTCGCTGCCTCTGCTACCGCGCCGCCACCCCGTAGCGTACACGCGCGATGTTACTATCGGCTAACAAACGGCCGAATGCAGTACGGAGTTGAGCGCCGGCCGCAGAATCGGGTCGGCATGCGCGAAGCCCGAGGCCAGCAGTGCCGCCGGCTGCACGCGCTGGCTGCCCAGCAGCATCTCCACGGCCATCTGGCCCAGGGCCAGCCGCAGTGCCGCGGCGGGCACCCAGCCCAATGCCGGTCGGCCCAGCGCGGCGGCCAGCGCGCGGCTGAACTCGCCGTTGGTGACTGCCTCCGGTGCCACCAGGTTCACCGGGCCAGCCACGTCCTCAGAGTCCAGGAGATGCGCCAGCGCCCTCGTCGCGTCACGCAGGCTGATCCACGGCATGAACTGCCGGCCGCTGCCCAGCGGGCCGCCCAGCCCCAGCCGGAACGGCGGCAACATGCGCGGCAGGGCGCCGCCCAGGCTGCTGAGCACCACGCCGAACCGCGGATGCACGACCCGGATGCCGGCCGCGCGCGCATCGTCGGCGGCCGCTTCCCATTGCACGGCGACATCGGCCAGGAAGCCGCTGCCCGGAGTGCTCGACTCGGTCAGCAGTTCATCGCCGCGATCGCCGTAGTAGCCCACCGCCGACGCGCTGACCAGCACGCGCGGCCGCGTCGGCTCTGCCGCCATGCCGGCGGCCAACAGCCGGGTGCCAACCACGCGCGACTCGACGATGGCCGCCCGGCGCGCCGCAGTCCAGCGGCCAGCCACGCTTTCGCCGGCCAGATGCACGACCGCCTCAACGCCGTCGAACGCATCTGGGTCCAGCCGGCCGGCAGCCGGTTCCCAACAGCGCTGTCCCGCCTGCCGCGCGCTGCGCCGAAGGGGTAGAACAGTGTGGCCGGCGGCGGCCAGATGGGCCGTCAGGGCGGTGCCAATGAGGCCGGATGCGCCCGTGAGCAGGATCGTCACAATGCAACTCCCAGGTTGAGGCGCCAGATGGTGATGTTGAGCACCGTGGCGAAGCTGACCCAGGCCAGATAGGGCACCATCAGCCCGGCCGCCACCGGCGAGTGCGGCCGGAAGGCCAGCAGTGTGGCGGCGATGGCCAGCCACAGCCCGACCACCTCGATGGCGGCCAGGTCCGGCCGCCGCAGCCCGAAGAACAGCCAGGACCAGGCGGCATTGAGCGCCAGTTGGCCGGCGAACAGCATCACGGCCGTGCGGCATGCCGGCCACGGCGCGCGGCGCAGGACCAGCCAGAGCGCGACGGCCATGCTCAGGTAGAGCAGCGTCCAGACCGGCCCGAATAGCCAGTCCGGCGGGTTCCACGACGGTTTGCGCAGCGTCTGGTACCACGTGCCCACGCTGGACGCGGTGGCCCAACCGCCCAGGCCGGCGAAAGCGAAGCAGACCAGCACACAGACGACAAGACTGAGCACGGCACTCATCGGCACACCTCCTCAAGCGCAGTCTGATACAGACCTATGAGCCGTCAGGCTCGGTCTCGCGCGCCGCCGAGTAGGCATCCAGCGCTCGTCGACGCGCGGTGGCGTGGTCGACGATGGGCAGCGGGTAAGTGTCGCCCAGGCGCACGCCGGCTGCGGCCAACGTCGTCGGCGATGCGGCCCAAGGGGCATGAATGACCTCGTCGGGCAACTGCGCGAGCTCCGGCACCCAGCGGCGCACGTAGCGGCCTTCGGGGTCGAACCGAGCGCCTTGGGTCACAGGGTTGAAGACGCGCGTGAAGGGCGAGGAGTCAACACCCGAGCCCGCGGCCCACTGCCAGTTGAGCCCGTTGCTCGCCTCGTCGTAGTCGACCAGACGGTCGGCAAAGTAGCGGGCGCCATGTCGCCAGTCGATCAGCAGGTCCTTGACGAGGAAGGAGGCGACCACCATACGCACACGGTTATGTATCCAGCCGAGCCGCAGCAACTGCCGCATGCCGGCATCGACGATGGGGTAGCCGGTCAGCCCGCGCTGCCAGGAGTTCAGGCCGGCCTCGTCCCGGCGCCAGGCCAGGTCGCCGGCGCGGGGCCGCAGCGGCTGCTGCTCCAGGTGCGGCAGGTGATAGAGCGTATGCTGCGCGAACTCACGCCAGAGCAACTCATCGAGCAGGCGGCGGTGACCTTCGGGCAGTTCGGTGTAGGGCTTGTCGCCACGGCTGTGGAGGACCGCATGCCACAGGCGGCGGGCGCTGAGTTCGCCGAACGCCAGGTGCGGTGAGAGCCCGCTGGTGCTGTGCAGGTCGGGCCGGTCGCGTTCGGTGTGGTAGTGTTTGATGCGGCGCTCGATCAGCCATCGCACGCGCCGTGCCGCGCCGCGCGGGCCTGGCTCCCATTGGTGGCCCAGGCCGCAGCAGACGCCCACAGCCGAGGTCAGGTCCAGACTGGTGAGGTCCACGCTACCCGGCCACTGCTCTGGCCAAGCGAGCCGCAGCGGCGCCTGCAGCGGGCGGGGGCAGGTCGGCGCCCGCAAACAAGCCTTGGCAAACGGCGTGTAGATCAGGTAGGGCGAGCCGCCGCCCGTGAGCACTTCGCCTGGCTCAAACAGGTTGCCGGTGCGGTGCCCGGTGACCGTCACCGCGGCGCCGACCATCGCGGCCAACTGCGCCTCGTCGGCTCGGTCGGCCGGCCTGATGTGCCGGTTGTAGTCGATGTGCGCGGCGCCGGTCTCGGCCGCCAAGCGGATCAGGCCGTCAACGGCCGGCCCGGAGCGCACCACCAGCCGTCCGCCAAGTTCCGCGAGCTCTACGGCCAACGCGCTCAGGCTGTGGTGCAACCACCACGCCGCGGCCGAGCCGAACCGTTCGAGGTGGACGAAGACGACCGGGATGACCCGCGCGCCGCGCTCGGCAGCCGCAGTCAGCGCCGCGTGGTCGTCGGTGCGCAGATCGCGTCGCAACCAGACAATCGTCGGCCCGGTGGCCATGGACAGCCCTTTCCGTCAGTCCTGCGTGCCCGGCCGGTTCGTTGACAGAGTGCAGACCCTAGAAGTAGTTTAGTGCGCGGAGGCAGCCCCGTGACAGATCTCCCGCCCCTGAGCCCCGTAGACCGCAGCCTGATTGTGGTCTACCTGCTGGCCATGGTGGCCATCGGCATGGCCTACTTCCGGCGGGACCGTGAGTCCGAGGACTACTTCCTGGCTGGGCGGCAACTGAGCCTGGGCGCCTTCGTCGCCACACTGGTTTCGACGTGGTACGGCGGTATCCTTGCCGTGGGTGAAATGGGCTGGCTGTCGGGTCTGTCCGTCGTGGCCATCTATGCCGTGCCTTACTACGTGTCGGCCCTGGTGTTTGCGCTGTGGCTGGCGCCCAAGATCCGCGCCGCCGCGTTGTACACCATCCCCGACAAGGTGGCCGAGGCCTATGGTCGGCCGGCCGCGCTCATCGCGGCCGTGTTCACCTGGCTGCTGGCCAGCCCGGCACCGTATGTGCTGATGCAGGGCACGCTGCTGCAACTGGCCTTCGGCCTGTCGATGCCGGTGGCGCTGCTCGTCGGACTGATCATGTCCACGATCTACGTCTACGCCGGCGGGTTCCGGGCCGATGTGCGGGTCAATGTCGCGCAGTTCGTGCTCATGTTCCTCGGCTTCGCCATCGTCCTGCCGTATTGCGTTACGCGGCTCGGCGGGCTCGGCTGGCTGGCGCATTCGCTGCCGCCCGGCCATCTGACCTGGCATGGCGGCAACAAGTGGCAGTACCTGCTGGCCTGGTGGTTCATCGCCCTGTGGACGCTGGTTGAGCCCAGCTTCCACCAGCGCTGCTACGCCGCCAAGACGCCCGCCACGGCGCAGCGAGGCGTGCTCATCTCCATCCTCTGCTGGATGGTGTTCGACGCCATGACCTGCACGACAGCGCTCTATGCGCGGGCGGCGTTGCCCGACCTGGTCAAGCCGGTCATGGCTTTCCCCGCGCTGGGCCAGAAGGTGCTGCCGCCGGTCATGCTGGGCCTGTTCTACGTGGGCATGTTGGCCACGGTCATGTCCACCACCGTCAGCTACACGTTCATGTCGGGCATGACCTTCTCGCGCGATGTGGTCTGGCGGCTGCGCGGCGAGCGCGGCGACGAGCCGTCGGACCGCTGGACCATCATCGGCCTGCTGCTCACCTCGGTCATTGCCGTGACCATGGTGGTCGTGTGGCCGTCGGTCAAGGACCTCTGGTACAACTTCGGCACCACCTTCATCCCTGGCTTGCTGTTGCCCGTGCTGAGCACCTACTGGCGGCTGCCCCGGCCGCCGCGCGCCTGGGTGCCGTTCCTCATGGTCGGCGCCGGCGGCACGTCGTTGGCCTGGCTGCTGGTGGGCATGGCCCATGCCGGCCCGGACCACTTCCCGGTCATGCCCTTCGGGCTGGAGCCGATGTATCCGGGGCTGCTGGTCAGCGTGGTCGGGTTCGTGCTCGGCGCGATGGTTGACCGGCGGCGCGGCGAGAGCCATGCTACCCGGTAGGGGTAGTGCCCAGCCATGAACGATGTGCCCAATCCGTTCCGCGACGGCCTGACGCGCAGTGATGCGCCAGCGCCGTGCGTGTTCGTGCTGTTCGGCGCCACGGGCGATCTGACCGCGCGCAAGTTGGTGCCCGCGCTGTGGCAACTGGTGCGCGGTGGCCTGGCACCCAAGCAGTTCTTCGTGCTCGGCGTGGCCCGGCGCGCCAAGAGCGACGACGAGTTCCGCGCCGAGATGCGCGCCGCGGTCGACAAGTTCGGCCGCGACAGGCCGGCCGACGAGGCCGAATGGGAGGCGTTCGCGCAGCGGCTGGGCTACTGCGTCTGCGAGTTCACCCAGCCCGCGGCCTACCAGGCTTTGGCCCAGAGGCTGCGTGGCATCGATGCCTCGCACGGCACCGCGGGCAACCGGCTGTACTACCTGGCGGTGGCGCCAGAGTTCTTCGAAGGTATCACCTCGTCGCTGCACGAAGCCGAGTTGATCGGGCCAGACCAGGCCGGCGGCTGGCGCCGGGTGGTCATCGAGAAGCCGTTCGGCACCGACCTGGCGTCGGCGGCTCGACTCTCGGGCCATCTGCACGGGCTGCTCACCGAGGACCAGATCTACCGCATCGACCACTACCTGGGCAAGGAGACGGTGCAGAATCTGCTGACCCTGCGCTTCGGCAACGCCATCTTCGAACCGCTCTGGAACCGCAACCACATTGAGCATGTGCAGATCACCGTGGCCGAGACCGAGGGCATCGGCCGGCGCGGCGAGTTCTACGACCAGACCGGTGCGCTGCGCGACATGGTGCAGAACCACATGATGCAACTCCTGGCGCTGGTGGCCATGGAGCCGCCCGTAACCTGGGAGGCCGGCGCCATCCGCGACGAGAAGGCCAAGGTGCTGCGCGCGTTGCCGGCCTGGACTCCCGCGCAAGTGGCCAGCCGGGTCGTGCGCGCCCAGTACACGCGGGGCACGCTGGCCGGCGTGGAGATGCCGGGCTTCACCGAAGAGGCCGGCATCGCGCCGGACTCGCTCACCGAGAGCTACGTGGCCATGCGTCTGACGCTGGACACCTGGCGCTGGTCGGGTGTGCCGTTCTATCTGCGCCACGGCAAGCGCCTGCCCAAGCGCACCACCGAGATCGCCATCGCCTTTCACCAGCCGCCGCTGTCGCTGTTCCCGCCCACTGTAGGCCGTTCAGGCAACACGCTGGTCATGCGCATCCAGCCCGACGAGGGCATCAGCCTGAATTTCGTGGCCAAGGTGCCCGGCACGCGACTGACGCTCCAGGCGGTCAAGATGGACTTCGGGTATGGCAGTTCGTTCGCCCAGACCTCGCCCGAAGCCTATGAGCGGCTGCTGCTCGACGCCATGCTGGGCGACAACACGCTGTTCACCCGCGAGGACGAGGTGGCCTCGGCCTGGCGTTTCGTCGACTCTGTGCGCGCCGGCCTGGCCGAGCAGCCGCGCGACACGATGGCCGGCTACGCCGTGGGCTCGTGGGGCCCGGCGGCCGCTGATGCCCTGCTGGACGGCGATGCCACCTGGCGGAGGTTGTGATGGACGCGCCCACCACAGCCTTCCTGGGCGGGATGCCCATCGAGGTCGACCCGACCGCCATCGACCGCGTGCTGACCGCGCTGTGGAAGCCCGCCACCGAGGAGGCCGCCGACGGCACCGGCACCACGCGCCTGGCGCTGGGCACCCTCGTGGTCGTGGCCGATGAGGCGCGTGCCGCGCCGGTGGAGGCCGTTTGCCAAGCGGTGGCCGCGGCTTACCCGAGCCGCATCGTGGTCTTCCTGGTGGGCGCGCGCGACGACGTGTCGGCGGCGGTGTTCGCCACCTGTCGACGCGCGCCGGGCGGCTCGCAGGTCTGCGGCGAGACCATCGTGTTGCGCGGCGGCGAGCGGCAGGCGGCGCAGTTGCCGGGCCTGGTGCTGCCGCTGCTCCTGCCGGACGTGCTGGCCACGCTGTGGTGGGACCGCTCGGAGCCGCCGGCGCCGGCTACTGTCGAAGCGCTGCTGCCGCTCACCGACCGTGGGTTGATCAGCCTGGCGCGCGCGACCGATCCGGCCTGCTGCCTGGGCCTGCTCACCACCCAGCCACGCGTCGCCGACCTGGGCTGGTTCGAGCAGCACACCTGGCGCGAGGCCGTGGCACAGTTCTTTGATGGCGAGGCTGGCGTCGCGGCGAGGATGGACCGGGTCGAGGTGGTCAGCAGCGGCGCCGACACGGCCGGCGCGCTCCTCGCCGGCTGGCTGGCCGGTCAGCTCGGCTGGGAGCCCGCCGAGCGCCGCTCCGAGCGCCACACGCGGTGGCGCAGAACGGACGGCGAGGCGGCCAGTGTGCTGCTGACGCGCCTGCCGGGCGACGAGGGCCTGTGGGCCACCATTCTGTCATCGTCGGAGCTGGCCGGCGACTGGCGCGTGGAGCGCCCGCGCGAAGCGCCGGGCAGCCTGCGACTGACGGCGCACTGCCGCGACTGGTGCCAGATGCCCGGCCGGCTGCTGTTGCCGCCGCCGGACACCGCGCAGGCCATCCTGGCGGCGTTGGGCCGGCCGGTGGTCAACGAGTCGCGACAGCGCGCCACGGCGCACGCGGCCTGGTTGCTGGGCGGGTAGGGCCGGCCCAAAGACGACGGCGGCCGTCTCTCGCGAGGCGGCCGCCGTCAGTTCGTCGCAAACCGTGCCTACTGGTACTTGACTTCCAGGGCCTGCAGGTTGACGAGCGCGCCCGGCGAGATGACGTCGGTGTTGATCTGCTCAACCGCGCCGGGGCTGGCGCCACAGTCGTTGAAGTAGCCGATCATGTTCGTCGAACTCATCAGCATGGTCGGCTTGAGGGCCTTGACGTGGCCGTCACAGAACGCGTAGTTGGCCATCTGCATGTGGCCTGAGAAGGTTGTGTCCCGGATGCGCGTGTCGCTGGCGGCCTGCCAGTCGGCGTGCAGGCCCGTGGGCCAACCGGTGGAAGTGCCTTCCAGGATCATGATCTTGTTGGCCGGCGTCTTGACCGAGGCCATGTCCTGCGGCGTGCCCGGCATCAACTGCATGATGCGATGGTTGCCCAGGTAGCAGCCGGAGATCTTCGGGCCGTTGGGGTCCGAGTCCGGCAGGATCAGGTTGCGGCCGGCGGAGTTCGACGGGCACGAGAAGACCTGCGTGCTCTTGATATACGGCTGGATGATCTGCGCCCAGTTGCCGGTGTTGGCGACGCCACCGGCGCGCACGCGACCCAACGGGTAGTTCTCATCGTAGTCGTTCACATACTGCATCACGGCCAGACCCATCTGCTTCATGTTGCTCATGCAACTCGAGGCACGGGCCTTCTCGCGCGCCTTGGCGAAGACGGGGAAGAGGATGGCGGCGAGGATGGCGATGATCGCGATGACCACCAGCAACTCGATAAGGGTGAATGCTCTGCGCTTCACGACGGGCTCCTTGTGCCGGCAACGTAGAGCCGGTCAGTTTCATTGTACTTCATGAGGCCCGTAATTATGAGATGGTGATCCATCACGGCAGTGGCAGCCGCGAGGGGAGTCCATGTATCGCACCGCGAAACAGGGGTGGCGTGGCGCTACAGCAGCACCTTGTGCGGATGGACCCCGTCGTCCTGGGCATCGGCGATGGCCAGGACCTCGCCCTCGGCGCTGAGTAGCGCCACCGGGCCGCGCGGCGCCACGGTTGGCAGCAGCTTGCCGTCCCGCAGCAGCGGCCACAGTGGCTCGGGCAAGACGACCGTGGGCAGGCCGCCCAGGCACTCGCGCAACGGTCGCAGCAGCGCCAGACGGGCCTCGCTGTCCAACTCGGCCAGTGTGTCGAGCGGCACGCACTGGTCGCGGTCAAACGTGTGCACCCGGGTGCGCACCAGCCCGCGCAGGTGCGCACCGACTCCCAGCGCGTCGCCCAGGTCGTGCGCCAGCGAGCGGATGTAGGTGCCGGAGCCGCAGCTCACGGCGACCTCGGCCACGGCGGTGGTGCCGGGCTGGAAGCCGAGCAACGCGAAGGCATCGACCCGCACGGGCACCGCGGGCAGGTCGGGAATGAGGCCGCGGCGGGCCAGTCGATACGCGGGCTGGCCGTCGATCTTTTTGGCGGAGATGGCCGGGGGCACCTGCTGGATGTCGCCCACGAAGGCGGTCATGGCCTCGGCCACCCGGTCCGCGGTCAACGCGGCGGCGTCGCACGTCTCGAGCACCTCGCCGTCGGCGTCGTAGCTGTCGGTCTCCACGCCCAGGACGATTTCGCCGGTGTAGGCTTTGTCGTGGCCGACCAGGTACTCCAGCAGGCGCGTGGCGCGGCCCAGGCAGAGCAGCAACACGCCGACGGCGCTGGGGTCGAGTGTGCCGGCATGGCCGGTGCGCTTCTGGCCATACAGCCGGCGTACTCGCGCCACAACGTCATGCGATGACATGCCGGCCGGCTTGTCCACCAGCAACAGTCCATCGACGCCGGCCGTAGCGCTGCCGCGGCGGCTCACTCGTCCTCGTCCTCGAAGCCTTCGTCGGCCAGGTCGGGGTCGTTGAGGTCGAACTCGTCTTCCTCGTCATCGTCGCCATAGTCGAGGACGTCGTCGTCTTCGACTTCGTCCTCATCGTCCTCGTCGTCCTCGAGGTCGTCGACATCGACGAGCTTGGGCGCGACCGGGACGGGGCCAAACTCGGCCTCGTGCTCCTTGAAGATCTTGTCCAGTCGTTGGGCTTTGGCCGCTGAGTCGTCACCGACGAACATGAACTCGGGCACGGCCCGCAGCCCGAGCTTGGGGCCGACCTTGCTGCGTACGAAGCCGGCGGCGCTGGTCAGCGCCTCGACGGCCGCATCGAGCGCTGCCTTGTCGCCCAGTACGCTCACATAGACGCGTGCCTGGGTCAGGTCGCGACTGACGGTGGCGTTGGTGATGGTCACCTTGGCCAGCCGAGGATCGCGCATTCCGAGCAGGATGAGGCTGGCCACCTCCTTACGGATGGCGACGGCAACACGGTCTTGTCGACCTGACATGGCTGTTCCTCCCACGGACATGGCGCGGCGCCACCTGACGGCCTGTTGCGACGCACCATCCTATAGGATAGGTCAGGTATGACTTACGAGGGAGAATCCGTTGGTAAAGCATGGTTCGTGGCTGGTGGCGATGGGTCTGGTGGCGATGCTGGGCGGCTGCGGCAAGCAGGCGCCCAGCCCTGAGGTCGCGACTCCGGCGCCCGAGGCGGCGCCCCAGTCGCAGGCGGCAGCGCCCGCGGAGCCGGCCTCGCCGTTGGTGGGCAAGCCAGCGCCCGGCTTCAAACTCAAGTCGCTGGATGGCAAGGAGGTCGATCTGGCAGCCCTGAGAGGCAAGCCGGTGGTGCTGGACTTCTGGGCGCCCTGGTGCCCGCCATGCCGGGCGCTGGCCCCGTCGGTGCAGAAGCTGCACGAGGCGCTGGGTGACAAGCTGGTGGTCATCGGCATGGCGCGCGACGAAGCCGACGCGGTGCGCAAGTACGCCAAGGAGAACGGCCTGACCATGACGCAGGTGGTTGCGCCGGACGATGTGGCCAAAGCCTATGGGGTGGACGGCATCCCGACGACGGTGTTCATCGACAAGGCGGGAGTGGTCAAGGACGTGCATGTCGGCCTGAGCGACGGCGACGCCTACGCACCGCTCAAGGCGGCCGCCGACCGACTGCTGTGAGTCGCGAACGACACGAATCGGTAACGCGAAACGCGTGTCGAGTCGGCGGGTCAAAGGGTATACATGCTGGTAGGCAGTTACCGGCGCTTGACCGTGACGGAGTTGGCCAGCCTTGATCTCGAGGCGTTCGCCGACTCGCAACCTAACCTGCTTGAGCAGGAGGAATCGCGGTGAGGACGGCGAACCGGCAGGCATGGACCCCGGACAGGCGGGGTCGCGAGTGAGGAGACCGTCTCGCGGCGGCGCACGGAGCGATTGACTTTGAAGTAAGGATCGGTCCGGCAAACGCGGCGCAAACGCGAGTTGGGCACCGGCAGGGCGGAGAGATAGGCCCTCTCCGCCCTGTGCTCGTTTTGGCGGTTGGGTCAACAATGGCCACATGATGTGGGTATGAACACACGCGCCGGTGCCGTGCTGGCCGCGCGCGGACCAACAAGCCATTGGAGATCCCCATGCGACCGACTCGTCTTTCGCTCTGGGCCGGGCTGGCGCTGCTGCTGTGCGGCAGTGCCTTCGCCCAGGTCAAGGGCACGCTGACCGAAGTGCGCGTCTACCGCGGCCAGGCACTGGTCACCCGCGCCGTACCCCTCGAAGCCCGCGCCGGCGCGCAGGAAGTCGTTGTCGGTGACCTGCCCGAGCAGGTGTTGCCCGACTCCCTCTATGCCACCGGCGACGACAACCTGGTCATCCGCGCCGTACGCTATCGTGCTACGGCCGTGACGGAAGAGCCGCGCGCCGAGGTGCGCCAGCTCGATCAGCAGATCCAGGCCGCCCAGGACGAAGTGGCCAAAGTGGTCGCCGATATGCAGGTGGCTGAGCAGCAGGGGCAGTACTTGACCAAGCTCGAAGGGTTTGTGGCGCCGACCGCGCAGGCCGAGATCAGCAAGGGCGTGCTCAACTCCGAGCAACTCATCGGCCTGACCAAGTTCATGTTCGAGCAGCGCACCACGCTGGCCACGCAGAAGGTGGCCCTGGCCAAGAGCCAGCGCGCGGCGCAAGAGGCGCTGACGGTGCTGCAGCGCAAGCGTGCCGAGCTGGCCGG
>JACRKZ010000011.1 GCA_016235455.1 Armatimonadota bacterium | reverse complement strand
GAGCAGGCCGCCCACAAAGCCCCACAGCGCCACCACGGCCATGCCATTGGTGGCCAGCCGACGGCGCTGGGCCTCGTTGACCAGGACCACACCGGCCACACCGTAACCCAGAGCCGTCAGGAGGAGGCCGAGCATCATGGCGTGTCACCCGGCAATGGCCCATCGCCAAACAGCCAGCGCCAGCAGAACGAATGCCGGCGCGGATCCTCCTCGAACGTCGCCGTATGCACGCAGCACTGCCGCACCCGCTGCTCACAGAAGGTGTGCGCGTCCATGAATAGCTTGCTGGTGATGCGGAACGCCCGGCGCGAAGCCTCGGCCAACACCACCGGCTCCTTCTGCGCACGCCGGAACAGCCCGCTCAGCAGCGCCGACAGGTTGGGCAGGCAGCAACAGGCCGCCGCCAGCCCGTGGTCGGCCGGGGCCTTGCCGCTGCTCAGCGCGGCCATGACCGGCGCCGACAGCTCCTCGAAGGTGATGGTGTTGCCCAGCAGCGGCAGCCAACGATGCAACTGTTCACGCCCCACCAGACCGATGAGCGACTGCCACTGGTCGTCGGCATCGCGCACCAAGTAGGCCAGATCGCAGCAGTCGGGATGGCTGCACGGCAGCGGGATGAAGTCGTCAGGGCCCAGCAGCCCGCCGCTCTGCGCGGCTAGCCGGCGGATGATGCCGGTCGAGGTGACCCGGTCGAGCGGGTCGATGGCCTCGCCGCGACCGGAGCCGAACACCGGCTGGATGGCCCAGCCCGCCGCATACGGCGTATCCAGACCGACGCGCAGGATGTCGCCGAGCTCGTCTTCATTGAGGCCGCGCACCACCGTGGTGACCAGCGTCGTGGCAATCCGGGACTCGTTGAGCCGGGCCAAGGCGACGCGCTTCTCGGCGGTCAGGTCGCGGCCGCGGAGCCGCTCGCTGGTCGCTGGCCGCAGGCCGTCGAACTGCAGGTAGACTTCCAGATGCGCGCGATGCGCGGCCAGGTGCGCCAGCAAGCGGTCATCACGGGCCAGCCGCAGGCCGTTGGTGTTGACCATGAGCCGCGTGATGGGCAGCTCGGCCAGGCGGTCCAGCAGCTCGGGCAGGTCGTCACGCAGCGTGGGCTCTCCGCCCGACAGCATGACCACATCGAGCCGGCCACCCTCGCGCCGGGCCATGGTGCGCACCGTGTGCAGGATCTGCTTGACCGTGGGCTGCGCGCCGGGCCTGGCCTCGGCGTCAGCGAAGCAGGTGCCGCACACCAGGTTGCAGGCGTCGGTGAGGTTGAGCACCAGGATGCAGGTATGCTGGCCGTGGTTGGCGGGCAGGCCGTCGCCGTAGACGGTCAGCTGGTTGGCCCTCAGGCCCGGCCGGTCGGGCGCCGTGTGGCGCGGCGGCACGCTCCAGCCGTGACGCGCGCGCCACAGCTCGGCATCCTCCTCATAAAGGGAGAGCACTTCGCCGTGGTCGGGACAGGCCCGCCGCAGCCAGATGCGGCTGTCGTCGCTGACCAGCTCGGCGGCCAGCCAGCGCGGCCGGGTCGGGTCGGTCGCGTGGCAGGTCGGGCAGAGCGCGCGGGTTGGCAGCTCGACGGTCACGGCTACTCCCCAGCGTGCGGGCGCTTCAGGAACGAGCAGCACTGTCCGCCCGAGAGCAGACAGGTGTACATCTTGGAGGCCGGGCAGGCGTAGACCGCGCTGACCGTCTTCATCACGGTCATCACCCACAGCAGCGCCCACGCGCCCCGTGCGCCGGGCGCCAGGCTGAGCGCCAGCAGCGGCAGGCCGATGAGCACCGTGGCCAACGCATGAGAGAAGCGCATGGCGCCGACGCTGAGTTCCTCATAGGGCGACGGCCGCAGGCGATGGACGGTGCGGGTCCACAGCACAATGAGCGGCGAGCGCCGGATGGTCAACGCCACGCTGCTGGCCATGATCAGCCAGACGACGAAGATGGGCGCGAGTTGGTGGGTCAGCACGCCCACCCACATGAGCACCGCCAGCGAGTAGCGGCAGAAGCGAAACGCATCGCGTGGGATGCGGGCCATATCGTTCATGGTTGGCTCTCCCGATGACGGGGCCAGAAGCAGCCGGTGACAGCCCGGTAGTCGGCATACTCGGGGAAACGCTCGGCCAGCAGCGCTTCTTCGAGCGCGGCGCGATGGCGCATGGCCGGCAGGAACACGAGCAGAGTCGCGGCCAGCGCGGCGACGTTCCACCAAGCCACCGATACGCCCACCGACAACCAGATGAGCGAAGCATACAGCGGATGGCGCAGCCAGTGGTAGACGCCGCTACGCACCAGCGTCTGATGCTCGTAGACCGTGGCCTGATTGGCCCAGTTGCGACCCAGCGCCAGCCGGCCCAGCAGATTGACCACCGTGCCGCAGACCACGAGCGCCAGGCCCGCCGTCGTGATGGCGACCGCCACCGATGCACTGCCCGGCACGAGCACCCCGACGCGGTGCGACACCAGCCAGGTGAGCGCGGCAAAGAAGCCGATCATGGTGCCGGTTGCGACGAGACTGCGCCGCTCACGTCGCACGGCGGCTGGCTGCGAGGTGAGCGCGAAGTTGGCCGCCACGGCGCCGAGAATCGCCGTCGCACACAAGGCGATGACGCGCGACGTGACCAGGGCGATGGCCTGCTGTTGCTCGATAGGCATCGGTGGCTCCCCGTGCGTCGTTTCGCGCCACGTCTGAGAATCAGTCTAGCACAACGAACGTGGCCGCACAGCGCAGGGACCAGCTAACGCTCGCGCTGATGCGCGCCGATGCACGGCACGCCACCCGCCGGCAAGGCATTGCCCCAGAAGTCACGCGGCCCCGCCGCGGCCAGTGCCTCACCCGCGCCGATGCACGGCGACTGCGGCGCCAACTGGTAGCCCTTGGTACTGTCCAAGCCCTCGCCGGCCTCGCCCGGCGCGAGCAGGCGCGGGTCGGCAGTGACCGCGCCGTCGTCCGCCGGGCGGTCCGTGTGCTTGCCCCAGAAGGCGTTGTGCCGCCAGACAGCGTCCTTGATGCCGCGCAGGCTGTAGCGCGCCTCGCCACCCATGGCGAATAGGTTGTTCACGAACCGCGTACCGGTCGGCGCGCCGAAGGTGTTGCGTACGAGTTCGACATCGAGCCCCGGCCGCGTGTAGACCGTGTTGTTATGGATCAGCGCGTTGACCACCGCGTCACCCTCGAGCGTGAAGGTGGCCGTGGCGTCGTTCCGGCTGATGTTGTACCGCGCGATGGTATCGCGCCCGCCACAGATCAGCAGGAACCCGCCGGCGTTGTCGTGGCTGTAGTTGTATTGGAAGACCGTGCCACGGCAACTGATGTCGTCGTCGAAAGCCTCGCTGTCCCACACGGTGAGCCCGCCCACCGCGGTGTGGCTGACCTCGTTGAACTGGATCAGCGTGTCCTCGCAGCGGTGCGGCCAGATACCCGCGCAAGCGCGTTCGCCCGGCCGGCGCCCGACGCGCTGGTGCGCGTAGCTGAGCCGGTTGCGCTCGATGAGCGCGCCGCGGCAGGCCAGGATGAAGATGCCGTCGCCGCCGATATCGCGCAGGCGGTTGCCGCGAATGACCACGTTGACGCTGCGGTGCTTGTCGTTCGGCGGGCCGGGATAGTCGGTGACGAGGATGCCGTTGCGGTCGACATGCTCGATGGTGCAGCCCTCGATGAGCAGCCCGTCGAGCCAGGTCGTCTCGCCGGACACCGTGGCCAGGATGCCCCCGTCATCGCCGCCGCCATGCACGTCGTGGATATCGAGCCCAACCAACTGCACATGCCGCGCGATGCCGAAGTCCTTGTAGCGCAGCAGCACGCCGGTCCGCCCGCGGGAGATGTCCAGGTTGCGGATCTCCCACTGCTCGACGTTGTCGAGCACGACGGCCGTCTGCTCGGCATGGCCCACGCCCTCGAGGCGCGGCTTGGCGCCGTCACCGTAACGATCGACCACCAGCGGCGCGCCGGGCCGGCCCGAACAGGTCGGCTTGAAGCAGCCCTGCCACACGCCGCCAGCCCGCAGCAGGAGCCGGCTGCCGGGCTCGTAGGCCGTGGCGCTGGCCTTGGCCAGGGTCTTCCAGGCGCGTTCGGGAGACGTACCGTCCCGAGCGTCGTCGCCCGCGGCGCTGTCGAGGTAGTAGGTCGGTGCCGCGGCGGCCACGCCCAGCGACAACAAGCAGCCCAGTACCACCGGCGTCATGCGCGTCTCCCTCGTCGCATGACATTGCGACAAGACAACGCCGCATCCTCCCTCAGGGAGGATGCGGCGTTGTCTGACGGGACGGATCAACTACCGGCGGGCGGAGCCGCCGGCGCGGTCGTGAAGTACCACAGCGTCGACCAGTCGCTAAGGCCCGCGGCGTTGGCCGCGCGCACGCGCCAGATGTAGGTGGTGTTGGCCAACAGCCCCAAAGGCGACACGCCGTCCGACGTGCCCGGCGCCGTGCCTTCCCACACGACCCGCGAGAAGTCGGTGGTCGTCGACACCTGGATGTGGTAGCCCGTGGCACGCGCCGCGGCCAGCCACACCAACCGGGTATTGGTCGGCACGTTGACCGCCGCCCGGGCGGGCGCATAGAGCACCGGCACCGCCGGCCGGTCGCCGGCCGTGGTGGTGAAGTGCCAAGTCGGCGACCACGGGCTGACGCCCGCGCCGTTCTTGGCCACGACGCGCCAGAAGTAGAGCGTGTTGAGGGCCAGGCCCGGCACCTCCAGGCCGGTGCCGGTGGTGCTCCGGCTCAGGACCGTGGTGGCGAAGGTCTCCACCGTGGAAACCTGCACGCCGTACTCCGTAGCACCGCTCACCGCCTGCCAGTAGAGCCGCGGCGGCAACGTCACGCCGACCGCGCCGTTGGCGGGCGCCAGCAGCACCGGCGCGACCGGTGCCTGAGCACTGGTGGTGGCGAAGCGCCACACCGCCGACCACGGGCTGGCGCCGCCGGCGTTGCGCGCCACGACTTTCCAGTAGTAGGTGGTGCCCTTGGCCAAGCCCGGCACATCGACCCACGGCGTCGTGAGGGTGTTGCCGTAAGCCAGGGAGGTGAACGCCTCGGAAGTGGCCACGAAGACCACGTAGTCGACGACGCCGGCGGGCGGCTGCCAAGCCAGCCGCGCGGTCAGCGGGACATTCACCGCGCCATTGGCGGGCACGTAGAGCAGGGGCGCCGCCGGCGGGTCAACGTTGGCCGTGGTGAAGCGCCACACCGGCGACCACGGGCTGTAGCCACCCGCGTTGCGGGCCAACACGCGCCAGAAGTAGCGGGTGTTCTTGGCCAGCTCGGGCACCTCGACGGCCGTGAACGAGCCACCCTTGGTGAACACCACGGTGGCGAAGTTCTCAACGGTCGATACCTGCACCCCGTAGGTCTCGGCGCCGGTCACCGGCAGCCAGGTCAGACGAACCGGTCGCGGCACAGCCACCGCGCCATCGGCCGGGCTCTGCAGGACTGGAGCGACCGGCACCGCCGTGGTACTGGTGGTGAAGCCGCGCGCCGCCGAATACGGGCTGCGACCGTCGCCGTTCCGCGCCAGCACGCGCCAGAAGTAGCGCGTGCCCTTGGCCAGACCGGGCACGTCGAGGCCGGTGTCGAGCGTGCTCATGGTCGCCACCACCGTGGCAAAACTCTCTACGGTCGAAACCTGCGCCGCATAGTACGTGGCGCCGGTCACCGCCTGCCAGCTCAGGTGGACAGGGGACAACACGTTGACGGCGCCCTGGGTGGGCGTCAGCAGCACCGGCGCGGCGGGCGCCGCCGCCACGGGAGACACAAGGGACAGGCAAAGGGCACAGCACGCCATCAGTACCGCTGTCGGCATCCTCCGCGGACGCCGGACGACAGTCAAGCTCGGCATGAGACTCTCCTTCTCAGATTGCTCCAGGAGGCGGGCGCCGGCACTATCAAAGGGGCGCTGAGCCTGACCCGACTTCCTGCTCCACGATCGCCAATGTGCCCTGTTCGTGCCAGGGTGAAACGCGAAACCCGCGCCATCTTGTAACACCCGCGGCACATTTGAGATGACGGGTGTCGCCGCGGTGGACCAACCGCGGCCACGGTGAGCGAGCCGGCCAGGAGCGCCAGCGACGATCGCTCTGGGCGCAAGGAGATGGGCCGCCCCGCGGCGGCCGGGCGCGAGTCGGCAACGGCGGCTGCGCCGCCCCAAAGCGAAGCGGCGCCCCCCGTTTCCGGGGGACGCCGCCTGCGGCCGTCTAGGACTGGTCAGGCTAGCTGCCACTGGGCGGCGG
>JACRKZ010000073.1 GCA_016235455.1 Armatimonadota bacterium | reverse complement strand
GTGCGCGCGGACAGCAAGCCGCACGTCATCATCGTGCCGGGCGTGCCCTCGCTGCGCGGGGCGCGCGCCTTCCGCTTCTGGCTGCGCACCGACGCCACAACCATGATGGCGTTGCTGGTCCAGGAGAAAGGCGGCGCGCGCTACATCACCGCCTTCTCCTCGCAGGCCAACCGTTGGCAGCAGGTGGAGGTCTCGCCCGACCGACTCCGGCTCGACGACGAATCGAAGGACGCCAACGACCAACTCGACCTCGACAGCGTCGACGCCTTCGGCCTGGTCGACCTGTGCGGCGCCTTCCCCATGACCCAGCGTGTCCTGGGCCAGCACCGGTTGTGGGTCGACGACTGGCGCGTGGACAAGGACGAGGCCCCCACCGCCTACTCCGCCAAGCATACGCTGCCCTATCTGCTCGACGACTTCCAGGCCGACTACGTGTCGTGGCTGGCGCCGGTTGGCACGCTGACGCACGATCCCGCCGCCGGCGAGCTGGTCTGGCGCTATCCGGCCAAGGCACCCGAAGGGGCGTTCGTCGCGCTACTGACCATCCTCGGCCAGCTGCCCGCCGAAGGCGCTGCGAACCTGGTGCTGACACTGTCCAGTCGGGAGTCGCGCGTGCTCATCGTCGCGCTGCAAGAGGAGAAGCGGCCAGGCCGACCCGAGCGCAGCTTCGTTTCCATCCTGCCGCTGCGTGGTGGTGACGAGCAGGAGACGCTGGTGCTGCCATTGGCCAAGTTCCAGCTCGACGACAAGAAGGACAAGCCACAGCCCGGCCCGATGCATGTGGACCGCGTCAGCCGGTTGGTGCTCGCCGATCTGGACTGCATGAGCAACCGGGCCGCCAACGAGAACGCACTGCGCCTCAACGAGGTCATGCTGACCCCATGACGAACTGACTGGCAACGCTCAACCCTGGAGCCCGATCCATGTCTGTCCCAAGGCCTGTCCTGTTGGTGCTGGCGTCACTGCTGCTCTACCCCGGTCTGGCCCGTGCCGCCGAGGAGGCCGCGCTGTACCGCGAGAAGTTCGACAGCGACGCCGGCGGCTGGGTCGACTTCGACCCGAATGCCGCCGCGCTGACCTCGCAGCGCGCCGTGGCGCACGAGGGCGGCGCGCTGCAGTGCCGCTATGATGTGAAGGAGAAGGGCGCACCGCACGTCATTGGCAAGGCCGAACTGCCCGCGCTGACCGGGGCACGCTCGTTCCGCTTCTGGCTGGCCACCAGCCACGACGCCATCATGGCGCTGCTGGTGCAGGAGCCGGGCGGCGCACGCTATGTCAGCGCCTTCCCCTCGTTCGCCGGTCGCTGGCAGCACGTGGAGATCTCCTACGACCGCCTGCGCCTGTCGGACGACACCACCGACGACAACGCCCGGCTCGACCTGGACAAGCCTGCCGGCCTGGCGCTGGCTGATCTGTCGAGCATGCTGCCGCTGGCCAAGCAGCCGCCGGGCGCGCGCGTGCTCTGGCTCGACGACTTTCAGATCGACACCGACGACGCGCCGACCGCGTATTCGTCCAAGCACGAGTTGCCGTACCTGCTGGATGACTTCCAGGCCGACTACGTGACCTGGCTGGCGCTAAGCGGCTCGCTCACACAGGACGCGGTGGCCAAGGCCCTGGTGTGGAAGTACCCGGCGCAGACGCCGGCCGGCAGCCTGCCCGCGGCGATCAGCATCCTGGGTCAGTTGCCGGCCGACGGCGCGGGCAACGTGGCCATCACGCTCAGCTCGCTGCAGGCGCGCAACGTGGCCTTCAGCCTGCAAGAAGAGAACCGAGCCACCCGACCCGAGCGCAACTTCATCAGCACGGCCCAACTGAAGGGCGGCGGCCAGAAAGAGACGCTGGTGCTGCCTATCACCAAGTTCCAACTCGACGAGAAGGACAAGCCCAAGGGCGACGGCCCGCTCCAGCTTGGTCTGGTCAATCGGCTGTCGCTCATCGACGTCGATGTGTTGATGGGTCAGGCGCAGGGCGAGAACACCATCACGATCACCGAAGTGCTACTGACCAAATGACCGTCAGGCCGGGCTGGACAGGTCTATCTTGTAGTCGGGCCGACCCTCGGACGGCACGAACAGCGGCTCCTCGCCGGTGAACGTCCAGGCCAGTTCGGTCACCGGCACGAACGCGCGGCCGCAGCGGTCGCTGTAGAAGTCCGTCTCGGGCACGAATTCGGCACACTGCGACCAGTGTCGGCCGTTGACCACACGCACCGTTGGCACGCCGCCGCGACGCAGCACCTCGCCGGCTTCGCGACTGGCCAGCACCGTGAGCCGCACATCGCCGCGGCGCAGGTCGACGCGGTCGGCGTCGCGGGCGTCGGGCAACAACCGCGCGGTGAAGAAGCAGTAGCCGGGCCGCGGTGACGGCCGGTCGGCGGCGCTGGCCAGGCTGGCCTGGGCCTCGGCCACCTTGGCCTGCGCCTCATCCAGCAGGCGCACGGCCCGCTCGACCCGCGCCGTGTCGGCCACCTCACCCTCGCTGGCCTGGGCCATCATGGCCAGGGCATCGAAGTAGGCCAGTTCGGCCGCCTGCTGCGCCACCTCGGCGCCGCGGTCGCGCTTGGCGCGCAGGCCGGTGGCCACCGCGCCCAGGCCCTGGGCCACGGCGTCGAGCTGCGGCCGCGCCGCCTGGAAGCCGCGCGCCAGGCGCTGGCCAGCGCGCAATCGGCCGATGAGCTTGGCCAGGACGACCAACGCCAGCACGGCACCCAGGCCGGCGACGCCGTACATCCACGGTGCGGGCCCGGCCGGCACGGGCATGGGCGCGGTCGGTCCGACGGGGGCCGTCGGGGGCAGCGGCTTGGCCTCGGGCACCGCCGGCGGCGCCTGCACCTTCGGCGCCAACAGCCCAAGCGTGGCCACGAGCTTGCGCGCCAGGCTCTCCTTGCTGTTCTCCGCCGTGGCCTTGGCGACGAGGTCGTTGGCCTCGCTAGCCGTCACAGCCGGATGGTAGAGACCGATCTTGCCGTCGGCGCTGGCGACCACGACCACCGTGGCCGGGCCTTGCGTCGCGGCCAGATGCAGCCGTTGGGCCTCCTTGACTGGGTCGACGCCGGCCTTGGCGACCAGCAGCTTGACCGCCACTTGCTTGCGCTCGAACGGCTGCACCGCGTCGCGCAGCACCTTCAGCTGATCGGGTCCGAGCTTGGTCGGCTCGGAGCCAGACAGGTCCTGGAGCACCGTACCGGCGCGCTTGACGGCGTCCAGCATGGGGTCGCCCGTGGCCACCAGCTTGGCGGGCGCCGGCTTGGCCGCGGTCGGCGATGCCGGCTTGTCCGACTTGCCGGGCGACGGCTTGGCGCCGTCCAGCGCGGTCATGGTGTTCTCTCGGGCGATGCGTAGCGCGTTCTCGAACTCGGCCTTGTTGCCCGACGTGAACAGCAGCATCGGGTCGGCCTTCTGCGCCGCCTCGAGGTCGTCGCGGCCGAGCGCATACTGCTTGCGCGCCACGCGAGCCAGGCCACGCAGGTAGAGCGCCTGCGGATTGTCGGCGGCGCGCTTGAGCGCCTCGCCGGCTGCGGTCTCGGCCTGCTCGTACTGCTTGGCACCATAGGATTCGCGCGCCCGCCGGACCAGGTCCTGCGTCTGCGAATCCTCGGCCTGCAGCGCCGCGCCACATCCCGCGAGGGCCAACAAGGCCCAAGCCACCGCCGGCCAGGCCAGCACGGGCCAAGCCCGTCGCCATGCCCTGGGCCGCCACCGCGATCCGTCTGCTGCCATCGTCTAGCCTTTCAGATGCCCGCCATAGTGCCGGGCGAAGAACTCCTTGGAGCGCGCGCGCATCATCTCCCACCAGTCGCGGTGGTCGGCATACCACCGCACCACGGCGCGCAGGCCCGCTTCCACCTCGATCTCGGGCTGCCAGCCAAGCGCTTGCAGCTTCTGGCAGTCCACGCTGTAGCGCACGTCGTGGCCGGGTCGAATGCTCTCGCTCTCCACAAAGCGCAGCAGCGCCTCCGGCTTGCCCAGCTCATCAAGGATGAGGCGCGCATTCTCGATGATGCTGCGCTGGTTGTAGGCGCCGATGTTGTACACCTGGCCGGGCTCGCCGCGGCGCAACGCGACCTCCACACCGGCGCAGTTGTCATCCACGTGCAGCCAGTCGCGATAGGCGCCGCCGTCGCCATAGATGGGGATCGGCTGGTCGTCGATGGCTTGGGTGGTGAAGAACGGCAACTGCTTCTCGGGGTACTGGTAGGGGCCGTAGTTGTTCGACGAGCGCGTGATGACCACTGGCAGCTTGTGGGTGATGAAGTAGCTGAACGCCAGCCGGTCGGCGGCGGCCTTGCTGGCGGCATACGGACTGCTGGGCAGCAACTCGTCGGTCTCCAGGCTGTGGCCGCTGGGCACCGGCCCATAGACCTCGTCGGTGCTGATCATCAGGAACCGGCTGGGCTGCACCACGCGCGCCGCCTCGAGCAGTGTGTAGGTGCCATTGACGCTGGTGCGCAGGAACTCGGCGCCGCCATACAGGCTGCGGTCGACATGGCTCTCGGCGGCGAAGTGGACGACGAACTCGCAGCCGTCCATGGCGCGCCGCACCGTCTCCTCGTCGCAGATGTCGCCGTGGATGAACTCGACGCCGAGCCCGTCCAGGTTCTCCCGGCAGCCGGCATAGGTCAGCTTGTCGAGCACCACGAGCGTGTCGCCGGCGTAGTGCTCACGCCAGCGTCGCACGAAGTTGGTGCCAATGAACCCGGCGCCGCCGGTGACCAGCAGTTTCATGGTTGGGCCCTCCGCACCTCGACGCCGACGGGCGGTGAGGTGACTGTCGTGCCGTCGCCGCGCGTCACGCGCACGGCCAGTTCATACCGACCGGGATCCAGGACCGCCGCGTCGAACGTCCACGCGAAGGGCGGGCGGTTGGAGGCGAACACCACCTTACCGTTGACCAGGCCCACCACCATGGACACAGTCCACTCGGCTGGATGGTAGACCGACACGGTCAGCTTGTCCACCACGCGTTGGCCGGGCCGCAAGCCGAGCAGCCCGAAGTCACTGCGGATGGGCCGCAGGCTGACGTCCTCGTCGGGCACCAGCGGCGTGCGCGGCACGCTGACCAGCGCCGGCTTGGGCCACGGCGGGAACGGCCCGCGCGGCACGGCGCGGTCGCGCGCCGCGGGACGGATGGCCGCCGGCAGCGTGGCCTGCGCGAGCAACGGGCGCGGCCGCACCGGCAGAACGACCTCGCTGCGGAAGTAGTCCGAGGCGGTCAGCGCGGCATAGGCCTTGGTCACTTCGGCATGGGTGGTCAACGAGTAATCGTTGTTGGCCATGTCCGAGGCATGGGCGTCCCATGAGAACCACTGCACGCACTTAACGCGGGGAAACCGCTGCGGCAGCGCGCTGTACAGGTCGGTCATCTTGCGCACGGCGAAGGCGGTGGTGGGCTTGCCAACCACTTTGCACAGGCTCGTGGCGGCGTACTCGCAGATCATGATCGGCCGGCGCGCGGCGTAGAGGTCGTACACCGACCGGAGCAGTTCCTCGCGAGGGTCCTCGCCGTCCGCGGGCTGACTGCGATCGCCGTTGTGGTAGACCACGCTGTAGATGTTCACGCCGACCCAGTCGACATAGTCGTCGCCGGGATAGTAGGCGGGGATGTTGTCGCGCGGGCTGCTGAACGGGCACCAGACAAGTGCGACGTTGGGTGCTTCCTCGCGCATGATCCTCGCCACGAGCCGCCACTTCTCGATGTACAGCGCGGGATTGCCGCAATAGGCCATCCAGTTGCCGTTCATCTCGGAGGCGAAGCGCAGGAAGATCGGCACGCCGCTGGCGCCGGCCGCCTGCGCCCAGCCGCGCAGGTAGGTGTCGTCGCGGATCTTGTCTAGCCCGCCATTAGGCTCGAAGGCGATGTGCGCGGCCGCGCCGTGAGCGCCAACCTTCTCCACCCACAGCGAGGGAAACGGCCGGCCATAGCCCGCGTAGTTGATGTAGCAGGCATGGCGCCGGCCAACAATGCGCTCAAAGGCGGCGAAGTCGCCGCGCGCGCGGGAATCGTGTTCGATGAAGGCGCCCAGGTAGCAGCCGTTGGGCGGCTCGAAGCGCGCGAGCGCACTGATGCCCGGTGTGGCGGTCAGCCACAGGCACCCAATCACCAAGAGGAACGGTCTCACACCCAGATTATACCCGAAGGTGCGTGGCTCAAGCCCTACTGGCGGCCCGCGCCAGCAAATGACACAATCGCCAGCAGCAAAGGAATGCTGCCATGCGCGCCACGCGATCCACGGGACTGACTGTCTTGCTGTGCCTCTGCGCGGCGAGTGTCGCCCAAGGCGCCGCGGTGCGCGTAGGCGAGCTCTCGGCCGAGCTGCCGGCCGGCTGGACCGTGCTGGCCGCCAGCAATCTAGGCGACCCCGGCGCGGTGTCGCTCACCTACGGTGGAGCGGATGCCGCCGGCCTGACTGCCATGCTCGGCAGTGGCGTCCTGCCTTGCACCTCGGCCGAGGAGCGCCGACGCGCGCTCGACGCCACGCGCCGCCGTCTGCGCAATGCCCATCCCGCCCGGTTCGAGGCGACGGCCATCGAAGTCGCGGGATGCGCCACCGAGATCGTCCGCCACGGGGTGGAGGGCGCCACGGTGTGGACGATCAGCCCTTACAACCTGCGCCGGGTGTACTGCGTCAGGCTGCGTGCCAAGGGCGCGGTGGCCACCTTGCCCGCAGCCGCGCAGAAGCTGCTGGCCGCCCTGCGGTTGGCGGCGCCAGAAGACCGCGGCATGCCACGTGCCGTCAGCGGCACGGTCGACCTGCGACAACGCGTCATCGACGACACGAAGACCTGGGACAGCCTGCAGATCCTTGAGGTGGCCACCGCGTTGCGGCTGCTGGCCGACGAGCGCGGGCTGGCGACCGCGGTCTACGTGATGAAGCCGCCGCTGGGCGCCGAGGCCGAAGCGACCGCCGCGCGGATGCGGGTCTCGCTGAGCGAATGGCGCGTCCTGCCCCGCTACTCGGGCCTGTTCCTGGTCGCGGGCGACCAGCGGGCCTGGCTGCGCGACAGCGATGTGGACAAGCTGGTGGCGCCGGCCAAGGTCGAAGGCGCCTGGCTGACCACCAGGCCGCCCTACACGGCAGCCCAGGTGGTCGCGGCGATTGAGCGCCTCAACGCCGACTGGGAGGCGCCCGCGCCAACCGTGCCGCCAACACCAGCGCTGCCCGGTCTGCCGAGCATCTCGCGCACACCCGGCTCGGGCGACCTGCTGGAACTCAAGCCCTCGCTCTCGCCGGTCGACGCGGCGCCCGTGTTCGCCGGCGGCGCGGCGGCAGCGGCCATGGCCGCCATGCGCGCCGTGCAGGGCCCGCTGAGCGCCGAGGACGAAGCCCGCTTCGTGGCCCGGTGGGCGCCCTACTTCCAGGTCAGCTCACCCGAACTGGACGACTACTTCACCCGGCTCACGCCCCTGCTGCAGGAGGTGGCATCGCTCCGCCAGGCCGTGGCCCTCGCCGCCTACGAGACCGAGGCCGCGGTCCAGGAGGCCCGCCTGGCCGCGCTCTACAGCAACGAGGCCGCGACGCGCACGGCAGCCAGCACGGCGATTGGCCAGAAGGCGTTGCTGGAGGCCGCCCAAAAGCGCCTGAAGGTGCTCGCCCGGGCGATCGAGGCGCTCGGGCCACTGCCGAGCCCCAAGCAGGCGGCAGAGACGGTGCGGCGGCGAGCGCTGGCCCACGTCACGACCGTGCGTGAAAACCTGCCCAACATCGCGCTCAGCCCCGAGCGCGCCGTGGTGGCCCCCAATGAGACGGTTACCTTCACCCCCAAGCTGAACCAGTTGCCGGGCAAGTACACGCTCGGCTGGAGTTGGGGCGACGGTGCCAGCGGCACCGGTGCGCTGGCACCCGCCAAGCACGCCTATGCCAAACCGGGCGTCTATCGCGTGCGCGCGGCGCTGCTCGGCCCCGACGCGAAGCCGGTGGCGGTGGCTTCGGCCAAGGCCGTCGTCAGCGGCGAGCCGTTCACACCGTGCTGGGTGCTGACCAACCGCAAGATCGCCCTGCGGCCCGGCCGACCGGCTCCCTGTCAACAGGAGGGCTGCACCGAGCGCTTCGACCGGCTCGCCGCCGAACCCAGCGGCCTGGCTGAGGTCGCCTTGACCGCACGCTACCGGGCCACGTGCGACGGAGCGGTCTGGGACCATCTGGGCACGGTGTCGCTGACCTGGGCCCAACCGCCGTCACGCATCCCGGCCACCAGCCAGCAGGCGCGCCTGGCGATGCCCATTGGCGCCGCCAAGCGCGTCGGCCAGTACCAGGAGGTATCAGCCCGCGAGGGCGCGCTGCAACGGATCATCCCGCATGGTGCCGTGCTGGGCCGCATCACGGCTCGCACCGCCCGGTTCGAGCCGGGCCGCGCCAACGACACGGATGTACCGGCGCCGGTGGCCGACCTGCCCATCCCCGAGAACTCCCACCATGAACCGATGACCTCAGAGGCTACCTGGCTCACTCCGAAGCGTCCTGACGCCGCTGTCGGCAACGATGACGCCATGGTGGTCGCGGGCAACTGGTCAGAGGAAGCAGACGCCCAGCGCGGCTACACCATGTCGCCCATGCGCCGGCAGATCGCGCTGCGCGTGCCGCCTGCCGGCGACGAACCGCGCGAGCGCACCTTCTGGTTGGAGATGAGCAGCACCATTGAGGACAGCGAGACCGTGCTGGTGCGCTACGAGGTGGTCTACGAATACACCTATGATCCGACGGGGCGCACACTGACGCCGTTCGTCTGCGGACCGCTTGACGGCAGCCCGGCCACCACCCCGGTCGAACCGGCGGGCGGATCGGGCAGCGCTCCGAGCCCGCCCGGGCTGGACCCGGACGAGATCGAGGCACGCGCGGTGCGCGTGGCCGAAATCCGCGCCGGCATGGCTTACACCGAAAGGCTGCTGGCCAGTCTGCAGAGCGAACTCGACGCCGAACGCGGCGACGCTCGCCGCCTGGAACTCATGCAGCGCCTGATGCAGGCGCGCACCAGCCGCCAGGCCGATCAGGACCTGGTCGCATCGTTGGAGACCGGGCAGACGGTCCACACACGCACGCCGTTTGACGATTACGCTCACGACCTCTTCCTGCAGAACATACGCACCGACCAGCTTGGCCTGATGCAGTCGCAACGCCAGGTGGCCGCCGCCTACCGCCTGGCCGAGCAGGATCCAGACGAAGGCGATGCCCTGCGTGCGTTCATCCACCAACAGATCGTCGAGCAGGGCGCGGTGCGGCGTGGCGACTGGGCCGCGGTGCGGCGCGTGGCCGACTTCGTCGCCAAGCGCGTCAAGACCAAGGCCGACATGGCACTGGCCCGCGCCCAGGGCGATGAAGCTCGCACCGACGCGGACCAGGCTTCGTACAACCAGACCCTGTTGATCGCCGGCACGACAACCATCGTCACCGCCGGGCTGGCCGAACTGCCGGCCATCTGTGCGGCACCCAGCTGGCTTCCTCGGGTGGGCACGATGCTGTACGCGGGGGCAACTGGGTACGCCGACACCGGTCGACCGGTCGATGCCGTCAAGCAGGCGGTCGCGTGGTCATCGACGGTGGGCATGACCGCAGTGGCCGGGCTCGACGGCTACGAGCGCGAGGGCTGGACCGGCGCCGCCAAGGAGAGCGGCAAGGCACTGGCGGTGGCCTGGGTACTGGGCAAGATCGTCGGCGGTGGTGAGTCGCCGGAGTTCATGGCGGCTCGCCAGCGTGGCATCGACCGCGTCAAGGCCTTCGAGCAGGCGCAGGCCCGTGTCCAAGCTGCCGGCCAGTCGGGCGCGACGCCCGAGCGCATCCAGCAGTTGCAGCGCGCGGCCAACGAACTGGCGGTGGACATCCTCTGCGACCCACACGCCAAGACCTTCCTGCTCAAGTCGGGCCAGGCGGCGCCGGCCACGCGCCGAGCCTACGAGGCCTATCACCGTGGCATCCATGCCGACGTGGAGGCCCGATTCCACGACCTGATGGCGGTGCAGGGGTTCGCGCGTCAGCGGGTCGCACCGATCAGCAACGCCGCCAACAGCGGCCGAGCCGGCATGGACTTCGATCTGCGCTTGCTCGAGCAGCCGAACTGGGTGCCTGGACCGGACGGGAACCTGGTGCGCAATGTCTGGCTTCGTCGCAACGGGCGGGAGATCGGCCTGCACGAGTGGCAGACAGGTGCCCGGCAGGCCTACGAGGACGCCTTCGCCGGCGCCACCGGCCGCAGCGCCGAGCGGGCCTGGGAGAACGTGACGACCAGTATCCACCCCGAGAGCTACAAGGATGTCGGCGATCGGTTCTCCGACGTGGCCGGTGGCTGGTTGGCCTGTCTGGACGATCCGCGCAACGTGGCGGCGCTGCGGTCGGGATGGGCACAGCAGGCGGCCGACGTGACCCGTGGCAAAGCATGGGACATGCTGCACCGGCCCGGACTGACTCCGGACGAGCGCCTGGCGGAGGTCTGTCGCGGCACGGCCAAGGACATCGGCACCAAGCTGCTTAACCTGCTGCGCGCGGCCCCGGCGCGCTCGGCCCAGGCGGCGGAGAACCTGGGCCGGGCCACCGAGCACTGGCAGCGGGTGCAGGCCATCATGCAGTCCTTTGGCAACGGTCAGATGGGTCCGTGCACCGCCCGGCAACAACTGACCCGGTTGACCGGGCGGGAGAGCATCATCGAGATCGTGGAGGACATGGGCACGCTGCTCGAGAGCCTTGGCAAGTGGGCACGCTAGTGTGAACCAAGCACCTTGACTTGGCGTCCCTGAATGCGATAATCCGCGGGGGTGAGGAGTACGGGATGCGGCGCACGCGCGGCGGCGGCTTTACGCTCATCGAGCTACTGGTGGTCATCTCCATCATCTCGATCCTGGCCAGCATGATGTTCCCGGCTTTTGCCAAGGCCCGCAACAAGGCCGAGGCCATCGTCTGCACCTCGAACATGAGCCAGTTGGGCAAGGCGTTCATGATGTACGCCATGGACTATGACCACATCATGCCCGACCAGCCGCGGACGACGTTCGAGAATTCCTTTCAAAAGCTGGGTTACTGCGTGGACGACTGGACCACGCACTCCTGCTGGGCGAACGGTCTCTACCCGTATGTCAAGAGCTACGAGGTCTACATCTGCAAGGACACCATCGGCGAGGCGCCCGGCAACAACTCGAGCGTGCCGCCTCTGTCGTACATCATGAACGGCTGCGTCGCGGGCAAGATGATGGACGCCGCGCCGAACCCGTCAGGCATCTGCCTGCTGTACGACTGGTGCTTCGATGCCACTTGGTGCGCCATCAACCCCTCCCCCGACCCGCAGGCGCCCGGCAGCTACGTGCGCGCCTTCTACAACGGTCAGGCCAACCACGACGAGCGGCTGAACCTCCTGTACCTGGATGGGCACGCCAAGAACATCGCGGAGTCGGTGTTCGGCAACGACATCTGGTACGGGCCCGCGAACAACATCTTCTACTACTGACCGGGAGCCAGCCATGCTAGACCAACTCCGTTCCGATCCGATGATGGCGGGCAGCATCTGGCGCGTCATGCTCCTGGCGCTGGCCCTGGTGATGTGGCTGTTGCTGCGCAATGAGGACGACGAGCATGAGTGGTGGGGCAACACCATGGTCAACCTCAAGCTCTCGTCCGACGCCTACAGCGCGGTGGAATCCAGCCGCACGATGTTCAAGTGGCTGACCATCCTCATGCTCGCCGTCAACCTGTGGCACGGTGGCAAGATGGTCTACCGCATCTTCCCCTTCCTGGGTAAGACCGTCGAGACCGACTCCGCCAAGCCGGCCGACCTGCCCAAGGGCTACGGCTCCGGTGGTGGCGGCCGCTTCGTGCCGGGCCAGGCAGGCCCCGGTGGCGCCAAGCAGGGCGAGAACGACGAGGGTGGTGGCGGCGGGCTCAAGAGCCGGATGAAGGACGCCGGCTCGGAGTAGTCAGTCGGCGCAGGCGTTCCTCGCTCGGCGGGTGGGTGGCGAAGTGGTCGCCCAGGCGCCGCTTCCAGTCGTTCGGGTCGCGCTCACGCTTGGCGATGGCTTCCATGCCCGCCAACCGCTGCATGAGCGTCACCGCACCGCGCGTGCTCATGCCCCGCTGCCGAAGCAGCCGCGCGCCGAAGGCGTCGGCGGCGAACTCATTGTCCCGGCTGTAGCCCGCAGTGGCCACCTGGTAGGCACGGCCCGCGAGCGCGCCGGCCAAGGCGCCGCCGTTCTGTGCGGCGCGATAGCTGACCGCCGCCGCGCGCGCACAATGGCCCAGCGCCAGATGACCCAACTCGTGCGCCAGCACGAAGGCCAGCTCGTCGTCGCCCGAAATGGCTGCCAGCAGGCCGCGGTTCACGTACACATAGCCACCGACATGCGAGAAGGCATTGATGTGCGCATCGCCGAGGACATAGAACCGCACGCGGCCGCGGACACCGCGCGCCAGTCGCCGGCCCAGCCGCGCCACCCGCGTGGCCTCGGCACCGCGCACCTCAGGCGTCTCACGCAGCATCTGCGCGTGGTAGACGCGGCCGAGATCGGCCTGCTCGCTGCTGGTCAAGGCCAACTGGCCGAGCGCCTTGTCATGTGCCTGCCGCAGGTTTGGGCTGCCAGGCCGCGCCAGTCCGCCCGGTAACGCCGTGGCGGCCAGACCGGCCAGCGCGCAGAACGCCGCCAGCCAGACCAGTCGCCAAAACGTGCGCCGGACCATCGCGTTAGCCGCCGACAGCCAGCCAGGTCAGCACATTCTGGATCTGCTCATCCCATTTATCCCAGGTGTGGCCGCCCGGCCCTTCGGTGTAGTCGACGGCCACGCCGGCTTGGGCGGCGCGGGTCAGGAAGCTGTGGTTGTGCTCGTAGAGGAAGTCCTCGGTGCCGCACCACTGGAACAGGCGCGGCCGCGGCTGCTCGCTTGCGGCGAGCTTGTCGAGGAGCGCGAGCAGGTCGTTGTCGCTGCCGGCCACCGTGGTCAGGTCGCCGTAGACGTTCTCCATCTCACGGCGCCAGTCGCCTTCGGCTTCACCCAGCCTGGTAGCCACGTCGAGCGCACCGGACAGGCTGGCCGCCGCGGCGAACTGCGTGGGCCGGGCCAGGGCCAGCTTGAACGCGCCGTAGCCGCCCATGGACAGTCCGGCCACGAAATTGTCTTCGCGCGCGGCCGACAGCGGGAACCACGACCGGCAGAGCGCTGGCAATTCGTCGGCCACGAACGTCCAGTAGCGCAAGCCGTGCGCCATATCGCAGTACATACTGCGGCTGACCGCCGGCATGACCACGGCCAGCGGCAGCGTGGAGACGTAGCGCTCAATGGACGTGCGCCGTTGCCAGATGGTGTGGTCGTCGCTCATGCCGTGCAGCAGATAGAGCGTCTTGTAGGGGCCGGCCGTCGTGGCGCCGTCCAGGCCGATCTGCCGCGTCGTCGGCTGCGGCAGGATGACGTCCATGTTGCAGCTCAGGCCGAGCGATTCACTGAAGAAGTCCACATGCAGCAGCGCCATCTACCCTATCCTCCCGACTGCTCCTCGGCGATCGTGTCGCGCAGGATGCCCTTGTTGACGAACATCGGCCGCACCTTGGCGCTGAACGCGGTCATCTGGGACAGGAAGACCAGCGCCACGCACAGCGTCACCACGCCGCCGAACAGAATGGTGTGCGGCACGCCGAAGCGGTCGCCCAGTTGGCCGGCCATCAGGCCTCCCAGCGGCGCGGTGCCCATGAACGACAGGGCGTACAGGCTCATGACGCGGCCACGCTTGTCATCATCGACAATCGCCTGGAGCATGGTGTTGCACGAGGCCATCTGAACCATCATGGATCCGCCGGTGACCACCATGAGCAACCACGACAGACCGAAGCTGCGCGAAAACGACAGGCCGATGAGGCCGAGGCTGAAGGCGACCGTGGCGCGCGGGATGAGTCGCTCGAGGCCGACCACCGATTGCCGCCCGGCCAGGTAGATCGCGCCGCACAGCGCCCCGACCCCCGAGGCGCCCATCAGCCAGCCAAAGCCCTTGGGGCCGGAGTGCAGGAACTCCTTGGCGTACTTGGGCAGCAACACCATGTACGGCGTGCCCATCAGGCTGGCCAGGGCGATCAGCCCGATAAGGATGCGGATCGGCTGCATGGACCAGGCGTAGCGGCAGCCTTCGGCCAAGCCCTGCAGGACCGGCACACCGGCATTGCCCTTGGACTCCTGCGGCGGCAGCTTCATGGCCAGCAGCGCCCAGATCACCGCGATGTAGCTCAGCGCGTTGAGCAGGAAGCAGATGCCCTCGCCGAACGCCGCGGTCAGCGCCCCGGCCACGGCCGGCCCGATGAGGCGCGCGCTGTTGAACATCGACGAGTTGAGCGCGATGGCATTGCTCAGGTCGTCGCGGTCCTCGACGAGGTGCACGATGAACGACTGTCGGGCTGGCACATCGAACGCGTTGGCGACGCCCAGCAGCGCGCCAAGAGCGATGACATGCCAGACCTGTACCGTGTGCGTCAGGCACAGCGCGGCCAGAATGGCCGCTTGCACCGCGGCCAGCACCTGGGCCGCGATAACGATGCGCTGGCGGTTGAAGCGGTCCACCAGCACGCCGGCCAGCGGCGTGAGCACGACCGACGGGATGCGGCTCGCGAAGCTGCTCATGCCCAGCCAGTAGGCGGAGTTGGTCAGCCGGTAGACCAGCCAACTGGTGGCGATCATCTGCATCCACGTGCCGATGAGGCTGATGCCCTGGCCCATGAAGAACAGTCGGAAATTGGGATGCCGCAAGGCGCGGCTCATGGTTCGCCAACGACTGAGGCCACCTGCCGACATCTAGAACTCCCAACCGATCATACACCCACGCAGGGCCAACGGCCCGGCGTCATACCAGCCTGGGGCAACGTCCTAGGCTGAATTGACGCCGGGCCGTTGGCCCACGTTCAGTCCCACACGTACCGCTCGTCGTACGAAAGACCGTTTGCCGCAAGGGTCTGACGGTACTCGTGCTCGAAGGTATTCCCCGCGTGGTGTTGTCGCTGGGTGTCGATGTCGTGGATCAGACCCGGCAGGTCGTCCTGGCCGACCAAGAAGGCACCGTAGCCGCGCTGCCAAGCGAAGTCGACCAACCCCCACGACTGCTCCTTGAGCCACTTCGACGAGGCCACCTTGACCTCCTCGACCAACTCAGCAAGGGCCACCGTCCGCGCCAGCCGCACCGCCAGATGCACATGGTCAGCCGTGCCACCAGCGCGATAGCACTCGCAGCCGCACTTGCGCACCAGCGCCGCTGAGAACGCGTGCGGCTCGGCCAGCACACCGTCCGACAAACACGGACGCCGTCCCTTGGTGCTGTAGATGATGTGCACCACCACGTCGGCCAACGACTGAGGCATGTTGCGAAAGGTAACACCAACCCAAGATCGGATCAACGGCTGAAGGCCCGGTACCGTATCAACCGAGGGCAGCGCCCTGGGTCGCGCGATGGCCCACGTTGGCCCAGGGCGTTGCCCTGGGCTGGATTGACACCGGGCCTTCAGCCCTCACATCGGGTACAATCGCGCCGGAGACGTTCATGCGATTCGGCGCACTGCAGTACTGCCTCGGCAAGCCCGCCACGCTGTTCGAGGTGGCCCAGCGCATCGGGCTCGACGGCGTGGAGTTGGGCTTCGGCGAGGCCGGCGACCTGACCAGCGACCCCGAGACCCGCGCCGCCACGCGCGCCGCGGCCGACACCGCCGGCCTGGCGGTCTCGTCGCTGATGCTGGGCACGCTCAACCAGGGCGGCTGGTCGAGCGAGGACGACGCCGTGCGCGCGCGGGCCACCAAACTCGTCACCGCCGCCATCGCCGCCGCGGCCGAGCTGGGTGCTGGCGTGGTGCTTGTGCCCTTCTTCTTCGACTCCGCGCCACGCTCGGCCGAGCAGACCGCGCGCGTCGTGGACGGCTTCCGCGGCGTGACTCATGCGGCTGAGGCCGCTGGAGTCACGTTGGGCTATGAGGGCGAGCTGCCGGCGGCTGAGGTGCTCGGCCTGCTCGACGCCATCGGCTCGCCGGCGGTGGGCTGCTACTACGATGTGGGCAACGCGCTGTGGCTTGGTCACGATCCCGTTTACGAGATCCGCGCCCTGGCCAGCCGCATCTGCCAGGTCCACATCAAGGAGTTCGGCGTCAAGCTCAGCGACTGTCTGCTGGGCGAGGGCAACGTGCCACTGCCCGAGTGTGTCGACGCACTGGCCGAGGTGGGCTTCGACGGCTGGTGCGTGCTCGAAGTGGGTACGTTCCGCAAGGCCGAGGAGAACACCGGCCGCCAGCTCGCCTACCTCAAGCAATTCGTCGGTTAGGAGCGCCGCCATGGCCACCCTGATTCCGCTGCTGTTCGCCGCCGCGCTCAGCGCGGCGCCCACGGTGACACGCCAGCCCACCTCGACCACCATCACTGGTGACGGCTGGCGCGCCGTCGTCGGCACCGAGGCGCTGACGCTGCGGCTGGCCTTGCGCGCGCCCGATGGCACCTGGCTGCCGGTCGCCGCCAAGGACAACCCCGCCAGCTTCGGCTGGGCGCCAGCCGCGGGGCTGATCGATCCGACCAGCGCACGCGCCCGGATCGTGGTTGAGCCACACGGCGAGGTGGTCACCATCGCCGCCACGGCCCAGGTTGCCGACAGCGACTCACCGGTTTGTTGGGAAGCCATCGCCACCGCCGACGGACTGCTCATGCGCTGCTATCCGCAGGACGCGACCAAGGCGCAAGGCACGATGTGGAGCCCGCCACGCCTGCCACTCGACACGGCGCTGTTCGACGGCTACCGCTACTGGTCGGCCGACGGCAAGACGCACGAGGGTCGGTTCGCCGCCCTGGGCACGCCGCAGGTCTTTGCCGGCGTGTCGGCCTGGGGCGACAACGGTGACACGGCCAAGAGCCTGGCGCCGGCCACCAATGCCGTGCTGGCCACCGGCAGCCGCGGCGTAGCGTTGGGCGTGGTGCATCAGGGCCCGGCCATCGACGGTGCCCGTGGACATGCCTTCCTGCAACTGCACACACCGGCCAACCTGTTCTTCTATGCCGGCTTCACGCCCGCGTCGGCCCGGGCCTGGGCCTGGTTGGCACCGTTCCCGGGCGATGCCGCGCAGCAAGCGGCACGCGCCGTGCGGCTGCGCGCTGATGGCGACCGCCTGACGGCCGAGCACAAGCTCGTCCCGCCCAGCTTGCCCGACAGCTGGACCAGGCCAATGCCGCCCTTCCCCGCCGAGTTGCGCCGCGCCACGCCGGCGACCGACCCCAACGACCCCATCGTCTACACCATGGCCGAGATGACCAGCACCACGCGCGCGCTCGAACTGGCCAAGCTGGTGGGCAGCGACATGCTCGTGCGCGGCTGGTTCAAGTGGGCCCAGGCGCCCAACTTTGGGGCCTGGAGCCAACTGCCGGCGCAGGCGCACGCCTTCGGCGCGCTGTTTGGCGGTGGCATTACGTGCAGCGCGCTGTATGACACTGAGAACGGCATCACCCGCCCGCAGTTGCTGGAGATGGCCACCCGAGGACCCGATGGCACGCTCGTGGACGCCTGGGACCAGCCCGGCACGCGCCACGGCTCGCTGTCCAGCCCGGCCTACCTGAGCTATCTGTTCCGCTGGTGTCGCGAGCAGATCGATGCGGGCGCCGACTACCTGTTCATGGACGAGCACACCGCCGCGCTGGGCGGCAACGAAGGCTTCGACGACGCCTCGGTGGCCGACTTCCGCTACTGGCTGCGCAACGTCCATGAGCCGACGCGCGGCTGGGCGGCGGTCGACCCGCGCTGGCGCACGCAGTACGACCTGGACACGGACAACATCGACACGCTGGACTATCGCGCCTCGCTCGCCAAGTCACCGCAGGGCCGTCACGTGTCGCTCTGGCACCAATGCCGTACCTGGCGCGACGACCATGCCTGGAAGAGCCTCACAGACCGCATACGCACCTATGCCGCCGAGCACGGCCGCCGGGTCTGGATCAGCGCCAACGGCCTGGCCAGATACGTCGACCTGCAGGTGCTCGGCGTGTGGGGCAACTGGACCATGCGCGACGGCCATATCGACTTCGCCGAGGATCAACTGCCCATCTGGCGCACAATGGTCAAGCGCGGCGAGGCGCTGGCCGGCCGCCGGGTGCCCGTCGTGCTGTTCCACGACTGGGGCTTTGGTGACACGCCCTTCCCGTGGATGGCGGCGCCCGTGGCAGAGCGCGACCGCTGGATGCGCGTGCGCGGCGCGGAGATCTACGCGGCCGGCGGCAAGTTCGCCTTCCCGGTACTCGGCCCATTCGGCTGCGATGCCGCTCAGGACGGCACCCTCGCCACCATCGCCCAGCAGACGCGGTTCTACCAGCGTCAGCGCGACCTCTACCTGAAGGGCCGCTATCTGGCCTCGTCGCCGCTGGCCACCAAGGCGCCCGAGGTGGGGCTGGCCGCGTGGCAGGTGCCCAGCGGGCTGGCGCTCCACGTCATCAACCGCCGCCGCGAGCCGCAGCGCGATATCGCCGTATCCCTGCCGGTGGCCAACGCGCCCACCAGAGTGCGGCTGGTCTCACCCGACTGGGACGGCGAGCGCGCTGGTCAGGCCCGGCTGGAGGGCGACCGGCTGAGTCTCACCGTGCCCGAGGTCGACGCCTATGTCGTGGCGCTGCTCGACTACGGCGCCGCGCCGGACATCAGCCGCCTGGCGGAGCCGACGCGCGTGGACATCCCCAGCGGCTGGGCCCGGCCGGCCAAGGCCGACTTCACGGTGAAGCCCGACGGCGACGTACCGGGCGCCGAGGCCATGATCGCCACCTTGCAGGGCCTGCTCCACCAGGAGTTGCGCAACCCGCCGACCTTCACCTACGACGCGGCTCAGCCGGCCACGCTGCGGCTGCACGTCCGCGCCGTGGCCACGGCCGGCGCCAAGCTGGTGCTGCGCATCGACGGCCAGCAAACCGAGCTGGTCGACCTGCCCGACAAGGACGGCAAGAACGATTCCGGCGCTGCCGAGTACAACCAGGTCATCACCTGGTCACTCCCCGCCGGCCGCCACAAGTCGCAGGTGGACAACATCGGCGGCGACTGGGCCGTGGTCGACTGGCTGGCCTTCGAGGGCACGTTCCGCCAGCCGCAATGATCAACAGATGACGCAGATGGACGCAGATGGATCACTATCTGCGTTCATCTGCGCCACCTGTCGATCCGGCCCATCGGTCAGACCTGCCGCTGCGCCAGTTCCGCGAAGCGGTGGACGATGGCCAGGGCGGGATCGAGCGGTACGTCGACCCGCTTGAGGCCGGCGGGGATGCTGATGGCCGGTGTCGCCCGCACGGACTTGCCCGCGAACTGCGGCAGCCAGGCGCGCTGCGCTTCCAGCATCTCGCTGACCATGGCGCGCACCTCGGCCAAGGTGCAGACCGCGCTGGTCAGCGGGTCCATGGCCACGGCGTGGACGATGTGCTCGGGGTCGCCGGTGAGCCCGGCCTCGACGGCCAGCGTCTGCACGCTGACGTTGCTCTGGTTGAGCGCCGCGAGCTGCGGCGGCAGAGCGCCGACCTTGGCCGGATGCAGGCCGCCGCGGTCGACATAGACCGGCACCTCGACACAACAGCCCGCGGGCAGATTGTCGATGTAGCCGTCATTGCGCACATTGCCCTGCAGGCGGAAGACGCGGTCGGTCTCGTGCGCCTCCAGGATGTACGAGCAGTACTCCACCGAGCGCCGGCCGACCGTGCTGTCCTCGCTGGCCAGGTAATCCACGTCGCGGTATTTGCCGTCCAGCATCTGGCAGTACTTGTAGTAGGCACCGCTCTCGCCGCCGAAGCTGGGCTCGTCGCAGTACAGGTCGAGCGCGCGCTGGCTGGCGCGGAACCAGGGAATGTACTCTGAGAGGTGCCCCGTCGACTCGGTCATGAAGTAGCCGAACTGGCGCATGACCTCGCCGCGGACCTTCTCGTTGGCGTAGTACTCGGGCTTCTCGAAGTCGGCGCGGAACCGCGGGTAGAGGTCTTCGCCGGTCAGCTTGTCCGAGAGCTTCAGGAACCACGCCATGTGGTTGATGCCGGCGCACAGGAAGTCGATCTGCTCCTTGGGCAGGTCCAGGTAGCCGGCGATGAGGTCCATCGTGGTCTGCACGCCGTGGCACAGGCCGATGAACTGGATATCATGCGACATGCGCCCCAGCGCCAGACAGCAGGCTGCCATGGGGTTGGCATAGTTGAGCAGCAGCGCATTGGGGCACAACTCCGCCATGTCGCGCATCAGGTCGGCCAGGACGGGAATGGTGCGCAGCCCGCGGAAGATGCCGCCCGGCCCGAGCGAGTCGCCGATGCACTGGTCGACGCCGTAACGGAGCGGGATCTCATAGTCGAGGCTATACGCGTCGAGCCCGCCCACCTGGATCATGCAGATGACGTAGTCGGCATCGCGTAGCGCCTCGCGCCGGTCGAGGGTGCTGCTGATCTCGAAGTCGAGGTGGTTGTCGGCGACGACGCGCCGGAGGAACGCCTCCATGCGGTCGAGCTTGGGCTTGGTCCGGCTCATCAGCCGGATCTCGCTGCCGGCCAGCGCCGGAGTGGCGAAGATGTCCATCGACAGGGTCTTGCAGAAGACCTGGCTGCCGGCGCCGATCATGGCAATGCGTGGCATGGTGGTGACTCCCGCCGACCGGTTCGCCGGGTTCGGCGGGAGTCCTTGGCGCCGAGGCCAATCAACGCGGCTCGTGCCCTACACCACCAGCAACCGATGGTAGTGCTTCTTGCCGACACGCAGCATGATGCCGCCGTCCTCGATGTGGTCGAGCGTCAACTTGGCCTGGATGTCGCGGCAGGGCTCACCATTGACATAGGCGCCGCCCTGGCTGATGGCGCGTTTGGCCTCACCGTTGGAGGCGCACAGGCCGCAGCGCACCAGCAGCGCCATGAGCGATACGCCGTCGCGCAGCTCGGCCTCGCTGGCTTCGGAGGTGGGCACCTGGCTCAGGTCGCCACCGCCGCCGAACAACGCCTTGGCGGCATCGCGCGCCTTCTCGGCCTCGTCCTGGCCGTGCACCAGACCCGTGATCTCGTAGGCCAGCGTGCGCTTGGCCTCGTTGAGCGCGGCGCCCTCGACGTTGGTCAGGTCGGCGATCTGCTCGAGCGGCAGGAAGGTGAACAGCTTCAGCCAGCTCTGCACGTCACGGTCGTCGACATTGACCCAGTACTGGTAGAAGTCGTACGGCGCGGTGCGGTCGGCCGCCAGCCAGACCGCGCCGGCCTCGGTCTTGCCCATCTTGGCGCCGGTGGCGGTGGTCAGCAGCGGCGCGCACAGCACCGCTGCCTCCTTGCCCTCGATGCGCCGGATGAGGTCCATGCCGGCCAGGCAGTTGGCCCACTGGTCGGAGCCCGCGCACTGCAGCAGGCAGCCGTGCTCACGATAGAGGTGCAGGAAGTCATAGGCCTGGAGCAACTGGTAGTTGAACTCCAGGAAGGACAACGACTGGTTGTTCTCCAGCCGCGTGCGGTAGATCTCGGCAGTGAGCATCTGGTTGACGCTGAACAGCCGGCCAATATCGCGCAGGAAGTCGACGTACTTGAGCTCGCACAGCCAATCGGCATTGTTGGCCGTCAGGCCCGCGCCGTTGTCGAACTCCAGGAAGTGCATGAGCTGGCGCTTCTGGCTGGCCAGATTGGAGTCGATGTCGTCGCGCGTGAGCATCGGCCGCGAGCTGGTCTTGCCGCTCGGGTCGCCGACCAGCGCCGTGCCGCCGCCACACAGCACGATGGGCCGATGGCCCGCGCGCTGCAGGTGCGCCATCATCATGATCGGCACCAGATGACCCGCGGTCAGGCTGGGGCCGGTGGGATCGAAGCCCGTATAGTACGTGGCACGTCCAGACAGCATCTCGCGCAGGACGGCCTCGTCGCTCATCTGGTGGATGAAGCCACGAGCCGCCAAAGTGTCGAGCACGTGCTCGGTGGGGGCGCTCATCGTGGTTTCTCCTGCTCTTTTGCCTGCTCGGCAGAGTAACCGCGATACCCCGGCTGGTCAATGACCGGGTCGGGCCTCGAGCGTCTTAGTGGATGATCGCCCTGGGCCGGCCTGGTTCCGCGGCGCTGTGACCTGCCGCGCTCCGCAACGCCGCACGCCCGGCGCCTCACGCCCAGCGTGCGCCAGCACGCCGCCACGTCTGGCAACCTGGCGCGGAATGGGTTATGATCCGATTGTTCGGTGCGCAGAGAGGAGCAACCCCATGGCGGTGATCGAGGTTGGCGAGTACAAGCTGGACGAGTACAAGCTGATGCAGGTGCGGGTCAAGGCGCGTGGCGGCGTGGACCAGCGGTTGATCTTGCCGAACACCTCCTGGAACACGCGCGGGGTGTTCCTGCTCCACGACATGTCCACGGGGGCCATCACTCCGGTGGAGGACATCATCGAGCTACTGCGCCAGCAGGACGCTCTGGACTCGTGTCTGGTCAAGCCGGCTTAGGCCGCGCCACCACCATCAGCCAGGCGTCGTCGCCGTTCAGGTAGTAGCCCTTCAGCCGCCGCTCGACGGTGAACCCTTCGGCACGGTAGAGCCGTTGGGCGGCGTCGTTGTCGACGGCCACCTGCAGGTACACCTGGCCCACCCCGCGTTCCCACGCCCGGCTGAGGGCCTGGCGCAACATGCCGCGCGCCACGCCCTGGCGCCGCACCTCGGGGACGGTGGCGATGGAGATGATCTCGCCGACCATGCGGCGCGGCTCGCTGTAGAGGCTGAGTGTGAGCACGGCGTAACCGACGATGTCGTCGCCTTGCTCGGCCACCCAGATCCAGCCCTGGCTGGAGAGCTGATAGCCGACAAAGCGCCAGAAGGCGTAGGGTTCGGGGAAGAGCTGGCGGTTGAGCCGCCGTACACCCCACAGGTGACGCCACCGTGCGGGCCGGACCACAGGCTCCGGCGCACTGACTGGCTCGACACTCGCGCCGGCCATGCTCACACAGCCACCAGCTTGTAGCCCACGCTGTGCACGGTCTGCAGGCGGCGCGGATGACGCGGGTCGTCTTCGATCTTGAGCCGCAGCCGGCGGATGTGCACGTCGATGCCGCGCGGCTGGATGAATTCCTTCTCGCCCCACACCATGTCCAGCAACTGCTCGCGGGTCAGCACGCGCCCGGGCCGCTGCGCCAGCGTATAGAGCAGTTCGAACTCCAGGCGCGTGGTGTTCACGGTCTTGCCGTGCAGAATGACCTCGTACGAGCCCGGATCGAGCACCAACTGGCCGACGGTGATGCGCGGCCCGTCGGCGGCATGGCCGCCACCGAAGCGCGAACGGCGCAACTGCGCGCGGACGCGCGCGATCAGTTCGCCAGGGCTGAACGGCTTCTCGACGTAGTCGTCGGCGCCGCTGTTGAGCCCGACGATCTTGTCCACCTCGCCGGTCTTGGCCGTGAGGATGATGATGGGCACCTGGCAGATCTCGCGCGTGCGCTTGCACACCTCGAGCCCGTCCATGATGGGCAGCATCAGGTCAAGGATGACCAGATCGAGCGGCTCCTGCTTGATGGTCGCCAGTGCCTGCGCGCCATCAGCGGCGGACAGCACCTCATAGCCCTCGGCACCGAGCATCACCTTGAGCATATCGGTGATGTCGGGATTGTCCTCAACCACCAGGATGCGACCATCCGCCATGGCTCACCTGCCTTGTAGCACAACGCCTTCGGCCCGCGTGGTAACATGGCCCACGCGATAGGCATCGAGACCGGTGGAGCGCACCACCCCGATGGCCTCTTCGGCCCGCGCTTGGTCCACGACAACGATCATGCCCAGACCCATGTTGAACGTCTTGAACAGATCGCCTTCTGGAATCTGGCCGAGGTTGCCAATCAGTCCAAAAATGGGCGGCTCGGGCCACGTGCCGCGCTTGACCTCGGCGCCCAGGCCCCGGGGCAGCACCCGCGGCAGGTTGTCATAGACACCGCCGCCGGTGATATGCGCCGCGGCGCGCAGCAGGCCGGCCCCGGCCAGCGCCTGCAACTGCGCCAGATAGCAGCGGTGCGGCGCCAACAACGCCTCGGCCAGCGTGGCGCCGAGCCCGTCGGGCGTGCTGTGCAGGTCGAGCCTGGCGTCCGCCAGGAGCACCTTGCGCGCCAGCGAGAAGCCGTTGGTGTGCAGGCCCACGCTGGGCAGCGCCAGCAACACGTCGCCCTCGGCCACCTGGCTACCGTCGATGGCCTTGGCGCGGTCGACCACGCCGACAATCGTGCCGACCAGGTCGTAATGACCCTCGGTGTACATGCCCGGCAGTTCGGCCAACTCGCCGCCGATCAGCGAACAGCCGACCGCCTGGCAGGCCTCGGCCAAGCCGCAGATGACCTCCGCGGCCGACGTGGGATCGAGCCGACTGGTGGCGTAGTAGTCGAGGAAGAACAGCGGCTCGGCGCCCATCACACCGATGTCGTTCACCGCGTGATGGACCATGTCGAAGCCGATGCCCCGGTGCAGGCCAGCCGCGGCCGCGACCATGACCTTGGTGCCCACGGAATCGACGCTACCCACCAGGACCGGCTGGCTCCAGCGCGATAGGTCGAGGGCGAACATGCCACCGAAGCTGCCCACATCGGTCACGACGGAGGGTGTGTAGGTGGCGCGAACGGCCGGCTTGATGAGCTCGAGCGTGCGGTCGGCGGCGGCAATGTCGACGCCTGCGGCGGCGTAGCTGCCAGTGTGCATACGGGGTCCTCGGGCGTCGAGTCTATCCACCGACAGGCGGCCTGTCAAGCGACGGCGGGTGGTCGAGCTCCACGGTGCGCCACGGTAGCCAGCAGCGGAACTCGCTGCCCTGGCCTGGGGCGCTGGTGACCTCCAGCCGGCCGCCGTGGGCCTTGACCAGGCGCTGCACCGAGTGCAGGCCGACGCCCACACCGGGGATATCGCGCGGGTCGTCGAGGACTCTCACGAATAGACCGAACAGCCGCTCCACCTGATCGGGCCGCATGCCGATGCCCTCGTCGCGCACCGACAGGCAGAACGAGGCGCGCGCTGGGTCACCGCTCAGGCCGACGGTCACCACGCCACCCTTGGGACTGTACTTGACGGCATTGCTGACCAGGTTGGCCAGGATGCGCTCGAAGCGACTCTCGTCGAGCAGCACCTCGCCCAGTTCCTCCACCTCCAGGCGTAGCGCGTGCCGACGACTCTGCAGACTGTAGGACTCCGACACGCGGCGCACCACGGCCGCCACATCCACCGGGCTGACCAGCAGATTGATGGACCGGTCGGGATCGACATCGAGCAGATCCTCGACGGTGTGCGTCAACCGGTCGCACTGCACCGAGATGCCGCGGAGGAACTCATCGTGGACGCGCGGCCCGAGCCGCATCTCGGGGTCGGCCAGCAGCGTCAGCGCCTGGCCCTTGATGACCGTGACGGGGTTGCGCAGGTCGTGCACAATCGTCGCCAGCACCGCCCGCTTGGCCGTGTCGAGTTCGACCAGCCGGTGCCGTTCGCGCTCGGCCGCCTCGGCCTCGGCGACCAGTCGAGCCGCGCGGCTCGCGGCGCGCGCGGAGGCTCCGGACACGGCGCACAACAGCATCGCGGCCATGGGCGCCGCCACGGGCAACCAGGCCAACTCGCCGCCGTCGAGCACCGCGGCCAGCCCCACATAGAACGCCAGAATGGCGGGCACCGCCAGCGCGCTGACCAGGGGCCGCTCGCCTTGGCTGGCGGCGTAGCCGGCCGCCGCGCCAAGCACCAGCAGCACAGCCAGGCCCAGGAGGCCGACCTCGTGCCGCGACCGGCCCGACATCACACTCTCGATGGCGTTGGCCAGCAGTTCAGGCGAACTCATGTAGGCCGGCCGGCGGTCCAGCCAATCGGGCCGCAAGCACCGCGCCAGCGGTGTGGTGTAGCCACCCCGCGTCACGTCGGCCACGCCCACCACCACGATGCGGTGCGCCATGTCGGCCGGCGTCAGGCGCTCACAGCGCTGGACGGCAAAGCCGCGCCCAGGTGGGCCCGCCCAGTTGAGCAGCATCGTCCGGCCCCGCTCGGTCCGACCGCGACCACCGCCCGCTGGCACCGCTGCTCCAGCCACGTTGGCCGCCGCCTCCGCCAGTGAGCTGGCCTGCACGTGGGGCAGGGCCGTGGCCATGCGTCGCACCACCCCGTCGAGATCGGCGGGCCACAAGGCGAACCCGCTGCCGGCCGCGGCGCGCGACAGGTCAGCCGGCAGCAGCGTCAGGGCATACTCTGTCGGCCGCGGCGACGTGAGCTGGGCGCGTAGCACGACATTGCCCGCGCGCAGCATCGCGGCGGCCAGTTCGTCATCGTGGCCACCACCCACCTCGAGCGGCACGTCGACGACAATGGCCTGCGCACCGCCACGTGCCAACGCCGTCACCAGCGTCGCCAGGTCCCGTCGGCCGCCGGGCAGGTCGTGCTGCCAGGACTCGGCCCGCGCGCTGGACACATCGGCGATGAGCAGCCTGGACGGGCGGTCACCGCGTCGCGCATCAGCCACCCGCGCGAACCAGTCATGTAGCGCCAGGTCAATGCGCGTGAAGGCACCCAGCCACGCCAGGCCCCACACAACCAGGGCCACCAAGGCGACCAGCCCCATCGACGAGCGCCAACGGGCGCCACGCCCAACGCTCCCACACTGTTCGCCCGGCACGCTCGGCTCCATAGGGATGCTTCTACCAAGCCGCAGGCGCGGCACGGTTACAAAATCCTAAACCGCGGCCAGCCAGCAGACCAGGATGCGCCGCGGCAGCCGCGGCGAGACGGACCCGCCGGCGTAGCTGCCGAGCTGCTCCGACACCCGCCAGCCGGCCGCGCTCAGCAGATCAAGGATCTCGGCTTCCTCGAAAAGCCGGACACTGCTCTCATAGTGTGCGGTGCGACCGTCGGCGAAGGTAACCAGGCGTTCGGTCCGGGCGCGCTTGGCGGATTCATCGAAGCTGTAGTGGGAGCTGACCTCGACCCCGTCCTTGGTCCAGTGCGCACTGTCGGCTTGGGCGCGAACAGCGTCGATGTTGGCCAGGTCGAGCACCAGCGCGCCACCCGGGCGGACCACGCGTGCAAACTCGCGCAGTACGCCCAGATGCTGGTCGTCAGAGTCGAAGTAGCCCAGGCTGGTGAACATGCAGATGGCGGCATCAACCGAGTCGGTGCCCACCGGCATGGCGCGCATATCGCCGCGTGCGAACCGGGCCGGAGTCCGCGCCGCGCGTGCCGCGCTCAGCGCCACATTGAGGAAGACCGAGCTCAGGTCGACTCCGACCATCTGGAACCCGCGCTGGGCCAGCGGCACCGAGTGCCGGCCGTGGCCGCAAGGCAGATCAAGGATGCGGCCCCCGGCGAAGGGGGCCAGCAGACCCTCCAGCAGGGCCAGTTGCTCGGCCGTGTCGGCCAAGCGGTAGATGCTCAGGTAGTCGGCGCCAAAGTAAGTCTCGTACCAGGGCTCGTTCATGGGGCCCTGGTTGGCCTCTGGCGCCGGACCTCCTTCTAGATCGGGCGTGGCGTGCCGGGCCGCTGGCCTACCGCGCGCGGGTTATCGATCTGCTTCATGCGCTCCTGCGCCCAGGTCTTGAGCGCGGCGTCGGCCTTGGGGCTCAGCTCGTAGCTGCGGTACAGCTGGCGGGCATCCTTGGCGCGGCCAGCGGCTTCGTACAGGTAGCCGAGCACAAGCTTGGCGCCGTCGAGCGCGGGCGAAGCCTTCACATCACCCTCGAGGTCGGCCACGGCGGCCTGCAAGGGCGCGCCGTTGGCGCCGGCCAGGCCGAGCGCGGTCTCCTCGGCCTTGATGGCCTCGGCATACTGCAGCTTGTAGACCAGCAGCCGCGCCTCAAGGAAGCGCGCGGCGGGCTGATTGGGCGAAGCCTTGAGAGATTCGCGGGCCGTGGCCAGCGCCGGGTCGAGTTGACCGGCGTAGAACTGCGCCGACGCCAGGTCCACTTGCAGGCCGGGCCGCTTGGAATCCTCGATGGCGGCCAGCGCGGCAGTCAACGCCGCCACGGCCTCTTCGGGCTTGCCGCCCAGCACACAGGCCGAGCTCAACGTGCGCACCAGATCGATATCCTTGGGGAGCTTCTTGCAGGCGCGGCCCAGTGCGGCCATGGCGGCCGGCCAGTCCTGCTTGCCATAGTTGGCGCGACCGAGCACCACCAGCGCTTCGACTTTGGACTCCGGCAGCGCGACCAGCTTGGTCGCCGAGGCGATGGCGACATCCCACTGGCCGGCAGCCAGCGCGGCGTTGGCGCTGATCTCCAGCACAGCCGGGTCGTCGGGCGTGCCCTTGAGCAACTCGGCGGCGGTGAGTACGGCGTCGGCCGGTCGACCGGTGGCGACCTGCGCCTTGGCCAGGCCGAGCAGGGCGGCGCGGTTGCCCGGCGCCAACTGGGTCGCCGCGCGAAAGGCCCGCAGCGCCAGCTCGGGCTGCTCGTTGTCCAGCGCCAGTTGCCCGCGCGCCATCTGGAAGGGCAGTACGTTGGGCCACATGGTGGCGGCGGCGTCATACTGCGCCAGCGCCGCGGCGGGCTGGCCCATGTGCTTGAGGCACCCGGCCAGAGCGGTCACCGCGGGGATGGACCCGCGCGAGTTGTTGGCGGCTTGCAGGAGTTCGGGCGCGGCAGCAGCGTCGTTGCCCGAGGCAACCTGGAGCTGGCCCACCAGCAGGTGAGAGCGAGTGCCCCGCGTCTCGCGTCCGGCCCAGTTCTGCAGGCCGGCCAGGCCCAACTGGGGCTTGCCGGCGGCAATGGTGCACATGGCGGCCCGCTGGTACATCAGCCACAGCGGAGAGCCGCCGCGCGCCAGGGCCTCCATGCTCAACAGCGCCTGGTCGAGCTTGCCCTTGCCGGCGTCGGCCTTCTCGGTGTACGGCCACAGGCTGAACGTGGCCACAAACTGGCTGACCGCCGCGGCGGGAATGTCCACCGGCGCCGCGCCGGCCACGGCGGTTGCCGCGCTCCAGGGCTCGAGGGTGATGTTGTCCTCGGCGAAGACTGCCTTGAGGATGGCCACCGCCGCGCTGTCGACCACGGAGGTGGGCAGCGCGCCCTTGGCGGTGGCCAGTTCGCGCGGCTCTGGCCCGACCTTGGTATCGATGAGATCGATCTTGACCGCCCACTCCGGCGGGCCCGCGACGATGGCCGGAGCCACGATCAGGTCGGCGCCGAAGGCCTTGGCGATCTGGTCGCGCACGGCCATCTTGGTCACGTCCAGCGTGCCGGCCTGCCACTGGTCCACAAAGTCCGACTGGCTCTGCAGGCGCGGCACGTCAATGCCCGGGAACTCGCGCAGCCGCTCCTGGATCAGGTACTGCCAGCCGAGCGTCCAGGGCGCCATGCGGTCGGACTTGCTGGTCGTGGTGGCCGGCAGGACGACCACGGTGTGGAACGGCTTGTCGAACTTCTGCGCGGGCGCCGCGCTCGCGGCCATCAAGACCACCGCACACGCCAGTCGCGCCAAGCCCCGAATGCCCAAGCTGCTCATCACCCGCATCTCCCGTCTCATACGTCATCGTCGCTAGACGGGCATGAAGACGGTCGAAAAGCGGCCGATGTTCCGTTACATGGCCGCCGCGGTGATGATGCCTGCCACGACCCGCGCCGCGGCCACGACATCGCTGACCAGCACGTACTCGCGGTGCGTATGCACTTCGCGCTCGCCGCAAGCCATGACCACGCAGCGCGGTCCCGCCGCGCAGAACACGTTGGCGTCGCTGCCACCACCGCCGTCGGCCCAGGCCGGCTCCAGTCCCGCGGCGCGCACTCCGGCCGCGGCCAGCCGGCCGACGGGCTCGTCGGGGTCGATGCGGAAGGCGCGATAAGCCTCCTCACGACCAAAGCGCAGTTCGCAGCCGAACGCCTCAGCCGCCGCCTCGCAGCACTCGCGCAGATGGGCCACCTGCGCCTCGAGCTTGGCCTGGTCGCGACTGCGCACCTCGGCCTTGAGCCGGCACTCTTCGGGCACGATGTTGGTGGCGCGGCCGCCGCTGATCACGCCGACATTGCATGTCGTTTCGTGGTCGATGCGGCCCTGATGCAGCCGCCCGATGGCGTCGGCGGCGCAGGCGATGGCGTTGATGCCCTTCTCGGGCTCCACGCCGGCATGGGCGGCGCGGCCGCGGAAGACGATCTCGTGCGTGGTCTGGCTGGGCGCCGAGACGACCATCTGGCCGACGGGCACGCCATGGTCGAGCACGAAGCCGACCTTGGCCGCGAGCCAGGCGGGGTCGACCGCCTTGGCGCCGAACAGGCCGATCTCCTCCTGCACGGTGAACAGCAGTTCCAGCGGCGGATGCGGCAGCCCGGCCCGCAACACCGCCTCGACTCCGCACAGGATAGCTGCCACGCCGGCCTTGTCGTCGCCACCCAGCACGGTGGTGCCGTCGGTGCGGATGGCGTCCTCCTCGATGGTCAGCCGCAGGCCGTCGGTCGGCTCCACTGTGTCCAAGTGACTGTTGAACAGCAGCGTCGGCCCATCGGCGGTGCCGGGCACGCGGGATAGTAGGTTGCCGCAGTCGCCACCGATGCGCAGATGGCAGTCGTCGGACTCCACGGCCAGGCCCAGCTCGGCCAGGCGCGCACTGACGACGGCGGCCACGCCGGCCTCGGCGCGGGCGTACGAAGGCGTCTCGAAGAGCTGCACCAGAGTCTGGCGCACGCGGTCGGTGTCGATGGTCATGCTTGGTTCCCTGCTCGCTATCAGGGTGCCCCGTTGCAGCCGGCCGGTCAAGGACGCGCGCGAGGCGCGAGGCGAGCAGAGGGGCCGCGCCACGTCCCGCCGCCCTTGTCGCCGCCGGCCCGGCGAACACGACATACCGCGGCACGCTCGCCCCACGCCAGAGCCAACGCAGTTGGCTACGCCCTACGCCGCGCGCACCCGGCTAGACCGTAGCCGGAACGGGATGCTATACTCGGCGCAGTTTGGGAAGGCGGAGAGCCTGGCAATGATCGTGCGGCAATGGGGTCTCATCGCGGCGTGTCTCACCTGCTGGCTGTTGGCCGGGTGTGAGATCCGACAGGGCAGCCTGGAGCAGGCCAAGAAGGGAGCGCCGCCGCCGCCCGCCGTCGCCCCGGTCACCACGGCGAGCGCCACGCCCCCGCCCCCGCCGCCGCCAGCGCCCGCGGCCAAAGCTGCGGAGCCCGCCAAGGCGACCGAGTCGGCCAAGAGCGACAGCGAGACCAAGGCCGACGCCAAAGAGCCGACCAGCACCGAAGGTGCCGCGGACGCGCTCCTCGGCGCCAGCCGCGCCGCGCTCGATCAGGCCGCGCTGACCGCCGGCGGCGCCAAGCGCCGAGCCGAGGCCGAAGCCTTCCGCGCCGCCCAGACCGAGCGGCGTAACGGCTGGCTCACCGCCGCCATGTCGCACCAGCGGCACCTGGCCGGTCAGGTGACCAACCACGACGCGCTGCGCGCCGCCACCCACCTGGCGCTGCTGGGCACCGCGCTCGAAGCCATTCGCGCCAACCTGGCCAGCGAGCCTGCCTGGGACGAGGTCAACTACGCGCTCGGCGCGCTGTACAGCGTGACCGATGCCACCACCGAGGCCGCCGCGGTCAAGACCGCGCAGGAGCATCTGCGCCGCGCGCTGGAGATGCTGCCGCAGCCCACCGCCAAGTCGGACAGCGCGCTGCCGGCCGCGGGCGCCAAGGAGCCGGCCAGTTCGCTGACCGAAGCCGACCCCGCCGCCAGCGATGCCGGCGCCATGCCGGCGGTGTCGCTCACCGACCCGGCGGGCATGGCCGCGCAGGTGGCGATTGTCAGCGACCTGCTGGGCCGCAACGCGTTGCAGGCCCGCAAGCGGCTGCAGGAGTTGGTCATCGCGCTGAGCGACACCACGGCGCTGGAGGCCATGGACCTGCTGGAGGTGTCGCGCCGCTGGCTGGCCGACGCCCTGGGTCGAGGCAACTGGGCCTCGGCCAAGCGCAACAACGACCGCCTGGCCGCCAGCCTGACCGAGTTGGCCAAGGTCATCGCGCCGCCCGCGGCCGCCGCGACGGCTCAGAGCGCCCCGCCGCCCGCCGAGTCCAGCACGCCCGCCGAGGGCGCGGCCCCGGCCGGCGGTAGCGCCAAGAGTGCCCCGCCGGCCGCCGAGAGCGCGTCCACCGGTTCGGCCACGCCGCCCACCCCGGCCGCCAAGCAGAAGTCAGGCCACAGCTAAGAGGAGAGACGTCGTGAAGTTGCTGATCACCGGTGGATCCGGGTTCCTGGGCTACCACATCGCCAACGACCTGCGGGACAAGGAGATCGAGTTCGTGCTCTTCGATCTCGTGCCGGCGGAGCTGGCCGAGTATCCCGACGGCACAATCTACGAGCAAGGCGACATTCGCGATGAGGACCGCCTGGCCGAGGTGTTCGCGGCGCACAAGCCCGACATGGTGGTGCACGGCGCCGCGGCGCTGCCGCTGTGGAAGCGTGAAGACATCTACACGGTGAATGTGGACGGCACACGCAACGTGCTGCAGGCCTGCGTCGACGCCGGCGTACAGCGCATGGTGCAGATCTCGTCCACCGCCGTCTACGGCGTGCCCGACAAGCACCCGCTCTACGAGACCGATCCGATGGTTGGTGTCGGCCCGTACGGCGAGACCAAGATCGCCGCGGAAGAGCTGTGCGCCGGCTGGCGGCACAAGGGCCTGGTGGTCTGCGTCATCCGACCCAAGACGTTCATCGGCACGGCCCGGCTGGGCGTGTTCCAGATCCTCTACGACTGGGTGGAGAGCGGCTGCCGCATTCCGGTCATCGGACCGGGCACCAACCGCTACCAGTTGCTTGAGGTATGCGACCTCGTGCAGGCCATCTGGCTCGGCCTGAGCGGCCCGCTCGACAAGGTCAACGATACGTTCAATGTCGGCGCCAAGGACTTCCGCACCGTCAACGAGGACGTTGGCGCGCTGTGCGACTACGCGGGCAACGGCGCGCGCGTCATGGGCACTTGGGCGCCCGGTGTCAAGCTCTTCCTGCGCGTGGCTGAAGTGCTGCGCCTGTCGCCGCTGTACAAGTGGGTGTACGGCACGGCCGACACGGATTCGTTTGTCTCCACCGAGAAGATCGAGTCCCAACTGGGCTGGAATCCCAAGTATTCCAACGCCGACGCACTGATCCGCAGCTACCAGTGGTACCTGGAGCACAAGGCGGAGATCGCCGGCGCCACGGGCATCACCCACCGCGTGGCCTGGCGTCAGGGCATTCTCGGCGTGGTCAAGTGGCTGCTGAGGAAGCACTAAGGTCGCCTGCGCGAATGACCATGGAGCACAGCCGCCGTCGGCTGTGCGTTGGTCGACTCGTCGCGCGCGGTCGCGGGCGGCTGTGCTCCATGGTCATCTGCATGCTCCGCTTTGAACAAAGCGTTGGGAGGATCCGTACATGGCCAGCGAGGCACAGGCCGCCCTGGCGCGCTTGAGCCTTGACGCCACCGAACTGGACGACGCGCTGGCGAGGTGGTTCGGTTTCCCCTGCTACCTGCCCCATCAGGGCGAGGTGGTTGGTGCCGTGTTGCGCGGCGAGGACCGACTGGTCGTGCGCCCGACCGGCAGCGGCAAGTCGCTCTGCTTCCAACTGCCGGCGCTGGAACTGCCGCCACTGACGCTGGTGGTCAGCCCGCTCATCGCGCTGATGAAGGACCAGGTGGAGTCGCTCAACCAGCGCTGGCCGGGCGCGGCCGCCTGCATCAACTCCGCCATGGGCGCCGACGAGCAGCGCCGCGCCCTGTCCGATGCCGTGACGGGCCGCGTCAAGCTGCTGTACGTGGCGCCCGAGCGCTTCCGCCTGTCGGGTTTCCGCCGCCGGCTGCGCGAGGTCTGCATCCAGCGCTTCGTGGTGGATGAGGCCCACTGCATCAGCCAGTGGGGTCACGATTTCCGGCCCGACTACCTGCTCATGGGCGAGGTGCTGGAAGACCTGGGCCAGCCGCCGCTCGTGGCACTGACCGCCACCGCCACGCTGGACGTGCAGGACGACATCGCCAAGCAGCTCGGCCGGCCCGACTTGCCGCGCGCCGTGTCGGGGTTCAACCGCCCGAACCTGACCTTCGAGATCCGCTACGCGCCCACCGAGGACGGCAAACTCCTCCAGCTCGACCGGCTGCTCGACGAGATGCCGGGCAGTGGCATCATCTACAGCGGCACGCGCAAGGCCGCCGAAGGGCTGGCCCAGCACATCGGCGAGCGCACCCACCGCCCGACGGTGTTCTACCACGCCGGCCTGCCCGCGGGCGAGCGCAGCGCCGCGCAAGACCTGTTCATGAGCCATCCCGACGCCATCGTCGTGGCCACCAACGCCTTTGGCATGGGCATCGACAAGTCCGAGGTACGGTTCGTCATCCACTGGACCATGCCCGGCTCGATCGAAGCCTACTACCAGGAGGCCGGCCGCGCCGGCCGCGATGGCCAACCGGCGCGCTGCATCATGCTCTACCACCCGACCGATGCCGGACTGCAGTACTGGTTCATCGAGCATGAGGAGATGGGCGCCGAGCAGCTCCGCGCCACGCTGGAGGCGCTGCGGCACGGCGCGCGATCGCTCAACGAAGCCGCGCAGGACGCCAGCCTCAGCGATACGCAGGCGCGCGGGGCCATCGACTACCTGGAGCGCCTGGGCCTGGTTGACGACTTCGGCGTGGACGACGGCACGGGCCGCTACACCTTGCGGCCCGGCCAACTCGCCTCCCGCGACGTGGACCGCTTCGTGGAGCTGCAGCACCAGCGTCGACGCCTGCGCGAGAGCCAGGTGGGCGCCATGGTGCGCTACTGCGAGACCGCCCCGTCACGCCGCCGGTTCCTGCTCGGCTACTTCGGCGATCCCGAGGAGCCGGACCCGCTGCAGATGGCCGCCGATGACCCCGAACCCGCTGTCGATCCCGCCACCACACCCGCCGAGACCGAGGTGGCGCGAACCATCCTGACCACGGTCGGTGCGGCTCGCCACGGCCTGGGCCGCGTGCGTCTGGGTGGCATTCTGTCGGGCAGTAAGGCCCGGACGGTCGAGCCATGGGCGCGCAATCTGCCCACCTACGGCCAGTTGAAGGCGTGGCCCACGAAGACCGTGCTCGACGCCATCGACAACCTCGTGCTCGATGGGTGGCTCAAGCCGATCAATGGCGACAAGCCGGTCATGGCCCTCACCCGCCATGGCCGCGCGGCACTCGCCGACGAGGCACGGCCGATCGCCCTGCCGTGCCTGCGCCCGGCACACGGCGCTCCTCAGCCGACGCCGGCCGACGACCTGTCGGTTGATGATGAGGCGCTCCACGAGCGGCTCCGTGTCTGGTGCCGCGACCAGGCCGCCGAAGACGGCGTGCCGCCCTTCATGGTCCTGTCCAAGCGCGCGCTGGCCGAGCTGGCCCAGTGCCGACCGCGCCGTCTGGCCGACCTCGAACGGATCAACGGCATCGGCCCGCGCAAGATTGAGCTGTATGGCGAGGCTATCCTGGAACTGCTGCGCGAGCCGGCACCCTCCAGCGTGCCCCCCGCGGCCGCGCCCCCACCGCCGCCCGAAGACCATCAGCTCACGGCCGAGGAGATGACGCTCTTTGAGCAGTTGCGCGCCTGGCGCACGCAGCGCTCGCGCGACGAGGGCGTGCCGGCCCGGACCATCTGTGCCGACCGCCTGCTACGCCTCCTGTGCCGTCACCGGCCCGATACGGTCCAGTCCATGGGCGCCCTGTCTGGCGCCGGGCCGGCCTTCGCCGAGCGCCATGGCGCCTCCCTGCTGCCCGTACTCCTGGCCTGGGCCGAGCAGACTCAGCCCCACGAAATGCCAACCGCGCCACTGCCCGCCGCCACCGCCGCGCCGCCGAGCGATCCCTTCGAGGCCGGCGTGCGGATGATTCGCCGTGGGCACACGCTGGATGAGGCCGCCAGGGAAGCTGGAGTGACCATCGCGCGCCTGAACACGCATGTCATGGCACTCCTCGATCGTGGCGACATCGACTGCGCCGAACTACTCGGCGATGAGGCCCATCGCCGCATTCTGGCAGCGCTTGAGGTGGAGCCCGAACGGCCATTGCACCTGGTGCGCGCCGCTCTGGGCGACGGCACCTCACTGGCTGCCATCCGCTGGGTGAAGCAGTCGCTCGCGCCAGCCGCCGAGCCGGCGCCCGAGCCGGCGGATGCGGGCGAAGTCGTGGCGCTGGCTGGCCCCTGGTCGCGAGGCTGGCGGCTGACGGGTACGGCGTCGGTCGAGGCGGTTCTGCCTGTGCTGTCGGCACAGCCGGTGGCGCTGGCGGGGGCTGTGTCGTGCCAGGCGGCCGACGAGTTGCTGGTGGCGCTGAGCCGCCGTCTGGGCTGGCCGGTGTGTTTCGACATCGCCGCCCATCCCGACCGCTGGGCAGCGCCGCTGCTGCTGGTGGGCGGTCTGGCCGATGTCACGGCGCTGGCAGGCCAGGTGCGGGCCACCGGGCTGGCACCGTGTCTGGCGCTGGTGATCGGTTAGGCGTCGGGCCAGTGACGGGCGTGACGCGTGGGCTGACAGACGAGCACGCACTGGCCGCAGCGCGCGCAGGCCTGCGGGTCGACACCCACGATGCGGCCGCGTTCGACGATGATGGCGTCCTCGGGGCAGTACACCCAACACATCAGGCACCCGCCACACAGTTCGGGCTCGTGGATGGGCGGCGCGGTGAGCGCTACCTGATTCTCGGTGCCAGATTCGGCCATCGCTACGACCTCCGGGTTGCCAGACCCATTTCTAGTGTGCTGCGGCAACGCGCCGCGGTGAAGGGTCAGCCCCAGCCCTGGCCCTCGCGGTAGCGGTCACGATGCTGACGCACCACGCGATAGCCTTGCGCCTCCAGATGCTCCGCGAGATACGCCGCCACTACGCGGCTGCGATGCTTGCCGCCGGTGCAGCCGATGCCGATACTCACGTAGCGCCGCCCTTCCTCATAGTGCTGAGGCAGCACGAAGTCCACGAAGTCGCAGAGCCGTGCGCGGATCTCCGCGGTGCGCGGGTCTTCCTCGACGTAGGCGCGCACGCGCGGATCATCGCCGGTGAACGGGCGCAGCTCGGGATCGTGGTGCGGGTTGCGCAGGTAGCGGACGTCGAACACGTAGTCGACGTCGGCCGGCATGCCGTGCTTGTAGCCGAACGAGACGATGTGGACCATCATCTCGTTGCCGCCGTCGCGCACGGGAAACAGCTTGGTCAACTCGCCGCGCAGCGCACGCACGGTCTCGGCGCTGGTGTCGAGCACGACGCTGGCCCGACCCTTGAGCTCACCCAGCAATTCGCGTTCGGCCTCGATGGCATCGAGCAACGACCGGCCGTCGCTCTGTAGCGGATGGCGGACACGGTGTTCCTTGAACCGCGACAGCAGCACCTCGGTGCTCGCGTCGAGGAAGACGATGCGATAGGGCGAACCGGCCTGGTCCAGCTCATCGAGCGCGGAGACAATGTCGTCGAAGAACTCGCCGCCGCGCACATCGATCACCGCCGCCACATGCGATACCGGGCGCTCCTGGGTCGCGCAGAGCTGCACGAAGGTAGGCAGCAGCGACGGCGGCATGTTGTCGATGGTGAAGTAGCTCATCTCCTCCAGGCAGCGGATGGCGGTGGACTTGCCAGCGCCAGACATGCCTGTGACGATGACCAGTTGGGTCGGCGTCATGCGCGAATCACCGCTCCCTCTCTCGTCCCTCATCGTCCTCGCGGCGATGGACCGCCATGCTCAGCAGGCCGTTGCCCAGCGCCATCCAGAACGCCGCGGCGGCCGCCGCGCCGAAGCTCTCAATACGGAAGTCGTCGCCCAGCGGCCGGGTCATGAAGCCGACCAGGAAGAATGCCAGCGCCCAGAAGCCGAACGACACCAACCAGCCGAAGACGCCGATGGTGATCAGGTTGACCAGGCAGCCCAGCGCCTTGACGACGCTGACCATGGGCTGCAGCACCAGATTCAGCACGGTGACCAGCGCCACGCCGAGGAAGGCTGCGCCAAAGCCGTGCACCACCACCGGGTCCGGCTGGCCCGGCTGGCCGTGCAGCGCGTTGGCCACGATCAGCAGGATCATGGCATTGCCGATCCAGCGGATGACGAACTCGCGCATCAACCTCTCTCCCACTCCAGCAACCGGCTCTTCAGAGCCAGCCCGCCGCCGTAGCCGCCCAGTCCCTGGCTACCGAGCACGCGGTGGCAAGGGATCAGCGGCGGCACCGGATTGCGCGCCATGACCTGGCCGACGGCGCGGGCGCCTCGCGGGCTGCCGGCCGCCGTGGCCACGTCGCCGTAGGTGGCGGTCTGGCCCCAGCCCAGCGCCAGCACACGCGCGCGCACCGCGGCGGTGAACGATGTCTGCCGGCCCAGGTCGAGCGCTATCGCGCCAAAGTCGACCGGTTGCCCCTGATAGAAACGCTCCAACAGGCCAGCGAGTTCGCTGTGGCACGATTCGCCCGTGTCCGCGCGCACGCCGACCGCGGCCAGCGCCGCCTCGCGCGAGGGCTGTGGCAGGCACACGCGCTGCACGCCGCGCTCGCTCCAGACGAACGCCACGACCTCGTCACCGATACGAATGCACTGGTAGCTGGCCATGTCTGCATCATCGCCGCTTGGGCGGCTTGTGGTCAAGAGCCAAGCGGCCTCCGCGCCATGCCCGGGCCGGCCCACTCGACCGCCAGAGCCTGCCCGCCGGCCGCCCGGAACCAGGCCAGCGTCAGCGAATGCGCGCCGGCTCTGAGGTTGGCCAGTCCGCCACGCTCGGTGGGCTCGCCGTGCAGGCCGTCGTTGTCGACCACCAGGCGATCGCCAACCCACAGGCGGCTGCCGTCGTCCGACGTGACCCAGAAGCGGTACAGACCGTCGACCGGCGCCTCGAACGAGCCGGTGAACCGCAGCGCGCAGTGCTGGTCGCGCCGCGCGGGCGCGAGCGAGATGGCCGGCTCGCGGCTCTCGGCCACCGGCGAGGCCCCGGCCATCTGGTCCAGCGTCTGCCAGCCACCCTCGAAGTAGGCGCAGGCGAAGCCCGCGTCGGCCGGCGCCGCACCAGGCGTCTCCGCAATCAGCGCCTCGAAGGTGCCTTCGGCGCGATACGGGCTGGCCACACCATCGTACCAGGCCCTGGCCCGCACGGTGGTGGTCGCCGTCAGGCGCAGTGGTCCACTGGCCAGCGGGCTGGCCGCCGTCGGCTCCGAGCCGTCGAGCGTGTAGCGCACCTCGGCGCCGGGCACCGAGCAGGCCAGCGTCAGGTCGAGCCCGGCCGCGGCGTCGAAGGCCCGGTCGGCAGTGCCAAAGTCCACCTTGGCCGGCTCGAGAAACAGGCCCACGGTATTGAGGCACGGGCAGGCGCGGGCGTCATCGATGGTCACCCGCAGGCGGCTGGCCGTGACCGGCGCCAGTCGCAGCAGGCGCAGGTAGCCTATAGTACGACCCTCGGCCAGCGGCTGCCAGACGCCGTCGACCAGCGCTTCGACATGGAAGCGGCGCACCCGCTGGCCCAGCGCGATGGCCTCGCCGAGGGCCACGACGTTGAAGGTCGTCGGTCCGCCCAGGTCCATCTCGAGCGAGGCGCTGACCACCTCGTCGTCGGTGGCCCAGTAGGTATCCTGGTCGTTATGCGTAACGTTGCCCGAGGCGTAGAGGATGTCGTTGCCACGCACGTTGCTGGCCACGACCGGTCGGTCCACGGCCAGGTCGCGGGCGAACGTCGCGTCGATGACCGCGCGGAACTCCGCCAGTCGCGTCGCGTCGTTCTCGTGGATCAGGCCCCGCTGGTCGGGCGGCACATTGAGCAGCAGCACGCTGTTCAGCCCGACGCTGTGGTAGTAGATGTCGAGCAGCTTGTCCAGGCTCTTGACGCGGTCGTCCTCGGACGCGTGGTAGAACCAGCCCGGCCGCACGGAGACGTCGGTCTCCGGCGGAAGCCAGTCGGCGCCGCCCTCGTGGCCGCGCGTCTGATGCTCGTTGTTGGCGCCCACGCCCCACCGGCAGCGGTCGACCGTCGACCACGACTCGTCGGCGCTGTAGCCGCTCTCGTTGCCGACCCAGCGTACGTCGGGCCCGGCATCGGAGAACATGACAGCGTCGGGCGCCAGGTCACGTACCGTGCCCCAGAAGCGCGCGAAGTCATAGACCTGCCGCTTGCCGTTGGGCCCTTCGCCACACGCGCCGTCGAACCACACTTCCTTGATTGGCCCGTACTGGGTCAGCAGTTCGGTGAGTTGCGCCACGTAGTAGTCGTTGTACTCCTGTCCGGAGCCATAGGTCGGCTCGTGGCGGTCCCAGGGCGACAGGTAGACGCCGAAATCCAGCCCTTCGGCGGCGCAGGCATCGCTCAGTTCGCGCACCACGTCGCCCTGGCCGTTGCGCCACGGGCTCGACTTAACCGAGTGGTCGGTCAGCGCGCTCGGCCACACGCAGAAGCCGTCATGGTGCTTGGCGGTCAAGATGACCATCTTGGCGCCGCCCGCCTTCAGCGCCCGCGCCCACTGGAGCGCGTCGAGCTGGGTGGGATTGAAGACGGCCGGGTCCTCGTTGCCGAGCCCCCATTCGCGGTCCGTGAACGTGTTGACCGTGAAGTGGACGAATCCGATGACTTCGCGGCGCTGCCAGGCCATCTGGCGAGGCGACGGGATCGGCGCAAGCGGCGCCGGCGCGGGCGTAGTGCTCATGAACTCATCCTATCCGCAGCCGACCAGGCGTTCGGCCCGTACCATGGCCTCGCCTAGGAAGGCCTCTTCGTCGCCGCCGTAGCGCGCGCTCATGCTCAGTTCCAGGTTGCGCACCTTCGCATAGCCGGCATCGCGCAGCGCGCTGGTCAGCTTGTCCCACGGCACCGTGCCATCGCCCGGCAACAGGTGCTGGTCGCCGCTACCGTCATTGTCGTGCAGATGCACGGCCAGCAGCCGGTCGAAGGCATAGTCGATGAGCCAGTCGAGGTCGCCGGCCACGTTGGCGTGGCCGCTGTCGAGGCAGAAACCCATGATGTCAGGCTCAAACGCCGACAGCAGGCGCGCGATGACCAGCCGGTTGCGCTCGCTCGGCCAGATGTTCTCAATGGCCAGCCGCACGCCGGTCTGGCGCACAGTCGGCACCAACTCGAGGCAGGCAGCTACCATGCGCTCGGTGGCCGCTTCTAGCTCCTCGCCCCGGCCCTCGGGCGGATGTAGAACCACCACGTCACCGCCCAGCGCGGCGGTGAAGGCCAGCCGGTCGCGATGCAGCGCCAAGCCCGCCGCGCGCTGCGCGGGATCGACACTGTACTCGCGGGCCTCGCCGGCGATGGCACCGTGCGTGTCGGCCAGGGCCAGGTCGGCCTCGGTCAGCAGGTCACGAACGCGAGCCAACCCCGCCTCGCCGTAGACGACGTTGGCGTTCCAGTCCCAGCACCAGTGGATGCGGTCGAACCCGGCCGCGCGCATGCGCCGCAGTTGCAGCGCCCATGGCACGGCCGGGTCGACGTGGTAGTCGGTGGTGATGCTGTAGGGCATGACCAGCCTACCTCAGCGTATTGGTCCTCATCGCGGGCCGCGCCACGGGCGGCTCGCTGTAGGGCGTGTCCGTGCGGAACGGCACGGCGGGCAGACCAGCACGGTTGTACAGGTTGCAGGCCGGGTTGTCGGCCCAGGCGTAGCGCACCGCCACCGGCTTGGCCACCAGCGGCGAGCAGACCACGACCTGCTCGCCATCGATGACCGCTTCGGCCCACAGCCATCGGCCGTCTTCGCCCTTGATAGCGAAGCCGGTCAACGGCCCGTCCTTGGCCACCAGACCACCGCGCACATGGGCCATGGTCAGCCGCGCGCAGTTGCCCTCGACGGTCATCGCGCGGTACTGCGGGCCGGAGTACTCGATATCGAGGCCATAGGTGCGTGCCAGCGCCGCCAGCGCCAGCCGCTTGCCCACGTCCTGCTTGTTCTTGGGATGGATATCACCGGCATCGCCGATGTCGATGGCCACGGCCATGCCCGAGTGGCGTACATGCTCCGCGGTATCGGCCTGGGCCTCACGCAGCTCCGCCCAGCCGGACTCGCCGGGCTGCGGCTGCCGGGCCATGAAGTTAGCCAACTGCGTGGTGTAGAAGCCCATGCGCGGGTTGTCGAACTTCCCGCGCCAGTCGGCGATGAGCACCGGCATCAGCCGTGCATACTGCCGCGCGCGGCCCACATTCGATTCGCCCTGGTACCAGACGGCGCCGCGCAGGCCATAGGGCGTGAGCGGCGCGATCATGGCGTTGTAGAGCAGTGTCGGGTAGTTGGGATTGCCCTGCCCGACCACCGCCGGCGGCGAACCGCACTTATCCAGCGACACGCTGCGACGCGCCAGCCACGTCCCGGCCAGCGAGCCATCCGCCAGCCCAGCGGCGCTCAGCTTCATCTGGTCGGCCTGGCCGTAGATGCCGCCGCCGCCACCGGTGTCGAGCACACGCACCGCGATGACGTTGCGTCCGGCCTTGAGCAGGCCGGCCGGCAGCTTGTAGACGCGCGGCGTCTGCCAGTCATTGCCCGCACCGACCTTGGTGCCGTTGACGTAGGTCGTGTCGCGATCGTCGATGGGACCGAGGCTCAGCGTGGCCTCCTTGCCGGCCCAGTCAGCCGACAGGTTCACGTCGCGCCGGAACCAGGCGATGCCATCCCAGGCACCCCAGCCGCCGTCCTCCCAGGTCTTGGGCAGGTCCATGGTACCGAAAGCCTTGGTGTCGGCATCCACGGCAGCCCAACTCCTGGCGGCGTCCGAGCCGGGATCGTTCTTGGCCCACCAGCCGTCCATGGCCTTGGCCAGGTCAGCCTCGCCGTTCTTGGCGTTCTCAAGCAACTGCACCTGTTCAGCAAAGTCCGGCATCTTGCGCAGGCTGTCGCCGCTGGTCCAGGCCTCGGCGATGGTACCGCCCCAGTTGCTGTCGATCAGGCCGATGGGCACCTTCAGCGTCTCGTGCAGGTAGCGCCCGAAGAAGTAGCCGACCGCGGAGAAGCCATTCCAGCCGCCCTCGACCGCGCTCTGTGGCGTGCAGACCTTCCACTTACCCGGCAACACCGCGCGCGGCTTGGTGTCGATGGCGTTGTCGACCATGAACAACCGGATGCCGGGGTAGTTGGCCGCCGCGACGTCCTTGGGAGAGTCGATGGCGTTGATGCCCATCTCCATGTTGGACTGGCCGCTGCAGATCCAGACGTCACCACACATGACGTTGGTGAGCTTGGCCTGCTCCGGCCCGGAGATGACCAGCTCGAACGGGCCGCCGGCCGAGAACGGGCCGAGCTTCGCGCACCACTTGCCATCGGCCTGGGCCTTGGCGGCCGCCGTCCGGCCCGCGAACTGGACGGTGACCTGCGCGCCGGGCTGGGTCCAGCCCCACACGGGGAAGACGGTGTCGCGCTGCAGCACGGCGTTGTCACAGAAGAGCGGATGAACGAAAGGCTTGGCCGGCTCCTGGGCCTGGACGCACGGCGTCAGGCTCAGTGCCGCCAGGAGGCCCAGCAGCAATCTCATCGGTTTCATGGAGTCCCTCACAGGAAAGCAGCGCTCGCGGTCAACGGTCCGCGGGCTTGGCGGTTGGCTCGGTCGTCGGCTCGGCGGTCGAGTTGGTCTGGATGTGCACCTTGGCGCCCGGCTCGCCGTCGCCCGTCGAGAAGGCCAAGGCCACACCCAGCACCACGATGCTCACCAGCCAGACCGGCATGGTCAGCAACACGCCGCCGCGCTGCGAGCGGAAGAGCCGGTAGTAGAGCGGCTGATCACGTTCGGCGATGAGCCGAAAGAACACATCACCGGCCATGACGGCCACGAGACCGACCAACCAGAACGCAAACCAGGCCATGGAGTGCCAGGCGACCTTGGTACCCATGTGCTTCATGGCCACGTAGCCCGCTGACAGTCCGCCCCAGAACAGACCGATGGCCAGGTCGGCCAGGATCACCCCGTTGAAGAGCAGGTCATCGGTGTCTTCCGTCTGCTCGGCGCGGCGGCGCGGTTGGGTTGTTCGTGCCACGGTTGAGCCCCCTCAAAGGTCGGGGGTGGCCGACGACGCCAGGCCGCCGGCCACACCTGGACTACTCGGTCGGCAGCGGCTCGGTCTTGCCACTGGCCGACGACTTCTCGGCCGTGTCCATGATGGCGATGACCCGGCGGGCCTCCGAGGCCTTGACGATCAGGTCCGCGCCGGCGGTCAGATGCTCGGCCACGTTCGCATAGTAGCCGTCCCAGTTGCTGGGCTTGTAGGGCACTTCGATGGTGGCGCGACGCTCGCCGACCATCTTCTGCACGATGAACTTGTCGTTGGCCGAGACCACCGAACCCTCGGTACCCAGCAGGCGCCAGCGCTCCTTGCCCAGCATGGCCAGGCTGCTCATGTGCACATGCGCCACGCAGCCGTCCTCGAAGCGGATGGCCGCCTCAACGTCGTCCTCGTTGGTCACATCGTGCCACTTGAGCTTGTGGAAGAAGCCGGTCACGCCGGTGATCTTTTGCGGCAGGATCTGCAGCAACCAGTCCAGGTAGTGCGCGCCCCAGTCGAAGAAGTGGCCGCCGGAGATGGCCTTGAAGCTGCGCCACCAGGTGCCTGGCTTGCCGTAGCCGCCGCCGAACATCTCGACGTGGAACACGTCGCCGATGAGCTTCTCTTCGCAGATGATCTCGCGCAGCGTGACGAAGTCGCCGTCCCAGCGCCGGTTGTGGAACACCGACAGCATGGTCTTGTTCTCGGCGGCGGCGGCGATCATGGCTTGCGCCTCGGCATCGCTGATGCACATCGGCTTCTCAACCACGACATGCTTGCCAGCCTGAGCGCACTCGATGGCGATCGGCGCGTGGGCGTTGTGCGGCAGGATGATCACGGCCAGGTCGATGTCGGCCTTCTTGAGCATCTTCTTGATGTCGGTATACGTCTCGATACCGGGGAAATCGTTCTTGGCCACGGCCACGCGCGACTCGTCCAGGTCGCACACCGCGGTGATGCTCATCTTGCCGGTCTTCTCCATCGACCGGCCATGGGTCAAGCCCATGTTGAATGCGCCACCATAGCCGATGATGCCGACCTTCACATGGTCGAGCACCGGGTACGCCCGCGCCTCGGCAGCCTTCTCCGCCTTGACGCTCTTCTTACCTGCCATCGCCGTCTGCTCCTCATCGTTTGCAGTGCCGCGGCCCCACAGACTCGCGGACCTGCTTGTGTTCGCCGGGCGCCGAGGCCCTCCTTCCCACTTTGCGCTGGACTCGCCCGCCGCCGCTGGGTACCATGCGCCGCGGGAAGGGCCAACGATGAATGCTGCCGGCGCTACGACCGATCCGCTGTGGAAGGAAGACTGGGCCAGCGCCCGTGACAACCATGCCGCATGGTGGCAGCAGCGCGCCCTGGTGCTGTGGGTCACCGCCCCGGCCGACCAGCCGTGGGCCGACCTGCCCGCGCCGCCGCCGGCGGCCGACCTGGCCGAGCAGTGGTTCGGCGCCGAGCACCGCGTCCGCCACGGCGAGTACCACCTGAGCCGCACCTACCACGGGGCCGACGCCTTCCCCATGCTGGGTACCCACAGCGCCGCGGGCGACCTGACCGGCTACGTGGGCTGCCACCTCGATCTCCACCCCGGGACGGTGTGGTCGGACCCGTGCATCGCCGACCCACCCGAGCAGCACCCGCGCATCGCCATCGACCGCACCAGTTGGCCGTACCGGCGGCACCGCGCCATGCTCGAACTGTCGGCCGCGGAGAGCGCGGGCCGCTGGCTCACCAGCCTGCCCGACCTGGTCGAGAACATGGATGTTCTGTCGGCCATGCGCGGCGCCGAACGGCTGATGATGGACACGCTCGACCGGCCGGAGTGGGTGCTCGACCAGCTCGACCAGATCAACGAAGCCTATTTCGATGTGTTCGACGACTTCGCCTCGGTGGTGCGCGACGGCCTGGGCGGCAACTGCTTCTGCTTCGGCATCTGGGGGCCCGGCCGCACGGCCAAGGTACAGTGCGATGCCGCGGCCATGTTCTCACCCGCCGTGTTCCGGCGCTTCGTGGTGCCCGCGTTGGCGCGGCAGTGTGCGTGGCTGGACTATGCCATGTTCCACCTGGATGGGGAAGACTGCCTGTGCCATGTGGAGGCGCTGCTCGAGATCGAGGCGCTGCAGGCCATTGAGTGGACCCCGCGGCGGATCTCGGTGGGCGACAGCGGCGGCCATCCGCGCCACTGGGACCTGTACCGGCGCATCCTGGCGGCCGGCAAGTCGGTGCAGGCAGTCGGCGTGCGCTATGACGAGGTCCTGCCGTTGCTGGATGCCTGCGGCGGACGCGGCCTGTACATCCAGACCTGGGCGCCCAACGAGACCGCGGCCCGCGAACTGGCCGACCGGGCCGCCGCCTACCGCTGAGCCTAGAGCAGGCCGCCCGCACCAGCGGCTGGTGGCGCCGCCACGGAGGTGTCGGCTTCGGCGGTCAATTGGTAGTCTCCGCCGGTGCCGGGCTCCTGGCCTTGGATGAGCAGTTGCAGCGTGCCCGCGGCGGAGTTCTCGAGGGTCAGCGTGGCGGTGTCGCCGGCGACCGTGGCCTCAGCGCGCTTGCCGGCGCCGTCGTAGACCACCAGCTTGGGTACAAAACCCGTGGCCTTGGCCGTGAAGCGCACCTTCACGCCTTTGGCCAGAACCATCGAGTAGGAGTCGGACAGGCGGCCGGCGTCGTCATAGTCGCCCTTTTCAAGCTTGCCCTTGGCGCTGCGCGGCTGGTCGAGCGCGGGAATGCCGGGCGCGATGAACAGGTGCCACGCGCCCTTCTCGCCCTTGGCGTGTGAGGTCACCTGGACGCCCACGAGGGTCGGCTCCGTCAACTGGGCCAGCGCCCTGGCTGCGCCGTTGGCGGCGCCCAGGTCGTCGTCGACGTTCACTTCGCGATCGCCCTCATGCAGAATCAGGTACGGGTTGAACGCCTGGGAGCCGAGCGCGACAACATACTCGCCGGCCGGCAACCAGACCGGCACCACGCGGCTGTACTCACCGCTCTCCAGCACCGTGCAGCCTTCGTCCAGCTTGCCTTCGAGCAGTCCCGAGCGGATGGTCAGGTGGAACGCGCCCTTCTCCGTGGGACCGGCGGTGGTCACCACGACCGCGGCGTCGCCCTCGACCAGGCACAGGAAACTCACGCTGACGTCCGTACCTTCGCCGCGGCGGTCGACCTGCTGGCCGTTGGGCGGCGTGATGATCAGGTACGGGGTGAAGCCCTTGGCCGCGACGGTCACGGTGATGAGCTGGTTCGGCTTGGCCTTGACGGACACGACCTCGGCCCATTCGCCGCTGGGCAGCCGCTTGGACTTGTCCGAGATCAGACCGTCCTTGTCGTACAGCACCTCAGCCGCGCTCACCGCGGTCAGCGTCGCCAACATCAGCAGCACGGCCCAGCGCACCATCGCACCCACTCCTTGCGCCGGCGCCCACCAAGGCACAGTACGGCGCTGTCTAGCGCGTCAGATCTCGGAACGTGATGACGACCATCAACGCCAGCAGCAACATCAGGCCGACCGCGTGGATCGTGCCCTCCAGCCGCCGGTCGACCTGCCGGCGCGACGGCAACGCCGACGCCACCCAGTCGATGAGGATGAACACGACCCGACCACCGTCGAGTGCGGGCAGCGGCAACAGGTTGAACACGCCGATCATGATCGACAGGCTGGCCGCCCAGGTGAGCAGGTCATAGAGACCCACGGACGCCGCATCGGACAGCGACTTGACGATCATCACCGGGCCGCCGACCTGCTTGAGCCCCACGCCGCGGAAGAGCTGGATGACGTTTTGCGTGACGTCGACGACGATCTGCTCGGTGCGCGTGATGCCGGTCCACAGCGCCGTGGCCAGGCCCAGGCGCTTCATGCGCCGCTGCAGCTGGAAACCGGGATCCGCCACCAGATACGATTCCAGTGGGCGTTCGGCGGCGGGCGCCGCCTTCTCGCCGGGCGCGGTGGGCTTGATGCGCTCGGACTTCTTCGCCTTGGGGGTGACCTGCATCTCGATCACTTCGCCACCGCGCTCGACGGTGAGGCCCACCGGCGGCAGCTTGGTGCTGCGCGCGTCGGCCTTCTCAAGCGCCGTGGGCACCGTGGTCAGCGCCTCGACGATCTGCGTCGGGTGCGTCACGCGCCGGCCACCCAGGGTCAGGATCTCGTCACCGCGCCGCAGGCCGGCCGCAGCCGCCGGGCCGCCCGGGGTAACCCGCCCGATCTTGCGCTCGAACCCGAAGTCGGTGCGGAACACCACACCGATCAGGTAACGACCGGTGCCGTCGTCGCGCCGCGGCGTGATCGTCTGGTCGCGCTGCGTGCCGTCGGGGTAGACCACGCGGAAGGTCATCTCGCGTCCACCGGACGCCTTGACCGCCTTCTCAATGGCCTCGGGTTTGGCCAGCGTCTGGCCGTCGAGCGCGATGATGCGGCAGTCAGCGACGAGGCCGGCGGCCTCGGCGGCCGAGCCCGGCTGCACCGTGGCCAGCGTGGTATCGACATTCTCGTCGAGCACGCCCCAGGCGGTGTAGACCAGACCGAACAGCAGCGCCGCGGTGACCAAGTTGACCAGCGCGCCACCGATCATCACCAGGATACGCTGGTAGTGCGGCCGGCTGTAGAACCCGCCGGGCAGCACTTCGGCGTTCTCTTCGCCCTCGAGGCCGCGGATGCGCACGTAACCCATGAACAGCAGCGGCGCCACGCGGTACAGCGTGCCGTTGCGCTCCCATTTGGCCACAGTGGGGCCGAGCCCCACGGCGAACTCGTCCACGTGGATGCCGGTCCACTTGGCGAACATGAAGTGGCCGATCTCATGGACGAGGATGATCCCGCCAAGCGCCAGCAGAATCTGCACCCACGTCGACAGGTTGTGCCACAAAGATGTGCCCATGACGGTCAGCATCCACACTCCTCGTCAGCCCAACGGCGGGCCTGGGCGTCGGCCGCGAACAACGCGTCCAGATCGGGCTCGGCCACATGGTCGCAGCGCTCCATGACCCGCTCGATGACGCGCGGGATGTCCAGGAAGCCGATGCGTCCCTGCAGGAACCGCTCCACAGCCACCTCGTCGGCGGCGTTCATGGCGCACGGCACCAGCCCTCCGGCGCGCGCGGCGTCGTAGGCCAGGGCCAGACAGCGGAACACGTCCAGGTCGGGCTGCTCAAAGCTCAGCGGCTTGCGCGCCGCGAGGTTGAGCCGCGACCGCGGGCTGGTCACCCTGTGCGGGTAGGTCAGCGCGAACTGGATCGGCGTGCGCATGTTGGGGTCATCCATCTGCGCCAGCACGCTGCCGTCCTGGAACTCGACCATCGAGTGCACGATGCTCTGAGGATGCACAATCACGTCCACCTTGTCCACTGGCAACCCGAACAACCATTGCGCTTCGATCACCTCCAGGCCCTTGTTGAAGAGCGTGGCGCTGTCGATGGTGATCTTCGGCCCCATCTTCCAGGTCGGATGGTTGAGCGCCTGCTCGGGTGTCACGCCCGCCAGGTCGGCCAGCGCGCAGCCCCGGAACGGTCCGCCCGAGGCGGTCAGCACCAGCCGCTCGATGGTGGCCGGATCCTCGCCGCGCAGGCACTGGTAGATGGCGCTGTGCTCGGAGTCGATGGGCACCAGCGGCAGGCCCTGTTCACGCGTCAGGCGCATGAGGATGGACCCCGCAATGACCAGCGGTTCCTTGTTGGCCGGCGCCACGCGCTTGCCGGCCTGCAACGCCGCGACGATCGGCCGTAGCCCCAGCGCGCCGGTCACCGCCGCCACCACCAGATTGGCATTTTCCCAAGTGGCGACCTCAACCAAACCCTCTTCGCCGCAGACGATGCGAGTCGAGTCGCCGATGAGGCCGCGCAACTCCTCGCGCGCGGCGGCGTCAGCCACCGACACGAGCTTGGGGCGCCAACGGCGCACCTGCTCGGCCAGGAGCGATACCTGCCGCCCAGCGGCCAGGGCCACGACGTCGTAGCCGTCACCCAGTTGCTCCACGACCTCCAGCGTCTGTGTGCCGATGGAGCCGGTCGAACCCAGCAGCGCGATGCGCGTCATCTCTGTCTACCCACCCATCAGCAGCAGCACCGCGAGGACCGCGGGCAGCGCCAGCAGCAGGCTGCCGGCGTAGTCCAGCAAGCCGCCGTCGAAAACTCGGTCGTAGAGGCCCTGGACCGTAGCCACATGGGACGGCAGCCGGCCGTGGAAGCGATCCACCTCGCACCAGCGCGCGGCCCAGTCCACCAGGCGGTGGCCGAGCCAGCCGCCGACACCGCCCGCCGCGCCGGCCGCCAGCGCCGTGGCCGGGGCCAGCGACTTGGTCGCCACACAGCCGATGCCCATGGCCACGGCCATGGTCACTACGCGCGCCACCAGGCCCAGCATGGTCGCGGGCAGGCGGGCTGGCCGCTCGGCCTCACCCACACCCATGCGGTCGGCCACGGCCGCCGCGCCGTTGGCCAGCCAGGCGGCTGCGACGACCACGGCGATCAAGGCGGAGCCGGCGGCCGTGGCGCGGTGCTCGTGGCCCGCCTGAATGGCGGCGCCGGCGCCGACGGCCAGGCCGAAGAAACCGGGCAGCCCGAGCGCCAAGCTCAGGTCGCGCACGCCTTGCACCCAGCCGTGGAACTTGGCCTCGGTGGTCACCGCGGCGGCCAGCACCAGCAGGAACAACGCGATGAGCACGGTGTTGATGACCTCGATGGCGGTCGACCACTGCGCGCTGCGCGCAAAGTAGAGCGTGTGCAGGAAGACGATGGACCCCCAGAAGTTCATCATCGGCGTGGACGGATGCACGCTGCGGCGCGCCAGCGCGGCGCCGATCTCGCGACCCATCTGCACCACGCCCATGAGGCCGATGAGCACCATCGGCGCACCGTGCAGCACCGGCACGGCATCGACCGCCAGAAGCGCGACCATTAACAACCCGGCCAGCCATTGGCCGACCAGGCTCAGCTGGGGATCAACCCGCTTGTCCATTGCCATTGAGCCCGCCAAAACGCCGCTCCCGTGATTGGTAGTCCGCCAAGGCCCGGTAGAACTCCTCGGCGCTCAGCGCCGGCCACAGGGTCGGCGTGACCCACATCTCGCTGTACGCTATCTGCCACAACAGGAAGTTGCTCACCCGCAGTTCGCCGCCGGTACGCACCAGTAGTTCGGGGTCCGGCACGTCCGGCGCGTAGAGGTACTCGCCGAACATCCGCTCGTCCACCTGCTCGGGTGCCAACTGGCCGCCGCGAATGGCCTCGGCCATGCGCAGCGCGGCGTCGATGATCTCCTGCCGACCACCGTAGTTGACGGCGAGGTAGACCGTCAGGTCATCACACCCGGCGGTCACCTCCATCTCTTTCTGGAACTCGGTGCGCAGCGACTCGGGCAGTTCGCGGTCGCGCCCCAGCATGCGGATGCGCACGCCCTGGTTGAGCAGATCGTCGAGCTTCTCGCGCAGCTTCTGCTCGATCAGCGAGAGGATCGCGTTGACCTCCTCGCGCGGACGGCTCCAGTTCTCGCTCGAGAAGCTGTACAGCGTGAGGTAGCGAATGCGGCTGGCCGGCTCACCGTCCAGCAGTCCGGCCTCACGCAGCCGGTCGGGCAGATACCGGCAGCAGCGGATGACCCGCTCCACCGCCTCGGCCCCGCGCAGATGGCCATAGGTCCTGGGCATGTGACGCTGCCGTGCCCAGCGCCCGTTGCCGTCCATGATCATGGCGATGTGCGTTGGCAGACGATTGGCGTCGATCCGGGCCAACTGGCCGAGTTCGCCGTCGGTAGGCTGTGCCTGCGTCCGTCGTCGTCGCATCAACGCGTCAGTCTTCCATCAATTCGGTGCGCTTGTGCGCCAACAGCTCTTCGATCTTCTTGATGTAGCTGTCGGTCAGCTTCTGCACTTCGTCCTCGGCCCGCTTCAGCTCGTCCTCGGAGATGTGCGCGGCCTTTTCCATCTTGCGCAGCTTGTCGTTGGCCTCGCGCCGCACGTTGCGCAGCGCCACCTTGCCCTGCTCGGCTTCCTGCTGGCAGCCCTTGACCAGGTCGCGCCGGCGCTCCTCGTTGAGCGGCGGAATGGCGATGCGGATCAGCTTGCCGTCGTTCTGCGGGTTAAGCCCCAGATTAGCGTCCGACAAGGCCTTCTCGATATTACGGATGATGTTCTTTTCCCACGGCTCGATGGTCAGCAGCCGCGGTTCGGGCGCCCGCACCATCGACAGCTCGCGCAGCGGCGTGGGCGTTCCGTGGTAGTCCACCTTGACATGTTCCACCAGCGCCGGCGTGGCGCGCCCGGTGCGCACCAGGCTGAATTCGTGGGCCGTCGCCTTGACCGACTTCTCCATATGATCCTCAGCGTCGAGGAGCACATCGTCCGTGGTGATTTCATCCGGCATCGCGGTCTCTCCTGATGACACTGCCAACCGTCTCTCCGCAGCAGATTCTGCGGATGTTGTCGGGACTGGCAAAGTTGAAGATATGGATGGGCATGTCGACATCACGGGCCAACGCCGTGGCCGTGGCATCCATGACCTTGAGCTCGAGCAATTGCTCATACGAGAGCTCAGGCAGCAGCCGGGCCGACGCATCGCTGCGCGGGTCGGCGGTGTAGACACCGTCCACGCCGTTCTTGGCCATCAGCAGCGCCTCGGCCCGGATCTCGGCGGCGCGCAGCGCGGCGGCGGTGTCGGTGCTGAAGAACGGGTGCCCCGTGCCCGCGCCGAAGATCACCACGCGCTGGTATTCCAGGTGGCGCTGGGCACGCTTGACCAGGAAGGGCTCGGCCACCTCGCGCATCTCGATGGCGGTCTGCACGCGCACCTCGACGCCCTCGGCCTGCAGCGCCGAACCCAGCGCCAGAGCGTTGATGACCGTCGCCAACATGCCCATATGGTCGCCGGTGACGCGGTCGATACCCAGCTTGATGCCCTGCATGCCGCGGAAGATGTTGCCGCCACCCACGACGATGGCCACTTCCACGCCAAGCTGGGTCACCTCACGCAGGTGCCCGGCGATGTTGCACACCAACTCGGAGTCGATGCCATAGTCCTGTTCGCCCATCAGGGCCTCGCCGCTGAGCTTGAGCAGAACCCTTTTGTAGCGTAACCCGGACATGGCACTCCCCGCGAGACACCTCGTGGTAGACAAACGGGGCAGGCCGGGCAAGCGCCCTACCTACCCCGTTGCGTGCGACTCGATCAGCTCTCGCCGCGACCGACCTCGATGCGCTCGTAGCGGCGCACGGTGGCGACCAGGCCGGCGGCCTTGGCGGTATCGGCCACGTACTGCGTCATGGTCTTGGTGTTGTCACGAGCATAGGTCTGCTCCATGAGGCAGATCTCGGAGTAGAACTTGCTCATGCGGCCGTCGATGATCTTGTCCTGGATCTGCGGCGGCTTCTTGGCCATGTCGGCGGCGCCGCGCAGCACTTCGCGCTCGTGCTCGACCAGCTCGGCCGGCACCGCGGCGCGGTCCAGGCAGACCGGCTTCATGGCCGTGGCCTGCATGCCAAGCTCGCGACAGATCTCCAGGGCGACCTCGGCCTTGTCACCGACCGGCTCGGCCAGCCCCAGCTCCACCGCCACGGCCACGCGGCCGGTGGCCGTATGCACGTAGACGCCGGCCACGCCGGGCTGCTCGATCTGCCAGTTGACGACGCGACCGACGCGGATCTTCTCGCCGAGGCGCGACACGGCCTCGTCGATCCACTCGTCGCCGCCCACCGCCTCGGCCTCGCTGACGTTCTCGGCCAGCGCCTTGTCGGCCAGTTTCTGGGCCAGCGCGCGGAAGTCGTCGCTCTTGCCCACGAAGTCCGTCTCGCAGTTGAGTTCGAGCAGCAGAATCTGCGTGCCGTCGGCCTTGGCGGCGTAGACCACGGTACCTTCGCCCGTCGCCTTGCCTTCGCGCTTGGCGCCCTTGGCCTGACCGCGCTGGCGCAGGATGTCCTTGGCGGCTTGCAGGTCGCCTTCCGCCTCGGTCAGCGCGCGCTTGCAGTCCATCATGCCAGCCCCGGTCAATTCGCGCAGGGCCTGAACCTCTTTTGCCGTGATGGCCATGTTTCCATCCTCACAAGCAGGCTGCGGCCCGGCAGAGCCGGGCCCAGCAGTCAAACAACACCACGGTCAGAATCACTCGGCGGCCGCATCGCCGTCGGCGGCCGGCGCCGCCTCGGCGACGACGGGCGCGGCTTCGACGACGACGGGCGCCGCGTCCACCACGGCGGCCGCGGGCTCAGCCACGACCACCGGGGCCTCCTCCACCGCTTCCTCGGCCACGAACGTGACATCGTCGGCCTCGATGATGGCCGCCACGGCGGCCTCTTCGGCGGCCGCTTCGGTCACCGGCGCGGCGACCTCGGACTCAGGCTCGGTGATGCCTCGCAGGCGCGGGTCGATGCTCTCGCGATGCTTGCGGACCATGTCCACCGCGTTGGCGCGAACGACGCCTTCGGACAGCGACTTGTCGCGCTCGAGGCAGGCCTGCACCACGGTCTCGGCCACGGTCTGGGCAATCAGCTTGATGGCGCGGATGGCGTCGTCGTTGCCGGGGATGACATAGTCGGCATCCTCGGGATCGCAGTTGGTGTCGACCACGGCCACCACGGGGATGCGCAGCTTGCGCGCTTCCTTGATGGCGATGTGCTCTTCCTTGAGGTCGACGACGAACAGCACCGACGGCATGCCGGGCATGTCCTCGATACCGCCGAGCACGCGCTCGAGCTTGGCGCTCTCTTCGCGCAGGCCCGCCGCTTCCTTCTTGGGTCGGCGCGCCATGGCGCCAGACCGCTCCATCTCCTTGAGCATCTTCAGGCGATGGATGCTCTCGCGGATGGTCTGGAAGTTGGTCATCATGCCGCCCAGCCAGCGGTGGGTGACATGGAACATGCCGCACTGCCGAGCCGCTTGGGCCATGGCGTCCTGGGCCTGCTTCTTGGTGCCCACGAACAGCACCGAGCCGCCCGACTTGACCGTGCTCTCGATGAAGTCGCACGCCGACTCCACGCCCTTGAGCGTCTGGTGCAGGTCAACAATGTAGATACCGTTGCGCTCCCCGTAGATGTACGGCTTCATCTTGGGGTTCCAGCGGCGGGTGAGATGCCCGAAATGCACACCGGCTTCGAGCAGGTCTTTCATCGAAACGCGAGCCATGAGGTCTCCTCGGTTCATCCTCCCCGTGACCAAGGACCGCGCCAGGGCGCCTGTGTCTCGCTTTGCCGGTCGCACCGCGCGGCGCTCCGCGCGGCACCACGACCGCCATGGGCCACGGGTGTGTAGTTGCTCTCGTCTGCCGAGAGCCGTCCCATGGTACCGGCGGAGAGCGCGCTTGTCAACCCGCCGCGAGCGGCAGCCGAAGCTCGAAACGCGCGCCTCGGCCGGGCTCGCCGCCGGCCTCCACGGCCCCGCCGTGCAGCTCGACCAGCTCGCGCACCAGGCTCAGCCCCAGCACCAGTGAGCCGCTGCGAGTACGGTAGCCGCGGCGGAAGAGATGGGGGCGATCTTCCAGGGCCAGACCCTTGCCCTGATCACTGACCACGACTGTCGCCCAGCCCTCGCCGGCACTCAACTCGACCGTCACACGACCGCCGCCGGGCGAGTGCTGAATGGCGTTGGCGACCACGTTGGCCAGCGCCCGCTCCAGGCGCGTCTCGTCGCCCTTGACCCACACCGGTCCGGATGGCCCAGCGGTCTCGACGGCGATGGTGCCGGCTCGGGCCAGGCCCTCCAGCGTGGACACAGCGGCGGCCAGCGGTACGCGCAGATCGACCTTGGCCATGGCTGGCGCAAGGGCGCCGGCGTGGCTGCGGGCCAGATCGAGGCCGTCGGCCAGTAGCCGCTCGACACGCGCCGTGGCGCCCAGAATGCTGTCGACCGCCCGCGCCTGGTCCGGGCCGAGCAAGCCCAGGCTACCGTCGCGTAGCAGCCCGGCATAGCCGCGCAGACTGAACAGCGGCAGGCGGGCATCATGCGCCAATGCCGTGAGCAGATCCTCGGCCACGTGGCAACAAGCGCGGGCCTCGGCCAGCCGGCCCAGCACGGTCAGCCGGGCGAGCACGACATCGGCCGGCGCCGGCAGCAGCATGACGTCGTCGGCGCCAGCGGCACGGTGCGCGACCAGTTCGTCCTGCGTTGCACCGAGGCCCAGCCACACGCACGCGGCGGACCCGCCGAGGCGAGCATCGTCGGTGAGCAGAAGGATCGGCTGCATCGCCGCCGAACCACGGGCCTGCGGCGGGCGGCCGCCATACGTCACCTGGCCGGGCCAGCCAGCCAGCGTCAGGCGCAGGTCGCCTTCCCAGGGCTGCTGCACAACCACACGGATGCTTAGTTCGAAGCTGGTCATATGCCAAGTATGAGCAGCAGGTCAGCCCGAGGCATGTCATCTTTGTGCCAGAATGCGAAGCGAGCCATGAGCCAGACACCGGCGCCCAAGTTCTACCCGCCGCGCAACGACGCCATCAGCCATCGGCTGGTGGCGTTCGGCATGCCTTTGGTGCGGCGCTACTGGGCCCGCGTCGACAAGGTGCTCCTGCCCAGCGACGATGCCGCTCGGCTGCGTGCGGCCTTCGCTCGGCCCGGCATCGTCTGCCCTAACCACCCCAGTCTGGCCGAGCCGACCGCCGTGTGGGACGTGATTGACCGGCTCGGCTTGCGCGCTCAGTATGTCATGGACCGGCGGGTGCTGCGCATGACCGGCTTGCTCCGGCCGATCCTGCAAGGCGCCGGCGCCTACAGTCTGCGGCGTGGTACCGCCGACCGCGAGTCGTTTGCCTGCACGCGCCGGCTGTTGGTCGAGGGTCGGCAGATCGTCATGTTCCCCGAAGGCGAGACCTACGGCGTCAACGACGCGCTGCTGCCCTTCCACGAGGGCGTCGCGCAGATGGCCTTCTGGGGTCGCGGCGACCGCCTCAAGGCCCACCTGGACGGCGAGGTTCTGCTCGTCCCCGTGGCCGTCAAGTACATCTATCAGCCCGATATGCGGGCCACCATTGAGGCCGTGCTGGCACGGCTCGAAGACCAGGTCGGCCTGACCGTCGACCGCTCGCTCGGCCGCTACCAGCGCCTGCGGCGCCTGGGGCTCGCGGCGTTGGCCAACATGGAGCAGTCCATGGGCCTGCCCGGCGGCGGCGACCTGTCGCTCGATGAGCGACTCGACCGCTGGTACACCAACGCCCTGGCCAAGCTGAGCCGCACCAGCGAGGTCGAACTGCCGACCGACGGCACCTTGCAGGACCGGCTGCGGCGCCTGTTCGGCGTGGTCGAGGAGCGCCTCTATGAACCGAAGGCGCCCAGCACCCCGCACCAGCGCGCGCTCGAACAGCAGCGCGAGCCGGCCTGGAGAGCCTTCGAGAGCGATCTGTGCCGGCTGCAGTGCTTCCAGGCCGTGCGCGACGGCTACGTCGCCGCCCATCCGTCGGCCGAGCGCTACCTCGACGTCCTAGGTCGCCTGGACCGCGAGATCTCGGGCCGCGTGCGCTGCTACGCGCGGCGTGACGCCCACGTGCGGGTCGGCGAGCCGGTGGCGCTGAGCGACTGGGCGGACGACTACGCCGCCGACAAGCGCGGCTGTGTGGTGCGCGTCACCCAGGCGCTGCGCGAGCGAGTGCGCCGGCTCGTGGCCCAACTGACCGAACTGGCCCCGCCTTTGACCGACGAACCACGTCCCGAGCCGCCCGGCGCGGCTTGACGCCGCCGCCCATGCGGCCTAGACTTGGAGCGGGTCCAGATGGTTCTGAGCAGCCGACGCCCCGGCGGGCTGGCGGCTGGTCAGGCACGACAGAAGGAAGGGCAACGTAGTGAAGGTCCTGATCACCGGTGGTGCGGGTTTCATCGGTTCACACCTCGTCAGCAGCTTGCTTGACCGCGGAGACGAGGTCTGTGTCCTGGACAATCTGGCCACGGGCTCGTACCGCAATGTCCTGCCGTATGTCGAGCACGAGAATTTCCGCCTCGTGGTGACCGAGATCACCGATGAGGCAGCGGTCGAGCGCGAAGTGCGCGCCAGCGACCAGGTCTACCACCTGGCCGCGGCCGTCGGCGTCAGGCTGATCGTTGAGGAGCCGGTCAAGACACTGGCCACCAACATCCTCGGCACCGAGGTGGTGCTCAGTTTGTGCGCCAAGCACCACAAGCGCACCCTTCTGGCGTCGACCTCGGAGGTCTACGGCAAGCTCGAAGCCGTGCCCTTCCACGAGGATGACGCCTCGGTGCTGGGACCGACCACCAAGAGCCGCTGGGCCTACGGCTGCGCCAAGATGGTGGACGAGTTCCTGGCCCTGGCCTACCACGCCGAGCGCGGTCTGCCGGTCGTGGTGACCCGCTTCTTCAACACCGTCGGGCCGCGCCAGCGCGGCCGCTACGGCATGGTCCTGCCCAACTTCGTGCGCTCGGCCCTGGCCGGCGACGATCTCATCGTCCACGGCAACGGCCAGCAGGCGCGCTGCTTCGGGTACGTCGGCGACGTGGTCGGTGGCATGTTGGCCCTCATGGCCGAGCCGCGCGCCATGGGCCAGGTGTTCAACCTGGGCAACGACGAAGAAGTCACTATCGCCGACCTGGCACGGCGCGTCATCGAGCGCACGGGCAGCAGCAGCCGTATCCGCTTCGTCCCGTACGAGGAAGTGTTCTCTAGTGGGTTCGAAGACATGCAACGCCGCGTGCCCTGCCTCGACAAGGCCCGGCAATACATTGGTTACACGCCTACCGTGGATCTCGATAGCATTATTGACAAAGTGGTCGCATACTACCGGCAGACTCCAGACGCACCGCGGTAGCGCGGGCGAGGCAGGTATGTGATGCACATGCCCCTGGTAACCGGGCTGCTCGCGCTGGTCCTGGCTCTGGTCTTCACACCCATGGTTCGCGGCCATGCGCTTCGTCGTGGCTGGGTGTGCTACCCGCGGGCCGACCGCTGGAGCAAGCGCACGGTGGCGCTGATGGGCGGCGTCTCCATCGTGGCCAGCGTGACCGTCGCGTCCTGCGCCCTGGTCGGCCGTTTCGACCATCGCGCGCTGGCTCTGCTCGGGTCGAGTCTGCTCATGTTCGCTGTCGGTGCCGTCGACGACCGCATCAGCGTCAAGCCCCACACCAAGCTCATCAGCCAGGTCGTGGCCGCCACCATCCTGGTGCAGTCCGGCCTGCGCTTTGGGCTGCCGGGCGACGGGCTGCGCCTGCTTGATCAGTTGCTGACCATCTTCTGGATCGTCTTCGTCGGCAACGCCTTCAACCTGTTGGACAACATGGATGGGCTGTGCGCCGGTATCGCCTGCGTCGCCTCCTTCTGTCTGGCGGCCATCGGCCTCAAGACCGGCGACCCCGTCGGTGCCGCGCTCAGCGCGGCCATGGGCGGCGCCTGCCTGGGCTACCTGCGCTACAACCGCTACCCGGCATCGGTCTTCATGGGCGACTGCGGCAGCCTGTTCATCGGCCATTTCCTGGCTGGCGCCACGCTGCTCGTGCCCGGCGCCACCGGCCAACGGAGCGTCCTGAGCATCGTTGCGCTGCCGACGTTGGTCATGCTCATCCCGCTGATGGATACGGGCCTCGTCACGGTCAGCCGCAAGTGGTTCGGCCGGCCCATCAGCCAGGGCGGCCGCGATCACAGCAGTCACCGCCTGGTGGCCATCGGCATGAGTGAGCCCGCGGCAGTGCGCCTGCTGTGCGCCGTGAGCGCCGTGGGTGGCGCCTCGGCGCTGGCGGTACTCTACCTGGAGTGGTGGCTGGCCTCGGTGCTGCTGCCGACGATGCTGCTGCTCGTCGGCCTGCTGGCCTGGTACCTGCTGCGCGTGCGGGTCTACGACGAGACCGCCAGCCTCACCGAGTTGTTGAACCAGACGCCCATCCCGCTCCTGGCGCAGCACCGCTATCGACGCCGCATCGGCGAAGTGCTGTTCGACACCACGGCCATCGCCCTGGGGCTGTACATCGCCTATGTGCTGCGCTTCGAGGGCGACCTGGCCAGGCCCGAAGTGCTGGCCAGCTTCGGCGGCGCCATGCCACTGGTGCTGGCGACGCATCTGTCCGCGTACTTCATCGCCGGGGTGTACCGCGGCATCTGGCGCTACACGAGTGCGCCAGACCTGCCCCGCTTCCTCATGGCCGTGGCCATGGGTACCGGCTTCTGCGTGCTGGCGCTGGCCATCACCGGTCGCAGCATGATGAACTCGCGCTCGGTGCTGCTGATCAACGCCCTGGTGCAGTTCAACCTGCTCGCGGGCACGCGCATCAGTCTGCGCCTCATGCGCGACCGACTGCGGAGTGTCGCGACCGACCATCGTCCGGTGCTGCTGGTCGGCGCCAGCGATCGTGCCGAGCCGGCCTTGCGACGGCTGCTGATGACGCGGCAGTGGGGCATCCGCCCGACCGGACTCATCTGCGAAGAGGAGTCCACGGTCGGCCTGCGCATGATGGGCGTGCCGGTGGTGGGCACCAGCCACGACATCCGCGAACTGGTCGATGGCAAGGCGGTCAGCGAAGTGCTGCTGATCGACGACACCTACCCAAGAGAAGCCTGGGAGCGCATCCGCCGCGCCTGCCGTGACATGGGCGTCACCACACGCGTCGTGCGCAACTCGCTCGAGCCCGACGAAGGGCCAACGCCGCTGTCGGCGGTCGGCGACTGACGCCCTACCCTCGTTCGACCATGGCCGCGCGCTCGGCGCCGACACTGATCTGGCGGATCGGCACGGCGCAGATCTCCTCCAGCCGTTCCACATACCGCTGTGCCGCCGCCGGCAGGTCCGCGAATACGCGGCAGTCCACGGTCGGCCTCTGCCAGCCGGGCATCGTCTCGTAGACGGGCGTCACCCGCTCAAGCTGCCGGGTCAGCGGCACGCGCGAGATGGGCTCGCCATCGAGCAGATAGCCGGTGCAGATGCCGATCTCACCGAAGTCGTCGAGCACATCGAGCTTGGTCAGAGCCAGCTCGGTGAAGCCGCTCAGTCGCGCGGCGTGGCGTACAGCCACCGCATCGAACCAGCCACAACGACGGGGCCGACCGGTGGTGGCCCCATACTCACCGCCCACCTCGCGCAGCCGCTGGCCAACCTCGTCCTCCAACTCGGTGGGGAACGGACCCGCGCCGACGGCCGTGGTGTAGGCCTTGGCCACGCCGACCACGGACGTGATCAGGTACGGCGGCAAGCCAGCACCCGCCGCGGCACCGCCGGCCGTGGGCGAAGACGAGGTGACATACGGGTAGGTGCCCCAGTCCAAATCCCGCAGCGCGCCGAGTTGGCCTTCGAGCAGAATGTGCTGGTCGGCGGCCACCGCCGTATCGAGCACCTCCAGCGTGTCGCCGATGTGCGGCCGCAGCCGCTGAGCCTGCGCCCAGACCGTCTCCAGCACCTGCTCGGCATCCATCGGCTCGGCCTCGTAGATGCGGGTGATCAGCTCATTCTTGGCCGCGACGAGTTCGACGACGCGCTTGGCCAGCCAGTCGCGGTCAAGCAGGTCGCCCACCTGCAGGCCGATGCGGCCCGCCTTGTCGGTGTAGCAGGGGCCGATGCCCTTCTTGGTGGTGCCGATGGCCGAGCCGCCCTTGCTGCGCTTGGCCTCGTCGAGACCGTCGAGCACCTGGTGGTAAGGCATGACCACATGCGCACGCTCGGAGATGATGAGCCGATCGAGCTTGACACCGGCCTCGGCCAGATGGTCCATCTCCGCCAACAGCTCGCCGGGGTTGACGGCCGTGCCGGCGCCCAGCAGGTTCCAGGCCCCGGGGTTGAAGATGCCCGACGGAATGAGGTGGAGCGCGAACTTGCCATGCTCGTTGATGACCGTGTGCCCGGCATTGCTGCCGCCCTGGAAGCGCACGATGACGTCCGCCTCTTGCGCCAGCAGGTCGACCACGCGACCCTTACCCTCGTCGCCCCACTGGGCGCCAACAACTGCCTTCACTGACATGGGAATACGCTCCGAATGCGAAACGACCGACTGCCTGCAATCCACCTGTCGACCGGCCCGGACGACAGCGCCTGCCATGGGCCCAACAGGATTCGAACCTGTAACCAACCGGTTATGAGCCGGCTGCTCTGACCATTGAGCTATGGGCCCGCCGCCGACCATGGTACGCCGCGGTCCGCGTCGCGGTCAAGGCGGCCGGCGCCGGTCACCAAACGGCGAGCGCTCCGACCATCGCGGAACGCTCGCCGTTGGACCATCAGATGACGAGAGGCTTAGGCCTCTTCCTCGTCCTCGGCAACCGTGGCACTGGCTCCGAAGCCGAGGTCTTCGTCCTCGTCCTCGTCGTCCTCGTCACCGTCGAGGCTGGCACCGCTGAGCAGTTCCTCGCCATCCTCGAGAACGAACGACAGTTCACCGTCGCGGGCCAGCTCACCCATGAAGCGCATCTCGGCTTCGAGGTCGGCCTCTTCCTCGCGCTCCTCCTCGGTGGGTTGCGAGATGCTGGTCAGCAGGTCCTCGCGCGTCACGTTGTCGAAGTCGAAGTTGGTGTCCTGATAGGCCGGCATGCCGGTACCCGCCGGGATGAGGCGGCCGATGATGACGTTCTCCTTGAGACCCATCAACCGGTCTTCCTTGCCCTGCACGGCCGCTTCGGTCAGCACGCGCGTCGTCTTCTGGAACGACGCCGCCGAGAGGAAGCTCTCCGTGGCCAGCGAGGCCTCGGTGATACCCAGCATGACGAACCGCGCCACGGCCGGGCGACCGCCCTGGCTCATGACCCGCTCGTTCTGCTCGTCGAATGCGGCGCGGTCGACCTTCTGACCGGGCAGCAGATCGGTGTCGCCGCCCGTGACGATCTCGCGCTTGCGCAGCATCTGCCGCACGACGATCTCGATGTGCTTGTCGTTGATCGACACGCCCTGGCTGCGGTAGACCTTCTGGATCTCCTGGATGATGTAGCCCACGACGCCCTTGACGCCGCGGAACTCCAGGACCTCGCCCGGATCGAGCGGACCAGGCGTCAGCCGGTCCCCCGACTGCACCTCGTCGCCCTTGCGGACTTCCAGGCTACCACGCGACGGGACCAGGTACTCCTTGCGGATGAGGATGTCCTTGTGGCCATGCTCCTCCAGAGTCTGCAGGTCCTTGCGGGTGATCGGCTTGCCTTCCTTGATCAGCGTGCGCCGACCGTCGGTCACGGTGTCCGCCGACTGCGCGCCCTTGAAGACCATCGGATCGGCCGACAGCGACTGACGCGAGCGAATGACCACCTTGCGCAGACCACCGGTGGTGACGTCTTCGACGATACCATCGACGTCCGTGGTGATGGCCTCACCCTTGGGTCGCCGTGCCTCGAACAACTCGACCACGCGTAGCAGACCGCCACACGCGTCTTCCAGGACCTTGAGCATTTCCTGGATGGCGCGGTTGCGCTCGCGCTCGCCCGAACCGAGTTCGTCCTCGGACAGCTTGCCCGACTGCATGTCGTCGAGCAACTGGCGCATGGCCTCCATCTTGCGGCGCTTGACGTTGACGACACCGGTCAGCTGCGGACCCGTGGCCACACCACCCGTGTGGAAGGTGCGCATCGTCAGCTGCGTGCCCGGCTCGCCGATGGACTGCGCGGCGATGATACCCACCGCCTCGCCGACCTCGACGTCGCGCTTGGTGGCCATGTCGCGGCCGTAGCACTTGGCGCAGATGCCGCGCCGGCTGTCGCAGGTGGATGCCGTGCGGATCAGCACCTGCTCGAACAGCAGGCCCGCCGCCAACCGCTTGGCCAGCTCGTCGCCGACCTCCTCATTGGCGCCTAGCAGCATCTCGCCCGTGGTCGGGTGATAGATCGGCTCGATCGTGTTGCGGCCGGCGATGCGCTCATCCAGCGGCTCGGTGGGCTCGTCCTGCGGCAACGGCTTGACCGACAGCCACGAGCCCTCGGGATCGTGGATGACGTCGAACCGGTACGTGCGGTCGGCCACCAAGTCGTGGATCTTGGTGCCCTCTTCGATCCGCTCGTACTTGTGCAGGTCGGAGGCCTTCTTGGGCTTGATGGCATACGCGTAGCGCAACTCGGTCTCGGCATCACGCCGGACGTCGTTGTCGGGATCGAGGCCGAGCGCGACAGCGAGCTTCTCGACGAACTCCGCCGCGTGCAGGCCGTAGCGACCCAGGTGCCGCTCCAACGCGCCACACGTCGGGCAGCGCCGGGACTGCTCCCAGATGCTCTCGACGTACACGCCGTTGGAGGTGCCGCAGTCGATCTCGCGGACGATCACGTCCTGCGCCACGTCCACCATGCGCCGGGTCAGGTACCCGGCGTCGGCCGTGCGCAACGCGGTGTCGGCCAGACCCTTGCGGGCACCGTGCGTCGAGATGAAGTACTCGTGCACGGTCAGGCCTTCGCGGAAGTTGGACTTGATGGCCAAGTCCTCGATGATACGGCCCGACGGGTCGTTCATCAGACCGCGCATGCCGGCCAACTGGGTGAGCTGGCGGCGGTTACCGCGAGCGCCCGAGTCGGACATCATGAACACCGGGTTATTCGGATCATAGGCCACGATGGCCTTGAGCATCTCGTCGTAGACGCGGTCGGACGCATCGACCCACGAGCCCTGGATCAGGCCGGTGCGCTCACCGAGCGTGATGGCCTGCTCCTCGAAGTCGCGGTTGTGGTTCTCGACCTCGGCCTCGGCGTACGACACGATGCCGTCACGGCCGCAGACCCGCAGCTTGCTAGACAGCTCGGCTTCCACCAGCAGAGCCTTTTCCGGCTCGTGGCGGCGCAGGCCTTCGAGGTACATGGTCACGCCGCGGTTGATGCTCGAGCTGATCACGTCGCCGGGCTGCAGTTCGACGAGCGTGATGTGCTCGGCGAACTTCTCGACATCGGGACCAACCACCACATCGCGCTTCTTGTAGCGATGTACGCGCCGGCCGCCGTCCTCGTCGTACAGCGGTTCGTTGGCGACGCCGATGGGCAGCGTCAGCGGCTCCTTGACCTCGGCACGCACCAGTTTGCCCTCGCGGCCGACCACTTCCAGCGTGGCGCCCGCGCGGAACTCGCGCACGCCCTGGTGCACGAAGTAGAGCTGGCCCTCGGGCTCCCGCGCCATCGGGATGACCAGGTCGGTCACCGAGATGGTCACGCCGGCCCGCGTGGCGAAGTCGAAGCCGAGTCGCTTGACGTCCTCCAGCAGGCGCACGGTGCGCTGCTGGCCGTGGCGCTCATAGGTCTGATCGATGAGCTTGGCCAGCTCGCCGCGCGGCACGAGCTTGTTCAGGAAGCGCAGGTCCAGAGGCAGCACCTCGTTGAAGATGAGGCGACCGACGGTCGTCTCCTCCAGCGTGGTGATGAGCTGCACACTGGCCGTCAGCCGCTCCGGCAGGTCGCCGTCAGCCACAGCTTCGTTGGCGGCGCGCTCGAACTCGCGGCACAGCGAGACCTGGTCGCGTAGCGCGCTGGCCAGGTTGCGCAACTCGGCGCGCGAGCCGTGCTGGCTGACGCGTTCCCACACGGGACCGAGCAGCGCCTTGAGGCTCGCGGCGGATTCGTCGTCCACCTCGCCGGCGTGGCCGGAACTGAGCGCGCCCACCATCTGCTCGACCGCCGCCACGGCGCTATCGAAGCGCTTGAGCCCGACGCTGCCCGGCGCGGGCGGCATCGGCTGGTCGCCCTTGTCCAGCAGCGTGGCCTGGCGAATGGCCATGGCCGCGTCGTAGACGCGATAGCTTTCCAGCGTGTCGGCATCGACGGTGACCGTCACGCCGCAGCGCAGCAGCTCGTCGCCGTACATCATCTCGGACATCTGCGCGCCCAGCCGCTCGAAGATGCGGCGGCCGGCCAGCGTCATGTTGTCGTCGTCGAAGCCCAGTTGCAGGCTCTCGACGCGGCACAGGATCGGCTGGTGGATGCGCAGGTCGCTCAGTTCGTAGGCGCTGATGGCGCCCTTGGAACTGGTGAACGCCGGCCGGAAGTCCGACGGCACCTCACCGTGAGCGAGGATCTCGTTCTGGGTCAGGTAGTAGCAGCCCAGCACGATGTCGTAGGCCGGCGCCACCAGCGGGCGGCCGCTGGCCGGCGAGAACAGGTTCTGCGTGGACAGCATGAGCAGCCGCGCTTCGGCCTGCGCGGCAGCGCTCAGCGGCACGTGCACAGCCATCTGGTCGCCGTCGAAGTCGGCGTTGAAGGCGGCGCAGACCAGCGGGTGGATCTGGATGGCCTTGCCATCGACCAGCACCGGCTCGAACGCCTGGATACCCAGGCGGTGCAGCGTGGGAGCGCGGTTGAGCAGGATCGGGTGCGACTTGATGATGTCGTCCAGCGCGTCCCACACCACCGGGTCGAGGCGGTCCACCATGCGCTTGGCGGTCTTGATGTTGTTGGTGTACTCCAACTCCACCAGCCGCTTCATGACAAACGGCTTGAACAGCTCGAGCGCCATCTCCTTGGGCAGGCCGCACTGGTTGAGGTGCAGCTCGGGGCCGACCACGATGACCGAACGGCCGGAGTAGTCGACGCGCTTGCCCAGCAGGTTCTTGCGGAACCGGCCTTCCTTGCCGCGCAGCATGTCGGACAACGACTTGAGCGGGCGCTTGTTGGAGCCGGTCACCGGCCGCGGGCGGCGGCTGTTGTCGATCAGCGCGTCCACCGCTTCCTGCAGCAGGCGCTTCTCGTGGTTGATGATGCTCTCGGGCGCGTTGATCTCGATGATGCGGCGCAGCCGGTTATTGCGGTTGATGATGCGCCGATAGAGATCATTGAGGTCGCTGGCGGCGAATCGGCCGCCGTCGAGCTGGACCATCGGGCGCAGGTCGGGCGGGATGACCGGCACGACCTCTTGCACCATCCACTCGGGCCGGTTGGAGGAGCCGCGGAAGGCCTCGACCACGCTGAGCCGCTTGATGGCGCGCAGCTGGCGCGGGCCACTGGTGCTCTCCATCTCGTCGCGCAGCGTTTCGGCCAGCGAGTCGAGTTCGACCTGCGTCAGCAGGTCACGCACGGCCTCGGCGCCGAGCCCGGCGCGGCAGACCGTCGACCAGCCTTCGCCCAGCTGCTTGTTGAGCATGTTGGAGAAGCGGCGCAGGCGCCGATACTCGCTGTCGTTGAGCAGCTGCTTGGGGGTGATGGCGCGGGCCAGGTCGAAGCCGGCCACCAACTCGTTGGTGGCGTCGGTGTACGACTGCTCTTCCTGGCGGATGAGGTCTTCGGTGCGCTTGACCGAGCGGGCGATCTCGGTCGGGTCGGTCATCTGATCGACCTCGCCGTCCTCACCGATCTCCACCGGCGAGTCTTCGCTGATGACGATCTCGTCGACCGGCTGGCCCAGGCGCTCGTTGAGCTCGTTGCGCAGGTCGGCGATGACCTCGTCGGTGCGCGCGCGCATGGCCGACTTCTCGCGCTCGATGGCCGCGCGGATCTCCGATTCGTGCTCCTCGAGGCGCACATGGTCGACGTGCGTGACGATGTACGACGCGAAGTAGATCACCTTTTCCAGGCTGCGGGCCGAGATGTCGAGGATCTGGCTGATCGGGCTGGGCACGCCCTTGAGGTACCAGATGTGGACCGCCGGAGCGGCCAACTCGATGTGGCCCATGCGGGCGCGGCGGACCTTGGAGGTGGTGACCTCCACGCCGCAGCGATCGCAGATGATGCCCTTGAACTTGATCTTCTTATACTTGCCGCAGTGGCATTCGTAGTCCTTGACCGGACCGAACACTTTCTCGCAGAACAGGCCGTCCCGCTCTGGCTTGAAGGTGCGGTAGTTGATGGTCTCGGGCTTCTTGACCTCGCCGTGCGACCACGAACGGATCGCGTCCGGCGAGGCAATGCCCAACCGCAGGATATCGAACTGGGTGCTTTGCGCCATTATTGGGTTCTCCCCAGACTCATTCTTCCGGCTCGCTCAGGTCAACCGGCCGGCCTTCCTTCGACTCCACGGTCACTTCCAGGCCCAGGCTCTGGAGCTCCTTGATGAGGATCTTGAAGCTCTCGGGGATGCCGGGTTCCTGGAGGTTCTCGCCCTTGACAATGGCTTCGTAAGCCTTGACACGGCCGTGAACGTCGTCGGACTTGATGGTCAATACTTCCTGCAGGCTGTGCGCCGAGCCATAGGCCTCCAGCGCCCAGACCTCCATCTCGCCGAAGCGCTGGCCACCGAACTGGGCCTTACCACCCAGCGGCTGCTGCGTGACCAGGCTGTAGGGGCCGGTGCTCCGGGCGTGGATCTTGTCGTCGACCAGGTGGGACAGCTTCAGCACGTACATGACGCCGACCATGATGTCGCGGTCGAACATCTTGCCCGTGCGGCCGTCGCGCAGGACCATCTTGCCCTCGTGGGGCTTGAAGCCCATGCGCGCCGTGGCGTTGGCCCAGATGCGCGCCACGACGGCCTCGACCCGCGCGGCGGGCTCGGCCTCCATGAGCGCGTCGGTATCGAGCCCGAAGCGGCCGGCATGTTCCAGCAGGTCCATCTCTTCGAGCGCGGCGGTCGCCTCGGTCAGGCGAGCCCGGCACGCCGCCGGGTCGCCCGTCAGCTCATCGTCCAGATAGGGCACCTCGGTGGCCAGGTAGTCGCTGAGCACCGCGGCGAACTTCTCGTCGTAGACCTCGCCCAGCCACTCGAAGATGCGCTCCTCGGGGATGGAGGCGAACACCGGCGTCTCGAAGCGGAGACCGCGGTGCTGCGCCACGTAGCCCAGGTGCGTTTCGAGGATCTGGCCGATGTTCATGCGGCTCGGCACGCCCAGCGGGTTCAGGATGACATCGATCGGCCGGCCATCGCTCAGGAACGGCATGTCCTCGATCGGCAAGATCTTGGAGATGACGCCCTTGTTGCCGTGGCGACCGGCCATCTTGTCGCCTTCCATGATCTTGCGCCGCTGCGCGATGTAGACGCGCACCAACTGGTTCACGCCCGCCGACAGCTCGTCGCCCGGCTCCTTGCGGATTTCGCGGCTGCCACACAGCTCGCAGACGGCCAGGTCGGCCGACTTGGAGAACTCGTGCAGGTGACCGCACTGGGGGTTGAGGCAGCGATGCTTGTAGCGGCTGAAGACGCGCACCGCCACGACCTTGCCCTTGGCGCCATGGGGCACGCGCAGGGACACGTCGCGCATCTCCTCGGCCTTCTTGCCGAAGATGGCGATGACCAGCTTCTCTTCCGCGGTCATCTCGCTCTGGCCCTTGGGTGCCACCTTGCCCACGAGGATGTCCTCGGGCTGCACCACGGTGCCGATCTTGATGATGCCCCGGTCGTCGAGCTGATTGCGCAGTTCGTCGGAGATGTTGGGGATATCGGCGGTGATCTCTTCCGGTCCCAGCTTGGTGTCGCGGGCCTGGATCTCGTACTTGTCGATGTGGATCGAGGTGAACACATCGTCGCGCACCATCCGCTCGGAGAGGATGATGGCGTCTTCGTAGTTGTAGCCTTCCCACGACATGAACGCCACGGTGACGTTCTTGCCCAGCGCCAGCCGACCGAAGTCGGTGCAAGAGCCGTCGGCGATGGGGTCGCCAGCGGTCGCGCCGTCGGGCAGCTGCGACTCCGGCTGCACCTGGATGGCTTCACCGTCCACCGAGCGCGGCCCGCGCACGTGCTGACCCAGCTGCACAATCGGCATCTGGTTCATGAACGTGGCCTGGTTGGTGCGCTCGAAGGTCAGCAGGTGATGCGTCTCGGTGCTGCCGTCGTAGCCGGTGATGACGATGTGGCGGGCGTCGACCCGCGTGACCACGCCGTCCCGGCCGGCGCAGATGACCGCGCCCGAGTCGACGGCAATGCGCCGTTCGATGCCCGTGGCCACCCACGGCGACGCCGTGCGTACCAGCGGCACCGCCTGGCGCTGCATGTTCGAACCCATCAGCGCGCGGTTGGCATCGTCGTTCTCCAGGAACGGGATGAGCGACGTCGCCGCCGAGAAGATCTGCTTGGGCGAGACGTCGATCAGGTCCACATCCTCGGGCCGCACGCGCGGGAACTGATGCCCGCGGCGGCAGACCACTTCGGCGATGGTGCGGCCGGCGGTGTCCACCCAGACGCCCTGCTGGTCGTCCCAGGTGTTGGCCGCGGCGATGGTCGGCGGTCGCTTCTTGCCGGTCAGGTGCTCGGTCTCCTGGTCGGCGGTCAGCCACACCAACTCGTCGGTGGGGCGGCCGTCGACGACCTTGCGGTACGGCGTCTCGAGGAAGCCGAACTCATTGAGCCGGGCGAAGATGGCCAGCGCCGAGATGAGGCCGATGTTCGGGCCTTCCGGCGTCATGATCGGGCACAGCCGGCCGTAGTGCGAACGGTGCACATCGCGCACTTCCAGCTTGGCGCTCTGCCGTGACAGACCACCCGGACCCATGCTGGACACGCGCCGCTTGTGGGCCAGCTCGGCCAGCGGGTTGGTCTGGTCCATGAACTGGCTCAGCGCGCCGCTGCCGAAGAAGCTCTTGATGGCCGCGGTGATGGGCTTGATGGAGATGATCGTCTGCGCCGTGGCGGTGGCCGGGTCAGCCGAGGTCATGCGCTCGCGGGCCACACGCTCCATGCGCAGGAAGCCGAGCCGCAACTGGTTCTGCAGCAACTCGCCCACGGCGCGCACGCGCTTGTTCTCGAGGTTGTCGATGTCGTCGACGTTGAAGGCGTCGGCGTTGTTGCGCAACTGGACCAGGTACTTGATGATCGCGATCAGGTCGAACTTGGTCAGGTAGCGCACGTCGAGGTTAAGCTCGGTATGCAGCTTGCGGTTGATCTTGTAGCGGCCCACGCGCGCCAGGTCGTAGCGGCGCGGATCGAAGAACATGCTGCGCAGCAGCGAGCGGCCACTCTCAACGCTGGCCGGGTCGCCCGGGCGCAGAATCTTGTAGAGGCTCTCGAGCACCAGCTTCTCGTTCTCCGCTGGGGTCTCTTCCAGGCGCTCGGCCACGGGGTCGTCCTCGAGCGTCTGCTCGATGGCCTCGTCGACCTTCATGACGATCAGCTCGTCGAGGTCCTGGCCGACAATCAGCTCGGCGATGTTGCCCGTGATGCGCTCATAGGCCCGCGCCACCGGCGCGGCTTCGCCCGCGAAGAGCAGGTCGGAGACCAGGCGCTTGCCGGTCAGCATCTCGCGCGACAGCGGCGGATGGTGCTCCACGAAGCGGTTGAGCGACCGCAGGTCCATCTCCTCGATGCGACCATCGCCGTGGGCGAGGGTCAGCATGAGGCGCTGGGGCGGCACGCGGTGCTGCTTGGCGAAGCGCTCGATGGCCACCAGCGCCGTGGCGGTGATGGGCGTGCCGATGGGCAGGTCCAGCGGATCGCCGCCACGCGGCGACACCACCGGCTGGGCCAGCGTCGGCGGGCGATGCAGCTTGATCTGGCTGCCGAAGATGCGCAGCAGGTCCTTGGTGGTCGAGCAGCCCAGGCGCGCGTCGACGATGCGGATCGGCGTGAGGTTGCCCGAGTTCATCAGCAGGTCGGCGATGGCCGCCGTGATGGTCTGGCCCACCTCGCAGACGATCTCGCCCGTGTCCATGGACACGACGCGCTCGGCCAGCACGTGACCGATGATGTCGTCGGCCTTCTTGGCCTTGACCTCGCGGGCCTCCTGCGTGCGCGGCTCCGCCTCGTCGAAGTAGTGGAAGGCACGCAGCAGCGTGGTCACCGGGAACTTGCGAGTCTGCCCGATCTTGACCGAAATGACGTTGGTGTTGCCGACGTCGAACTCGATCCAGGCGCCCTCAGACGGGATGACCTGAGCCGAGTACAGTGTGCGGCCGGCGTTGTCGATGTTGTCCTTGAAGTAGACGCCCGGCGACCGGCTCAACTGGCTCACCACCACGCGCTCCGCGCCGTTGATGATGAACGTGCCGCGCGGGGTCATCATGGGCAACTCGCCCAGGTAGACCTCGGACTCGCGAATCTCGCCCGTGTCCTTGTGGACCAGCATGACGCGCACGCGCAGCGGCCGCTCGTAGGTCACCTCGCGCTCACGGCATTCCTGCAGGCTGTACTTGGGGTCACCCAGGCTGGAGTCCAGGAACTCCAGGCTCAGGTTGCCCGTGAAGTCCTCGACCGGGGAGAAGCTGCGGAACAGCTCGCGCAACCCCTCGGTCAGGAACCACTCGAAGCTCTGCACCTGCAGCTGCACCAGGTTCGGCACTGGGACGAAGTCCTTGACGTCTTCCCAGCGGTAGATCCGTGGCCCTTCGTTGCGGCGACGGGTCAAACCGTCGAGCCGCGGGTTCAGTGTCGACTGCGCACCGTTGGTCTGTGCCATGAGCGATCTGGTCCTCGAAACTAGGCTGTTTCTCTCGTCGCCCCACCGCATGCAAAGCATGCTCTAGGGCTCGGAGGTCGTGTCGGAGACGGCTTCCCGCGCGGGCATGGAGCACGGGGGGCAACCCGCCGTCAGCTCGTCGTGGGGGGCAGGCTGCCAGATGCCGGCCTCGACGCAGGAGGAGGCTGGCACCCGAGCCGGAGGATCGGGGGGTGTTGAGAGCATACAGTGCTGCGCGTGGTCATCGGTTTGCCCAAGCCTTCGAGCCACACAGAGGCGGTTGTCGATGCATCCTTGGCGCCCCGGGAATCACCTTGGCAGAATCATCCCTCAGGCGTGAGCTACTATCCTACGACCGAGCACGCAAACTGTCAATCGGAGCTGTCGCCGTGCTGTCACACGCGCGCAACCTGAACGGTAACTCGTGGGCGCTGAGTCGGCGGCGCGCCGGGCGTCGTCGATGACGGCTCAGGCCAGGCCGGCGCGCAGTTCGGCCAGGTCGCCGGGCGCCAGGGCGCGGATGCGCAGACCAAAATCGATGACCTCGTCCACCGTGATGGGGCCGGGCGGCACGGCGCCGACGACCTCGTCGGGCGAGTCCTCCAGGGCTTCGCGCAGTTCGGACGGGCTGGGCAGATCGCTGGCCACCTCGCTCATGGCGGCCCAGTCTTCGGCCTGGTACCGCTGCCACTCGGTGGCGCCGCAGCGCGGACACACATATTGCACGGCCACCAGCGAGGCGTCGACGCTCCGGTAGTAGACGGCCAACTGGCGCACATCACTGTGCTCCAGGTGGCAGCCACACGCCTTGCAGACCAGCTTATCCGTTGACATCAACCGCCTCCGCCGCGTCCGACTCGCCTGGGTTCAGGCCCAGCTCATCGAGCAGATCACGGGCATTGACCACGGCTTGCGCCACATAGTGATTGTTGAAGAACACGTAGATACTATCGGCCGCGTCGGCCAGCCGCTTTATGCGCGGCACCCACTCGTGCAACGTTTGTGTGTCGTACAGGTAGTCGTAGCGTTCCCAGGCCTCGCTGTGGTTGTACCAGCGCGCCGCGTTGCGCCCATGGAACCGCACGTAGGCGGGATCCGCGGTGCATCGCTCGGTGGCCGGCAGGAGGCCAGGCAGCGCCGGCTCATCCACATTGCACCAGCCCAGCCCCAGGTCAACCGCCAGCTGCGCCGCGCGCTCGTCGTGCCAACCCACGTGGCGGAACTCGACCACCAGCGGCAGCGCCGGCCACTCGTCGCGCAGGCGCCGCACGTAAGCCACGGTGGCCCGTGTCGGCGCGAAGCCATGCGGGAACTGGGCCAGCACGCAGGCCAATTGCCCCTGCTCGGCCAACGGCGCCAGCGCTCGCTCGAACCGCACGAAGTCCGCGCGCGTAGCCGCCTCGTGGTCGTGGGTCAGGCCGCCCCAGGCCTTCACCGCGAAGCGAAACGCCGCTGGCACCTTGGCCGCCAGACCGGCGCACAGGCGTTCGGTCGGCTGCCGGTAGTAGGTGGTGTTGATCTCCGTGCAGTCGAAGAACCGCGCATACCAGGCCAGACGCTCGGCCGGCGCCAGCCGTTCGGGGTAGAACGGCCCATGCCAGTCGTCGTAGCTGTAGCCCGAGGTGCCTACATGGATCATCACCGCTCCCGTCCGCCGATCGAGTTCCGGCCCAGACGGTGATCTTATACCTGTCTGCTATGTACCCCGACCACGCGGTGCCGACGTTGACGGGCGTGTGAACGCCGTGGTAGCCTCCCGGCGGGATACGTTCATGCTCATCGTCGGACTCACCGGCCTCATCGCCGCGGGCAAGTCGTCGGTGGCCGCACTGCTGGGCGCCTACGGCGCCGACGTGATCGATTGCGATCAGCTCACGCACGAGGTCCTGGCAGTCAACTCGCCAGGACTCGCGGCCGTGGCCGAGCGCTTCGGCGACGACCTGCTGCGGTTCGACGGCTCGCTCGATCGGGCCCGGCTGGGCGCCATCGTCTTCGCCGAGCGCGCCGCCCTGGCCGACCTGGAACGTATCGTCCACCCGCTCGTGGCCCAACGCCGCGCCGAACGCATCGCGGCCTGCACCGCGCCGGTGGCCGTGGTGGAGGCCATCAAGCTGGTGGAGTCGGGTTACCACCGCGACTGCCACGCGCTGTGGGTGGTCACGGCGCCGCTTGAACTGCGCGTGCAGCGCCTCGTGCACCTGCGCGGCATGGACGAAGCGGACGCCCGCGCCCGCATCGCGGCCCAAGGCAGCGATGCCGACAAGGTGCGCATGGCCAACGAGGTGATTGTCAACGATGGCGGTCGAGCCTGGCTGGAACGCCAGACCGCCGCCGCGTGGCAACGCACGCTGGCCGCCGAGGATGAAGCGGAGCCGGCCACCTCTTAACGTCCTGGCAACGCCCAGTTCGGCGCTCGACTTGCCGCATAGGCGGACTCGGGGCTACCATACGACCGGAGGAAGAGATGTCCTTAACCACAGACTGGAAGGCCGAACTGATCGCGCGCCTGGAGCGCCGCGAACTGCGCGTGGGCGTCATAGGTCTGGGCTATGTGGGGCTGCCCCTGGCCTGTGAGTACGCGCGAGCCGGTCTGACGGTCGTGGGCATCGATGTGTCGGACGAGAAGGTCGCTGCCATCCGCGCGGGCCACAGCTACATCGCCGATGTGCCCCAGGACCACCTGGCCGAGCTGGTGGCCAGCGGCAAACTCACGGCCACCACGGACTTCGCCGCCATCGCCGAACTGGATGCGGTCAGCATCTGCGTGCCGACGCCGCTGCGCAAGACCAAGGACCCCAATATCCAGTACGTGGTCGACGCCGCCGCACGTGTCGCCCAGTACGCCCATCCGGGCTTGCTCGTCGTGCTCGAATCCACCACGTACCCCGGCACCACCGAGGAACTCATCGTCCCCCGCCTGGAAGAACGCGGCCTGCGGCCCGGCGTCGACGTCTTCGTCGCCTTCTCGCCCGAGCGCGTCGATCCGGGCAATCAGCGCTTCAACACGCGCAACACGCCGAAGGTCATCGGCGGCGTCACGCCGGCCTGCGGCGACGTCGCCGCCGCGCTCTACGGCATGGCCGTGGATACCGTGGTGCGCGTGGCCAGCCCCGCGGCGGCGGAAATGGTCAAGCTGCTGGAGAACACCTTCCGCGCGGTCAACATCGCCCTGGTCAACGAGATCGCCCTCATGTGCGACCGCCTCGAGCTTGATGTGTGGGAGATCATCGACGCCGCGGCCACCAAGCCGTTTGGCTACATGCGCTTCACGCCGGGCCCGGGACTCGGCGGGCACTGCATCCCCATCGACCCGCTGTATCTCTCCTGGAAGCTGCGCGAGATGGACTATGAGGCGCGCTTCATCGCTCTCGCGGACAGCATCAACTCCGATATGCCGCGCCACGTCGTGAGCAAACTGGCCGACGCGCTCAACGACGCCAGCAAGCCGATCCGCGGCTCGCGCGTCCTGGTGCTGGGCGTGGCTTACAAGCCCGATGTCGACGACATCCGCGAAAGCCCGGCGCTGACCATCCTGCAACTGCTCCATCAGCGCGGCGCCAACTTGGCTTACGCCGACCCTTATGTGCCCAGCCTGCGCACCGACGGCCTGGCCCTCACCGCGGTCGAGCTGACCGCTGAAGAGTTGGCCGCGGCCGATGCGGTGCTGGTCGTCACCAACCACCGCGCCGTGGACTGGCACCTGGTGGCCCAGCACGCACCCATCATCGTCGATACCCGCAACGCCCTGGCCGGCCACTCCGTCGCCGGGACGCTGCTCAAGCTCTGAGCCGAGCCGCCGCAACTCCACGCCGACTCGTCGGTCAAAGAGAACAGCAGTTTGCGCGAACATCGATTCGTGCTAGACTGCGAACAGGCAGTTGGAGGAGGCGACGCATGGGCGAGAATCTGACCGCGCGACAGGAACAGATCCTGTCGTTCATCCGAGATTTCCAGCGCAACTACAAGCGGCCGCCAGCGGTGCGCGAGATTGGCGACGGGGTCGGCCTCTCCTCGCCGTGCACGGTCTATCGCCATCTGGAGACGCTCGAGAAGCGCGGCTTCATCAAGCGTGACCGCGGCAAGGCTCGCTCCATCGAGATCATGGACACCGACTATCAGCCCGAAGAGACGGTGGAAGTGCCGCTTCTGGGCCAGGTCGCCGCCGGTTCGCCGATCCTCGCCGAAGAGAACATCGAGGGCTGGGTCACCGTCAGCCTCAACCAGATTGGCAGCGGCGAGCATTTCGCGCTGCGGGTCAGGGGCGAGTCGATGATCGAGGATGGCATCCTCGACGGCGACGTGGTCATCTGCCGCAAGCAGCAGACCGCCACTGACCACGACATGGTCGTCGCCTTGGCGCCCCACATCGACCTGGGCAGCGCCACGCTCAAGCGCTTCTTCCGCGAGGGCGACCGCGTGCGCCTGCAGCCGGCCAACCAGGCCATGGAGCCCATCTACCTCGGCCCCGGCGACGACCTGCAGATCCTGGGGCGAGCCGTCATGGTCATGCGGCAACTGTAGCCGCCGGGGCCAACCTGCAGTCTCTTTGTACCGCGCCACCTGGAAAGTTGGGCCTCTTGCCCGTATCATGGGTGGCCGAACGCGAGTCGGGATGATCGCGTCGCGCGCGTATGAGGAGGAAGACGACCTTGGAGCGAACCGAAGGCCGTGGTTGGTTGACGTTTCGAGCCATCGCGCTGGGCGCGCTGCTGATGCCCTTGCTGGTGGCCTGGAATTACCACATCGAGGTGGTCTTCTACTGCTTCGCCACCTATGCGGCGCCGTTCTTCAACGTCGTCTGCTTCCTGTTCGCCCTGACGCTCCTCAATACCCTCGTCGCCCGGCTCGTGCCGCGCTGGGCGCTGCGGCCCGGTGAGTTGATCGTGGTCTACGTCATGCTGTCGGTGCAGGGCGCGCTCTGCAGCCACAACATGATGGAAATCCTGATCACCATGTTGCCCCATCCGTGGAAGTTCGCGCGTCCAGAGAACCGTTGGGACCAGCTCTTCCTCCAGCGCCTGCCCGATTGGCTGTTCATCAAGGACCCCCGCGTCTTCGACGACTATTACCTGGGCAACAGCTCGTTCTGGACCGCCGAGCATCTGCGCGGCTGGGCCCGGCCCGCCTTCTGGTGGTCGACCTTCCTCACCGTGCTGCTGCTCACCATGCTGTGCTTCACTCAGCTCCTGCGCAAGCGCTGGATTGAGCACGAGCGGCTCAGCTACCCGGTGCTGCAGCTGCCCCTGGCCCTGGTGCAGCGGCCGCGGGAGCTGTATGGCCAGCGCATGTTCTGGGCCGGCTTCGCCACCGCGGGTCTGCTTTCCCTGGTGGCCGGCCTGCATGAGCTGTATCCGGCCGTGCCCACCGTGCCCACCGGCCGCCACGGCATGGCTGCCTGGTTCCCAGCGCCGCCGTTCAACGTCCTGCAGGGCATGCGCTGGGCCATCTACCCGTGGGCCATCGGCATCGCGTTCCTCATGCCCATCGATCTGGCCTTCTCCAGCTTCCTGTTCTACGTGATCTTCTGTGCCGAGCGCGTGCTCGGCGCCAAGATGGGCTGGAGCAGCGCCGGCGGCTACCCCTGGCCGACCGACCGGGCCTTCGGCGCCTACGTGGGCCTGCTGTTCATGGGTCTGTGGGTCGGCCGCGACCACTTCTCGGCCATTGTGCGCCAAGCGGTGACGGTCTGGCGCCGGCCCATGGACACCGAGGACCGGGGCTACCGCATCGCCTTCTGGGGCGCCATCGCCGGTGTGGCCTGGCTGACCTGGTTCGCAGCACAGCTCGGTATGACCGGGCTGGTGGCCCTGGCCTTCTTCCTGGTCTACTTCGCGCTGGCCATCATGATCACGCGCATTCGCGCCGAGATGGGTTTCCCCACCCACGACATGCACGAGATGTCGCCGCCGCACACCTTCACGCGGCTGTTCACCCCGCAGACCTTCGGCGCGCCGAACCTGGTCGGCTTCACCTGCCTGTGGTGGTTCAACCGCACCTACGCCAGCCATCCGATGCCGCACCTGCTCGAAGGCTACAAGATGGTCTCGGAGACCCACTCCGACAACCGCCGCCTGACCGCTGGGATCATCGTCGCGGCCATCCTCGCGCCGTGGTTCGTCTTTCTCATCGTCCCGCACTTCTACTACCACTACGGCTCCGCCACGGGCAACGTCAACACCTGGGGCACGCAGTTCGGCAGCCAGGCCTTTGGCCAACTGGAGGCCTGGCTCAAGGCGCCCAAGCGCGCCGACGCATCACACCTGTGGGCCACCGGCGCCGG
>JACRKZ010000072.1 GCA_016235455.1 Armatimonadota bacterium | reverse complement strand
GCCCAGCGCACCGCGGCCGATGGGCTGGGCACGCACGCGCGGTGCTGGGTCTACCAGCGCGCCTTGACCAGTGACGCGCGTGGCCGCTGCGCCTTCGAGGTGCCTGCAGGGCTGGTGACGCTCGGGGCGTTTGACGGGCGTGATGCATGACCAGCAAGGCCAGCCCTGGGTCGAGCAGGCGATGTGCCTGCGCGTTACCTGGCGCGTGGCCAGCGCGACGTTCGACACCTGGCATGAGCGGTCCTGGGTGGTGTTCACCGACGCGGAGGGTCGCTACGACCTGGCCGAGCCTGATGTGCCCACGGGCACCGTCGACGTGGCTCTGCGCACGGCGGACGGCGCGGCGGCCGTAGCGCGGCGCGTGGCGCTGGCTGCCGGCGAGAGCGCCGTGCCGTCGTGGACGGTGCGCCGCTTGCCATCGCGGGCCTGCCGACTGGTGCGGCCGCCGGCCGCGCCGACCTGTGCCTGGCCAGCAGTTGGGTCGAGGGCGAGTTGCGGGCGCTGCCACCCGACTCGGCTGCGCTGCTCGACGCCGTGGCCACCGAGCAGGCGCCCGCCGGTGACCAGGTCGGACCGCCGGAGGCCCGAATCGAGCCGGTTGCGCTGACTGGCGTGCAGCCAGACGAGCGCGGCACCGTGCGTGACGGGCACTGCTGCTTCGGCGCTGTGCCGGGCCAACGCGAGATCTTGCTGGAGTTGCGGCACGACGGCGCCGCCGACGCGGGCGCGCCGCTCTCCTGGTGGCGCCTTGAGGTGCGGCCATTCGCCGTCGGGGCCAACGCCATCGACCTGTCCTTGCCGGCCGACCGAGCCGGCTTGACGGTGCGGCTGGCGGCCGGTGGCGGCCTGGGCCACCCGCGGGTCACGGTGCTCGATGCAGACACGGGTGAACTGCTGGGCTTGGCCTGGGTGCCAAGCAGCCGCGTGGTGACCTGGCCGGCACTGCCCGCGCGCGAGGTGGTGGTGGTCTGCCCCGACACCGGCGGCACAGCGACGGCGGCGCCGCTGGTCACGTTGCTGCCGGGCGAGCAGCACACCATCGACCTGCGCCCGCTGCCCCGCGGCGGCGGCACGCTCCGCGGGCACATCGCGCACACCTCGGCCGCCACGACCGTCGCCCTACGGCGCGAGGGTGTCTACGCGCAAACCCGGCCCGCGAAGGACAACAGCTACGTCTTTGGCAACGTGCCGCCTGGCCGTTACGAACTGTGGTGCCGCGGCGCCGGCGGCTGGTCCAAGCAAGAGGTGCGCGTCGATCCCGGCACGACCGTGGTCGACCTCGATGTGCCCTGAGCCGCAAGGGGATCCGGCGGCGCGGTCGAACCGTAGCCCAACCAACTGCCAGGAGCCACCATGCACGACCAGATACCGCCCGTCATCGCCTCACCCGCGGACCTGCTGGCCCGCATACCGGGCCAACTGCACATCACCCGGCCCGACTACATCGTCTACGTGCCCGAAGTGACCGCCGAGGCCGCCACCGATACCGGCAACGAGCATTTCCTGGTGTTCGACGGCCCCAATGACACGCTCATGGCCGTGTGGACGCAGAGCTCGATGGAATGCTACTCGCCCGACCTGCCGCGCGACCAGCACATCGCCGTTGCCACCAGTGCCGACCACGGCCAGACCTGGACCAGGCCGCGCATCATTGCCGGGCCGCGCCATGCCGGTGACGGCGAGATGGCCAGCTGGGCTTACCCGCTGGTCAGTGCCAGCGGACGAGTCTACGTGCTGTACAACCAGCACATCGGCCTGGCCGACACCTTCTTTCACCACACCGGCTGGGTGGACGGCATCTACAGCGACGACGGCGGCGCGAACTGGTCGCCGCCGCGCCGCGTGCCCGTCGAGCGCAGCATCCACGACAACCCGGATCCCAGCGTGCCGCCCAACATGCTCTGCTGGCAGAAGCCGTTGCGCCTCGGTGCCGACGGCCGCTACCTGGCCGGCTTCACGCGCTGGTCGAGCTTCGCGGCCATCCCCTGGGATGGCAAGGACTGGCGCGCGGCCGATGCCCGCGTGGAGTTCATGCGCTTCGACAATCTCGACGACGACCCCGAGCCCGACGCGCTGCGCATCAGTTGGTTCGCGGCCAACGAGGACGCGCTGACCGTGCCGTTCCCTGGCCGGCCCGAGGTCAGCGCCTGCCAGGAGCCGACATTGGTGGCGCTGCCCGACGGCCGCCTGTTCTGCACCATGCGCACCGCCGCTGGGAGTCCCTTCTACTCGGTCAGCGCCGACCGCGGCGAGACCTGGACCACGCCGCGCCAACTACTGTGCCGTGACGGCGGCGAGCCGCTGCTGCATCCGCTGTCGCCCTGCCCGATGTACGACCTGGGCGGCAACGAGGCGGCCAGCGGGCACTACGCGCTGTTCTTCCACAACCACGACGGCCACATCGGCCGCTGGGGCCCGACCGATACCAGTCACCACCGCCGACCCATCTACCTGGCGGCCGGCCGCTTCGCCGAGGGCGCCGAGCAGCCCATCCGGTTCGACGAGCCGCGGTTGTTCATGGACCACGACGGGGTCGGGCTGGGCCTGCCAGGCACGCCTGGCCGGCGCGACATGGCGCTCTATGCCAGCCTGACGGTGGTCGACGGGGCGCCGGTGCTGTGGTACCCCGAGCGCAAGTTCTTCCTGCTGGGCCGGCGGGTCACCTGATCCCCCCATCTCAAAGCGCCGACTCTAGCAGCAAGAACAGGTGTTTGCACGGCGTTCGTGCGCGGTGTACGCTGGTGAGGAGGGCAGGAGGGGATTGATGCGCGGTGCGGTGGTAGCCGCCCTATGGATGCTGGCGGCGAGCGTGGCCGGAGCGGTGCCGGTGACGGGCGTGGTGCTGCAGACGGCCGGCCTGCCGGCGGTCGGCGCCACGGTTGAGCTGCGGCGCGAGGAGTTGCCGTTCACGTTCATCGCCGCCGCCGCGCCCTTGACCGATGAGAGCGGCCGGTTCGCCGCCGATCTGGCGGCGGGCGTCTACGAGGCGTTCATCACCGGGTCCGAGGTCGACACGCGGCATCTGTTCGAGGTGCCAGACGGGGTGCCCCAGGAGCTGAGGCTGGGTGTCGACTGGCCGTGGGCTCGTCGTCCCGTCGCCCGGGCCCGTGTGCGGGTGGTCAACAGCGATGGGTCGCCGGCGGCCGACACCGCGGTGGAGGCCCGGGGGCTGGGTCTCGCCGAGCCGATCGACTGGCGGATGAGGTACCCGGATCCCTACTCGGTCTATGCCTGGCCCGCGCCGTCGTTCGGCGCGCGGCGGCGCACCGACCGCGAGGGACGGGTCTCGTTCGAGCTGCCGGCGGGCATGTTGGGGGTCGTCTTCTCGTCCTATCCGGTGCAGAGTCCCCTGGGCGGCATGGTCAAACCCGGTGCAGAGTTGCCGGAACAGGTGCTGCGGCTGCCGGGCAAGGCGCGCCGCCGCGATGGTCGGGTCGGCCCCACGATACCGCCGGTCCGTCTGCGCGTGGTCGGCCCTGATGGCCGGGAGCTTCGGGATCAGTGGGTTCAGGTGCGCGGCCTAAGTGACGCGCGGGAGCCGTCGGCACGGTTCGCGCGACTCGATGAGCATGGCGTCGTGGTCGTGCCCGACGCGGTACGGCGGGCGGCCTATGTGGCCGTGAAGGCGGCCGGCTGGTGTGCCACCGAGAGGATCGCGATGCCCGGCTCCGGCGTGGCGACGGTGCGACTCAAGACGCCGGCCGGCGCCTTGGCTGGTACGGTCCATGACGAGCAGGGGCGACCGCTGGCGGGCGCCTTCGTGCTCGTCTGTCGGCCAAGGTGGCACCGCCAAGGCGAGGTCGACGACTGTCTGCCCGAGTTGGCGCGCGGGTTCGCCCAGCGTAGCCTGCGGGCGCCGGCGATGCCGTGGCCCGACGAGCCCCCGACGGTGGAGCCCTTGCCCGATACGCGCCTGGCGGGCTGGCTCACCGCGACCGTCCACTACGCGGTGACCGATGCGCAAGGCCGCTACCGCGTCGGTGATCTGGACGGCGGCATGTGGCACGCTGTCTTCTACCGTCGTGGCTACGTGCCCCAGGAGGTCCGTTCGCCGGCGCCCACCCGTGCTGTCGACGTGGTACTGTCGGCGCGCGCGGACGTGCTGAGTGGCCGCGTGACCGGGCCGGATGGTCAGCCCTGGCGCAACCGCGCGGTCATCTGTAGTGTGGACCCAAGGGATCCTCGGCCCGTGCTCGCTTGGCCCGCGGCCTGTGGCTACTGCGTCTTGACCGACGACCAGGGCGGGTACCGTGTGGCCGAACCGGACATGCTGACTGGGCCGGCGATCGTCACGCTGAAGACCGCGGGGAGGTCCGCCGGAGCCGTCGAGGTGGCCCTGGCGACCGCGCTCCCTACGCGAGTCGATGCAACGCTGCCGGCGTTGGTCACGGTGTCGGGGCGGGTGCTGGGTCCTGACGGCGAACCCGTTGCGCAGGCCTGGGTCACCCAGGTGCGCTCGGGCCGCGAACTCACCGCTTGGACCGGCGCTGACGGCCGGTTCAGTCTGGACGTCCTGGACGACCGTCCGCTCACGCTGGCCGTCTACGCCAACGGCTGCGCCTCACGCGAAACGACAGCCGATCCGCGCCGCAAGGCAGAGATCACCATCCGGCTCAGGCCGGGCACGGTGCTGGCCGGTCAGGTGCGCACCTACCGCGACATCCCGTCTATCTACCTCCAGCTACAGCCACTCGTGCCGCCCCTGGACACGCCCGCGATCACGAGCCGCCTGTCCGCCCTCACCAACGGCTGGTTTGCCGCCTACGGCCTGCCGCCCGGACCGGTCCGCGTGGTGGCCACGGCGGCCGGCTGTCAGCCAGCGGAGCTGACGGTGGAGTTGCCGCTGTCCAAGCCCGTGGCCATCGACCTGGGTCCGGCCCGATCGGGCACGGTGGTGGTGCGGGTGGTGGACTCAGCCGGCAGGCCTAAGCCCGACCTCTACCTGCACCTGTTCGGCGAGGGGGTGCCGCCGGGCGAGACGGCGACGACCGACAAGACCGGCACGGCCCGCTTCGTCGAGGTGCCGTCTGGCGAGTACCTGGTGTCCGTCACGCCGCCGGGCATGCCGGAGCATACGGCCGCAGTCGTGGTCGAAGCAGGCCGCACAGCCAACGCGGCGCTCACGCTGGACCGCCGGGTCGTCGACACCAGACTGACCGGCATGCCACCGGACTGGTGGGCCGAGGCCTATGTGATGGCCCCCTATCAGCCTCCGTTTGGCGGGTTTGGGCTCCGGCCGCCGGTGCTTCGCCGCTTCGTGCCCGAGGCCCTTGAGGCCATGGTTGCGCCGCTGACCATCGGTGTGGACCGCTGCCAGTCGCTATCACCGATGGGGCCGCGCCGGGCCTGGCTGCTGATGCGGCATCTGGGCGACGATCCCGAGGACACCGACTATGCGCTGTGGGAGATGCGGGCCGGCACGGTGGGCGAGCAGGGCGCCGAGCTACGCTGGACCGTGCCCGCGGCGCGCGCCGGTCTGACCGTGGCGCTGACCGGGGTCCCTCCGGCCAACGAAGGGGCCGAGCCGCGCGGCGTGATGCTCAACTCCGCGCGCACGGGCGAGCCGGTGGCGTTCGGGCGGGTCTCGGGCGACCGTGTCATCGACTGGCCCTGCCTCCCGCCGGGCGAGTATGTGCTGACAGCCGACTGCCCCGGCCGCGCTGGGCCCCGGCTGCCCGTCCGGCTGCTCGCCGGCGACCAGCGTCGGATCGCGGTTGCGCTGCACGAAGGCGTGACTGTCATCGGCACGGTGAGCGGCGCGCTCCATCTGGACCATGTGATCCTGGAGAACGATCAGGTCTACGCCTGCGCCGCGGTGCGCGCGGACCGCAGCTTCACGCTCGACGGCGTGCCGCCCGGCGAATACGAGGTGTGGTCGGGCTGCTCCGCGCAGTACGACCGGCGGCGCGTGACCGTCGGGCAGCAGAATCTGGTTCTACGGCTCTCAGTCGGCGCGGCGCCGTAGCCCGCGCCTAGACCAACCGCACGCCATGCTCGGCAAACATGCGCCGATAGCTGTGGTACTCGCCGCCGAACCGTTGCCGGCGCAACTGGTCGGCGGTGGGGCAGCTGTCGGTGGCCATCGTGGCGGGCAACTGCGCGTACTGCTGGGGCGTCAGCGTGGCGTCGATCTTCAGGCTGACCTCGGTCACCCCGTTGTTGCCCACGTGTGACAGGTAGGTGGCTCGGTAGATGTGTCCCTCGTGGGCCAGCCACACCCAACGGTTCTGCAGGCCATCGGGGATGGCCAGGGCGCCCTTGAGCTCCAGCGCGTTGGTCCAGCGGGCTTGCATTACAGCGGCGTCGCCCAGCTTGGCCCAACCGTCGGCCGTCAGCAGCCACAGCTCGCCGGGCGCCTCGGTGGGCGGCAGGGCGTTGGTTGGCGTGGTCTCGGTCTCCATGGGTCCTCCGTGGCTCTAGGTGCCGGGCAAGGGCTCGCCGTCGGGCGAGACCGGGCGCTGGACCGTGCGCAGCTTGAGGCTGGTGGTCTGGCCGCCGCGCACGATGCTGAGCTTGATCTCGGTGCCGGGCTTGGTCGCGGCGATGAGGGTGCGCAGGTCGCCGGGCGTCTTGACCGGCTTGCCTTCGACCGCGGTGACCACGTCGCCGCGCTGCAGGCCGGCGCCAGCGGCGGGTTGGTTCTGGTAGAACTGAATCAGCAGCGCGCCCTCGGTGGTGGCCAGGCCGAGTTGGGTGGCGATGTTGCGCGTGAGTTGGCGGCTGACCACGCCGATCCAGCCCCGGACCACCTTGCCCGTGCGCAGGATCTGCTCGGCGTTGGCCTGGGCCACCTCGGCCGGAATGGCGAAGCCGAGGCCCTGGTAGCCGCCGGACTCGGTGAAGATGGCGGTGTTGATGCCGACCAGCCGGCCGTCGACATCGAGCAGCGCGCCGCCCGAGTTGCCGGGGTTGATGGCGGCGTCGGTCTGGATGAACTCCTCAAACTGGCTGACGCCGAGGTCGCGCCGGCCCTTGGCCGAGACGATGCCGGCAGTGACGGTCTGGCTCAGTCCGTAGGGGTTGCCGATGGCCACCACCCAGTCGCCGACGCGCAGTTGAGTGGACTGCCCCCAGGCCACGAACGGCAGGTTCTTGGCATCGATCTTGAGCACGGCGATATCGGAGTCGGGGTCGGCGCCGATGACCTTGGCCGGGAAATCCCTGCCGTTGGCCAGCGAGACCTGCACTTCCACCTGGTCAGCGCCGGAGGCGGCGATGTTATGGTTGTTGGTGACCACGATGCCGTCCGGGTCGACGATCACGCCCGAGCCCAGGCTCTGCGAGGTGCGATCCTGCTGCTGTTGGTCGCCAAAGAACCACTGCATGTACGGGTCGCGCAGCTTGCGGCCCCGGGTGATGCGCGTGGAGTTGATGTTCACCACCGCCGGCGTGGCGGATTCGGCGATGCGCGCGAACGTGTCGCTGGAGCGGCGCAGTTCGGATGCATCGCCCTTGGCTGTCGGCGGCGCGACGTTCTGGCCTTCGCGCACGGCCGCGGCGGTCGACGACCGGCGCGTATCGGACCACTGCTTGCCTGCCAGCACGCCCACCAGGAAGACGATCACCAAGCCCGCGAAAAGATCGCGTCGATTGAACCTGCCCATCTCACACCTCGTGGTCTGAGTGTCTCGACCTACAGTGATTGTAACGCGTCCCCGACGTTACGTGGCGCGCAGCCCGTGCAACGACTCGCTGTAGGGCGGCCGGAACACGCCGGCATTGGTGATGATGGCGGTGACCAGTTCCGCCGGCGTCACGTCGAAGGCCGGGTTGAACACGGGCACCTCGGGCGCCGTGCGCACACCGCCGAGCGCGCGCACCTCGTCGGGTCCGCGCTGCTCGATGGGGATGCCCGCGCCACTGGCCAGGGAGAAGTCGAATGTGCTGACCGGCGCGGCCACGTAAAACGGCAGGCCGTGGTGGCGGGCCAGCACGGCCACGCCGTAGGTGCCGATCTTGTTGGCCACGTCGCCGTTGGCGGCGATGCGGTCGGCGCCAACCACGACGCAGTCGATCATGCCCTGGCGCATGGCGTGGGCGGCCATGTTGTCGGTCAGCAGTGTCACGGGGATGCCGTCCTCGTGCAGCTCCCAGGCGGTCAGGCGTGCGCCCTGCAGCAGCGGCCGGGTCTCGTCGGCGTAGACCATGGCCACCTTGCCCTGCGCATGGGCAGCGCGGATCACCGCCAGCGCGGTGCCATGGCGCACCGTGGCCAGCGCGCCTGCGTTGCAGTGGGTCAGGATCCGCGCGCCGGCGGGCATGAGTTCAGCGCCGTGCTGACCCATAGCCGCGCACATGGCGATGTCCTCGACGGCGATGGCCTCGGCTTCGGCGAGGAGCAGGGCGCGCGGGTCGTCGGCATCGCGCGCGGCGCGCGCCGTGGCCATCATGCGGTCGAGTGCCCAGAACAGGTTGACCGCGGTGGGCCGGGTACGCGCCAGCCGGTCGTGAGCCACTTGGAGGTCGGCCAGCAGCGCGTCATGCGTGTCGGCCGAGCTGAGCCGGGCGGCGAGCGCCAGGCCGTAGGCCGCGCTGACCCCGATGGCCGGGGCGCCACGCACGCGCAGCACCTCGATGGCCTCGGCCAACTGTTCGATGGTGGTGCAGTCGAGCAGCACAAACTCGCCGGGCAGGCGCGTCTGGTCGATGAGTCGCACCGCGCCGTCGTGCCAACAGACGGTATCAAGCATGGGAGCCGCCTCGCTGACCTCATGCTACCACGGCTGGCTCAGGCGCCGCTGACTTGCTGCTCGATCTGCCGCACCACCCGCTGCACCAGAACGCGGTCGGCCGCGTAGGGCGCCTCGTCCAGGTACAGCCGCAGGCAGGTCAGCGCTTGCCGGTGCTCGCCGAGCATGTGGTGGATCTCGCCCAGGTCGCGCATCTCGGCGATGGCGGCCTGGTCGAGCAGCAGCAGCTTCTGGATGGTCAGGCGCACTTCGTCGTACATCTCGCGGCGCAGGTAGCTGCCCTCGAGCTGCTTGAGCATGCGCGCGGCGATGATGCGCGGTGTGACGACGGCGGCCAGCCGCATGTCGCAGAAGCGGTCGAAGGCGGCCTCGGGCAGGCGGCCGAAGGCCGGGCGCAGCAGCTGCCGACAGTCCTCGCGGTCGAGCGAGACGCCAGGGTTGCACGGGTCAAGGATGAGGATGCCCTCGGCGCCCGTGTCGCGCAGCAGAAAGTGGGTGGGGAAGTCCAGACCCTCGATGGGCCAGCCCAGGCGTTGGGCCACGGCCAGGTAGACAGTCGCCAGCGCGATGGGCAAGCCGCGCCGGTCGGCGACCACGTGGGGCAACAGCAGGTGGCGCGGGTCATCCACCTCGCCATCGATATCGCCGATGGGCCCGGCGAAGCCTTCCTCTTCGGCCAGCACGCGGCGCAGCGCGGCGACCCGCGCCGGCGCCGTATCGGCCTCGCACGCCTGGCCCACCAGATACGCCAGAAAGCCGATCTGCCGGTCCGCGCCATCGAGGTCGACGGGCGCCAGGCCTTCGGCCGCGAGGGTGCACAGGCGGAGCAGGTCGGGCGCGTCAGCCATCGCCTCAGCCGCGAACCGCGGGTGACAACGCGCGGCTTCACGGAGAATGACGTCTCGTGCTTCTACCGTTGACATCGCAGCCTACCTTGCGTCTGGCCGGTCGCTGCAACGCTTGACCAGAGCATCTGTCAGAGCTATCCGGGCACCGGCCTATCTGCAGTGTCTGGCCCGAAGAGAGTAGTGTCAAGGAGCGGCACAGTGGGCGCTGTTAACATCCATGTTGCGGTGGCCGATGATTCCGACGTTCGCGACTTGGCACGGCTGCACCACGAGCATCTGCTGTTCCATGTGCCTTTTGACCCCAGATACCGCCCTTTGCCGCCCCGAAACTACGAAGGCGTGTACCAGGAGCTCTTGCGCGATCCTCTTGCCCATGTGCTCCTGGCACGCGAAGGCGGCGGCGCGGCTGTGGGCTTTGTCAGTTTGAGGTTACATTCAGAAGCGACTCGGCCGAGCGGGCCGTCGTGGCTGCCGAGCCGTCGGAGACCGCCCAAAGCGACGGGCAGCGCGACGTTGGTCGACCTGTACGTGGCCGAGACGCATCGCCGCGGGGGCGTGGGTTCGGCGCTGGTGGGGGCGGCCATGGCCTGGTTCCGCTCGCGGGGCGTGGCCGATGTCAACCTGGGCGTGATGGCCCACAACGATGCTGGCCGGGCCTTCTGGCGGCGCATGGGGTTTGCTGAGTACCGCATCCTCATGCGCCGCCTGACCAGCGACGAGCAAGCCTAGTCCAGCATGCGCACCTGCGGCTGCGGTGCGGCCTCGCCCATGGCGAGCGTGGAGACGCGCGCCGCGATCGCGCCGGCGATGGCCGTGCAGGCCAACGCTGCTGGCGAGCCGGGCTGCGCGGCCACGATGGGCTGGCCGCTGTCGCCGGAGGCTGGCACCAGCCCGTCGAGTGGCACGGTGCCCAGGAAGGGCAGGCCCCACTCAGCCGCGGCAGCCTGGCCGCCGCCTCGCCCAAACATGGGGATCGGCTGGCCGTCCGGGCCAATGGGGTCGCTCATGTTCTCCACCAGGCCGAGCACGGTCACATTCAGCTTCTGGCACATGGTCACCGCGCGGCGCACATCGGCCAGCGCCACGCGCTGGGGCGTGGTCACCACGACGGCACCCGTCAGCGGAATGGTCTGCGACAGCGTGAGCTGCACATCGCCCGTCCCAGGCGGCATGTCGATGACCAGGTAGTCGAGCTCGCCCCAGTCGACGCGCGCCAGGGCTTCCTGCACGTACTTGGAGAGCATCGGTCCGCGCATGATCATTGCGGCATCGCGGTCGACGAGGAAGCCGATGGACATGAGCTTGAGCCCGTCGCGCTCGACGGGCGAGATCAGGTCGCCCGCGGTGGTGTGGGGCTTCTCTTCGGCCGGCACGCCAAACATGGTGGGGATGGACGGGCCATAGACGTCGGCATCGAGCAGGCCGACGCGGGCGCCCGACAGGCGCAGCGCGACGGCCAGGTTGACGGCCACGGTGGACTTGCCCACGCCACCCTTGCCGCTGGTGACGGCGATGGTGTTGGCCACGCCGGGAATCGGGTCGACCTGCGGCTGGCCGGGGACGTTGGCGCCGCCGGTGGGACCGCGGCGCACTTGCGCGGTCATGGTCACCTCAACGGTCTCGATGCCGGGCAGGCCGGCGAGGATCTCCTCCGCTTGACGCCTCATGCGGTCCTTCATCGGACAGGCGGGCGTGGTCAACTCGATGGTCACCGCGATCTTGGTGCCGTCGAGCGCGATCTGCTTGACGAACCCCAGCGAGACGATGTCGCGGTGCAGATCAGGATCGATGATCGCCTTGAGCGCCTCGCGCACCTGGTTCTCGGTCAGTCCCTTGCGGCCAAACATAAGCTACCGTTGTCCTTTCGGGCCGTCGGCAGACGGCCTGCCGGTCATCCGACCCATTCATACTGCGCCCGGATCCGCGGCGCGTCGGGTTCACACACGATAGGGTGATTCGGCCGCCAGGATGTCCTCGGGCAGGAACGATAGCAGCTTGGTCAGCTCGGCGAAATCGAAGTCCACATCGATAATGCCAACCACCTCACCCGCCAGGTTGTGGACCGGGTGCGCGATGGTCATGGTCATCTCGCCGGTGAACTTGGAGACGTAGAGGTCGGAGATGAACGGCTCGCCGCTGGATTTGACGCTGGCGAACCAGTCGTGACTGGCGAAGTTCTCGGCCAGCAGGGGCCGATAGCGGCTGGCGTCGTCGGGCTGGGTCTGGTAGTGCGAGACGCGGTTGCCGTCCAGGTCAACCACCACCACGAACTGGACGGTGGCTTCGGAGCGCACCACCTGTTTGAGCAACGGGCGGATGTGCTCCGCCGCCATCGTCTGGGCCTCGGCGCTCTTGGCGATGCGGTCGGCCAGCAGGCGGGCCTTGGACATGACGTCCTGCTTGGTGCGCTGGAAGTCGCTCTCGATGACCTCGGGCAGATGGCGCTTGGTCTGGGCGATCATTTCGGCGGGTGAGATGGACGTGGTGCGGCCCTGGGCATACTGGTCCATGATCCAGTCGTAGATGCGGCGGACGCCGGGGTGTCGCTTGCTGATCGGCTCGACGCGCGTGCCGGCGAACTCCGAGGCGTACTCGTTGAGCCAGTGGGCGATGCCGGCCATACCCGACTTATCGGTGACGCCGACGACCAACGGCCGACCGAGGATCAGGCCGGTGTCGAAGATGTTGTAGATCTCGGGGTTCTTGAGGATGCCGTCGGCGTGGATGCCGGCGCGCGTGGTGTTGAACTCCGAGCCGACGAACGGGTAGTTGCTGGCGATCTCGGCATGGACGTTGGCGCGCAGGTAGTCGGCGATCTCGGTGATGACCCGCGTGTCGATGCCCTCGCTGTTGCCGGTGAGCTGCAGATACTCGATGACGGCGGCCTCCAGCGGCGGGTTGCCGCAGCGCTCGCCGAAGCCGAGCAGCGAGGCGTTAAGCGCCGAGATGCCGTACAGCCAGGCCGAGGCGGCATTGCCGTGGACATGGTGGAAGTCGTTGTGGCCGTGCCACTCCAGCCGCTCCGACGGGAAGCCCAGCTCGCGGCAGAAGGCGTGCGCCAGGCGGGGCACACTGCGCGGCAGGGCCGCGCCCTGGTAAGAGACGCCGTAGCCCAGCGTGTCGCACAGCCGCACCTTGATGGGGATGCCGCTCTCTTGCGACAAGCGCAGCAGTTCCTCGGCGAACGGCAGGCAGAAGCCGTAGATGTCCGCGCGGGTGATGTCTTCGAAGTGGCAGCGCGGCACGATGCCCTCGTCCAGCGCGGACTTCACGATGCCCAGGTACTCGTCCATGGCCTTCGCACGGCTCTTCTTGAGCTTGAGGAAGAGGTGGTAGTCGGAGACCGAGGTGAGGATGCCGGTCTCGCGCAGACCCAGCGCCTTGACCAGCTTGAAGTCCTCGGCGTTGGCACGGATCCAGCCGGTGATCTGGGGGAACTCATAGCCCAGCGCCTGGCAGCCTTCGAGTGCCTCGCGGTCGCGCTTGCTGTAGACAAAGAACTCGCACTGCCGGATCAGCCCCTGCGGTCCGCCCAGGCGGTGCAGCAGTGTGTACAGATCGACGATCTGCTCTGGCCGGTAGGGCGGGCGCGCCTGTTGGCCGTCACGGAAGCTGGTGTCGGTGATCCAGATGTCCGCCGGCGGCTGCGGGGCGAGCAGTGTGCCGTCGAACAGGATGCGCGGCACTTGCGTGTACGGGAACTGCTCGCGGCAGAGCTGGGGCTCTTTGACGTCGGCCAGCGCGAAGGCGGGCCTGGGTACGGGCTGAAGCTGGAACGTCGACATGGGGTACGTCCTCCGATACAGACTTGCCACCCACAGTATACGCGGAGTGCCGCTTGGTGAGGACTCCGGCGCCGGCCGGCCGAGGCTATAGTGGACATGACTGAGGGTGGCGAGCCATGGCGAGAGCGGCTCGCCTGCGCGCTGAGGTGCTGTCCTTGAGGACGCCCGACGCGATCCATGTGGCGACCGCGACGGTCGCCGGAGGCGATGCCTTTGTGACCAACGACAAGGGCCTGTGCCAGGTGGCAGGCTTGTCGTTGCGGCTGATCAGCGACTACGTCGACTGACTCTCGCCCATCAGATGGCAGGCCACGCCATCGACCACCGGCGGGTCGACCTCGGCGCAGGGACCGAAGACTTGTGGGCAGCGCGGATGGAAGCGGCAGCCGCTCGGCACGTCGCTGGGCGAGGGTACATCGCCCGTGAGCAGGATGCGGTCGCGCGGCGCCTCGGGGTCGGGCTTGGGCACCGCCGAGAGCAGCGCCTGCGTGTAGGGGTGGCGCGGCGTCTCGTAGACGCGGTCGCCGGGGCCGTGCTCGACGATGCGGCCCAGGTACATCACCGCCACCTCGTCGCTGATATGTCGCACCACGCTCAGGTCGTGCGCGATGAACAGCAGCGTCAGCTCCAGTTGCTCCTGCAGGTCGCGCAGCAGGTTGACGATCTGCGCCTGCACAGTCACATCCAACGCCGAGACGGGCTCATCGCAGATGAGCAGCTCCGGCTCCACCGCCAGGGCGCGCGCAATGCCGATGCGCTGGCGCTGTCCGCCGCTGAACTGGCTGGGGTAGCGGTGCATCATGTCCGGCGTCAGGCCCACCTGTTCGAGCAGCACCGCCACGCGGTCGCGCACTTCGCGCCGCGCGGCGCGGCGGTGCAGCAGGAGCGGCTCGGCCAGCGTCGAGAGCACGGTCAGCCGCGGGTTCAGGCTGCTGAACGGATCCTGGAAGACGATCTGGGCGCGTCGGCGCAGCTCGAACAGGCCGCCGCCGTGCAGGGCCAGCACGTCGCGGCCGTCGAGCGTCACCGCGCCGCGCGCGGTCGGCGTGAGCCGCAGAATGGCCCGGCCCGTGGTGCTCTTGCCGCAGCCGCTCTCGCCCACCAGGCCCAGCGTGCGGCCGCGCGGGATGGCGAAGCTGATGCCGTCGACCGCGCGCAGCGGCGGCCCGCCGGCGCGGCCGGGGTACTCCACGACCAGGTCGGTCACGCGCAGCAGCACGGGCTGTTGGACAGGCTGGCTCACGGCTTGGGGTGCTCCTGATAGAACGGCGCCATGGCCGTCGCATCGTCGGGGTCGCCGTCGCGCCGGAGCAGGTCGCGCTCATAGGCCCAGAGCGCCTTGGTCCAGTCCACGGCGGCGCGGCGCGCCCGGTAGTGCCGGCTGCCCGAGAGGTCGTAGCGCTCGCTGTCGGGCAGGCCGAGCGCCACCTGCGACTGATAGGCGGCGAGGTCGTCGCTCAGCGGATGCTCCAGATCCCAGGCGCGCTGGTAGCTGTGCCAAGCCAGCCGCCGGAAGTTGGCCGCCGCCAGCAGTTCGGCCAGCGCGTAGAACGGCTCGGGTTGGTCGGTCGCGTTGAGTTCGAAAACGCTCGGCAGGCACTCGAACGGCGTCGGTGGCAGACCCAGCCGGCGCCAGACCTGCGCCTCCAGGTCGGCGCCACGACCCGTCTGCGCCACCGTGACCGGCGGCTGGCTGCGGAAGTCGGCGGTCAGGTGCTGCGCCAGATCGATGCCGAGGATGCCCACCGTGTATCTGCTCGGCGCGCGCACCACCAGTGCCGGGCCGGCGGTGGCGGCCAGGGCTTGCCAGGCCCAGGCGGCGTTGCCCGGTTCGGCCTTGGCCGCCTCGGCCAGCGCCGCGGCAGCCTCGCCGTAGCGGCGGCAGCGCGCCAGGTAGCGCCCGCGTAGCGCGGTGTTGGCGGGTGAGGCGCCCAGTGCGGCAATCTTGGCGTCAACGGTGGTGACGGCCTTGGCATCGGCTCGGAGACGCGCCTGCGACGAGGCGTAGCGGTCGTAGTCTTCGACGCTCCACTGCGCCCGCGGCAGGGCGTCCAGGCGCGCTGTACGCGCGCGGTGGTAGTCCGGCCCGTGTTCGGTCGACAGCCCCATGATCAGGTCGTAGATGCGGGGCAACGCCGCGCGCTCGGCGGCCAGGCTCTTGTAGTTGCCCTGGCAGTCGCACTCGGCCAGCGCCGGCAGCGCCACGAGCGCCAGCAGCACCAGCAGGCGGTCACGCATCGCTGGTCTCCACGGTGGCCAGTCGCTCGCGTCGCCGGTCCAACCGCGGCACGGCGGCCAGCAGCGCACGGGTGTAGGCGTGCTGGGGCGCGGCGTAGAGCTGCCGCACGTCGGCTTCCTCCATGACGCGGCCGCCGCGCATGACCGTCACGCGGTCGGCCATCTCGGCCACGACGCCCAAGTCGTGGGTGATCAGCAGCAGGCCCATGGCGTGCTCGGCCTGCAGCCGCCGCAGCAGGTCGAGGATCTGCGCTTGCACGCTGACGTCCAGCGCCGTGGTGGGCTCGTCGGCGATGAGCAGCGCTGGTCGGCAGGCGATGGCCATGGCGATGACCACACGCTGGCGCTGCCCGCCCGAGAGTTGGTGCGGGTAGTCGTGGGCGCGCTGGGCCGGGGTCGGGATGCCCACCTCGGCCAGCGCCTCCACGGCCAGCGACCAGGCCTCGCGCCGGCTCATGCGGCCATGGGCCAGGTGCGCCTCGGCCACCTGCGCGCCTACGGTGTGCACCGGGTTGAGCGCCGCCAGCGGGTCCTGGCTGATCAGTCCAATACGCCGGCCGCGCAGCCGGCGCCGCTCGTCGGCGGTGAGCTGGCTCAGCGCCCGACCTTCGAAGTCGATCTCGCCACCGATGATCTCGCCCGGCCACGGCACGAGCCCCATCACCGCCAGTGCCGAGATGGACTTGCCGCAGCCGCTCTCGCCCACCAGGGCGGTGGTCCGGCTCTCACTCACGTCCAGATCGAGCCCGTCAACCACCACGGTGGAGCGGAAGGCCACGCGCAGCCCGCGCACGCTGAGCAGTGCCATCAGACCAGCCCCTCGTCGCGCAGCCGCGGGTCAAGCCAGAAGTAGAGCAGATCGACCACGATGTTGGAGACGACCACCAGCGCCGCGGCGAACAGCACGGTGCCCAGCACCAGCGGGATGTCGAGGTTGGGGATGGCCTGGACCATCTGCGACCCGAGGCCCGGCCAGGCGAAGATGGTCTCGGTGAACACCACGCCGCCCAGCAGCCGCGCGGCATCGAGCCCGAGCACCGTGACCACCGGCAGCATGGCGCAGCGGAAGGCATGCCGCCAGAGCACCACCCACTCGGTCAGCCCCTTGGCGCGCGCGGTGCGCACGTACTCGCTGGGCAGCACGTCGACCATGTTGGTGTGGACCAGCCGAGCATAGTAGCCGACGCCCGACAGACCCAGACAGACCGACGGCAGCACCAGGTTGGCCGGCCCGCCGAAGCTGCCCACGGGGAACCAGGCATGGCGATAGGCCAAGGCATGTTGCAGCATGCGGCCCAGCCAGAAGGTCGGCACCGAGTAGGTCAGCACCGCGAGCACCAGCACCAGCCGGTCGATCCAGGTGTCTCGGCGCAGAGCCGTGAACACCCCGACGGGCACGCCAATGCCGACCCACACCAGCAGGCCGCCCAGCGCCAAGGCGATGGTGAACGGCAGGCGCTGGAGCAGCAGTTCGGCCACCGGCCGCCGGTAGAAGCTGGACTCGCCCAGGTCGCCTCGGGCCACGCGGGCCACGTACTTGGCCAACTGCACGGGCAGCGGCCGGTCGAAGCCCATCTGCACGCGGACCTGTTCGACGGTCTTCTTGTCGGCCTTCTCGCCGGCCATGGCCTGCGCCGGGTCGCCCGCCAGGTTGAGCAGTGAGAAGACGATGCCCGTGGTGCAGAGCAGCGTGACCGCACCCCAGAGCAGCCGGGACGAGAGCCGCCGCCCGAGCACTCCGGCCCGGCGCCATGCCAACTGCTTGTCCGTGGCGTTGATCATGCGGACTCGATGCGCACCGGCTGCGTATAGGCCGTACGGAGCCGGCTGCCATGGCACTCGGCGCGGACAAAGCCGTCGCGCGCGCGGACCTCGTAGCTGGCGGCCGGGCCATGGACTGTGTCCAGCACAACGCCCCAGCGGCCAACGAAGCGGATGGTGTCCGCCTCCGGTGCCTCCACCGTCAGCACGTTGCCCGCGACCGCGATGCGGCTGATGTCCAGGCCCGTGGAGGCATAGAACCGGCCACAGCGTAGCGCCGCCATCACCGCGGCCGGCGTGCGCTCGGCGGTGCACACCGCGCAGTAGCTGCGGGGGCCGTCGGGCAGGTCGTGCAGGTCGTCGGTGGCATAGCCCCAGACCCAGTGGCGGATCGACAGCAGCCGGTCCCAGCGGTCAGTGGCCGAGGCGTTGCCTTCCAGCCGTTCGACCACGCTGTTGTGGATCTCCAGGCCGTTGTACCGCAGCAGGTGCTCCAGGTCGGCCTGCGGCCAGTGTACGAACTCAGGGCCCCAGTTGGGGTGGTTGAGGATGCACAGTCCGCCGTCGGCGATGACCTGGTCGATGAGGGCCTGGCGCGGCGGCGCGGTGTCGTAGGCGTGGTCGACGCCGATAGCCAGCATGTGCGGCCCGTTGGCGCTGATCTCCACGCCCGACAGCCAGATGAGCCGGTCATCGGCCGGCGGCGGCGTACAGATGTCATGGTCGGTCAGGGCCAGGAAGTCCCAGCCGGCGGCGGCGTAGCGGTCGACCACCTCCTGCGGTTCCTGTCGCCCGTCGCTGCGGCGCGTGTGCGTGTGCAGATTGCCCTTGAGCCAAGGCCCCCGGCAGTCATCGTACGGGCTAACAAGCGGCATCAGTTGGCTCCCTCCAGCCAGACACGATCCTCGCGCGAGGACCACACCGGGTGTAGCTGGTAGCCCTTCACCCAGGGCTGCACCAGCACATAGCGCGTCGGGTAGTACAAGAAGATCCACGGCGCGTCATCGACCACCATGCGCTCGACGCGGCCATACAGCGCCAGTCGCGCCTTGCTGTCTGTCATCTGCGCCGCCTCGTCCAGCAGTCGCGTCACCGTCGGGTTGTCGTAGAAGGAGCGGTTCTCGCAGTTGCTGTCGGTGATGCGCCGGCCGTTGAGCAGGATGTCCAGGAAGTTGCTCGGGTCGGGGTAGTCCTGGAACCAGGCGTTGATGGTGAACGGCATCTGCTTGCGCTTGCCCGCCAGATCCAGCCACTGGGGGAAGGCAATGGAGCGGATGGCCACCTTAACGCCGACCTTGGCCAGGTCGCTCTGCATGGACTCGGCCAGACGGCGCTCGGCCGGACGGTCGCGCGTGGTCAGCTCCACCTCGAGCCGGCGGCCGCCGCTGGCCTCCGCGGCCGCGCTCGTCTCGTAGCCCGCCTTGGCCAGCAGTGCCTTGGCCTTGTCCGGGTCAAAGGCGTAGGCCGGCAGCGCCGGGTCGTAGCCGGGCATGCCCGGCGGCAGGACGCCGCGCGCCGGCTTGACCGTGTTGGCCTGCAACTGCACCAGGCGCTGCCGGTCGATGGCGTAGTTGAAGGCCTGCCGCACTTCCTTCTTGTCGAAGGGCTTCATCTCGCAGTTCATCGACGCGTAGGTGATGGCGTTCTCGTCGATCGAGCGGAGCATCGGCCGGAAGCGCGCATCGCCGAGGATGCGCTCCATGTCCGTGATGGGAATGCCGCTGACGTCGATCTGGCCCTTCTCGAACATCATCAGTTGCATGAAGTCGGCCACGCCCGAGCGCTGCTCGATGACCTTGAGCTTGCCGCGCTGCGGGTCGTAGAAGCCGTCGACCTTTTCCACGCGGATGCGCACGCCCGGTTCCCACGCCGCCAGCCGATAGGGGCCGCAGCCCACGGTGTGGCGCGACCATTCGGCCAGGGAGTACTTGCTCACTTCCTCCTTGGGCACGGCATAGGCAAACGGCATGGAGATGACATTGAGGAAGGCCAGATCGGGCCGCTCCAGTTCCACCACGAAGGTCCGGTCGTCAGGGCAGCGCAAGCCGGCCACGTCCTTGGCCTTGCCCTCGGAGAAGGCCTTGGCGCCGACGATGTTCTCGAACAGCCCGCGGCCGGGCGAGGCGGTCTTGGGATCGAGCACGCGCAGCAGGGCATAGCGGAAGTCGCCCGCGACGACGCGGCGCCCGTTGTGAAACCTGACGTCGTCACGCAGGTGGAAGGTAAACCGCCGGCCGCCGACGATTTCGGGCAGCGCGCGCGCCACGGCGGGCACCAGCGTGGCGTCCTCCTCCGCGTAGTTGAGCAGGCCATCGTTGATCAGCCGCTCGAACTTCCACGACGCTGTGTCATAGCCGATGGCCGTGTCGAGCGTGCGGATGTCGACCGCGTCGGCCAGCCGCAGACGGCCTTGGGTCAGGTCGGGACCCGGCCGGGCACAACCGGACAAGAGGAGGCTCAGCAGCAAGGCCAGGCGCGCCAATGGATGCATGGCGCCATTGTAGCAAAAACAGGCGTTCATGCCTTGGGCGACCACTTCTTGCGGAACGACTGGCTGCTCACCGGCCGCGCGGAGACCAGCGGCTCGGCGACGCCGAGCCCAACGCTGTTGCTCGGCGGCAGTGCGTCGAGCGGCCTGTGACGCTGCTCGCGCCAGCCGGCCAGCAGCGCGGCGAAGAAGGCTCGCCAGTGCGCACGCTCCGACTCGCCCTCGCGTAGGCCGAGTTGATAGTGCTCTACCGCCTCGGCCGCCACCAGTTCCGGATCCACATCGCCGATCCGCCGAAACGCTTCCAGCAGGTCGTAGCCGAGCACCACGTAGCGGTCGGCATCCGTCGCCGGCTGGAAGGCTGGCAGCTCCAGATTGCCCTGCGTGGCCAGCGTCAGGCGCGCATAGTGCAGGATCTCGTCGATCAGCGGGTAGACCGGTGCGGCGTCCGACCCGCAAGCCGGGCAGCTTGATGAGGCCGCGAACCGCACATACGACCTGCCGCAAGAAGGACAAGGCTGGTCGTGGTAGCAGTGGAATCCCATCAAGCGTTCCCGGTTTCACGATTTGGTCACACGCGGCAGGTGTGGCGTTACGTCGGTCGTGGTACCCAATTACCAGGGCATTCTGCGCTGCCGCGCAGGCGAGGTCAAGGGGCCAGGCTACCCATCCTGGCTATGCAGACCCGACCGCGATGCCCCGATGAGCCATAAGCAGCCAACTATCTTGGGGCAATGAGCCGACGGCCGATGGGCGGCGCTGGGACAGGTGATGGCAGAGAGCGTACTGATCATTGAGGACTACAGCACGCACCGGGTGCTCCTGCACCGGGTGGTGACCGACATGGGTTGTCGGGCGATCGACGCGGCCGATGGGCGTGCCGGTCTGGCCGAGGCCCGTGCGCAGCTGCCTTCGCTGATCTGTCTCGATCTCGTGCTGCCCGATATCGATGGGGTCGAAGTGCTGCGGCGGCTCAAGCGCGACGCGGCCACCGCCCACATCCCGGTGCTCATCGTCAGTGCGGTCGATCGTACCGAACGATTGATAGAGGCGCTCGCCGAGGGCGCCGAGGACTACGTCACCAAGCCCTACAACGTGCCGGTGCTGCAGGCGCGGATGCGAGTCCTGCTGCGCGCCGCGCGGCTCGGACGGCAGTTGGCCGAGGATGCGGCCAAGTCGCGGGCCGTGGCCAGCATCGCTCAGGCGGGCAGTCTGGGTGGCGACCTGGCCGAAGCGGCGACGCGGGTGGCCGGCGCCATGCGTGAGGCGGCCGGTGTCGACCGCTTGCACCTCTTCGTGCGCTACGGCGACCGCCTGCTGGGTCCCTGCTGCGACGACCGGCCCGTGCCGCGCGAGTCGGCGCTGGCGGACGTGCTGCACGACGCACAGGCGGCGGGCATCACGCTCGACAACACCGGCTGGCAGCGCCGCAGCGGCAGCCGCATGGGCCTGCTCGGCCGTGGCCTGGAGCATCTTGAATCGGCGGTCGTGGCGCTGTGGCACGGCGCGGACGTGGCCGGCATGGTGGTCGTGGCCAACGAGACGGGCGCCCTGACCGAGCCGGCACTGCGCCTGCTGGGCGAGTTGGCGGAGTCGGCGGCACTGGTGCTGTCCGCGGCCGCCGAGCGAGCCATGCGCGCGCAGAGCGAGAACCGCTATCGCGTGCTGTTCGAGCAAGCCGGCGACGGTGTGGCCATCATCGACCCCGCCACCGGGCTGTGCCGGCAGGTGAACCAGGCGCTGGCCGCCTGGCTGTCGGCCATGCCGCGGGCGCTGGAGGGCGTGGCCTTCCGCGACCTGTTTGCCGGCGGCTCGCGCGAGGCCGTGGGCCAGGGATTGCTCTCGCTCACCAATGGCCGGCCGCTGACCCTGAGCGACCAGCACCTCAAGCGCGTCGACGGCGACGACCTCCTGGTGGAAATGTCGCTGCGCCGGGTGCGCCAGGCGACCGGTTCGGAAGTGGTGGCGGTCATTCGCGACGTGTCCTCACGCACGACGGCCGGCCTCTATCAGCACGCCCATGAGGACCTCGATACGCTGGCCATGACCGTGCGCGCGCTCAACCATTCCATCAACAACCCGCTGACCTGCATCATCGGGCTGACCCAGCTGCTGCAACTGCGCCTGCGCGACCTGCCGGACCACCAGCCCACGCTGGAGACCATTCTGAGCAGCGCGCACAAGATCACCGACCTCACCCGACAGCTGCGCGAGGTGGCCGTCGCCTTGGGCGGCGAGCAGCCGATGGAAGGCGTTGAGGAGATCCTCACCCGGCTCGAGGGCGGTATCAGCGGCCACTGCTGATCGTCGTCGTGCAGAGGACACCCGCGGTACCCGGCGAACTACCACGCGCCGGAGGACCGGATGTATCTGAACGTACTAGCCTGCGAGATCATGCTGCGCGAAGTCTGCCACGTGGTCACCGGGTCTCCCCATATCTGCGACGTGTCGTTCCTCGACCAGGGTTACCACGACCGCGTGGATGAGGGCCGCGCCGCGCTGCAGGCCGCCATCGACACCACTCGCGGCGACCGCTACGACGCCGTACTGCTGGGCTACGGTCTGTGCAACAACCTGCTGTGCGGGCTGCGCGCGCGGTCGGTGCCGTTGGTCGTGCCGCGCGCGCATGACTGCATCACCGTCTTCCTGGGCAGCAAGAAGACTTACGAGGAGCAGTTCTCCGCCCTGCCGGGTACCTACTGGTACACCAGCGGCTGGCTCGAGTGCCGCACCCGCCGCGGTCAGGATGCCATGGACCAGACGGGTGGCAACTACGCCGCCACCTACGAGCAGTATGTGCAGCAGTACGGCGAGGATAACGCCAAGTACCTGGTCGAAGCGCTCGGCGCGTGGGTCGAGCACTACGAGCGTGGCGCGTTGATCAGCTTCGATTTCGACCGCCTGGCCGACCTCGAACGTCAGGTGCGCGCCATCTGTGACGAGCGCGGCTGGCGCTATGAACAGGTGCGCGGCGACATCGGCCTGCTGGAGCGCATGGTGGCCGGCGACTGGTCTGACGAGGCGTTCCTGGTCGTGCCGCCCGGCCATGAGATCGTCGCCGACTGGCATGGCGGCGTGGTCCGCGCCAAACCATCGGAGCCCGGCACATGACGCTCGACCGCTTCACTGTCTGCAGCATCTGCTATCGGAGCCAGACGCTCGACGACGCCTTCGCCGCGCTCGCCGCCGCCGGCTTCCGCCGCATCGACCTGTTCGGTGTGGCGCCGCACTTCTCCGCCGACCAGGCCGAGGTTCCCGTTGAGGCCATCGAAGCGGCCTGCGCCCGCCACGGTGTGCGCATCGCCAACCTCGGCACTTACGTGGGCCGCACCTTCCACCTGGACGATGCCGCCTCGGTACGCGAAGAGATCGATCGCTCCCTGGCCATAATCGCTCTGGCCAAGCGGCTCGGCGCGCGCACGGTGCGCACCTTGCCCGGCGAGGACGCGGATCCCGCGCAGATCGCGCGCATGGCCCCGCACTTCGCCGAGCTTACGCCCGCGGCCGAGGAGGCGGGCGTGCACCTGGTCATGGAGAACCACCACGGCCGTCTGGCTGGCGTGCCGGACCTCGCGGTGCGGTTGTGCGAGGCCGTCGGCTCGGCCCACTTCGGCATCATCTACGAGCCCTGCAATCTGCTCATGGGCCGGCGCGACTACTGGGCCGACTGGCGGGTGATGCGCGACTGGGTGCGGCATGTGCACCTCAAAGCCGGACATTGGGTGGACGGGAAGTTCGAACGGTGCCATTATGGATCTGGCGAAGTCGACATTGCCGGGCTGATTACCGGTGTTGATGCCGATGGCTACCGCGGCGACTACGCCGTGGAATACGAAATGGACCACGTCGAACCGCCCGAGACCGGCTTGGTGCGGTGGCGGCAATGGTTGGAGGCGCTGTGAACCTCTCGCGACGCACGGACTACGCCGTACGAGCCGCCATCGATCTGGCGCTGCAAGGGCACGATGGCCTGGTGCAGTTGCGCGAAATCGCTGCTCGGCAGGCAATTCCCGAGAAGTACCTGGAGCAATTGCTGCGCGCGCTGAAGACCGCCGGGGTGGTGGTGGCCATGCGCGGTAGCCGCGGCGGTTACCAACTGGCGCGTCCGGCCGAGCAGGTCAGCCTGCTGACGGTTTTCGAGGCGGTCGAAGGCCCGATCCAGGGCGAGGAGGCCGTCGAGGACGCCCAGAGCGCGGCGTCGGTCGTGCAGGAATGCTGGGATCAGATGACCGCGGGCCTTAAGGCGCAGTTCGCTCGGGTGAGCATCGCCGACCTCGCCGCGCGCTATCGCGGCCGGCTGGATCAGGGGCAGCACTGGGTCATCTAGCTCCGGTCGGCCGGTGCCGTGTGTTGACCAAAGGATCCACTGACCCTACAATGCCTCTGCCCACGAGTTGTTATTCCATGCGATTCCCACTAGGTCTGACCCTCGCTGTCTCGCGCTACATGATGTCGCAGGCAGTCCATCGACGCAAAAGGTATCCCACGACGCTCATGCTCGAGCCGCTCTATACGTGCAACCTGGCCTGCGTCGGGTGCAGCACGGAGCGCCACACCGGCAAGCTGTCGGACCGGCTGACGCTGGCCGAATGCCTGGAAGCCGTGGACGTCAGTAACACGCCGACCATGTCGCTGTGTGGTGGAGAGCCGACTCTCTACCCGGAACTGCCCGACTTGATCGAGGGGCTGGTCAAGCGAGGCAAGTACATCTTCCTGTGCACCAACACCCTGGCCATAGAGAAGGGCCTGTTCGACCGCATCCCGCCCGACCCGCACCTGCTGGTCAACGTGCACCTGGACGGCATGCGCGAGACGCACGACTTCGTGTGCAACCGGAAGGGCGTCTTCGACCACGCGGTGGCCATGATCGGCGAGAGCAAGCGCCGCGGCTACCAGACCATGACCAACACCACGGTCTATCAGGAAACCTCGATGGCTGAGGTCGAAGAGCTGTGCGAAATGCTCATGGGCATGGACGTGGACGGCATGCTCATCTCGCCGGGCTACCAGTACAGCACGGTGGAGCAGGACATCTTCATGAAGCGCGACGACATCCACGCCAAGTTCTCGCAGGTCATGGCGTTGTCCAAGCGCTACCCGCTCACTGCCACGCCTGGCTTCCTCAGGTTCTGCGCTGGTCAGAAAGAGCTGAAATGCTCGCCATACAGCACCGTCACTCGCACGCCCATGGGCTGGAAGGGACCGTGCTATCTGATCGAAGAGAAGTTCTATCCCACCTACGATGAGTTCTGGAACTCCACCGACTGGGAGTACTGGGAGTCGCGCCAGGACGAGCGCTGCCGCAACTGCTACATGCATTCCGGCTTCGAAGCCTCCGCTGTGCAGGCTGCGTCCAGCAACCCCAAGGAACTCCTCGAGCTTATGGCTTGGAACATGACCAAGCCCAAGCGCAAGAAGTAGGCGGGATCCCTCGGATCACTCTGGTTGCACGCATGGCCGGTTGGGCTCATCCGTGCAGCCGGGGTGATCCGAGGCGACACTAGGCGATGGTCAGCTTGCCATCGTCCACATCCACCGTCACCGTGCTGCCGTCGGCCACGCCGCCGTTGAGGATGCGTTCGGCCAGCGGGTTCTGCACCAGGCGCTGGATGGCTCGCTTCAACGGCCGCGCGCCATACACCGGGTCGTAGCCGGCGTCGGCCAGATGGACCTTGGCGGCGTCGCTCAGCTCCAATGTGATGTGCCGCTCGGCCAGCAGCTCCCGCAGTCGCGCCAACTGGATATCGACGATGTCGGCCAGTTGCTCGCGACTCAGCGCATGGAAGATGACGATCTCGTCCAGCCGGTTGAGGAACTCGGGCCGGAAGTGCGCGCGCACGGCGTTCATCACCATGGTGCGCATGTGCTGATCGTCGACCGCGGTGCCGTCGCCGCCGCGGAAGCCCACGGCACGTGCCTGCACATGCTCGCTGCCCAGATTGCTGGTCATGATGATGACCGTGTGCCGGAAGTCCACCGTGCGGCCCTGACCGTCAGTGAGCCGGCCGTCGTCGAGGATCTGCAGCAGCACGTTGAACACGTCCTGATGCGCCTTTTCGATCTCGTCGAACAGCAGCACGCTGTACGGCCGGCGTCGCACCGCCTCGGTCAACTGACCGCCCTCGTCGTAGCCGATGTAGCCTGGCGGCGCGCCCAGCAGCCGCGAGACCGTGTGCTTCTCCATGTACTCGGACATGTCCAGCCGCACCATGGCCTGCTCGTCATCGAACAGGAACGCGGCCAGCGTGCGGGCCAGCTCGGTCTTGCCGACGCCCGTGGGGCCGAGGAACATGAATCCACCAATGGGCCGGCGCGGGTCCTGCAGGCCGGCGCGGCTGCGGCGGATGGCGTGCGCCACGGCGTCGACCGCCTCGTCCTGGCCGACCACGCGGTGGTGCAGTTCCTCCTCCATGCGCAGCAGCTTGGCGCGTTCGCCCTCCAGCATGCGCGTCATGGGGATGCCGGTCCAGTTGCTGACCACGCGGGCGATGTCGTCCGCGGTGACCTCCTGCTGCAACAGGCGGCCCTCGCCGTGGGTGTCCAGCGCGGCATCGGCGTCGGCCAACTGACGTTCCAGCTCAGCCAGCGTCGTGTAGCGCAGTTGTGCTGCCTTGGTCAGGTCGGAGTCGCGCTCGGCGGCCTCGATCTCGGCGCGCACCTGCTCGACGCGTTCCTTGAGGCCCTGCACGCCGCCCAGCGCTGCCTTCTCCGCATGCCAGCGCTCCTCGAGCGCCGCCTTCTGCGCGGTCAGCTCGCCCAGTTCGTCTTCCAGCTTGGTCAGCCGCTGCGCGCTGGCGTCGTCCTCCTCGCGGCGCAGGGCTTCGCGCTCGATCTCGAGTTGGCGCACGCGGCGGGTCAACTCGTCGAGCTCCTGGGGCATCGAGTGGATCTCGACATTGAGCCGCGAGGCGGCTTCGTCGACCAGGTCGATGGCCTTGTCGGGTAGGAAGCGGTCGGCGATGTAGCGCTGCGACAGAGTTGCCGCGGCCACCAACGCGCTGTCGAGGATGCGCACACCATGGTGGATCTCGTAGCGCTCGCGCAGGCCGCGGAGGATGCTGATGGTCGTCTCCACGTCGGGCTCGGCCACCAGCACGGGCTGGAAGCGGCGCTCCAGCGCGGCATCCTTCTCCACATGCTTGCGGTACTCGTTGAGCGTCGTGGCGCCGATACAGTGCAGTTCGCCGCGCGCCAGCATCGGCTTGAGCAGGTTGGCGGCGTCCATGGAGCCCTCGGCCGCGCCGGCACCAACCACGGTGTGCAACTCGTCGATGAACAGAATGACCCGACCTTCGGCCGCCTGGACCTCCTTGAGCACGGCCTTGAGCCGGTCCTCGAACTCGCCGCGGAACTTGGCGCCAGCCACCAGCGCGCCCATATCCAGGCTGACGATCCGGCGGTCGAGCAGGCCCTCGGGCACGTCGCCGGCGACGATGCGCTGTGCCAGACCTTCGGCGATGGCGGTCTTGCCCACGCCCGGCTCGCCGATCAGTACGGGGTTGTTCTTGGTGCGGCGGGTGAGCACCTGAATGACGCGGCGCACCTCCTCGTCGCGGCCAATGACCGGGTCGAGCTTGCCTTGCCGAGCCAACTCGGTCAGGTCGCGGCCGTAGCGCTCCAGCGACTGGTACTTGTCCTCGGGATTGGCGTCCGTCACCCGCTGGCTGCCGCGGATGGCCTGCAGCGCGCGCAGCACGCGGTCGCGGTCGACGCGGTAGCGCCGCAGCAACGGCGCGGCCTCTTCACGGGTCAGGCTCAGAATGCCCAGCAGCAGGTGCTCCACGCTGATGAACTCGTCGCCAAAGGTGGCGGCCTCGGCGGTGGCGAGGTTGATGGCCTCCTGTGCCGGGCGTGACAGCACCGGCCCACTGCCGCCCTGGACCTTGGCACGGCGGTCGAGCAGCGCGCGCAGCTCAGCCTCCAGATCGTTGACCGGCACCTCCATGCCCCGCAGCATGGCTGGCACCAGCCCGTCCGACTGGCGCACGAGGGCCAGCAGCAGGTGACCGGAATCGATCTCACCATGCCCCAGCTCCACCGCCAAGGCGTTGGCGTCCAGCACAGCCTCCTGGGCCTTCTGGGTGAACTTGCTCAGGTTCATGGTCTTACTCCTCCGCGCTCATATCACTTGATAGCATTGCTATCAACAAGGTGCATTGTGAGCCCAAACGCGTTACAGGGCAAGGAGGGTTCCCGCCAGATTGTCCAGGTGAGCGGGTGGCGCGGCGGCACCGCCGCGCGCCCTGTCCGACCGGTCGGACAGGCCTGAAATGGCAGACACACCGGGCCGTGTGACGTGTCCGATGTGCCGGGCCGAGATCCGCGGTGGCCCGCTCCGCTAGAGGGCCGCGCAGACGCGGTTGCGCCCGCCCTGCTTGGCCTGATACAGGGCACTGTCGGCGCGGGCGATCAGCGACTCGGGCGTGTCCTGGTCGGTCAGCAAGGCGTAGCCCACGGAGATGGTGGGTGAGATGCCGCCGCGGCCGCTGTCCACGACCAGCTCGCCGACGGCCTTACGCGCGCGTTCGCCAAGCATGACAGCGACGTCCGCATCGACCTGCTGGCAGGCCACGCAGAACTCCTCGCCGCCGTAGCGCGCGACGATGTCGTCCTGGCGGGGGAAGCTGCGTTCCAGCGTGCGCGCCACCGCCTTGATGACGTCGTCGCCCACCGGATGACCGTAGGTGTCGTTGATTGATTTGAAGTGGTCGATGTCGAGCATGAACAGGGCCAGCTTGCCATTGCTGGCCTGGGTCAGGGCCACGGCGTGGGCGATGGCCTGATCGAAGCGACCGCGGTTAAGCAGCCCGGTCATGGCATCGCGCTGGCCTTGGGCTTCGGCCTCGGCCAACTCGTCGCGCATGCGCTGCAGTTGCGAGCCCAGGTGCTCGATGCGCTGCTGTGCATCTTCGTGGCGGGCGCTGATCATGTCGCGAATGGCGCCGGTGGCCTTGTCGGTCTGTTCGCGCACTTGCTTGAGGTCGCCTGTGGACAGGGCGCTCTGAATGCCGTTCAGCGCGTCGAGCGCCTGGAACTCACGGTGGCCCTGGCGGGAGTCAGCCTCCACCAGCGAGTTTACCAGGCCCTGCAGCAGCGCTTGTGTGGCGATCTGGTGGGCGCGGTACTCCTTGGTCTCAGCACCGCGCTGCTGGTCGAACACAGCGGCGATGTCGCGACAGACATGGGCCGTGGGACGCGGCGGCTGGTCCGGCGTCGGCGGCCGGCGCGTCAGAAGTTCGAGCGCCAGTTGCTCACAGCGCGCCGCGAGGCCTTGGCCGCGGGTCTCCGCGGTGGGCAGGGAGTTGGCGCCGAAACGCTGCACCAGCTTGGCCAGCGTGTCCTTGATGCACTCGGCATCTGCGTCCAGGGCCGCGGCTCGCGACGGTGCCTCGGCCGGTTGGCCGGCCGGCGCGGTGGAGGGATCGGGCGTGGCCTCGGTGGGCCGGGAACGTCGGAACATGGGGCCGATCCTTTGGGCTATTTCCACTCGTTCTTGAACTGCGTGGCATAGGAGACGTACGGCGCGCCCTTGTAGGTGGCGATCAGCCGGTCGAGCGTGATGCCGGCGGCGCGCTTGCGGTCGGCCTGGAACTGGATCTGGGCCTTCTCCAGCAGCGCTTGTGCCGCGGTGGGCGTGCCGGCGGTGAGCTTGGCCAACGCGTCGGCGGTGTCCTCGGCCTTGTCCCAATCCTTCTGTGCGCGGTAGGTGTTGATCAGCCCGCGCAGCGTGATGACCTGCCAGTAGGGTTGGGGGAAGTCGGCCAGCAGCTTGGTCAGGTCGGCCACGGCACCGGTCAGGTCGCCGGCGGCACGGCGGATGTCGGCCTTCTGCAGCCTCAGCTGCTGGCCCACGTAGCAGTCTGCGTAGCGGGTGATGGTTGCCTCGAGCAGCGCCAGGGCGCCGGGCACATCGCCTTTGGTCACCAACAGGTCAGCCTTGGCGCCCGTGGCGTCGGCCACTACCAGCATTTCCGGCCGGATGGTGAGCAGCTGCTCCAACGCCGCCAGGGCCTCGTCGTTCTGCTTGTTGGCCAGCAGCGCGTCGACCAGCGGTCGACGCGAGGCCCAGGCCGACTCCGACCCGGCGTAGTCGCGTTGCACCTGGCCGAAGCGCTCGATGGCCTGCACCGGCTTGCCGCGCGACTGGTACTCGCGCGCCAGGTCCTCGATCAGGCGCGGTGCCTCCTGGTCCCAGGGGAAGGCTTTGACGTACGCATCGACGGCCTTGGCCGCTGGGTCCAGGTTGCCGTCGTCCAGGTCCATGTAGATCAGGCTACGTGCCGCGTCCATGCGCTCGTGGCTGTGCGGCGCGCGGTCGACCAGTTCGCGGTAGGTGTCGCGCGCGCTGCTGGCCAGGCCCGCGGCGCGGCGAGCGTCGGCCAGCAGCAGCATGGCTTCGGGCCGCTGCGGCCAGTCGAGCTGGCCAGCGGGCACGCTGGTCAGTTCGACGACCTTGACGCAGGCGGCGACGGCGGCCTTGTAGTCCTCCAGCGCGTACTGGGCTCGGCCCTCGTAGAGGCTGGCCTGGACCTGGACCCAGATGGGTAGGGTGGTGTCGCGCTTGACCTCGGCCAGTTGCTCCAGCACGGCCTTGGGCTGGCCCGAGCTGAGCAGGTCGCGAGCCTTGTCGAGCCGGGTCTGGGCAGCGGCCAGGGCCTTGGCGGCCGCATCGTCGGCCGGCGCCTGGGCCAGGCACAGCGAGCAGAGCGTGAACAGCGCGGCCAGGCCGGCGCGCGCGCCAGTGTGCCAACGGGTCATCGTGAAGGCTCCTTCTCGTCGCGCGCGCCGCGCAGGCGGGCGCGCAACTCCTCGGTCAGACGCTCCTCGTCGGCGACGGTCGGCGTCTCGTTGTCGGGGTTGCCCAGGGCGCTCTCAAGCTGCTCGATGCGGTCGAGCAGGCGAAAGATGATCTCGATCCCGGCCAGGTTGACGCCCATCGCCGTATAGGTCTGGACGTGGTGGACGCGCTCGAGGTCGCGGTCCGAATAGAGCCGCGCGTTGCCCCGTGTGCGCTGGGGCACCACCAGCCCGGTGCGCTCATACATGCGCAGCGTCTGGGGGTGGGACTCGACCATGGCCGCGGCCACGCCGATGGCGTAGACCGGCGTGTCCCGGCGGCCGAGCGGACGCTGTTCGGGCTCGCTCATGGTCAGGACTCCCGCGGCCGCCACATGTCGGCGCGCACATCACCGCCGCGCCGGCTCATGGCTTCTACCACGCGGCGCTCCTCGTCGTTGACCGCGGCCGGCACGATCACCTTGACCTTGACCACCAGGCTGCCTGTGTGCTTGGTGCGCAACGACGGCAGGCCGCCGTCGCGGATGCGGAAGCGCGCGCCGCCCGCCGTGCCCGCCGGGATGCGCAGGTTGCGCACGCCACGCAGCGTGGGTACGGGGATCTCGGCGCCCACCGCGGCCTCGGCGAGACTGATGGGCACCTCGCACTCCAGGTCCTCGCCAGCCGGCCGGAAGAAGGGGTGCTCGCGCCAGCCGATGCGCAGATTGACGTCGCCGTCCGGCCCGTTGAGGCCCTTGCCGCCCTTGCCGCGCGCTTTGATGATCGAGCCGTCGTCGGCACCGGCGGGGATCTTCACACCGCGCAGCGTCTGCTGCCGGCGCACGCGCCCGTGGGCCGAGCAGGCGCCACAGGGCCGGTTGTTCGAATCCAGGCCGCGGCCGCTGCAGTGGTGGCACGGGTCCTCGACCGTCACGGTGACGTCGCGGGTGGTGCCCTCGAGCACCTCCTCGAGGTTCAGCGCCAGGCCGACTTCGACATCGGTACCACGGTAGCCGGCGGGCGGCGGACCGGCATCGCGCCCGCCGCGCGGCGCGGCGCGGCCGAACAGTTCGCCGAGGATGTCGCCAAAGGCGCTCTTGCCGCCGCCGCCGCCGAAGTCGAACGCGCCGGGGTCGAACTGGAAGCCACCGGCGCCCGGCCCGCCGCCATCGGCGAAGTGCTCTGCGGCATGCCCGAACTGGTCGTATTGCTTGCGCTTCTTGGTGTCGCTCAGGATATCGTAGGCCTGCTGGATGTCCTTGAACCGCTTGCCGGCCGACGGATCGTCGCGGACCACGTCGGGATGGTTCTGGCGAGCCATCCGCCGGTAGGCCTTCTTGATCTCGGCCGGCGTGGCGTCACGGGGCACACCCAACACCTCGTAGTAGTCTCGTGGCACCCGTCGCCTCCTCGCCCCATCACGCGCCGCTGGACTTGAGTGTAACGCACGCAAGTCCGAGCGGTGTGGTCCGCTGGCAAATTGAGTGCGGCCGGCGCAACTCCTGCCCAGTCGCCAGACTCGGCGACAGCAAGCCTTGCGCCGGCCGCGGTTCCGACCTTCGTGCGCCTTAGGCGGCGCGCACCTCGATGCGGCGCGGCTTGGCCGGCTCAGCCTTGGGCAGCTGCACGGTCAGCACGCCGTTGGTCAGCTCGGCGGCAATGCGCTCGCGGTCGACGCCGAAGCCCAGCGTGAAGCTCCGCTCGAAGCGGCCGAAGCGCCGCTCGCGATGGACCGGGGTCTCGCCGTCGGCCAACTCCGGCTCGGGGCGCTCGCCACGCAGCAGGAGCTGGCGGCCGTCGATCTCGATGACCACGTCCTCGCGGCGGTAGCCGGGCAGATCGATGCTGAGCACCAGGTTGTCGCCATGGTCGATCACGTCGACGGCCGGCGCCCACGGCTCAGGGCGGGGGGTCTCGTCGAACAACTCGCCCAGCGTGCGGGCCAGGTTGTCGATGCGCGCTCGATGCAGATCAAACATGGTGAACTCCTAGCTGGCGATGGCAATCTGCCGAGGACGGGCCTCGGCGGCCTTGGGCAACCACACCGTCAGGACGCCGTCACGGCACTCGGCGCTCACGCTCTCGGCATCCACCGGCGTGCCGATGCGCACCGCGCGCTCAAACGCGCCGCGCGTGCGCTCAATGAGCCGGTAGCCGCGGTCCTCGCTGGCCTGCTCCGCGCGCTTCTCGCCGCGGATGACCAGGTTGCCGGCCTCGAAGGTCACCTCAATGTCCTCGGACCGCACACCCGGCACGTCGAGCGTGACCCGGAAGCCATCCGCGCTCTCCACCAGATCCAGGGCTGGCAGCCAGCTCGTGTTCCGCATCGCGTCGCTCAGACGGAACAACGGGTGCGGGACCGAGCCCGGCTGGCCCAGCGTGGGCAGGCCCGGTCGATACCTTGTCACAGCACTCATCGTCATCCCTCCTCAGGGTTGTGCAGACCATCGTCGGGGGGTGTGCCGGCCGGTCCGGCGAGCACACCCCCGACGCGGTTACTTGTCGTCGTCGGCGAATTCCGCCTCGATGACATCGTCGTCGGCGCTGGCGGCCGACGGCGCCGGGCCTTCACCCTCGTCGCCCGCCGGCTGCTGCGCCTGGTACATCTTCTCGGCCATGGCGAAGCTGCTCTGCTGCAGTTCGTCCTTGGCCGTCCGGAACTCGTCGGCCGTGGCCTGCTGGTTCTCCAGCACGGTCTTGGCCTTGGCCAACGCCTCTTCCACCGAGGTCTTGTCCGCGGCCGGCACGTTCTCGCCGCTGTCGCGCAACATGCGCTCCAGGCCGAGCACCATGGCGTCCAGCTCGTTGCGCGCATCCTGCCGCTCGCGGAAGGTGCGATCCTCCTCGGCGTAGCGCTCGGCGTCCTTGATCATCTGCGTGATCTCGTCCGCGTTGAGCGCGCCCGACTGCGTGATGGTCACCTTCTGCTCGCGGCCCGTGGCGCGGTCCTTGGCCTTCACGTTGAGGATGCCGTTGGCGTCGATGTCGAACGACACCTCAACCTGCGGCACGCCGCGCGGCGCCGGCGGGATGCCATCCAGCCGGAACTGGCCCAACAGCTTGTTCAGCCGGGCCTGCGTGCGCTCGCCCTGGTAGACCTGAATGTCCACCGCCGTCTGGCCGTCCTCGGCCGTCGAGTAGGTGCGGCTCTTGGTCACCGGGATGGTCGTATTGCGCTCGATGACCTTGTCGAACACGCCGCCCAGCGTCTCGATGCCCAGGCTCAGCGGGGTCACGTCGAGCAGGACCACATTGCCCACTTCACCGGCCAGCACGCCGGCCTGGATGGCCGCGCCCACCGCCACCACCTCGTCGGGGTTGACGCCGCGGTGCGGTTCCTTGCCGGTCAGCCGGCGCACCAGCTCCTGCACGCTGGGCATGCGCGTCGAACCACCGACCAGCACCACCTCGTCCAGCGCGCCGATGGCGATGCCCGAGTCGCGCAGCGCCATGTCGAACGGCGAGCGCGTGCGCACCACCAGGTCGCTGGTCAGCTCGTCGAAGCGAGCCCGGCTCAGCTCCTTGACCAGGTGCACCGGGCCTTCGGGCGTGCCGCTGATGAACGGCTCGTTGATCTCGGTGACGGTCTGGCTGGAGAGCTCCTTCTTGGCCTTCTCGGCCGCGGTGCGCAGCCGCTGCATGGCCGCCGGGTCGCCCGACAGCTCGATGCCCGTCTCGCCCTTGAACTCCTTGACCAGCCAGTTGACCACCGCCGTGTCGAAGTCGTCGCCGCCCAGTTGCGTGTCGCCGCTGGTCGACTTGACCTCGAACACCCCGTCGCCGACCTCCAGCACCGACACGTCGAACGTGCCGCCGCCCAGGTCGTAGACCAGGATGGTCTCCTCGGTCTTCTTGTCCAAACCGTAGGCCAACGACGCTGCCGTCGGCTCGTTGATGATGCGCAACACTTCCAGCCCGGCGATCTCACCGGCGTTCTTGGTGGCCGTGCGCTGGCTGTCGTCGAAGTAAGCCGGCACCGTGATGACCGCCTGCTTGACCTCGTCGCCCAGGTACGCTTCGGCGTCGGCCTTCAGCTTCATCAGGATGAACGCCGAAATCTCTTCGGGCGAGTACTCGCGCCCGTCGATATTGTAGCGGTGGCGCGTGCCGATCTTGCGCTTGGTGCTGGTGATGGTCCGGGTCGGGTTCATCACTGCCTGACGCTTGGCCACCTCGCCGACCAGCCGCTCGCCATCCTTGCGGAAGGCCACCACCGACGGCGTCGTCCGGTTGCCCTCGGCGTTCGGAATGACCACCGGCTCGCCGTTCTCAATCACCGCCATGCACGAGTTGGTCGTGCCCAGGTCAATGCCCAGAACCTTCGCCATGTCCCAGTCTCCCAATCACTCGGCGGCTCAGCCGACCGCCTTCGCTGTCATGTCCCATTCTAGGGACGGTTCATTACTCTGTCAATATGGCCTTCTAACTCGGGCTCATGTATCTTGATAGCTATACTAGCAAGGTTGTTTCCAGGAGGCAAGGGCTGCTCGTCATGGAATCGCAACAACCCAGGCGCGCGGAGGCTCCTGCAGGTCGCCGAGGGCGGCTGTGCGGCGCGTTGGTCTGGGTCAGGCGCCGCCTACACGCGCTGCGCGGCGAAGGCTACCCAGGTGTCGCCTTCGTGCCAGGCGCGGCCCCCGAACCCAGCCCACAGGCGAGGCGGGCCGAAGCCGGCTTGGGCCAGGGCATCGAGCAGTCGGGTCAGCGGTATGCGCCGATAGCGTTCGGTCGAGCGCGCGTCGACCTGACGGCCGTCGGAGGTCAGCGTGACGATGTGCGAGACCTCGACATCCCACTCGCCCTGCACCTGCCAGTTCGCGGTCAGGCGCGTGGTGCCGCCGTCGGGGTGGGCGAACGGCCCGCAATGGCCGCTCATGTCGTCACGGCTCGCCGGCAGGTAGAGGTCGCCGGCGAGGGTGCCCCCGGGGCGCAGGTGCTTGCGGCAGCGCGCCAGCAGCGCCAGGAGGGCGGCGTCGTCGGGGCACAGCCGCAGCGCGTCCAGCGGCAGCATGACCAGGCCGGCGCGCACGGGCAGATGCAGTTCGGCCAGTGCTTGCACGGCCAGGTGGTGTGGGCTCCCCTGGCCGCCGGCGAGGCGCGCGGCGGCGGCGGCGACCATGGCCGGCTCGCCGTCGCAGCCCCAGACCTCGAGGCCGGCTTCGCGCAGTGGCGCGAGCAGGCGGCCAGAGCCGCAGGCCGGTTCGAGCACGGCGCCGCCAGCGGCCAGGGCCAGGCGGTGGTAATGGGCGAACTCACCCGGGCGCGGCCGAGCCACGGCGTCGTACAGCCAGGGATACTCGCGGTACAGGCGGCCGTCGTCGTCCGACCGGCTCACGCCTCGTCGTCGGGGCTGGGTCGCGGCGCCTCGCTGCCGGCCGGCGCCGGTGGCGTCGGCGGGGTGGGCGGCGTCGGTGCCGCGGCCGGTGCCCCGAGCCTGGTGCCGCACTCATGGCAGAACACGGCGCCCTGGTAGAGCGTGGCGCCGCACTGGGGGCAGAATCCGCCGCCGCGTACCGGGGCCGCGGTGGTGGTCGGCGCTGGCGCGGTGGGTGGCTTGGCCTCGCTGAGGCCGGCGATCTCACGGTCGATGTCGTCATCGCTGCGGCGCGCCGAGCGGCGTGGCCGACGCTCCTCGGCGTCGTCCTCGGGCCGGCCGTGCTCGTCCACATACCACTCGATGTACTCGAGCACGCGTTCGGGCAGCTTGAGTTGCTGGTAGATGCCGTAGCCGGTGGCCATGCCGGCGCCGACCCCCAGGATGGGGTTGATGAACTTGATGGCCAGCCCGGCCACGCCGGCGCCCACGCCCTTGTCGAGCCAGTCACCGGCGGCCACGTCGACCCGGAAGCCGCGCGCCAGCGGCGTCAGCCGCACGTTGAGCGCCTGACCGGTGAAGGACAGTTTGGTGACCAGGTTCTCCTTGCGGGCCTGCAGGAAGACCGTGGAGCCCTCGACGAAATCCTGCACCGAGAAACCATCGCGGACGAACCAATCGACGACGGCATCGGCCAGGTCATCGAGGTCCAGATCGACGTTGCGGAAGACTCGTTCAGGCATGTCGCTCTCCAACACCATGTACAGCGCCCGCCGGGCGCCGGGAGTTCCCTACCAGTCGGGCTTGCCGGTGCGCACGTCGGGATCGGGCAACAGCGCTCGCCCCGGGCCGGCCGCGCCGAAGCGCTCGGTGTAGGCGTTGTGCGCCTCGGCCAGGCTGCCGCCGGCCACGAACAGCTCCGAGCGCAGGTAGACAAAGCGTCCCCGGGGCAGGTCCAGCGGCTTGGCGGCCAGCGTGTCGCTGACCCGTTGGGTGGGCTGGAAGTCCGGCACCAGCAGCGACATGAACGTGTTGTCCTGGTTGCGCAGCACGTTGGGCGCGGCCATCAGGGCCTGCGGGAAGGTGCGGCCGGTGGTCCACTGCTGGCGCGTATCCCACATCATGGCCAGCGTGCCGCCGAGCGGCGACTGCACACCCATCAGCCCCTCGGCCAGTGGCGCGGTGCGCTGGAGGAACGGGTCGGGCGTGGGCACGGGCAGGACGCCGGGCGCCTGCAGGCCGTGCTGGGCGCTGCCGAACGTGCCGTCGCCGGCGCTGGCCATGGGCCCCTCATAGCGGTAGAGGGCGGCGGCATCGGTGCACCACAGCATGTGCGTGCACTTGATGACGCGCGGGTCGGCGGTCGGCGCGAAGTAGGCCTTGGCGGTCCAGTAGCGGCCGTTGTTGTCCTGCCACTGGTCCTTGAGCACGAGCACGTCGCCGGTCTTGGGCACGCTCGGGTAGATCCAGTACTTGCTGGCATAGACCCAATGGTCGCTGGGTCCGTACTGATGGGCCTCGGCCGAGATGGTGTCGCGGTAGATGGCGCGGCCCATGGCCGGGATGGTGCCCATGCGGCGCCAGTCGTCGCCCACGCGCAGGTAGATCAGCCCCGGCCCGTAGCCTTCGCCACAGCGCGGGAAGAACAGCACGTAGGCGCCGGTGGAGACGTACAGCGTGTCGTCGTCGGGGATCTTGCCCACGCTGCGCTGCGCCAACTGCCGCCAGGCGGACATCACGGGCAGCGGCTGGCAACTGACCAACGGGAAGGCGGACACCAGCTCCTTGGGCAGGCCGGGCCCGTTGAGCGTGATGCGCCCGTCGCCGTGGCCCGCGGAGGTGGCGGTGATGACGAAGCGCATGGCCTGCTTGGTGAACGGCGCCAGACCGGGCACCTCGATGCGCGTCGGCTCGGCCTCCCAGCCCTCGGGCAACGCGACGGCCGCGGTCAGCGCGGACAGCAGCCGGTCGCTCTGATTGTCGATGGTGACCGTCAGATCCACCGTTTCGCCCACGACGCACAGCGCGCGCGAGGCGCGGACCGGCGACAAGGTGACGATGTTGGCCGCGTCCGTTCGGAGCGGCGCCGCAAGGCAGCCCAGAACGAGCGGCAGAATGCCCAACCACCAGCGCTTCATGCCGTCTTCACCCTTCCCATGTGGGGTTCGGCGAGCCCCCTGGGCGCGCCCATCTCCTAGCATACCGTCGCGCCACAGCGCGTGCAAGGCTCGTTCGCGAGGAAGGCGCCGCCGGCGCGGCTCAGGTCGGCCCAGGTTGCCTCCCGGCCCGCGACGTGCTATACTCGGCCATGGCCCTGGATTGTGAACCGCGAGCGTGGGTTCTGCCCGCGCTCTTGTTTTCTGTAGGAGACCAATGTGGTCGATTGGAGCACGATTGAGAGCGATCTCACCACCCTCCTCGAGGGTGCTGGGTACGAACTCGTCGAGTTGCAGAAGACCACGGGTCGTGGGGCGCATGTGACCATATTGGCCGACAAGCTGGACGCGCCGGGCACCATCAACCTCGATGAGTGCGCGGAGCTGAGTTTCCTGGTCAGCCAGTACCTGGATCAGGTGGATCCGATTCGAGGCACGTACCGGTTGATGGTGTCATCGCCGGGTGTGGACCGTCCGTTGCGGAAGCCGGCGCACTACGAGCGCGCGGTGGACAAGACGGTGCGTGTGCGCCACACCGCGGGCGAGGGGCCGGTCACGATACAGGGTCGGTTGGCGGCGGTCAGCGAGGACGGCATCACGATCGATGTCGACGGTGTGCAGCACGCAGTGCCCTGGCAGTGCGTGGAGCGGGCCCACCTCGTGTATGACTGGGGCGATTGAGGCTGGAGCGACAATGAGCGGCGATCTACTCGATATGTTGCATCAGTTAGCACGGGAGAAAGACATTCCCGTGGAGCGACTGGTCGATCAGCTCCAGAAGGCCCTGGCCGCCGGTTACCGCCGACACAAGGGGACGCTGGCCGAGGTCTCGGTGGAGATCGATCCCACGTCGCCGCATGGCTTCTGTATCTACGTAGAGAAGGTGGCCGTCGCCAAGGTCGAGGACCCGACCATCCAGATCAGTTTGGAAGAGGCGCGCGAGATCGACCCCGAGGCCGAGATTGGCGACGTCATGGACGTCGACGAAACGCCCGAAGATTTCGGCCGCATCGCCGCGCAGACGGTCAAGCAGATGATGGTGCAGGGCATCCGCGACCTGGAGCGCGAGATCCTGTTCAACGAGTACGTCGACCGCGTGGGCGAGATCATCCAGGCGGTGGTGCAGCGCCAGGAGAAGGGCGCCGTGGTGGTCAGCCTGGGCAAGGGCGAGGCCATTCTGCCCAAGGGCGAGCAGATGCGCGGCGACCACTACCGGTTCGGCGACCGCATCGAGGTGTTGTTGCTGCGTGTCGACGAGACCAGTCGCGCGCCGCAGATCATCGTCTCGCGGACGCACCCGAACCTGCTGCGCCGGCTCTTTGAGCGCGAAGTGCCCGAGATCCACGACGGCGTGGTCGAGATTGTCCGACTGGCCCGCGAGGCGGGTGTGCGCAGCAAGGTGGCGGTGGCCACGCGCGACACCAACGTCGACCCGGTGGGCGCCTGTGTGGGCCATCGCGGCAGCCGCGTGCAGGCCGTGACCCAGGAGCTGGCGGACGAGAAGATCGACATCATCCGCTGGCACGACGACCCGCGCCAGAACGTGGCGGAGGCGCTGTCGCCGGCCAAGATCAGCCGCGTGCTGCTCAGTCGCGACAACATCGCCGCGACGGTGGTGGTGCCGGACGACCAGCAGTCGCTGGCCATTGGCCGCGCCGGTCAGAATGTCCGTCTGGCCGCCCGACTGACAGAATTGAAGTTGGACATTCGCTCGGAGTCGCAGATGGCGGCCGGCGAAGGTGGTCCCGCTCCGGCGGCGAGCGAGGGCAGTGCTGCCCCGGCCGTGAGCGAGGGCAGTCCAGAAGCTGTGTAGGTAGGAAACGATGGCAGGCAAGCACACTCCCGAGCGGACGTGCGTGGCCTGCCGGCAGGCCATGCCCAAGCGTGACCTGGTGCGCATCGTGCGGCGGCCCGACGGCAGCGTCGTGGTTGACCCCACGGGCAAAGCCGCTGGCCGCGGGGCGTACATCGGGCCCAGTCGCGAATGTTTGCGGCTGGCTCTGGAACGTCGAGCGTTGGAGCGGTCGCTGAACGTGGCCCTGACCGACGCCGACCGGGCTGGTCTGGAAGAAGAGCTGTACAAACGTCGGGCGAGCTGCCCGCACGGCGCGCGACGAGGCCCCGGCCACGGCGCGCAGGCCGAAGCGGCGGAGTCCGAGGGCGGCAGCGTGGATGAGGTGAGCTGATGGCGCAGGAAACCGTAGCGGATCTGGCACGCGAATTTCTAATGGGGGCCGAGGAGGCGCTCGACATCCTGCTGGGTTTGGGTGTGGACGTTGACTCGGCGAGCAGCCCCGTGCCCGAGTCCGATGCCGAAGTCTTTCGTGAGCTGATCGCGGAAGAGCGGATGCAGAACAAGGACGTCCAGCGCAAGACCAAGCGCCGCAAGGGCGTCGAGTTGCTCGGCAACGACGAGGTGCGCGCGGATATGCGCACCGATGAGGAGGAAGAACTCCTTCGCCGGGCCGCCGATACGTCGGCTACCGAGATTGACGACAACATCACGCTGCGCGACCTGGCCAACGTGATGAAGGTCGACCTGAATCAGATGATTGTGAGCCTGCTGGCCCAGGGCAAGCCGGCCACGATCAACATGCGGTTCAGTGCCGAGGAGGCCGTCGCCCTGGGCGAGGCCTACGGCGTGCGACTGCGCGAGCGGGTGGCTGTCGAGGCGCCCGTGGTGGTCACGCCCGGCCGTGAACGGCGCCGCGGCGAGGTGACCATCCCGCCCGTGGTGACCATCATGGGCCATGTCGACCACGGCAAGACCACGCTGCTGGACACCATCCGTCACGCCCATGTGGTGGACGGCGAGGCCGGCGGCATCACGCAGCACATTGGTGCGTATCAGGTGGAGCACGAAGGCAAGACGATCACCTTCATCGACACCCCCGGCCATGAGGCGTTCACCGCCATGCGGGCCCGCGGGGCGCAGGTGACCGATATCGTCGTGCTGGTGGTGGCCGCCGACGACGGCGTCATGCCGCAGACGGTGGAGGCCATCAACCACGCCCGCGCGGCCAAGGTGCCGATCATCGTGGCCGTCAACAAGATGGACCAGCCGGGCGCCAACCCCGACCGTGTGCTGCAGCAGATGCTCGAGCACAACATCGTCACGGAAGACTTCGGCGGCGACACCTTGTCGGTGCGCTTGTCGGCCAAGACCGGCGAGGGTGTCAGCGATCTGCTCGACTGCATCACCTTGCAGTGCGAAATCCTGGAACTCAGCGGCAACCCGCGTCTGGTGCCGGTGGGCACGGTCATCGAGGCCAACCTCGACAAGGGCCGCGGCCCGGTGGCCACCATTCTGGTGCGCGACGGAACCCTCAAGAAGGGCGACGCGCTGGTCATCGGCGGCGTCTGCGGTCGCGTGCGCACGCTGCTCGACCATCTCGGCCACGAGCTCAAGGAAGCCGGGCCATCGACGCCGGTCGAGGTCATCGGTCTGGGTGATGTGCCCAAGGTGGGCGACACCATCCAGGTGGCCAAGAACGAGCGGGCCGCGCGGCAGCTGGCCGAAGAGAACGCCGGCAGTATCAAGGCCGCCGAGGCGAGTGTCACCGGCATGTCGCTGGCTGACATCTTCGCTCAGGTGCAGGCCGGTCAGGTCGAAGCGCTGAACGTCATCGTCAAGGGCGACGTGCAGGGCTCGGTGGAGGCCATCTGCCACAAGCTGGCGGCGCTCAAGAACGACGATGTGCGCGTGGACGTCAAGCACGCGGGCGTCGGCCCGGTGGGCAAGACCGACATCGATCTGGCCACGAGCACGCACGCCATCATCCTCGGCTTCAACGTCGGCGTCGAGCCGCCGGTGCGGCGGCAGGCGGATGACGAGGGCGTGGAGATCCGGCTGTACGCCATCATCTACCAGCTGCTCGACGACATCCGCGCGGCGCTGGAAGGCATGCTGGAGCCCGAGTACATCGAGACGGTCCTGGGCCATGCCGAGGTGCTGGTGCCGTTCCAGATCACCGGTACCGGCCATGTGGCCGGCAGCAAGGTGACCGACGGCATCATGAAGCGGGGCGAGAACATTCGCCTGTACCGCGACAAGCAGCTCATCTTCACCGGCAAGCTGGACAGCCTCAAGCGCGTCAAGGACACGGTCAACGAGGTCGTCGAGGGCCTCGAGTGCGGCATCTACCTCAGCGGCTACAAGGGCTATCTGGCCGGCGACACCATCGAGTGCTTCAGCGTCCAGACCATCGCCCGCACGCTGGACATGTAGGTCCGCCGTGGCTTACGTCGGCATCGTCGAGCTGACCTTTCGGCTCGACGGCTGTCGTTCGCTCAAAGAGAAGCGGCAGGTGGTTCGCAGTCTTGTGGACCGCCTGCGGCATCATTTCAACGTCTCCGCCGCCGAGATCGACCACCAGGACCAGTGGGATCTGGCCGGCATCGGCATCTCCGTCATCTCGGGCGACCGCGGCGTCGTGTCACGGCTCATCGAGCAACTCATCGACTACGCGGAGAGCACCACCGAGGCGGAACTGGTGGGCATCCACCACGAGGTCATCTGACCGGCACCGGCGGCTATCGCGTGGTGCCCACGCACCGGTCCGGCACTGGTTCGGGCTGCCTCGGAGCACACGGAGACCAGTGCATCCGGGTGCGCTGGTCTCCGTGTGCTCGATGGTCGATCCGCTTACTGGCCCCGCCGCACCCCGTCGACGAACTTGCCGTAAGCAGCGTAGTAGGCGCCGTGGTCGCCACCGTGGCCGCGCTTGGGCATGAGCACCAACTGCTTGGTGCACGGCAGCGCGTTGTAGGCTGCGAGACAGCCTTCCGGCGGGCAGGTGGTGTCGATCAGGCCGATGCCTACCAAGGCCGTCTTGCAGTGCGCGCGCTTGGCGAAGTTCACCGCATCGAAGTACCGGCACGCGACCAGCGTCTTCTCCGAGTCGGGCTTGAGCCCCCAGCCGCACAGCCGCGGCCAGCCCGGCGCGCGATCGGCCAGGTGGCCGGTGTGGTCGCACATGGCGGGCACGTCGGCGGCGATAGCGGTGACCGCCGGGTGCAGGCCCGCGGTGATTAGCGACTGGCCGCCGCCCTGGCTGCCGCCTTGCACGAGCACGGTCTTGCCATCGAACTCCGGCCGGCCGATCAGGTAGTCCACCGCCCGGTAGCACGACAGGTACATGCGCAGGAAGTAGCTGGTCTCGCGGTCTTCGCGACCGATGGCCGGGTAACCCTTGAGCTGGTTGGCGTCCTGGTCTTTGTAGAACTGCGCCGGCTCATCGATCGGCAGGTCATGGGCGATGATGTTGAAGGCCAGCCAGCCTTGGGAGGCCGGCCCGACCACCCAGTCGCGCGACAGCGGATAGACGCCCGCCCACTGCACCTGCAACAGGCCGGGCAGGTTGGTCTTGCCCTTGGGCCGGCACAACTGGCCATGGATCTTCGAGCCGTTGTAGCCATCCATATCGACCTTGAAGTACTCCAGGTCGGGCTTGCCGATATCCACCGGCGTGATCTGCACGTTCATCGGCACGGCTTTGAGCGCGGCGATCTTGCCGGCCCAGAAGCTGCCGAAGTCGTCGGGCGTGGGCGCCGAGGGCTTGATCTGGTCGATGCCGAAGGCCGCGCCACCGAGACCGGTGGTGCGCTGGCCGGGGGTGGCTTCGTAGTTCACCTGCAGCAGCAGCGTGCCGGCATCGGCGCGCGTGCCGGTGAGGCTGGCCTTGCCGCCGTCGAGCGCCTGCTTGCCGCTGGCCACGGGGGCGAGCCCGCCCTTGAGCAGCGTCCAGGCCACCTCGCCGGTGGCGGGCTTGTCGTCGTTGGTGACGTTGACCGACCAGGTCACGGTATCGCCTGGGGCATAGACCCCAGCTTCCTTATCGGGGCTTACATCGACCACCACGGCCGCCCACAAAGGCTGGCAGGCGGCCAGGACAGCGAGCCAACCCAGCGCGCGGCGCCGGAGGCTGGCCTGTATCAAGCTCATCGCACAATCTCCCGTCTGAGGTCAGCGGTTCGCCGCCGACCGCCGCGCTCCTTGTCGCCCGCGCCCGCGAGCGGTACACTTGGCCGGCGGAGGACCAGATGGGCAGTCGATTCGGCACACTCTTTTCGATCGTGACGTTCGGTGAGTCGCACGGCGGCGCGGTGGGGGTGGTGGTCGATGGTTGCCCGGCTCGGCTGGCCTTGAGCGAGGCCGACATCCAAGTGGACCTGGACCGCCGGCGGCCTGGCCAGAGCCGGCTGTCGACGCCACGCCAGGAAGCCGACCGCGTCAGCATCCTGTCGGGTGTGTTCGAGGGGCTCACGCTGGGCACGCCCATCGCGCTGATGGTGGCCAACGAGGACACCAAGCCGCAGCACTACGACGAGATGCGCACGGTCTACCGCCCGTCCCACGCCGACTACACCTACGACGCCAAGTACGGCCACCGCATGTGGGCCGGCGGCGGCCGCTCCTCGGCGCGCGAGACGATTGGCCGCGTGGCCGCGGGCGCCATCGCCCGCAAGCTGCTGGCTGAGCGCTGGGGCGTGGAGATCCTGGGCTACGTGACGCAGATCGGCAGGATCTGCGCCGAGGTCGACCCGGAAGCAGTGACGCGCGCCGCCGTGGAGACCTTGCCCGACGGCGAGCCCAATGCCGCGCGTTGCCCCGATGCCGAGGCGTCGGCGCGCATGTTCGCCGCGGTGGACGAAGCCCGGTGCGCCGGCGACAGCCTGGGCGGCATTGTCGGCTGCGTGGCGCGCGGCGTGCCCGCGGGCTGGGGCGAGCCGGTGTTCGACAAGCTCGAGGCCGATCTGGCCAAAGCCATGATGTCGATCCCCGCGTCGAAGGGGTTCGAGATCGGCTCGGGCTTTGCCGGGGCGGCACAGCACGGCAGCGAGCACAACGACACCTTCTATGTCGACGAGCAGCAGCGCGTGCGCACGCGGACGAATCGGTCGGGTGGGGTCCAGGGAGGGATCAGCAACGGCGAAGCTGTCGTCATGAGAGTAGGCTTCAAGCCCACGGCCACGATCCGCTCGCAGCAGGAGACGGTGACTACCGAGCACGAGCCGGCGGTGCTGGCCGCGCGCGGTCGACACGACCCGTGCGTGGTGCCGCGCGCAGTGCCGGTGGTGGAGGCCATGTGCGCCTTGGTACTGGTTGACCACGCCCTGCGGCAGACGGCGCAGGCCGGTGCCCACGGAGATTGAGCAGACCATGGACGAGCGACTCGGCAGGCGAGCATTCCTGGGTGCGGCGGGCGGCGGCGCGGCTCTGCTGGCCGGCTGCACCGGGTCGCGCGCGCCGCGTTCGGCAGACCCGACCGCGGCGGCCACGCCGGCCTGGTGGCGGGCGCAGAGCCACGGGCCTGGCCAGCACGCGCTGAAGCCGCTGCCGTATGCCACGGACGCTCTGGTCCTGCCAGAGGCCAAGCTGCGCGGCATCAGCGCGCAGACCGTGGCCTGGCACCACGACCGCCATCAGGCCGGCTATGTGAAGGCGCTGAACGGCATCGAACTGGATGTCGAGCAACTGAGCACCATCGCGCCCGACAGCGCCGACGAGACGTTTGGCGACCTCAAGCGGCGCGAGACGTTCAATGCCAGCGGCGTCGTGCTGCACGAGATCTACTGGGATCGGCTCACGCCGGGTGGCGCGCCGCGATCCGCCGACATGAACGTGGTGGGCAAGCTGGCCGCCGACTTTGGCAGCTTCGAGCGCTGGCGTGAGGAGTTCGTGGGTACGGCGGGCACGCCCAGCAACGGCTGGGCCATCCTGGCGCTTACGCCGCACGACCGCCGGCTGCACAACTACGCGTGCTCCATGCATGAGTTGGGTGGGGTGTGGGGGGCCGCCCCGCTGCTGGCGCTCGATGTTTGGGAACATGCCTACTACCACGATTACGGCCCCGACCGCGCGGCCTACATCGAGTCCTGGTTCCGACTGGTCAACTGGCCCGCGGTGGAGGCGGCGTTCCTGGCCGCCGCGAGGAGTCTGTAGATGCGACGGCGTTTGGCCCTGCTGATGTTGGCGTGCGCGGTGCTGGCGCTGGGTGGCTGCCGGCGGCCCAGGTTGGCCTCGCGCGACCGGGTGGACGCCCCGCCGTCGGCGCCCGGCGATGGCGGCGGCCTGGCCACCGCCGAGCCGATGACGCTCAACGGCGGCACCATGGCCGGGCCGACCACGCTGGCCGCGAGCCCCCTGCCCAATGCGCCGACCGCCACGGGTCCGGCGGTGGCGGGCAATCTACCGCCGGCCGTTGCCGCGGCACTGCCGGCCAAGATGGTGCGCGCGCCGTCCAACGTGACCACCTCCGGCGGCGTGGTCGAGTCGCCCACCGATGGCGCGGCCTTCGCCGATGGCAAGCTGCCGCTCAAGCTGGGCAGCGCCGACAGCAAGTTCTACCTGGCGCAGATCGACGCGCACCTGACGCGGCTGGTCAAGGCCGGCGAGGCGGTGAGCATCAGCGACCTCAAGCCTGGCCCGCACGTGCTGCGCGTGATCCCCTGCGATGAGAAGGGTGTGGTCTCCATGACCGCGGCGCAGTCCGTGCGCACCTTCACCATCGGCCCCACGCCCATGCCGGTGCCGGGCTTCAGCGCCAGCGCGCCGATCATCAACATCGGTCGCCCGTTTGGCGATGCCAAGCTCGACGACATCGGCGCGGTGCTCATGGACCTGCGCATCGACGGCGTGAAGCTGTCCGAGGCGGGCACCATGCTCAAGTACAAGCTGGACAACGCACCAGACTCCGATGCCGCGGTGGTCACCAGCTACCCGCCCACGGCGCCGGTGCAGTTGTTTGGTCTCGACCCGGGCAAGCATAAGCTCATTGCCTGGCTGGAGCTCGATGGCAAGCGCATCGAGAACGGCGGCGTGACACGTGTCGAACGCGAGTTCACGGTGTCCAAATAGCCATCGGACCCTACAGGTTGGCGCGCGCCGGTCGATATGAGGCCGGGCGCCCCTGCCAAGCGGGCCGTGAGAGGACGAGTGCTGGATTCGTTGATGCTGACGTTGGTGTGGACCTTCAACTTGTCAGCCATCACCCTGGCGCATCGGTCGGATCTGCTGAGGCGAGTAGTCTTCGGCTCCTATGAGCTGTTGGTGCTGCTGGCCGTGGCTCAGTTTGGCTGGTCTTTGTGGATCCTGTACAACGGTGCGCCTACCGTGGTGGCGGTGGCGGCGATCTGGCTGGGCTTGAACCTGCTGATCACCGTGGGCCTGGTGCGGCGGCACGCGCGCGAACTCAGCGGCGGCCAGATCGTGCTGGTCTGCTCATGGTGGATCTCGTTGCTGGTCATGCTCCTCTGGGCGCTCCACGCCGGTAACCTTCCGCGAGAGTTATGAGCGAATCTACCCTCCGCGCCCCGGTGCGGCTGCGCGTATCCGTTCGGCTGGCCGTGGCCGCCACGGCTTTCTCGGTGCTGGCCTACGAGATTGCGCTGACCCGCATCTTCTCGGTCCTGTTCCGCTCGCCGTTCGTCTTCCTGATCCTGTCCGTGGCCGTCTGCGGGCTGGGCCTGGGGGCCGCGCTGGCGGCGGTGCTCGACTCCCGCGCGGCGCCTGACCCCGACGATGAAGCCCGCTACCTGGGCCGGCCGTTGCTGGCGCTGGCGGTGCTGCTGCCGGTGCCGCTGCTGGTCCTGCTGACCGTGGCCAAGGACCTGATCGCCGACGCGCGGGGGCCGGCGGTCGCGGTGCTCACCGCGGCGCCCTATCTGGCCGCGGGCTTGTTCCTGTCGCGTGCCTTCCGCGCCCATGCCAACGATTCGGGCAAGCTCTACTTCTTCGACCTTGGCGGCGCGGGTCTGGCGGCGCTGGTCACCGCGGCGGTGCTCAGTCGCGTCGGCGGCGTGGCCGTGCCCATGCTGCTGGGCCTGCTGACCGCCCTGGCGGCACTGGGCCTGACGCGCGGCCGCTCGTGGTGGCGCATCGCCGCGGTGACCGTGGCGCTGGCCAACTTCTGGCTGCTGGGCAATCAGCTCCAGCCCGGCGCGCTGGGCCTGCCAGCGCTGCGCAGCGAAGACCAGTCCAAGGTCAAGCCGCTGTTCCAGGAACTGGGTGACCCGAAGGTCGGCGCCAAGGTGCTCTACACCGAGTGGTCGCCCGTGGCGCGCACCGATGTGGTCAGCAACGCCGGCACCGACACGCTGTTCATCTGGACCGACGGCGATGTGCCCACCCAGATGGAGCCGTTCGGCGGCACGCGCGAGGAGATGCTCAAGTACGGCGGGTTCATCGGCTTCGTGCCCTACGGTCTGCGCCCAGGGGCGGAGCGCGTACTGTGCATTGGTCCCGGCGGCGGGCTCGACTGCCTGCTGGCGCTGCTGGGCGGCGCCAAGAAGATCGAGCCGGTGGAAATCAACCCGGCCATCGCGCGGGTGACCGCCAAGTACAGCAGCTTCTACGGCAACCTCTACCGCCGGCCGGAGATCGACCCGGGTCTGATCATCGACGAGGGCCGCAGCTACATGTCGCGGTCGAACCGTCGCTACGACGTCATCTACTTCGCGCTGGCCAAGAGCGCCACCACGCAGCAGGGCGGCATGGCGCTGGTCGACAACTACCTGTACACCGTCGAGGCCTTCAGCCAGTATTGGAGCCACCTGAGCGACAAGGGCCAATTGGCGCTGGTCTTCCAGAACCCGGCGCTGACCGACCGCTGCCTGGCCACCGCGGTGGCGGCGCTCATGCAGACCGGGCTCAAGGGGCCGGACATCGCGGACCGCCTGGCCTACCTGGGCATTCGCGGCGAACTGTCCAGCACGCCCTACCAATACCTGATGCTGCTCTCCAAGAAGCCGTTCACGGCCGAGGAGCGCAAGACCTTCAAGCGCATCGAGTCGGGCTTCCACCTGCGCTATGTGCCGGGCGTCGCCGAGAACCAGCCCTACGCCGCATTGCGCGAGTGCACCAGTGCCGCGCAGTACGCGCGGCGGCTGGCCGACCAGGACGACTACCTGGTGCGGCTGCGCCTGGGCGGTCCGCTGGTGCGCCTCAACCTGTCGCCGGTGACCGACAATCGCCCGTTCTACGCCGACATGGCGCCCGGGCTCAACCCGATGCTGCTGCCCATCCTGTGGTTCAGCCTGGGCGCCGGGGCGCTGGCGCTGCTGCTCGCGCTGGCCGTCACCGCCTGGTCGGTCGATGGCGACCTGGGCGCCCGGCTGCGCTACGCCGCGCCGCCGGTGCTCTACTTCGCGGGTCTCGGCGCCGCCTTCCTGTTGGTCGAGGTGGCGCTCATCCAGAAGCTGGTTCTGGTTCTGGGCTATCCCACGCTGACGCTCACGGTGATTCTGTTCACGCTGCTGCTGGGCGCGGCCGTGGGCGGGCTGCTGGCCAATCGCGGCACGGCCGACGAGGCCATGGGCCGGCTGCGCCTGCTCATCCCCGTGTTGATGGCGGTGCAACTGGCGGCCGGCTGGCTGGCGCCGCTGCTCGGCCAGCATGTGCTGAGCGCGCCCCTGGCGGCGCGCGTGGCGCTGGTGGCGGCGTGCGTGCTGCCGATGGGCCTGCTCATGGGTCAGCCGTTCCCGACCGGGCTACGGCTGCTGGGCGAGCGTCGCGTCGAGTGGGTGCCCATGGCCTGGGCCGTGAACGGCGTGCTGTCGGTGACTGGGTCGGTGCTGGCGGCGGCCGTGGCGTCGCTGGCGGGCTACCAGGCGGTGCTCGTGGTCGGTGCTATACTCTACGGCGTGACAGGTGCGGTGGGGCTGTATTGGCGCGGCATCTCGCGCGAGGGCGATTGACCATGGGCCGACGAGTGCTGGTGGTGGAGAATGACCGCGTCATGGCCAGGCTGGAAAGCTCGGCGCTGGCGCGGGTGGGCATCAGCACGCTGGTGGCCAGGACCGCCACGCAGGCGCTCGAACTGGCCGCCACCGAGGAGTTCGACCTCGTCGTGCTCGATCTCTTCCTCCCCGACGGCGATGGCGTGGCCATCTGCTCGCAATTGCGCGCCTTCCGGGCCGTGCCCGTGCTCATGGTCTCCTGCCTCGAGGACGACTACGGTCAGCCGTTGACGGCCCACACCGACGGGCCGCACATGTTCCTGGCCAAGCCGTTCGCCATGCATGACTTCGTCGAGCGCGTGCAGTCCCTGTTGGGTGATGAGCCGGCCTGAAGGCGGGGCGCTTGGGAAGGACTTCGCGGGCCCGCGGGGAACGCGCCCGCACCGCTGTCCGTCCATGCAGTAGTCGGCAGCCCGAGTGAGGGGATGACCATGCGAATGTCGAAGTTGTGCCGCGCCGCGCTCTTCCTCGGCGCTGTCCTGCTGGCCAGTCTGGCCGCCACGGCCCAGGTCGCCTACGAGCCGGGGCTCGACCTGCGCGTCTACGATCTGGGCCGGGGGGTGGACCGCACACCGCTGCCGGCCGAAGGCCAACTGCCCAACTACCGCGCACCCCTCAAGACCATCGATCTGTCCGACGAGCGGCCGGCGGAGCTCGGCGGCCTCACCGACAACTTCCTGGCCGTCATCAGCGGGCGCCTCGAAGCACCGTTCACCGGGCTCTATGTGTTTCGGCTCACCTCCGACGACGGCTCGGTGCTGCTGCTCAACGGCCAGATGGTGGTCAACCATGACGGCCTGCATGGCCCCGAACCCAAGGACGCGCCCGCCTACCTGGAGAAGGGCTTCTACAACCTCGAACTGCGCTGGTTCGAGGCCGGCGGCGGCGCCGTCTGCAAGCTCGAGTGGAAGCGGCCGGGCGGCGAGTTCGAGCCGGTCGATCTGCGCTTCTTGTCCACGCCGGCCGGTGTGCAGCGCCAGACCGCGCCGGGCGCCAAGCAATTCGTGATGCCGCCCGCGCCGCAAGCCGCCGGCAGCGTCGGGCTGCCGCCCGGCATCACCATCGAGCCGGCGCGGCCGACGGCCTACTGGCCGCAGGTCGCCGGGCTGGCGCAGTCGGCCGACGGTCGGCCCTTGGTGCTCGACCAGGCGACGGGCCAACTGGTGTGGGTCTCGGCCGGGGTGCCGCCGCAGGTGCTGGCCAAGGATCTGGTCGACCCGCTGGGGGTCTGCACCTACCGCGATCGCGTCTACGTGCTGTGTGCCGGTCATCTGTGGGAAGTGACCGAAGGCCCGAAAGGCTGGACCCAGCGCGACGTGCTGCGACCGGGCCGGGACGAGCTGTTCACCGCGGGCCCGGTGGCCTTCCGTGACGAGATTCTCTTCACGGTCGGCAGCGACCCAAAGTCGTGCCGGCTGAGCGCCTTCAATCCGGCCGGGTCGCGGGCGGTGGGTCGGCTGGACAAGGTGCCGTCGCCCATCGGTCTGGTGGTCGACGCCGACGGCCTGTTCATCGTTGAGGCCGCGGGCGCCTTCTGTCGATTGCACGCGGTGGACACGGGCAATCGCACATGGCGCCTGGGGCCGCACACCGTCGTGCCCACGCCGGGCAAGCTGACGCGTACCTGCCAACCGGCGGCGGTCAGCGGGCTCGTGCTCCTCGGCGACGGGCTCAACGGCCTGCTGGCCGTGGCGCCCGATGACACGGGTGGCGCGGTCTGGCGGCTCTGCGATGGCTTTGAGTCCACCCCGCGCGCGGTGCTCGGGCAGCCAGAATCGTCAACGCTGCTGGTCGGCTGCGATGGCAACCAGATGACGCTGCCGCCGTTCGGCCTGCAACGGCTGGTCGAGGGCGAGGCCGACACCTTCCTCGCCACTCAGGCCAAACCGTTGGCCAATGGTCTGG
>JACRKZ010000182.1 GCA_016235455.1 Armatimonadota bacterium | reverse complement strand
CGCCGAGACCGAGCGGCTCCTGACCGCCTCCACACTGGCCGAGCCCGAAGCGCCCGCCAACCAACGCGTGCGGCACGTTGTGCCAGGTGGCGGCGGCGGCGCCGGCACGGCCACCGACCCGCTCCGCGGCCTGGCGGCCGCCGACGCTTCGGCCCGGCCGGGCGACCTGCTCATGGTGCACGCCGGCACTTACCCCGGCGTGTTCACCGTCACCCACAGCGGTCAACCGGGCCGGCCAATCATCTGGCAGGCCGCGGGCGATGGTCCGGCGATCATCGATGCCGGCGCCGGGGCCGCCCGCCGACCGGGGCGCGCTGTCTCCGCCTCGGAGACCCACGATGTCTGGTTCGAAGGACTGGAGATCCGCGGCGCGTCGTTCGGTCTGGTGGGCCACGATGCCTCTCGCCTGGTCGTGCGGCGCTGCTGGTTCCACCGGGTGGACTATGCCATCACCTGCACCCGCAACGATCGCGATCAGGTCCGCGGCTGGTTCATAAGCGACAATCTGATGGAAGGGCCCTGCACCTGGCCGCGCTCGAAAGGCATCGAGGACCCGCGAGCGGTGCAGGTCACCGGCACGGCGATGACCGTCTGCCACAACCGCATCCGCGGCTTCGGCGACGGCCTCGACACCTTCCCGTCGCCGCGCGTGGAGAACATCGAGTTCTGCTACAACGACATCAGCGAGTGTACCGACGACGGCATCGAGATGGACTACTCGACGCGCAACACGCGCTGCTTCGCCAATCGACTGACCAACTGCTTCGACGGCGTCTCCGTCCAGCCGGTCTACGGCGGCCCGGTCTGCGTCAGCCGCAACGTGCTCTTCAACCTCGACGCCTTTGGACCATTCAAGCTGCACAACAGCCCATCGGGCGCTCTGTTCATTCACAACACCTCGTGGCGTCGTGGCGGTGCCGCGGAGTCAATGACCAACGAGCGCGTGCGCCGCGTGGTGTGGCGCAACAACCTGCTGCTGGGGACCACCGGCAACTACGCCTTCGAAGCACTGCCGGCCATGGAGGGTTGCGATTTCGACTACGACGGCTACGGTGGCGGCCCCTGGCGCATGTTCCTCAAGTGGAACGGTCGGCGCTATGCCACGTTCGGCGACATGGTCGCCACGGCACCCGTGGAGCGCCATGCCGTGCTGCTTGCCGGCAACCCCTTCGCCTCGGGCCTGGCCCTGCCGCCCACCGTGGCCACGCAGGTCGACCCACGAACCGTCGATGTCCGGCTGCGAGCGGACAGCAACGCCATCGACGCCGGCCAGCCGTTGCCGGGCTTTGGCGACCGGGTCGCGGGCCGCGCGCCGGACCTGGGCGCCATCGAGTTCGGTGAGCCCCTGCCGCACTACGGGCCGCGCACGGCTCGGTGAAGAGTCATCGCCGCCAGTGCCGGACCGCCACGCTCTAGCGTGGCATCGGGTCGAAGACCCGACACCCCCAGCAGTCTGGCCCACCTGTCGGCCTCGCGGCCGATGCCACGCTGGAGCGTGGCGGTCCGGCACTGGTTCGGGCCGCTCCGCTACAGGCGAACCACGCTGTCGCCCAACTCGCGCGCCAACAGGCAGTCCTGCGGGTAGGCATGGCCCAGATGCTGCCGGAAGCCCTCCGCGGTCGCGAGCCCGCATTCGCGGCCTCGCTTTGAAGCCCATGCCTTCATCGACACGACGTACTGGTCCATGCCGTGGTGCGCCCTTAGCCACTCGCGCTGGCTGGCGTGGGCGCAGAGCATCTCGGTTTTTGTGTCCAGCGTCTCGGCGATGTCGACGTACAGGCCCGGCGTGATGGGTCGGCCGAGGATGTCCTTGCCCTCTAGCGCATCGGCGTAGTAGAGGTGCGGGATGCCCGAGCCGGGCAGGATGGCGCCGGGCACGACATTGGGGATGGGATAGCCGAAGGTGGCGCTACGGGCCAGCTTGGAGGCCATCTCGTGGTCGACCATGTAGTCGTCGGGGCTGTTGGTGATGACCAGGCTGGGCGCGATGGCGCGCATCAGACTGCAGACGCGGCGCAGCGTGGGCTCGTCGAACATGATGTACAGGTCGCGGCTCTCCAGGCAGTGGTACGTCGCGCCGATGATGGCCGCACCGGCGGCGCCCTCGGCACGGCGGATGGCCGAGATGGCTTCGGGCCCCAGATCGGCCGAACCGCAGTCACCCGGCGACATGGTGGCGATATGCACTTCCCAGCCACGGCGCGCGAGATGCGCGAGCGTGCCCGCCGCCAGGATCTCACAGTCATCGGGATGCGCCATCAGGCACATAGCCACACGCCGTTCGCTCGCACCACTCATGCCTCGTCTCCTCGCCAGGCCTCGAGCGTCTCTTGGCCGTGCAACTCGTCGCTCCTCCCGTGCCGCGGGTCGGACACGCCGCGCGTGAGGACGATCACCGCCACCAGGTAGGCCGCCACGCTCACGCCGAACAGCAGTGGATAGCCGAGTTCGGCCAGGCCGGCGCCGATCAGCGGGCTGGCCAGCCCGGCGAAGCCCAGGCTGGTGTTGACCAGGCCGGTGTAGGTGGCGCGGCGTTCGGGCACCGCCAGTTCCAGCACCATGAGCACGCCGGACACGAAGCTCGCGCCGGCGGTGATGCCCATGAGGAAGAAGACCACGTTGAACCAGGCCGGTGTCGGCGCCACCAGCGCCACAAGGAAGGCCAGGCACGACCCGGTCCAGCCGATCTGCAGCGGCAGCTTGTGCCCCAGTCGGTCGGCCATGGTGCCAAAGGCCAGATTGCCCACCATCTGCCCAGCCATGAGCCAGCGCGTGAACCACGCCGCGGCCGCGTCGGGCAGGTGCCAGCGATGCACGGCATAGACCGTCACGAAGCCGACGCTCATGCCGCCGAACACGCCCATCAGCCGCGCCAGCACGAAGTTGCGCAGGTTCCGATCGGCGCGCAGCAGCAGCGGCAACTCGCGGAAGTACTCCGCGTGGCTCTGATGGTCCTTGACCGCCGGGTTGACCGGCTCGCGCGTGAAGCACAGCACGATCTCGGAGGCCATGACGCCCGCCGCGCACAAGGCGAAGCACAACACGAAGTTGGAGGGGAACGGCCGCGACTCCAGCAGACGCGCGCACAGCGGTGCGCAGGCCAGGCCGATGCCCGAGCCAATGAACACCATGAAGCCCAGCAGCCGGCCCCGCACGCGTTCGGGGAAGCAGTTAGCCAGCATGTCCTGCCAGCCGGTGGCAATGACTCCGGAGCCCAGCGTATGCCAGCCGTAGCAGGTGACGAACAGGACCAGTGCCAGCGTTGGCGAGCCCAACGCATAGCCCGCCACCATCGGCCACAGCGCCGCCGGCAGGCGCTCGGAGAAGAAGCCGAGCCGCACCACGATGGCCTTCTTGTGCGGCAACCGCTCCACCAGGTTGGCCGTGAAGAGCTGCGGCAGCAGCCAGCCGGCATTGGCCAGGGCGGCCACGATGCCCAGCGGCCACGTACTGCTGGTGAGCTTGCTGACAAACAGCGGAATGACCGTGGCCGACGAGGCGAAGCTCATGCCGAGCCACCAGGCCGAGCCCTCGGCCAGGTTGATCACGAAGTTGCGGCGCAAGTGCCGCTGCTGGTAGTCGAGGCGCTCCGGCTCCGACCAGGTCGGTGCCGGCACACCGACAGCCAGGCACCAACGCAGCAAGGCGGCGAACGGATTGGTCAAACGCATGGGTACGGCTCAGTAAACGCAGTCGCAGCAGGCCTGGGCAAACGCCTCCAGGTTGGCGGTATCACCGTGGAAGAAGTGGTCCGACGGACAGCAGATGTAGCCGGCATGGTCCTTGGTTGCCTCGAAGCACTCCAGCACGAGCTGACGAGCGCGCTCGGGCGTGCCGTGCTCGAAGCCGGCGTTCTGATCAAACCCGCCGATGAAGAACAGCTTGTCGCCCACTTGCCGTGACGCGGCCGCCAAGTCGCAGTCACCGCCCATCGACGGTGGCGTCATGGTCTCCAGGCCGTGCGCGCCATTGGCGAGCACATGGTCGAGCATCTTCATCACGCCGCCACACAAGTGGTAGACCGTGCGCAGGCCCAGGGCGTCGAACGCGGCGTGCTGACGCTGGTCGTAGGGCACACAGAATTCGGCGAAGAAGTTGGGGCTGATGACCGTGTTGGAGCCCGCGCCGCCGCCCGTCTCCACCATGTCCGCGGGCGTGCCGGCCCACATCTCGGTCACGCGCAGCGTCTCGGTGACGATGGCTTCCAGGCAGTGGTGCACGAAGCCCGGCTCATCCATGCCCCACAGGATGGCTGGCTGCGTGCCCACCAGCGTGCAGAACGACTGCCAGGGGCTGCCTTGCCCCGGCGACCAGGGATGACTGCGGATGATGCCGCGGTCGCCCAGTCGCTCATACGCCGCGCGCACCGGCGCCAGGTCGACGGCCACGGGGCGCGGACGGTAGCGGTTCCAGATCTCGAAGTCGCGCTCGTTCTTGATCAGGTATTCGGTCTCCCAGCCGGTGATCTCGTCGTAACCACCGGCATGGTGCAGCGTGCCATCGGGGGTGGTGATGGTCTCGTCCCAGTGGTACACGCCGCGCTCGTCGCGGCCCAGGTCACGACGCTCGCCACGCCAGTTGGCCAGCGCCGCCGGGTCGAACTCGTAGCCGGGCGAGACGTACATGGCCCAGTCCAGGCCCGGGAAGCGCTCATAGGCCTGCCACCAGTCCATGCCACCGAGGTAGCGCTGGAGGTAGAAGGTCATCCAGCCATGCACCTGGCACGGCAGACGGTCGGGCCGGCCGTTGTGCAGCGCGGTCAGCAGGCGTTCTCGGCTGGTCATCAGTCAGGCTCCCAGGGCTGGCGCCGCGCTCAGCACGGCGGTCGCGAAGGCGTGGGCGGCGCCGGCCAGGTCGTCGCTCAGCGCTTCGGGCTCGGTGCAGGCGGGCACCAGCAAGTGGCCCGCATTGATCGCCTGATGGTACCCCACCCAGCGCTCGAACGGCGGCAACATGAGCTCGGCATTGCCCTCGATACCGCCGCCGGCGGTGGCCAGCAACGCCACGCGCCGGTCGGTGAGCAGGTACTCCGACCCGCCCTCGTAGTTGTGCGTCAGCGCAATGCTGCGATCGAGCAGCGCCTTGAGCTGCGCGCTCACCCCCCAGCAGTAGACGGGCGATGCCAGCACGATCAGGTCGGCCTGGGCCATGGCACCCAGGATCAGGTTGGCGTCGTCGTCCTGCGCGCAAGAGGGCACCGCCGACGGCCGCTGGCAGGCATAGCAGCCCGTGCAGCCGCGCACAATGTAGTCGACGATGTCGTAACGCTCGACCTCGTGGCCGGCCTCGCGCCAGGCCTGCTCGGACCACGCCAGCACGGTGGCGGTATTGCCGCGGCGACGCGGACTGCCCAACACGGTGACGACTCGCAATCCTGCTCTCCTGGGCTCGTGGGTTCGGCGCCACGGACGCGGCTCCTACCGTCAGACTGCACACCCGACAGTGTATCGGGTATCCTCTGTGCATGGCTGTGCTTCCCGCGATCGAATCCTTGCTGGACCCGCTGCTCACCGGCACCCCTGTACCGGACGACCAGGTCCAGGCCTGGGCGCCTTCTGGCCTTAGCCGGTTCGACGTGGCCACGCGGCTGGTGCGCGGCTGGTTGAGCCAGGCGCCACCCGAGGAAGTGGCCGAGCACTACCTGCCCGCGCTCATCGAGCACGCGGCCAGCGCGCCCGACCCCGACGCGGCGCTGCTCTGCTTCTCGCGGCTGCAGGCCGACCAGGGCGGACTCAGCCTGATCGCCCAGATGACGGCCGACCCGCGGCTCGGCCACGACCTGCTGTTCCTGCTCGGGCTCGGACCGCTCGCCGCCGAGGCACTGATCGGCGAGCCAGGCCTGACCGATCTGCTGCTGGAGCCTGAGTTGCTCGCTCAGCCCGCCGATCCCCAGCGCGTGCGCGGCGAGGCGCTGGCCCTGGTGCGGCGACTGCGCGTCCCTGAGAATCGGCGCAACGCGTTGCGGCGCTGGAAGCGCGGGCAGGTGCTGCGTATCCTGGCCCGCGACTGGCTGCTGCGCGCGCCGCAGAAGGTCATCACCGCCGAGATCTCCGCCCTGGCCGATGCCTGCTGCGAAGCCGCCCTGGCCGCGGCCTGCGCCGACGTGCTCGGCCTGCCACCGGAGCCGACCCAGGGCTTGTGCGTCATCGCCATGGGCAAGTGGGGCAGCCGCGAGCTGAACTACAACTCCGATATCGACCTCCTGTGCGTGTGCGACGGCCGGCATGGGCTGAGCCACGATGCCTGGGAGCATGTCGTGCGCGAGATGAGCCGCGAGCTCGATGAGCCGACCGCCGAGGGCCGTGTCTTCGCCGTCGATCACCGCCTGCGGCCGGATGGCATTGGCGGCACGCTGGTGCGCACCATGGAGAGCTGCTGCACCTACTATCAGGAGCACAGTGCCGCCTGGGAAGCCCTGGCCCTGACCCGCGCGCGGGCGGCCGCGGGCGATATGGATCTGGGCCGCGCCTTTGAGCAACTGGCCCAGCAGATCGCCTTCGGCGCGCGGCTGCGCCATGCCGGCATCGAGTCCATCCGCGCCAACCGCCGCACGCTCGACGCGCGCTCGGCGGCGCACCGCAATGTGAAGGAAGGGCCCGGCGGCATTCGCGACATCGAGTTCACCACGCAGTTGCTGCAGCTCGTACTCGGCGTGACCGACCCCACGGTGCGCGAACGCAACACCTGGGACGCGCTCCTCGCCCTGCAGCGCGCGGGCGCCATCAGCTATACCGAGCGCGGCGCCATGGGCGAGACGTATGACTTTCTGCGCCGAGTGGAGCACCTGCTCCAGATCCAGCCGGCGGCGCCGACCAAGGACCTGCCCGAAGACCGCGCCGGCCTGCGTCGGCTGGCGCGCGCCATGGGCTACCGTGATAGCGGCCCGCTGACCGCCGGCGACCGCTTCCTGGGCGAGTTCCACAGCCACACCAGCCGCACGCGCGAACTGTGCAATCGCATCTTCTTCAACCCCATCCCCCTGTCCAGCCCTGACGCCGAGTCGCACATCAGCCAACTGCTCGATCCCATGGCCGACGACACCGAAGCCTTGCGCCACCTGGAAGGCATTGCCTTCGCCAGTCCGGCCGAGGCGCGGCGGCGCCTGCTCTTCCTGGCCCATGGCGAGCCGCCCATGCGGCTGCCCGAAGACGTGCAGGCGCTGTTCGTGCAGTTCCTGCCGGCGCTGTTGGGCTGCGTGCAGCGCATGCCCGACCCCGACGCGGCGCTGCGCTCGTTCGAGCGCATGGTGTCGCGCGCCGGCGGGCGTGAGCTGGCCTACCAGTTCTTCCTCGACCATCCCACCGTGCTCGAGGTCATGTGCCGCATCGGCGGGTACAGTGAGTACCTGAGCCAGATCCTGGTCGACCACCCCGAGTTCCTCGACCGCATGGTGCTGGCCAGCTACGCACAGCGCGACCCGACGCTGGACGATCTGGTGGCCGAGATAGGCGAACGCATCGCGCCACTGCGCAAGCCCGAGTCGCGACTCGACGATCTGCGGCGCTTCCGCCGGCGCGAGGCCTTCCGTATCGGCGTGCGCGACCTGTTGGGCGTCATCGACACCGAGCAGACCATCGGCTGTCTGGCCGACCTGGCCGAGGCCTGCCTGCGCGTGCTGAGCGACGAGATCCAAGCCAGTCTGCCGGGCGCCGATGCCCTCAAGGTCGCGATCATCGGGCTGGGCAAGCTCGGCGGGCGGGAGCTGCACTACAGCTCCGACCTCGACGTGCTGTTCGTCTATGAGCCGGTTGGCCTGGACGACGAGATGGCGCTGGTGCAGCGCTGGGCGTCGCAGGTGACGCGCGCCGCCGACGAGTTCACCCGCGCCGGCCGGCTCTATCCGCTCGACTCGCGGCTGCGGCCATTCGGCGCCAACGGCCCGCTGGTGCGCACGCTGGAGTCGTACCAGAACTACTGGCGCCAACACGCCGAGCCGTGGGAACGGCTGGCCCTGACCCGCTGCCGGCCGGTGGCCGGCGATGCCGAGGTCGGCCGGCGGTTCGCCGAGCTGGCGGAGGGTTTCGTCTACGGCGAGCCGCCAGACGAGGCGGCCATGGAGTCGCTGCGCGGCATCAAGAGGCGGATCGAGACCGAGCGACTGGACACCGCGGACACGAGCCAGCTCGACCTCAAGCTGGAGCCGGGCGGCATCATGGACATCGAGTACCTGACCCAGGTGCTGCAGATCCAGGGCGGCACGGCCCACCCGTCGGTGCGCGGCGGCAACACGCCGCTGGCCATCGCCGCGCTGGGCCGCGCGGGTCTGCTGACCGAGGGCGAGGCCGACCTGCTCAGCCGCAACTACTGGCACCTGCGGCGCACCGAACTGCGGCTGCAGCTCATCTGGGAGCAGCCCAGCGGCAACCTGCCGCTGGACCCCGAGCACCTGGCCGCGGCTGCCGTGCGGCTGGGTTGGAGCGTGCGTGAGGCGGCAGCCCATCCCGAGCGTCTGCCCGAGGATGTGCGCCTAAGGCTGCGCGCGGTGCGTGAGGTCGTGGTCCGGCGTCTGGGCATTTGACCTTGTCGGGCCGCAGGCTCGGCGCCGCTGCTATAATGGGCGCCAACGGTCCTGTGGGAGGCGCAAGATGCGGCATCGCTGGTTGTGGTTGGTGGGCCTGCTGGCCCTGGCGCTGGTCGGTTGCGAGAAGCCCGGCAAGAAGGCCGCACCGGCCGGACCGCCCGCCACGGCACCGACACAGACTGCCAGCAGCGCGGTGACCACCGCTTCCGCGACGCCGGCCGCACCCGCCGAGGCCGAGGCCGAGCCGGTCAAGGCCGAGGTGGCCGCCGAATCCGGCGCCGAGCCGCGCGCCAGCCTGAGCGGCGTGCTGCTCAACCCGGCCGACGGCGTACAGATCCTCAAGCCCGAGGGCTGGACCCAGATCGAGACGCCCGAGAACGGCCCGCTGGTCCGCCTGCGCCGCACCAAGGGCATCGACGGCCTGCAGGTGTCGGTCACACTGACCGCCGAACCTCGCTCGGACCTGGGCGAAGGCGCCGCCATCGAACCCCTGGCCGAGTCCTACATGACCGCGCTGGGCAAGCAACTGGAAGCCACCGGCAAGGTGGTCAGCCAACGCCGCACCCCGCTGGCCGGCGTGGCGGCCGTGGCCGTGCGCATCGATTTCGACCATAAGGGCACCCCCACGCGCGCCAAGCAGTGGCTGATGGTGCACAAGGGCGTGCTGTTCACGCTCACCGGCGTCGGCCCGCGCGATGCCTTCGAGAAGCAGGTGGAACCGGAACTCAACTCCATCGCCTCGACCCTCGTCGTGCCGTGATCGAGCCGCTTGTCGCCGAGCGCATCGAGGCCGAACTCGACCGCATCGAGGCCGAGGAAGGGGTGCGCATCCTCTATGCCTGTGAATCGGGCAGTCGCGCCTGGGGCTTCGCCAGCACCGACAGCGACTACGATGTGCGCTTTGTCTACCTGCGGCCGACCGCCTGGTACCTGACCATCGACCACCGCCGCGACTCGCTCGAACGGCCGATCACCGACGACCTCGACCTGGCCGGCTGGGACCTGCCCAAGGCGCTCGGACTGTTCCGCAAGTCCAACCCGCCGCTGGGTGAATGGCTGGGCTCGCCCATCGTCTACCGCGAGGTCGGCAGCGCCGCGCAGCGGTTGCGCGACCTGATGCCGGCCTACCATTCGCCCGTCGGCTCCTTCCACCACTACCTGAGCATGGCCACGGGCAACTACCGCGACTACCTGCGTGGCGAGCTGGTCAAGCTCACGAAGTACCTGTACGTGCTGCGGCCCACCCTCGCCTGCTTGTGGATCGAGCGGGGCCTCGGACCCGTGCCCACCGAGTTCGGCCGGCTGACCGAGCGGCTCATCGACGACCCGGCGTTGACCGCCGCCATCGACGATCTGCTGGCGGTCAAACGCGCCGGCGGCGAGATGGATACCGCGCCGCGCGTGGCCGTCATCTCCGATTGGCTGGACGCACAGATCGAGCGCCTGGGCCAGGTGCGGCCGCCGGCGCCGCCACGCACCGACACTGCGGCGCTCGACGCGTTGTGGCATGAGGTGCTGGTCGAGACCTGGGGGCCGTGGCCGTAGCCGTTCGTTGTCCCGGCTTGCGGCGGTCAGCGACGCCACTGCCGGACCGCCACGCTCCAGCGTGGCATCGGGCCGCAGGGACGACGTTCCCAACGGCGTCGCCCGCGGGTCGGCCTTCGGCCGACGGCCACGCTGGAGCGTGGCGGTCCGGCGCTAGCACTTGCTGGTCCTGCGTGAACGCTACTTGCCCGCCGGCACCCACTCCAGCTCATGCGCCATGGTCAGGCTCTCGCCGGGCTTCAGGCTGACCTCGTTGCTCCACAACTCGGGGTTGAGCCGGTGGTCGGGGCCGTTCCAGTTGAGGTAGCACACGCTGACCTGCTCGGGTTGGAAGCGCGACACCAGGTCGAGCCCCGGCAGGATGCCCAGCACCTTCCACTCGCCCGCGGGCTTGTCCTTGTCGCGCAGCCATAGCTCCTTCTCGGCCTTGGCGCCCTCGGCCAGGCTGTGGCGCGTCCGGCCGATCAGCGCCGCCGCCTTGGCAGCGTCGTCCAGCGCCAGGCAGGTGTGCGCGCGCAGGCAGGCCGTCTGCGCCTCCTTGGCGGTGTTGGTCGCGGTGGTACGGATGCGCAGGCACATGCGCGCCGCGTCCAGCTCGTAGCGCCGCTCCAGCTTCAGCCCCTTGCCCACCGTGGCGGTGAGTGTGACGCCTGTCGCGCTCTGGTCGAGCACGGCGTAGGCCTCGCTCCAGCCAGGCGACTGGTAGCCGCTCTGGCTGAACTCCTTGTAGCCGCCGACCAGCGGGTTGATCCCGCCGCCGTCGCGCACCACCTGCATCAACTCGCGCCCGCCCGCCGCCTTGAGGCTGAGCAAACGACCACCGAGGCCCGGCACGATGATCGCCTCCAGCGCCGCGTTCCGGAGCCGCACCACCGGCTGCGACTGAGCGCCCGGGCCAACCTGCCGGAGCCACGTGTCGAGGTCGGTGCCGCCTTCGGAGACGCGCGTCACACCCTCGGCATGGGCGATGGCGCCAAACTCCGCGGCGATGTCCGCCACCGAGGTGCCCTTCACGGGGTCCAGGCTCTTCTCGCTGAGCGTGTAGGCCGTGCCGGTGTGCTGGGCGATCTGCGTGTACAGCACCGGCAGCTTGGCCACCTGGACGCGGTGCAGCCGCACGGGATCACCCGCCACCGCCGCCTCGGCCGCGGCGAACTGCTGCTCCTGTCGCGCGACCGCCTCGGGTGTCTGGAACGGGCTGCGCGGCGCCACGTAGATGGGCATGTGGTAGTTCGGGTCGCTCACCGCCAGGCGGTGGATGTCGTCGAGGTACGCACGGATGCTCGGCGCCGCCGGCCCGAAGTAGGCGTCGGTGAACTCGCGGATGCCGCGCTTGACGTCGAAGTCGGGCTTCCACAGCAGCTTGGCCATCAGGTAGGTGCGCAACTCCGACATCTCACCGCCCTTGGTGTAGTAGTCGGCCTCTTCATACAAGCCGGTCACACCGTTGTTGATGAAGAAGTTGATGTTGGGCGCCAGCACATTGAGATTCGGGAACGGCATGATGCTATGTGCATAGTTGATCACGTAGTCCCAGATGTGCAGCCGCGAGCAGATCTTGTTCCAGCCGTGGATGTCGTCCACGAAGGTCTTGTTGTAGGGCGACGACTCGATGGGCCGGTTGAACTCGCATTCGATGCTGCATAGCCGCACCGCCACGTTCGGCGCCGGCCGCACCGTCTTGGGCGGCTTGCGCGTGTACTGGTAGGCCAGCGTGTCGATGATGATGTTGGGATGGTCTTTGGCGATGTCGTTGGCAATCGCATTGACGAAGTGCAGCAACGGCCCGCTCTGGGCGCCCTCGGCCTCGGCCAGCGCGGCGCACTTGGCACACGCGCAGGGGTTGTGCCAGTCGTTCTGCGAGACCGAAACGATCGTCGCGCGCGGATTCTCGGCGATCCACCGCCGCACCGTCTCGGTGGCGATACGCAGCACGTCGGGGTTGGTCAGGCAGAGCTGACTGTAGTCCCGTGTGCGCTTGCCGCCGATCTCGGAGAAGTACTCGGGATGCGCCGCGAAGTACTGGTCGGGCGACACTAGCGAGTTGAAGGTGTGCACGAACCCGGCATAGGTGATGTGGTCGCCCCACGTCTCATCCGCCTCCACCTGCATACCGTTGAGCCGGTTGCGCACGGCGAACTCCGGCGGGCGCGAGCAGGGGTAGTCCGTGGCGCGGTACTCGAGCGCGGGCACGAAGGTGACGTCGAGCGCCGGCACCGCGATGCGGCCGGTCTTGGGCCACGTGGCGCAGTCGAAGGTGAACCAGCGGCAGCCGAGGTTGTCCTCCAGGAATGTGTAGACCGCATAGAGCACGCCGCGCTGCCCGCCGTAGAGCACCAGGTTGGGGCCAACCGACTTGATGCGAATGCCCTCGATGCCGAGCTTGGCGCGGTCGATGCTGACGCCCCACTGCTTGATCAGCGGATGGTTGCCCACCACCAGGCAGGCCAGCCCGGCCTTGGGCTCGCCGGCCACGATGCCAATGAGGCGGCCGGTGATGCGTTCCAGATGCATCTGCAGATCGCGCGCCGCGGTCTGCTCGCTGGGCGTCGGCTTCTCGGGCGTGACGATGACGTGCGTCTCCGGCGTGATGGCCTTGCCGCCGAGCACGACGGTGGCTTTGCCAAGCTGCTTCATGTCGTTCTCCAGCCGCGCGCGTTCGGTGGCCGCGGTCTCGGCCAGACGCACCACCTCCGCGGGCACAACCTGGCCAGCGAAGACCGCGCTCGCCCCTTGGGAGGCGGCGCTCAGCCGGTCCACCAGGGCCCGTCGGCTGCCCAACGGCTGCGGGCCAGCCGGTCGATAGGCCAGCAGCGCCGTGAGGCACTGGGCATACTGCCGCCAGCCATCAGTGGTCGGCGGGGTGAGCATGGCCGCGCGCAGATCGTCCACGGCGGACTCCATGTGGAGCGTGGCGGCGACCTCGCTGATGCGCTTGTTGCCGTCGTTGTAGCGCGGCGCGCCGTAACGCACCATGGCGGCGAGCATGGCGGCGCGCTCGGCCTGGCTGCCACTGGCCTTGGCCACCACGCAAGCCACATCGGCGTTGGCCAGCGCGTCGCCGTCGGGTCGAATCAGCGCCTTGGCGGCGGCCAGATCACCCGCTTGCACGTACCAGCGTCCCAGCAGCCGCGTCTCGTCGGCGCTCCGGCCGGTCTTGGCCTTCAGTTCGGCCACCGTTTCGGCGGGCGTGGCGATCCGTTCGACCACGACATCGTCGATCCAGGCCTCGCCGTTAGCCGCGTCGAGGAAGGCCAGCGGGTGCAGGAAGGTGTGGTCGACCGGCGAGCGGAAGATGATCTCGATCTTCTGCCAGTCACCGCCGTTGGCCAGCGGGACGTTGGTGCCAAAGGCCCACACGTAGGAGTCCCACTGATAGACATACAGCCCCAGGCACGCGCCTTCGCTCTGCTTGGCCTTGGCCCAGGCGCTAGCGCGATAGGTGGCGAACGGCTCGACGCTGAGTCGGCCGCCCAAGGTCACGAAATGGGCTTTGCCGCCCACGCTCAGGTAGCCCGCGCGGGCGCCGCTGTGGGCCACGCCTTCCCGGCCCGATTGCTCGAACCCGGGATCAGGATAGATGTTCTGTCCGAGCGCCATCGTCGCCAGACAGGCCAGCACTGACCATCGCCACACCATGGGACCGCACCTCGTTCTAGCGAGGGTGGATCGGTGGAGGGCTCGCTGTCAAGTCGAGTGAGCAGGTTCAACGTCTCCGCTCGCGCGGATCAGTTCTGGCCGATCTCCAGCCGCGCGGAGTAGACCACGCGGACCAGCGCCTCGGCGGCATCCAGCGGCTCCCAGCGCCGCGGCTCGCGCAGGTCGGCGGTGAGCGCGTCCTTGGTCATGCGCACGCGCGGCACGGTGCCGTGGGCCACCTCGCGTTGCAGCGCGCGGGCCAGCACGCGCATCTCGCGGGCATCGAGCCCCTGGTGCTCGCCGAAATCGAGCACCAGCCGGCCATGGGCGCAGCGCACCGCCAGCACGCCGGCCTGGTCACAAGCCAGACGCAGCCGCACGGTAGTGAACAGGTTGGCCGCCGGCGCGGGCATGCGACCAAAGCGGTCGCGCACTTCGTCTTCCAGGTCCTGGGCGGCGGCGAAGTCGCGCACCGACGACAGCCGGCGGTACAGGTCGATGCGCTGCTGCTCATCGCGCACATAGAAGCCGGGGAAGCTGGCCTTGAGCGGCAGTTCCAGTTCGGCCACGAAGGGCGGTTCGTCCGGCTCCTCGCTGCCCCGCATCAGCGTCTGCACCGCCTCGGACAGCAGCTGCGTATACATCTCGTAGCCGATTTCCTCCACGAAGCCGCTCTGCTGGAGGCCCAGCAGGTCGCCCGCGCCGCGGATCTCCAGGTCGCGCAGCGCGATCTGGAAGCCCGAGCCCAGTTCGCTCATCTCGCTGATGGCGTCGAGCCGCTCCATGGCGTCCTTGGTCAGAGTCTTGTGTTGGCGATGCAGCAAGAAGGCATAGGCCTGCCGGTCGCGCCGGCCGACGCGGCCGCAGAGCTGGTAGAGCTGCGCCAGGCCGAAGCGGTCGCAGTCGTCGACCAGGATCGTGTTGGCGTTGGGGATATCGAGGCCGTTCTCGATGATGGTGGTGCAGACCAGCACGTCGTAGCGGCCGGCGTACATCTCCACCATGACCTCTTCGAGCTCGTCCTCGCTCATCTGCCCGTGGCCGATGCCGATGCGGGCGGTGGGCACGAGCTTCTGGAGTTGCGCGGCCATGCGTTCGATGGTCTGCACGCGGTTGTGCAGGAAGTAGACCTGCCCGTCGCGGTCGATCTCGCGCATGATGGCCTCGCGCACGCGATCCTCGCGGCGTTCGCCAACGGTGATGCGCACCGGCACGCGGCCGTGCGGCGGCTCCTGCAACAGGCTCATCTCGCGCACGCCGATCATGGCTGCGTTGAGCGTGCGCGGGATGGGCGTGGCCGTCATGGTCAGCACGTCCACGCCAAGGCGCATCTCCTTGATGCGCTCCTTGTGCTTCACGCCGAAACGCTGTTCCTCGTCGATGACCAGCAGGCCCAGGTCGAGGAAGCGCACGTCTTCGGACAGTAGCCGGTGGGTGCCGACCACCACGTTGACGCTGCCCTCGCGCAGGCCTTCGATGGTCGCCAGCTGCTCCTTGCGCGAGCGGAAACGGCTGAGCACCTCGACCGTGGCGCCAAACGGGCCGAGCCGTTCGGAGAAGGTGCTGTAGTGCTGCTGGGCCAGAATGGTGGTTGGCGCCAGCACCGCCACCTGCGAGCCGTCCTGGACGGCCTTGAACGCGGCGCGTACGGCCACCTCGGTCTTGCCGTAGCCCACATCGCCGACGACCAGCCGGTCCATGGGCACCGGCCGCTGCATGTCGGCCTTGATCTCGGCCACCGCCTTGAGCTGGTCGCGCGTCTCCTCGTAGATGAAGGCCGCCTCCATGGCATGCTGGAGCTTGGTGTCCGGCCCCATGGCGCGGCCGGCGCTCTGGCTGCGCCGGGCATACAGCCGAAGCAGCTCGCGCGCGGTCTCCTGCGCCTTCTTCTTGGCCTTGGCCGTGGTGCGCCGCCACTTGCTGTCGCCCAGGCCGTTCAGGTTGGGTTGCCGCCCGTCGGGCCCGATGTACTTCTGCACACGGTCGAGCTCGGTGACCGGCACGAACAGCTTGTCCGCACCGGCGTAGTCGATCTGCAGGAAGTCGCGCTCCACCTCGGCCACGGTGCGCGTCACCAGACCGGCGTAGATGCCGATGCCGTGGTGCACATGCACCACCAGGTCGCCGACGGCCAGCTCGGTCAGGCTGGCCAGCGCCGTGCTGTTGCGCTTGGCCAGACTGCGACCACCCAGCATCCGCGCGCGCCGCCAGCCGAACAGCTCCTGGTCGGTGAGCACGCAGAGGCCCAGCTCGGGCACCGTGAAGCCGTGGGCCAGCCGCTGGTCGATGATGCCCAACTCGCCGGGCTCGGGCAGCTCCTCGCTGGTCAGTTCACGCACGGCCGCGGCGCCGCGCGTGCCCAGGATCTGGCGCAGGCGGCCCACCTGATGGGTGAGGAACAGCAGGCGCTGCCGCTCCACCGACCACTGCGACACCGCCGCCATGGCGCGGTCGAGGTCGCCGTTGAACGGCGGCAGCACCAGCACGGCGAAGCTCTCGTCGACCGTGTCGCTCACGCCGGGCGCGGGCTCGGCGTCGGCGGTCAGCGCCAACTGCGTGTAGGCGGCCCACAGCGGCTGCTCGGGCACATGACGCAGATAGAGCGGCTCGGGCAGCGCGAGCACGGCGCCGCCCGCCAGCTTGTTGCGGTAGACCTCGTCGATCTCGCGGGCCAGCTCGGCCGAGCGCACGGCAAGGTGCGCGGGCTCGTCGAGCAGCACCACCGCGTCGCGCGGCAGGTAGTCGACCAGCGTGGCCATCTCGTCGTACAGGAACGGCAGGTAGTGGTCGCTGCCGTCGAACGCCTCCTCCGCCTCCAAGCGCTTGAGGTCGCGCGCCACCTTGGCCCGCAGGCGCTTGGCCTCCAACACACGACCGGCGCGGTCGAGCTGGGCGCACTGGTCGTCGACCGCGCTGGCGATCTGGGCGACGGCGCTGGCGGCCAGCGCCTTGGTGCGCACGCTCTCGCGGCTGACGGTCACGGTGAAGCGCGATTGCGGCTTGGTCGAACGCTGGCTGTTGACGTCGAAGAAGCGGATGGACTCGATCTGGTCGCCCCAGAACTCGATGCGCAGCGGCGCCGGCGAGGTGATCGGGTAGACATCGACGATGCCACCGCGCAGCGCCACCTGGCCCGGCTGCAGCACCGGGTCGTGGCGCTGGTAGCCGAGTTCGGCCAGATGCGCCACGAGCGGCTCGGGCTCCAGTTCGTCGCCCACCTCGATGGTCAGGTCGCTGCCCTGCAAGGCCGAACGCGGGATGGTGCGATGCAGGATGGCTGCCAGCGGCGCGACGACGATGGTCGGCTCGCCGCGCAGCAGCGCCTCCATGGCGTCCAGACGCTGGCCGACCAACTGCTTGTCGACACCGGCATCGTCGAACAGCAGTGTCTGCAAGGCGGGGAACAGGCGCAGCGGCGGCGCCAGGTCGTCGGTCTCGGTGCGCACCAGCGCATGCAGGTCGCTGTACCAGGCCTCGGCCGTGGCCGTGGTGGAGGTGACCACCAGGATGGTGCGCCGCAGCCCGCGGAACAGTGACGCCGCCAGCACGCTGCGCGACGACCCGGCCAAGCCCGCCGCGCGCTGCGAACGGCCTCCGGCCAACGCCTCACGTAGCGCGCCAAAGCCACGCAGCCGTTCGAGATCCTCAACCAGTCCCTGCATATCACCGGTCCCAAATGCAGTCGCCGCCCCAGACCCGCTGTGCCTGGGGCGCGGCCTGCTGTCAGGCCACCGCTGCTCGAACTGCCAATGATCCACAGATTACACAGATGGCCGATCCACACATCGGTGTGATCTGCGCAATCTGTGGATCTTCACTCAGATTGGGTATCAGGCCAGTTTGGCCAGCACGCCAGCCGCCGCGCCGATGACGCCGGAATCCTCACCCAGCGCGCCCGGCACAATGTTCTCCCACGGCCACGGGTTCAGCCGCGCCCGGGCGCGCACGGTGCGCCGAATGGCGTCGAACAGCGGCGCGCCGGCCTTGGTCACCTGGCCCGTGAAGACGATCACGTCGGGGTCCAGCATGTTGACCGCCGACATGGACGCCAGGCCCAGGTAGTAGCCGACCTCGGCCCACACCTCGAGCGCCACGGCGTCGCCCTGCTCGGCCGCCTGCGAGATCATCTTGGGTGTCAGCTCGGGCCGCTCGAACTCCTTGATGAAGTTCCACAGCAGGCTGGCCCGACCGCTCTGCAGCCTGCTCCACGCCGAGCGCAGGATGCCCGCGGTGCCGCAGAACGACTCCACGCAGCCAAAGTTGCCGCAACCGCATTGCGGGCCGTTGGGATCGATGACCATATGGCCGAGCTCCGCGCCCTGGCTGTGCGCGCCGACCACCAACTGCCCGTCGATGACCACGCCGCCGCCGACGCCGGTGCCTAGCGTGTAGAGCACCAGGTTCTTCGCGCCATACTGCTTGCCCACACCATACAGGCATTCGCCCAGCGCGGCGACCGAGGCGTCGTTGCCGACCAGCACGGCCTTGCCGAAGCGGTCGATGAGCGGCTGCGTGAAGTTGCTGCCGTGCGCGCCGGGGATGTTCGGGCTGCCCGAGACGATGCCCGTCTCGCGGTACACCGTACCGGGGTAACCCACGCCGATGCCGGCGATGTCGTCCAGGCTCAGGCCCTGCTCCTGGACAGCCAGCTCGATGGCCTCGCCGATGCGCGCCACAAAGTGGGAAAAGCCGCGTTCCGCCTTGGACGAGTGCTCCACCCGGCCAATGACGTTGGCCTTGCGGTCCACGATGCCGACCTTGATGAACGTGCCACCGATGTCGACGCCCGCCACGTACGGCGCATCGACGGACAGCGGCGGCTGGACCAGCTTGGCGGCTACGGTGCTCATGAGACTGCCTTCCCTCGCGCGGGATTGTAGGCCCGCCGACACGGTTTGGTCAAATGGCCGGGCCGCCGCGTTACGCGGGCGTCAGACCGGCAACGAACGCGCAACGTTTGCGGGGGTCATAGTGGGGTACGCCGTAAGTAGGCGCGGGACGCGAGCAGCGTTCAACCCCCGAGGAGAATCTCGTGGCCGACGTGGTGATAGCCGACGATGAAGTCGCCAACCGCATGTGCCTGGCGCTGCACCTGCAGATGGGCGACCACGCGGTGCGTGCCGCCAGCGATGGCGACGAGGCGGTGCGGCTGGTAGAGCAGGCCACGCCCGACCTGGTCATCCTGGACCTGCACATGCCGCGGCTCGATGGCATCGAGACCTGCGCCCTGCTGCGCTCCCTGCCCCAGATGGCCACCGTGCCCATCATCCTGCTCTCCGGCGCCGACCACGACGAACTGCGCGACCGCCAGCCCCTGCCCCGCTTCGACGCCATGCGCGCCAAACCGTACGACATGTACGACCTGTGGCGGCTCGTGGCGCAACTCACGCACGCCACGTGAGATGAGTGGCTGCGCGCCTGACGCCGCCCTTCACCTCGGCCCGCTGACCAAGTAGACTCGGGACGAGGTGGCGACGTGGCATACGGTTCTCTGGCTCGGGGCACGGCGGTGATGGCTCTGCTGCTCACCACGGCGACTCTGTGGGCCGCACCCATTCCCGTCGAGACGTTCGCCCAGCGCGAGCCTGGGCCGACCTGGCCACGCTGGGGCCGGCCCATGGGCGAGGCGGCGCAGGCCTGCGCGTGGTCGGTCGAGAAGCAGGGCAAGGCCATGGTCGGCCGCGTGACCTACCACCGGGCCCGCGGCTCGGTGCTGTTGCCCATGCCGGAAGTGGCGGTGAGCGGCCGGCCCACCGCGCTCACCATGCGCGTGCTGGGCGACGGCAACGGCGCGGCGCTGAGCGTGACGGTCATGGACGCCAACGGCGAGTGGCTGGCAACGCCTGGCCTGCCGGTCACCTGGCGCGGCTGGCGGGCGGTCAAACTCGACCTGACGCGCTTCGCACGCTCGGGGCGTGGCGACGAGGATGGCGTGGTCGACCCGCCGGCCACGCTGTGGACGCTCAACATCGAGTTCGGCGTACCCATGGATGGCTCCCTGTCGTTCGCCGACATGGCCGCCACCGAGGAGCGTTGGCAGCCCTTCGACTACCTCGACACCGTGCTCGAAGGGCCCACGCAGTGCCGCGTCTATCGACCCGAGGATCGGCCGCCGATGCTCACGCTGGCCAACCGGTCCAATGTCTCGCTCCCCGTGCGGATTGCCGGCAGCGTGGCGGGCGAACCGGTAAGCGCCGAGACATTGGTCAACCCGGCCGGCACCAATCGCATCGACCTGCCCCGGGTCAAGCTGTCGGGGCCGGTGGAACTGGTCGCCACGCTCACCTGCGGCGCCGCCAAACGCGAGGTGCGCTACCGCTACGGCGTGCTACCCGGCGTGGAGGCCCTACCCGACCGCTACTTCGGCCTGGGACGCTACACGCTCGACGACCTGCTCGACGGCCGGCTGCTGCGCGAACTGCCCGATCTGCGCGCGGCGTCGGCGGGCTGGACCCTGGTGCGGCTGCAGCGCAGCATGGGCGAGGCCATGCCCACCGCCGCGGAATGGGCCGACGCCGAGTCGGCGCTGAGCGTGGCGCAGGCTTTTGGCCTGCGGCTCACCGCGGAGATGCCGGCCGAGGCCCTGCTGCGCGAGGGCCCGGCCAACGCCCTGGTCAGCGTCGGGCTGCGGCGCTTCGCGCCGTACCTGGCGGGCGGGCTGGTCGATGCACGGCGGCTGCGCCAGGCCGAGTTGGTCGCCGCGGCCACCCGGGCCGCCCGCGCCGCGCTGCCGGCCGATCGCGCTCTGCTCGTGCGCGCCGCGCAGGCGCCAGCCGACTGCGCGGCGCGACTCATCGATCTGCCGCCGTATGTCCCAGCGCCGCCGGGCCCTTTCCCGCGTGCCTGGCGCGCGCTGGCCGCGCTGCTCGATGGGCCCGATCCGCGGCCCGCCTGGCTGCTCGCCGAGACCTGGCCCGGCAATGACCTGACCGGCGCGGTCGATCCCGCCGCCGCCGCGGCGCAGACGCTCATCGCCGCGCGCTGCGTGCCGCGCATCGAGGCCGCCGCGCTGGGCCGCTTGCAAGGCAGCGACGACGAAGGCGCTCTGCTGAGCAGCGGCTACGCACTGTCGGAGCCCTATCTGGCCTGGGCCGTCGCCGCGCGCATGCTGGCCGGGCTGGAGCCTCAGGGTGTGCGCGAGATCGTCTCCGGCGTCTATGAGATGAAGGCATTGGGCGCTCGGCGCCTGCGCGTGGTGTGGTCGGAGGGGCCCAAGCACGACCTGACCATGGAGCCAGACGAGCAGGCCTGGGATACGCTCGGCCGGCGGCTGACGGTCACCAAGCTCGCGCTCAGCGAGGCGCCCGTCTACCTGGTCAGCGCCAAGGCATCGACGCCGCCCCGCCCGTGATCCGTTTTGGCGTTCTTTTAGCCACGGCCGTCATCTTGGCGTGGCCCGCAACGGGCGAAGTGCGCAGGGGAACGGTGGGGTCTCACCCAAATAACAGCGAAGCGGGCCAGCCCAGGCAGGCCCGCTTCGGTCTTTGGGGCTGAACCGCGGGCTACTTTTTGCCGGGCTTGGCCGCGCTGAGGTCGGCGCGGCGGGTCCTGGTGTCTGGCGGATGGCCGTCCCAGGCTGGGGCCGGGTCGGTATGGAACTGCTTGTCCCAGTCCGGCGGCGAGGCCACGCCTGCCTGCTCCCAGGCAGCCAGTTTGCCGATGCGCACCTGGTTGGCCTCGTCGGTGTATTCCACCTGGTCGCGCACGAAGCCGGCCGGGAACTGCCAGTAGATGCGCTCCAGCGTGGCGTCCCTGAGGTCGGCCAGGGTCTGGCCCTCGTCCAGCGCGGCCTTGAACATGACGAACAGGTTGCGCGGATCGCAGGCGCGCAGCACGCGGTTGTCGCGCTGCCACCAGGTCAGGATGAGGTCGCACCAACGCTCCACCACGGCTTGGTCGGTGCAGCCGGCCTTGCGCGCCTCGATGGCGAAGATGCGGCGCCACAGCTCGACCGTGGGGCGGTCCACCAGCACCTGATAGAGCAGGCGGCGCTTGAAGGCGTCGTCGATGATGTCGTCCTTGTTGAGGTTGGTCGACAGGAACAGCCGCTGCTTGTAGGGCACGCGCATGGACGAGCCGCCGCCGAACTTGACGATGGACTCCTGGCTCTCGAGGGGGTAGATGAACTGGTTCAGGATCATGTTGTGATCCTGGGCCTGGCGGCCGAGGTCGTCGAAGATGAACACGCCGTTGTTGGCCTTGACCTGCGGGGGCGCGTCGTAGACGCCGTCGTAGGCGATCTCGAAGTGCTCCACGCGGAACTCGGTGCCCACCACCACCAGCGGCGCGTGGCAGATGAGGTAGCGGCGATCGGGATGCAGGTAGACCGCGCGCCGGTACGGGTCGGCCGTGGCCGGTGGCGTGGCGGCGGACTCCTCCTTCTCCATCATCTCCAGCCAGACGGTGTGGTAGGCGGGGTCGAAGACGCGGACGATGCGGCCATTGAACTCGAAGGCGTAGGGCAGCACGGTGGGCACGCGGTCCATGAGCCGGTGCAGGCCACCGCTGACCAGGGTCTTGCCGTTGCCCGGCGGGCCATAGAAGAACAGGCTCTTCTGGCTGTTGTAACCTTCCTTGAGCGTCTTGACCAGTTCGGGGCGCAAGGCGCAGTCGTGGAAGGCCTCGAGCACCTCCTCGTCGGTGGCCCAATGCGAGCGCTGCGACTGCTCGATGACCAGGTTGCAGTACTCGTCGAACGGCACGGGCGCGGGACCGACGTAGCCGTCCTCGCGCTCCAGGTCGTAGCAGAGCTTGCGGCCGAGGTCGGTCAGGTCGTAGTGCAGCGGTTTGAGGTCGGCGATAATCTTGCGGTCGCGCAGTTCGCGGAGCATGTCTTCGACCACGCCCATGCTGACGTGCAGTGCCTCGGCGACGGCCTGGAAGGTCATGGCGCCGTGCTGCTTGATGGTGCGCAGGATGAGCCCCTCAAGGACGCGCGGGCTGATGCCGCCGTCCTCGGATGTCTTGGGCTCCGGCGGTCGGATCAGCTCGTTGGCAATCTCCACCTCACGCAGGTCAGCATTCAGGTCCGGCTGCTGTAGTGCGCGTTCGGCGGCCTCACGTGCCTGCTGTTTACGATGCTCGAGTTCCGCCAGTTCCTCCGGCGTCAAGAACCGCATGACACACTCTCCCCTCCGGCCCCGGCTAGCCGGGCCATTGAATGCGCAGCCCAGCCGCGCCCCAGCGCGCCTCGGTCGGCGTCATTTCCGGCGCCGCGGGCACGACTCCTCCTTTGGCGCAGATACTCAGCGCAAAACCCACCTGGACCGTGCGCAATTGCTCCCATCCGAAGCTTTCGCCAGCGCCATCAATCAGGCGGACCTCACAACGGGCCACACCGGTCGTCGCCTCGGCCCGCCACTCAAGCATGCGTCCCCAGACCACGCTGGGCAACGGCAAAACGAGCGCCTGCCACGCGCCGGCGGTCAGCGCCCAACCGCCCTCAACGGGGACGACCGCCGCATCGTCGGCCTGCAGGCCCACGGCGAAGCTCAGCTGCTGGGCGTGGAACAGGCCGTCGGCCGGCCGGTCGAGACTGCAATGGTGATCGCCCTGGCCCGGCACGAAGCCCAATCGCAGCAACGCGCTGGCGCCTTGTTGTGTCGCCCAGAGCGCGCCAGTGGCGAAGTCACGGCCGTCGCGCAGACAGCGCACCCGCAGCACCGCTGGCTCGCCGCCGGTCACCCAGTAGCCCAATGCTGGTCGGCGTTGCACCCACAGCGTGTCGTGATTGACCGTGCCCAGGCAGGCCTCCTCGGCCAACCAGGTGGTGCCGACGGTGCTATGCTCGTCGGGCTCGCGACGTACAAACCGCCGCGTCACCGTCACATCCGCGGCACGCCCGACCTGGAAACACGGACGCAGATCGTCGGGGCACGGCAACTCGGCCTCCAGCGCGAAGCGCTCGGCCGGCAGCGGCGGGTCGATGGGCACACCCGCGCAGGCGGCCAGCCATTCGGCCGCGTCGCGGTCGAGTCGGTCGCGGTAACAGCGGCTGTGCGGCCCGGCCCACTGGCCTGTGGCTGGGTGGTAGTGCTCGGCGATGGTCTGCCAGATGACCCGACGCAAGTCCTCCGCGGTTGCCCGCGCGGCCTCGTCGCGGACCAGGTCGAGCACGCGTTCCACCTCGCTCAGCGCCACGCGCGTGTAGGTGGGGCTGTTGTACTCGTTCAGCCCGCCGTGCCAGGCGGTGTGCTGGGCGAAGTGGGCCAGGCGGCTGCGCCCGTAGTCGACCAGCCGCGGCTCACGGAGCAACTCGCCGGCGGCCAGCGTCACGGCGGCGCCCATGAGCGCGATGTTGGTGTAGCCGGGCTGCACGTTGCGCCGAAAGATGGACCACCCGGCGTGGCCCAACGCGGCGCGCATCCGCTCGACCAGGTCGGCGGGCAGCAGCGCCGTATGGCGCGCGAGCATGGCCGCCAGGCGAGCCCCGCAGAAGTCGGCCCAGTTCCAGTCAGGCGGTGCCATCTGGCTCAGCGGCTCATCGGCAAACCACGGCCAGATGCCGTAGGTGGCCAGGTAGGGGTCGGTCTCCTGATGGGCCAGGACGCGGTCGATAACCAGGGCGGCACGCGCCGCGCGCTCCGGGCTGCCGTCGGCCAGGCAGGCCAAGGCATAGTCGAGGTTGCTGCGCGTCGAGTGGACCCAGGTGCCGTCGGGCAGCGTGGTGTGGTAGCCCGGCGTATGCGCCTCCTCGCCAACCAGACCCAGATCGGCATCGAACCGGGCGTCCGCGCTCCGCAGGTACTCAGCCAGAACCATGATGGCCTCCGCGCCGGTGGTTGGCCGTGGGCCGAGGCGATCCTTCTGTACGTGCGCTACTCCCCATCCTCGCATTGACCGCCGCCGCTTCGCGCGGGTAGACTCGAGCGACGCATGGACATCCACCATCCCAGCCTCAGCGAACGCGAGCCGGCCTTGGATCTGGTGGCCGACGCCTTTGGCAACCCGCGCGCGCGCCGGCCGGCGGTGCGCGCCGCGGTGCTGACCGATCCCGACTACTCGGCCGAGACCACGCTGCTGGCCACCGACGACGACGGTGAGGTAGTCGGGCATCTGGCCACCAAGCGCAGCGCCATCGCCCTCGACGGCGAGTGGCTGAGCGTGGCCCGGCTCGGCTCGGTGTGCAGCGCGCCCAACCGGCGCCGGCGCGGGATCGGCGCGGCGCTGGTCGAGGCGGCGGCCGCGCTGTACCCGGATGTCGCCGCCATCATCCTCAACCCCGCCGCGGAGGAGTACGTCCGCGTGTTCTACGAGACCCTCGGCTTCCGCGCGGCGCGCCGCACCATTGGCTGCTGGCAGGTGCTGGCGGCGGCCGTGCCGCTCGGCGAGCCGCTGCTGGTGCGTGCCGCACGGGCCGGCGAAGCGGCGGTGCTGGATCGACTGTATGTCGACCACTATGGCCAGCGCAACGGCAGCAAGCAGCGCACCGCGGCGTGGTGGGATCGCCGCATCGCCGGCGAGCCGCTGCTGTGGGCCGAAATGACGCCGCGCACGCTGGTTGCCGAGCGCGACGGTCAGGCGGTGGCCTACGCGGTGGTGACCGACGACGACGACCACCGCGTGTGGGAGCTGGCCGGCGCTCCGGACGGCGCGACGGCCCTGCTGTCGCACGAGGCCGTGCGCCACGGCGACCGGTTCACCGTGGCCATCGACCCCCACGACCCGCTCTGGCCGCTGGTCGCCGTCTGCGCGCCGGCCGACCTGTCGCCCGAGCCGGGCATCGTCATGGTCAGGGCGCAGGACCAGGGCCGTCTGGCCGACACCCTGGGCCGCGTGCTGGCCGGCAGAAGCGCCTCGCTGGGCGGCGATCACCGCACCGCGACGGTGACGGCCGAGGGTCGCACGCTGGCCTGCGACTGGACGGAACTGCTCTGCCTGGTATACGATGGCAGTGTGTTAGCCGAGCGCATGGAGGCAGGCGCCGTCCAAGCGGAGAGCAACCACCAGGCCCTCTGGCAGGCGATCTTCCGGGCGCGACCGGCCACGCGTAGGATGACCGATGCCTTCTGACCCGCCCCGTCACTCAACGCGACGCGAGGTACTCATTGCCGCGATCTTCATGATCATGGGCATCTTCGGCAGCCGTCTCCTGGGTCTGGTGCGCGTGCAGGTGCAGTCGTGGTGGTTCACGCCGGCCGACGCCGGGGCGCTGCGCGCGGCGTTCATCGTGCCCGACCTGCTCTTCTACATCATCGCGGGCGGCGCCTTGCGGTCGGGCTTCGTACCGATTTTCGTACGCCTGCTGCGGCTCGGTCGCGACGACGCCGAGAGCCAGAAGCAGGCCTGGTGGCTGTTCTCGGTGCTGGTCACCGCGGTCACGCTGCTGAGCATCGTCATCGTGGCGCTGGGCGTCACGTTTGCCGGCACGATCATGGCGCCCTTCCTCGGCCGGTGGTCGGGCAAGGGCGGCTTCTCCGACGAGGCCGTGGCGCTCACCGTCCACCTGACTCGGCTGCTGCTGCCGGCGCAGGTCTTCCTGCTGGTCGGCGGCGTACTCAGTGGCACGCTCGATGCCATGAAGCGCAGCCGCGTCACCGCCGTCGTGCCGTGCCTTTACAACGCCGCCATCATCCTCTCCATGTACCTGCTGCGCTCGCGCTGCGGCGTGCAGTCGGCGGTGTACGGCGTGCTGGTCGGCGGGTTCCTCAGCAACCTGGTGTGGCAGGCCTGGGCTTTGGCGCGGGAAGGTCGAGAGCTGGGCATCCGCTACCGGCCCGCACTCGACTTCCGGCATCCGCTGGTGCGCGAGATGGCCGTCATGGCGGCGCCCATCGTGCTGGGACTGACCGTCGCGGAGATCAACCTGACCCTGGCCAAGATGGCCAACGCCGCCTACGGCGAGGCGGCCGTGGCCTGGTTCGACAACGCCTCGCGGCTGGCCCGCCTGCCCGACGGCATCTTCGGCGCCGGCCTGGGCATCGCGCTGTTCCCCTACCTCAGCCACCTCATGGCCGAGGGCAAGGAGGCCGAGTACCATCGGCAGGCCATGCATGTGCTGCGGCTGGCGGTCATCTGTACCGTGCCGTTGGCCGCGCTGCTGGCCTGCGCGCCGGTACCGCCGGTGGCCATCCTGTTCGGCCACGGCAGATACGGCCCGCAGGACGTGGCCAACACCGCCACCATGCTGGCCTGGCAAGCGGTGGGCATCGTGCCGCTCACGCTGTCGGTGGTGCTGACCCGCGTCTTCTATGCGCGCGGCGACACCATGACGCCGCTGCGCTGCGGCATCGGGGCCATCGTCTTCGCGGCGCTGGCCAGCCTGCTCTCCGCGCGGTTCGGCGGCTACTGGGGGCCGGCCCTGGCCTTCTCGCTGGCCTGCTGGTTCAATGCCGTCCAACTCTTCTGGGCTTATGGCCGTGCCGGCGGCCTGGACTCGGCGCAGAGCCTGTGGCGGTCGGCGCTGCTCAGCCATCTGGCCGCGGGCCTGGCCGGCGGCGTCGGCTGGCTCAGCCTCAAGCTGCCCGGCGGCAACCTGGCCCATGCCATGGCGTCAACGTGTGTCATCCTGGGAACATACGTCGCTCTATTGTGGTGGTGGAAGCTGGACGAGTTGGCCACGCTGGTGCGGATGGTCAAACGCCGGCTGCGCCCCAGTGCTCTTGGTGGAGCCGAGACTGAGCCATGAGTTCCGCGCGATTCCCCTGGCGAGGCCTGGTGATCGGCCTGCTGGCTGAGATACCCATCATCTTCTGGGTGGTCTCGTCCGAAGTGACCGCGCGCGTCTTCATCAGTTCCTGGTCTCTGACCATGACCGCCGTGGTCACGCTGCTCTTCCTGCTTGCCGCCAACCGCCTCATCGCGCGTCGCCACCCGCAGCATGTGCTCAGCCGCGCCGACCTGCTGACCGTCTACGTGATGATCGCCAGCACATCAGTCATCTACGGCTACGGGCTGGGTCAGGTACTCGTGCCCACGCTGGGTGGCGCGCACTGGTTCGCCACACCCGAGAACAACTACGAGAGCCTGCTCTGGCCGCTGCTGCGCGACTGGGCGGTGGTGGCCGACAAGGACACCCTGCGCGGGCTGTTCGTCGGCTATTCCACACCGAACTGGCAGATCTGGCTGCCACGGCTGATCAGCTTCGGCTCGTTCCTGCTGGCCATCTATGCCACCACCCTGGGCGTGGCCATGATGCTCTCCAAGCAGTGGATCGAGAACGAGAAGCTGACCTTCCCCATCGCGGCGCTGCCCATCGAGATGACCACCGACCGCTGGGAGGTCTTCCGCTCGCGCACCATGTGGGTCGGCTTCGCCATTCCCCTGGCGCTCGAGACGCTGCTGGCGCTGCACTTCTACTTCCCGGTGGTCCCGGCCATCGAGATGAAGCACACGCAGCATCCCGAGTGGTTCGCCACGCGGCCCTGGACTGTGTGCCAGCCGCTGTACTTCGGCTGGACCCCGTTTATCGTCGGGCTGGCCTACCTGGCGCCCACCGAGATCAGCTTCTCCTGCTGGTTCTTCGTCGCGCTCAACGTGGTGCTCAAGGTCATCGGCGTGAACGCCGGCTGGACCAACCCCGATGGCGGCCGGGCCGCGTCCGACTTCCCCTATCTGGTCGAGCTGACCTCGGGCGGGTTCCTGGCCTTCGCCGCGTGCAGCCTGTGGATGGCCAAGGGCCACCTGTGGCGCTCGCTGCGCGGCGTCTTCCGCACGGCCGGCCTGGCGCCCGACGACCTGCACACCAGCCGCATGGCGTTGGCGCTCATCGTCCTCGGCGCGCTGGGCACGGCCTCGTTCTGCGGTCAGTTGGGCATGCCGCTGCGCGTCTGCGCGCTGGTCTTCGCCGTCTACTTCCTGGTCATCATCACCCTGGCTCGGTTGAGGGCCGAGGGAGGACTGGCCTGGGCCTTTGGACCTGACCGTCGGCCGCACGAGTTCGTGGTCTGGGCCATGGGCTCGAGTTCCTTCGACCGGCAGACGCTGGCCTCGCTGGGCATGTTGCACTGGTTCTTCTCGGACGTGCGCTTCGCGGTGCTGCCGAGCCAGATGGAGTGCCTCAAGGCCGGCCACGACGGCGGCATCAAGCCGACCCATCTGGCCACGGTGATCTGCGTGGCCACCGTGGCCGCGGTGGTCTGTGGCCTGTATGCCGTGACCGTCACCTTCCACGACCTGGGCGCCTCGACAGCCAAGGTCTATGGCGCCGCCAACTGGGTGTCACGCACCAGTTGCGCCTTGCCCATCAACTGGCTGACCTTGCGCACCAATCCCGACTGGTTCCGCCTGGCCATGACCGCGCTGGGCGGGGTGGCCGTCACGGTGCTGCACTTGGTCCGCCAGCGCGTGCTGTGGTGGCCACTGCACCCGGTGGGCTTCGTCATGGCCAACACCGGCGCCGGCGTGAGCTTCGTGCAGCACTACTTCATGGCCTGGCTGATCAAGACCATCGTCCTGCGCTCGGGCGGCAACCGGCTCTACCGGCAGTCGCTGCCGTTCGTCATCGGGCTCATCCTGGGTGACATCACCACGCAGACGCTGTGGTCACTGCTGGCCACACTCATGGGCTGGCCGGTCTACCAGTTCATCAGTTGAGGTAAGCGGCGTTGTCGTGGACCGCATTGACGGTCACGCGCGCACCGGGCCGCACGACGAACTCGCTCAGCCCTTCCTCGTGCCGCGGGTCGGCCCAGTCGTAGGTGTAGCCCAGCCGCGTCCAGGGATAGCCGTTCGGCCCGTAGCTGCTCGCGCGCAGGCTCGTATACCAGGCGCGCAGCGTGGGCGACAGCGTGTTCGGCAGGTCCCAGCCGGGCGTCTCCGGCGGCGAGGTGGTCCGGGTGACGTCGGGATCGAGCGCCGGCCGGTACATGTCCGCCGGGCGGCACCACAGCTCCACGAAACGCACCTTGTACGAGTCCGCCGGCAGGCCCAGCGCCTGCTTGGCGCGCAGCGCGCGGTCGATGCCGGGCATCGGGTGCGCAGCCACATAGCCACGAACCAGCGGCGCGCAGGTGGTCCACACTTCGCGGCTCAGCACGGTCGCCTGGCCCACCAGCGGGTCATAGCCGGTCCAGCCGGTCCAGGTGACCATCAGCACCGCGCCATCTCGCCACTGCAGATCGGGGTTGGCCGGCACGATGGGCGTCAGATCGTGGCTGACCTCCTCGGCCTCGGTGGTGCGCGCATCCTGCACGGCGTGCTGGTAGAGCTGGGCGAGCGTGTAGGATGGCGCCTGCGTCGGCCCGCCACAGCCGGCCAGGAGACCGAGCAGGACCAGCAGAACCAAGCTGGGAAGACGTGTCAGACGAGGCATGGTCGACTCCCGGGCCGACGTGGCCCAAGAGGTGGTTCGGCCGAGCCGCCGACGCCTGTAGGCCTGGCGCTGAGACGGTGCTCAGACCTCGGGCCAGTCGCTCTGGCCCGAGTCGACATAGGCGCGCCACTCCTCGACCGAGAAGAAGCGCAACCACAGCCGCCAGCCGGCCGCCGCCTCGCGTACGCGAGCGCACAGCGCGGCGTGCACCGGGATCAGCCGGTCATAGTCGAACGTATCGAGGTCGATGTGCGGCGGCAGGCAGACCCGCAGTTCCAGCACCGGGCCTTCGGGATGGTCCGGCCGCTCCACCGCGTGGTACTCGGCCAGGAACTCGGCCGTGCCGCCCAGGTGTTCGGCGGCAAAGACGTCGGACCATTCCACCACGACGGCGCTCCCTACTGTGCGGCGGCCGCGGTCATGCCGGGCACGCCACCGACGATCTGCCAGCCGTCGGCGCCTCGGGCCAGGCTTAAGCTGATGGCCTTGCCGCCGCCGTTGGCGACGACAACCGCATGGTCGCCCTGCACCACGGGCGCTTCGGCCTTCATGCCGGCCTGCGGCCAGCCCCAGCTCTTGAGGCCCTCGACGGTGGCCTCCTTCATCTTGCCGCCGATCAGGTTGCGCTGTGACTTGGCCGTCACATCCATGTTCTCGTTCTCGGCGCTGGCCTGGGCATCGTAGTTGACGAGTGCCGCGGCGGCCTCGTAGTCGCCGGTCTCCATGGCCTTGGCGAACAGGGCGAACAGCGCCTCGGGCGTGTCGGCCGCCGTGGCCGGCTTGCCGCCCGAGCAGCCCGCCAATGCCGTCGCCACCAGTCCCAGGACCAGCCAGAAGGACATACGCGCCATGGTTTCGCTCCTATCCGGCAGCAGGATCCGCATGGGCTGTGGCAAACTATGGGCCATGAGCTCGACGGATACAGTGGCCGCCCATACCGCACCGCAACCGCCCGATTCCGTGTGGCGTCGCCTGAGGCGCGACCCGCAGGCGCTGTGCGGCCTGGTGCTGGTGTCTGGGTTCATTCTCCTTGCGGTGGCGGCTCCCTTGCTGACTCCGCTCAATTCGTCGACCCAGTATCCCGAGGGCCTGACGGCCACGGGCATGCCCATGCCGCCGGGCACCACGCTGACCGTCGGCGGTGCGCGCCACACCTTCTGGCTGGGCAGCGACACGCTGGGCCGCGACCTGCTCACGCGCCTGCTGTTCGGCGCGCGCTTCAGCCTGTCCATCGGCCTGCTGGCCATGGCCACGGCCATCGGCGTCGGCGCGCTGGTCGGGCTGTCGGCCGGGTACTACCGGGGCCGGGTCGAGTTCGTGCTGATGCGCCTGACCGATGTCATGCTGACGGTGCCGGCGCTAATTCTGGCCATCGCCCTGGTGGCGGTGATGCCGCGTGGGTCACTGCACTTCCACCTGCTGGGTGCCGAACGCGAGTTGCCGCGCGAGCTGATCAACATGTTCGTGGTGATCGGCCTGGTGAGCTGGACCGGCGTGGCGCGCGTGGTGCGCTCGGAGACGCTGCGCGTGAGCGCGATGGAGTTCGTGCAGGCGGCGCGCGCGCTGGGCTGCGGCCACGCGCGAGTGCTGTTCCGGCATGTGCTGCCCAACGTGCTGCCGACCATCGTGGTCCTGGCCAGCCTGGGCGCCGCCGGGGCCATCGTCATGGATGCCGGGCTCAGCTACCTCGGGCTCGGGGTACGCCCGCCCCATCCCACCTGGGGCAAGATGATTGCCGACGGCCAGCCCTATCTGGTCACCGCGCCGTGGATGATCCTCGCGCCGGGCCTGGCGGTGGTGCTGGTGGTGCTGGGCTTCAACCTGTTGGGCCAGGGCCTGCAGAACGCGCTCGACCCGAACCGGCGCGAGCGCACCTGACGGGCCGACTCGTGCCGCCTCCAGGCTGCTCAACAAGGCAAGATTCGGTTACACTCTGCGTCGGCTTACATGGGTGACACATGACACGGGAACTCGACGGGGACTCCGGTCGATTGGAGGGACAGAAGGCGTGCCAAGCCTGTTGAAACGCTCAGCCAAGAGGGTCCAGCAGGATCTGTCCGCTTTTGAGGCGCTGGTGGAAGAGTACCAGCGCCCCATGTACCGTGTCGCCTATCGACTGGCAGGTAACCACGACGATGCGATGGACCTGATCGGCGAGGCGCTGTATGAGGCTTTTCGCAACTTCGGCAGGTTCGAGCCAGGCACGCGGTTCGATCGGTGGTTGTACCGGATCATGACCAATCGCCACATCGACCATGTGCGCCGGACAGCCCGACGGCCCGTGCTGTCGCTGGACCAGGTGGCCGAGGAGAGCGTCGGCGGCTGGGAGCTGCCCGACCCGGAGTCGGATCCGTCCGATCTGGTAATGGACGATCTGCTCTCCGAGCACATGCAGACGGCGCTCGACGAGCTGCCCGAGGAGTTTCGCATGGCGGTCATTCTGGCCGACCTGGAAGAGATGACCTACGACGAGGTGGCGCAGATCCTGCACTGCCCGGTAGGCACGGTGCGCAGCCGTCTGCACCGCGGTCGGATGTTGCTGCGGCAGAAGCTCACTGTCGCGGCGGGAAGTGGAGGCAGGTGATGCACCCCGCGGCCGAACACGAGTCCCGCCCCACGCGGCCCGACCAGGCCACCGCCGAGCATCCGGCCCGCGAGCCGCTGCCCGAGGTCGACACCGACTACGAGCGCCTGGCGCTGATCGTCACCACGCTCCAGCGCACCCATGGCCAGCCGCCCGAGCCGCCGGCCGACTTCTTCCCCGAGGCCATGCGCCGTCTGCGCGACCGTGTCGCCGCCGAGCCGCCGCAGCCCGACTTGCCCCTGCTGGCGGTCAAGAGCCTGCGCTGGGCCAGCGTCATCTGCCTGGTCGGCGGGCTGGTCGCCGCCGCTGTCGGGCCGCTCCAGCCGGCGGTCTGGTGCTGGCTGGGCTCGGTGGTGTGTTACGGTTCTGCTGCACATCTGCGCAGATCGCTCTGAACTCGCGTAATCAGGTTGTCGTCACTGCTCACTGTAGAGTCAGACTACAGGACAGAGGAGCAGATAATGACGCACCGACAACTGCAACGCAGCTCCCTACCACTCACTGTGATGGTGATTGTGGCGGTTGGCTTTGGTGTAGGCGGCTGGGGACTCGGCCGCGCGAATACAGTTCGAGCTGATGTCGCCGGCGGCATCACCCCCGCCGTGCAGGACGCGATGGCGCTGCAGACGGCCTTCGGCCAGGCCACCGACCGGGTCATGCCTGCCACGGTGCGCATCGAGACCAACTCGGGCACGGGCTCGGGCTTCGTCTACGCGCCCGAAGGGCTCATCCTGACCAACGAGCACGTCATCCACGGCGCAAGCACCATCAAGGTCACGCTGTCGGGCCGCGAGAGCGCCATGACGGGCACGGTGGTCGGCGCGGATGAGGGCAGCGATGTGGCTGTCGTCTCGGTCAAGGCCAACGCGCCGCTGCCCACGGCGCCGTTGGGCGATAGCGATGCCGTGGCCGTCGGCCACTGGGCCATCGCCATCGGCAGCCCGATGGACCTGGACGAAACCGTGACCATTGGCGTGGTCAGCGCCACCAACCGCCTGACCGGCGTCACCGGGGTCAAGACCCAGGACTTCATCCAGACCGATGCCGCCATCAATCCGGGCAACAGCGGCGGCCCGCTGGTCAACATCATGGGCCAGGTCATCGGCATCAACAACCACATCTTCACGCGCAGCGGCACCAGCGCCGGGCTCGGCTTCGCTGTGCCCATCAACACCGCCAAGGCCGTGGCGGAGCAGCTGGTCAAGGGCGGCCACATGACCCGCTCGTGGCTCGGTGTCAGCCTGGAGCCGCTGAAGGATGAGGAGATCGCGGCCCTGCGACTGGGCAACGGCAGCCACCCGGTGCGCATCACCGGCGTGGAGACGGCCAGTGCGGCTCAGGCCGCCGGCTTGCGCGCCGGTGACGTGGTGTTCAGCATGGACGGCCACGCCCTGCGCGACGGCGCCGACTTCGCCAACCGCATCCGCCTGACGCCGGCTGGCCAGCGCGTGCAGCTCGGCGTGCGCCGCGGCGCTCAGGACCTGACCCTGACGGTCGTGCCGCAGGCTGAACCCGCCTCGGTCATCCAGGCCACGCTACCGCTCGGCCTCGATCTGCGGGGCATCAACCCGCGTCTGGCCCAGCGCTTCGGCCTGCGCTCGCAGAGCGGTCTGATCATCCTGGCCGTGGAAAAGGGCTCGCTGGCCGCCAAGGCGGGCCTGCGCGAAGGCCAGATCATCACGGCGGTCAACGGGCAGGCCGTGGCGGCCATCGCCGACTTCTCGGTAGCCTGGCAGACGGCGGCGCGGTCGGGCAAGCCCATCGTCCTGACCGTCGATGGCCAGCCGGTGACCATCAAGCGTTGACATCGCCGTAACCGGAGCGAGTGAGCACAGAGAGCCGCCGCTGAGGTACCATCCTCAGTGGCGGCTCTCGCCATGGAGGCGACGGTCATGCGACGCATGAGGTATCAGTGGTTGGTCCTGGTGGCGGCACTGCCGACGGCAGCGTTCGTCTTTGTGCCGCAGCGCGCGCCGCACGCCAAGGTGACGCTGGCCGGCACCACCGCGCGCTCGGTGGTCAAGGCTGACTCCACCGGCCTCCTGTACGTGGCCAATCCCACCGACCTGCGTGGGGCCGGCCGCGACGGGGCAGACACCTGGAGCGTTGCCGGTCAGTTCGAGCCGGTTCTGGAGCCGACCAACCACGGGGTGCTGACGATCGGCGTCGAGGGCGGCGGGCGCAAGCTGCTGGCTTACAGCCCACGCGGCGCCGTGCTCTGGAGCCGCGCGCTGGGCTCCGAATTGCTGTACATGCCGCACCCGCCGGCCAAGGTGGAGGCCACCGACTACGGCGTGGTCGATCTGCTGGACCACGCCACCGGCACGCTGACCGTGGTCGACCTGGCAACCGGCGCGACCAAGGGGCAGCGCGTGCTGGGTGAGGTCATCGGCGAACCCGTCTGTGTCGAGGACACGATGTTCGCGGCCACCAAGGCTGCCGGCGGCGGCGAGCAGGTGGCGGTGGTGGATATGGTGCACTCAGGGGCCACGGGTGACCGCGGCTGCGAGCAGACCTGGGCCGTGCCCGCGGGCGAGCACGTGCGCCGGCTGACCTGGAGCGCCGAAGCCAGCCTGCTGCTGGTCAGCGGCCAGAAGAGCACCTACGCGCTGGATTGAGGCGAGTCGGCCTTACGACCGGTCGAAGGCCAGGCCGCCGCTCTGGCTGAGCGTCAGCAGGTTCGGTGCGCCGAACAGCTCCTCGGCCAGATGACCGGCGCGCTTGAAGCTGCCCTCGCGGTCGCGCCGCAGACAGACCAGCAACCGCCACAGGGTGCGGTACTTGGCGCTCAGGCTGGCCACCTCGGCATTGTTGAGCTGGTCGAGCCCCGTCACCTCGCCCGGTCGCAGGCAGACCGGCACGGCGGCTTCCTTGAGCTGCATGCGCGGCGACGGGCAGTAGATCAGCACCTCGCTCGGGGCCAGGCCCAACGCCGACGCTAGCTGCTCCTCCGCCGCTCGACGCGCGGCGGGGTCGTAGTGGTAGACCGCAGCCAGGCGCGCCTGCTGCGCCGCGTCGATACCGTGCTCACTCAGACCGCGCAGGCTGGTCTGGTAGACGCGCTTGTACAGACGGCGCGCGGCCAGCTCGTCCAACAGCCCGACGGCCTGCGGCTCCCCGGCCAACCGTTGCCGCAGCAACCACAGGAAGCTCTCGTCGCCCAGACCGTACAGGTCGGCCCGCGCCATGCAGCCCGCGTCGAGCGCCAGTTCAAGCGCCTTGGAGATCATCGCGCCGGCCACGGTCTTGGCGTGGTGATAGTAGACGCGCTCGGTCAGGTTGTAACGCACGCGCAGCAGGTGGATCAGCTCGCTGAGCACGTCGTGGCGCAGCAGGCCCTGCTTTTGCAGGTCGACCGCCAGATGCCCATCGAGCACGGTGAAGGCGCGGTAGATGCGGTCGTCGTAGACCTGCGGCAGGCCGGTGCCGTGCGCGTCGCGCCGCAGGTAGTCCAACAGGTCTGCGCAGACCGTGCCACTGACGATCTCGGCCGCCACGCCTTGCCGCGAGGTGAGCAACTCGCGCACACGCGCGCCGACGCCGGACTGCGCCAGGGCGGAGGCCAGCGTGGATTCGCTGAGGAAGAAGTCGAGCCGGCTCTCGTCCTCGTCGTGGCGGTCGAACAGCCGGCGCTCATCCTCGAAGGTGTGGCCGAACGGCACGTGCGTCACGTCGTGCAGCAGCGCCGCCAGCGGCACGGCCACCGCGTCCTCGGCGGGCAACGGCGTACCACGTTCGGCCAACTCGGCCATCAGTCGCTTGGCCAGCCAGGCCGTGCCGAGGCTGTGCTCGAACCGCGTGTGGACAGCGCTGGGATAGACCAGGTGCGACGCGCCGAGCTGCTTGATGCCGCGCAGCCGCTGCACCGGCGGCGTGTCGACGACGGCCATCTCGATCGCATCGAAGCGGATGTCCCCGTGCACGGCATCGCGGATCAGCTTGCCGGCCATGGCGCTACCTCAACAGCGCCGCGGCAAACGTCACCGTCTGCTCGGGATCGAACGCCTGCTCGTAGCGCAGCAGCTCAGCCTTGGCCTCGGGCAGCAGCGCGCGCAGTGCATAGAGCCCAGCCACGCTGCACACGTTCTGCGCGTTGTCGTTGCAGGCGAACGCCTCGAAGAAGCCGTCCAGGTCCCCCTGGAGCCAGGCCAGCAATGGCGCCTCGTCGCCCTCGGCGATGGCCTGGAGCTGCTCTTCGCTGACCGGCTGGTCGGCGCCGAAGCGCGGCCCGACGTGCGCCCAGTCGGCGCCGGCGATGATGCAGACCTGGCCGCCACGCGCCGTCACCGCGCCGTACAAGGCGTCGAGAATGGGGCCCAGCCCGTCGTCGCCGTCCAACTCGTCGGGATGCTCGAAGTAGTCATGCAGCGAACCCATGAGGATGGGCACGGCGGTGAAAGGCCGGTCGCCCAGCACATGCCGGAGGAAGAGCATCTGGAACTCGACCGAATGCTCCTGACCGTGGACCAACTCATCGCGGAACAGATCGTCGGCATCGCCGCCAGCCTCGGCGTAGTGGCTGGCCACGGCATCGATGAAAGCCTGGTCGGTGGTCACCGGGCCAAACGGCGTATCGTAGTCGAGCCGCGTGAACGTCGCCAGGGGCGGCTCCTCGGGCCAGCAGGTGCTGCTGTGAGCGGTGCCCAGCACAATGAAGAGATCGGCCTCGGTGGCCCGCAGGGCGTCGTAGGCGGCGCCATAGACCACGCCACCGCGACCCAGGTCGATGTGGGGCGCCATGAGGCCTACCACCGGCCCCTCGAGCAGCGTGCGCGATTCCGCGCGCCCCCGCGCCAGCAGCATATCGAGCAACTGCGCACACTGCCGCGGGTCGTCGGGATAGCCGTCCGGCGCGTGCGTCATCGGCCGCGTGCCGTGCGCGCGATAGTCGGCCATGGCCTGGGCCAGCGCCGCGCGGTACGGCTCGCCGTCGAGCACCAGGTGCCCGGTCAGTTCGTCGACAAAGCGCGTGACGAAGTCGATGGGCAGATGCTCACCGGTGAGCTGGTGCCACTTG
>JACRKZ010000071.1 GCA_016235455.1 Armatimonadota bacterium | reverse complement strand
CGTCTGTGGGTTGGCCATGGCCGCCGAGCCGCCCCGCTGGCAGCCGCTGGGCGAGCCCGGCTGCGGCGGCTGGATGACCTCCATCACCATCAACCCGCACGACACGAGACAGGTCTTGCTGGGCGGCGACATGCTGGGCATTGGCCGCAGCGAGAACCGCGGCGACCGCTGGCAGCCCACCTTCGGGCTGCGCAGCTACGAGGTCGGCGACTGCACGTGGCATCCCACCGACACGAACATCGTCTGGGCCGGCACGGTCAGCGGCCCCTACCTGAGCACCGACGGCGGCCGCACCTGGTCCGAGCGGCGCTCGGGCATGCCGCCGGTGGCCGATGGCCAGTACACGGTGCCCATCGAGAAGGTCCTGTTCGACCCAGCGGACGCGCGCCGGCTCCTGGCGTTTGGCGGATCGAGCCGCGGCTGGGAGGCACGCGGCGCCCGCTGGGGCACGGTCTGGGAGAGCACCGACGCCGGTACGACTTGGGGGCTGCTGGCCACACTGCCGGCCGAGGGCAAGGGCGGCAACATCGTCGGCGCGGCCTGGGATGCCGACGGCAAGCGCCTCTATGCCGCCGTGCGTGGCGCGGGCATCGTGGCCAGTGACGACCGCGGTCACAACTGGACGCCGCGTTGCCAAGGCCTCACCAACCTCAATGTCGAGCGCGTCATCACCCATCCCAGCGAGCCGCGGACGCTGTGGTGCTGCGCCACGGCGGCGAAGGTCGACGGCGCAAAGGAGTGGCACGCGGGCGGCCTCTACAAGAGCGCCGACGCCGGCGTCACCTGGCAGCAGATGACCGGTGGCCTGCCCAACAAGCGCGGCGACCAGGAGTTCATGACCACCGGTTTCAAAGGCTTCGCGGTGAGCCGGACCAACCCGCGGCGCATGGTTGCCTGCAACGCGCCATGGGACGCCAACTGGCTGTTTGTCACCGACGACGGCGGCCAGAGCTGGCGCCGCGTGGCCGACAAGAGCACCGTCGACGTGGCCTACTTCGCCGGGCTCAATCTGACCGTGATGGCCATCGACCCCGCCAACCCCGACGTGCTCTACGGCGCCGGCTCGGAGTACGCCATCCGTAGTCTTGATGGTGGCAAGACCTGGACCGACACCACGTCGGAGCAGGTCGCCGGCCGATGGCGCGGACGCGGCTACTCCGGGCTGTGCTGCGAAGACGTCGTGTTCGACCCGTGGGTGCGGGGCCGAGTGTTCCTGAACGCCATGGACGCGGGCAAGCTGTGGGAGAGCCGTGACAACGGCTCGACGTGGACCTATCGCGGCAGCGACCCGTGGCCGTGGGGCGGTGGCAACGGCACCTCGCTGGCCAAGGACGGCCGCGGGTACTGCGCCACGGGCCAGTTCGGCGGCAACGGCGGCATCCTGCGCACGGTGGACGGCACGGCCTGGAAGTCGCTGAGCGGCGCCGAGCACGGCCTGCCAGGCAAGGACGGCCAAGGCGTAGCCGAGAGCGTCTACACCCTACCCGACGACTCGTCGAAGGTGTGGTGCTGCTGGGGCGGCAGGCTGTATGCCAGTGTCGATGGCGGCGAGCGCTTCGCGCTGGTCGACGGCGTGCGCGACGTGCACAGCCTGGCCGCCGACCCCGGCCGGCCCAGCCGCATCTTCGTTTCCGGTGGGGGCGACTGCTACCTGACCGACGACGGCGCCGCGTGGAAAGCCATCGGTGGGCCGAAATGGGCTGGCCTGGCCACTGCCGACAGCCTGGGCCGCTTCTACGTGGGCGCTTGGCGCAGCGACAAGCGCGCGGGCCTGTGGCGGTACGCCAATGGCGTGTGGACGCGGCTGTGGGACAACTACTACGTGCGTCGCGTGGCGGTCGACCCCAGCAATCCGCGGCGCATGGTCGCCGTCGACATGGACCATCCCTACCACGACCACGTCAAGGCCCAAGGCGTGTGGCTCTCGACCGATGACGGCCAGAGCTGGACGAAGGCCAACGACGGCCTGCCCGGCCTCCGCGTGCAGGCCGTGGGCATCAACCCGCACGATCCCGAGGACATCATCGTCGGCACGCACGGGCTGGGTTTCTACCGCGCACGCTGGGCCAAGGACTATGCACCCAAGGGTGAGGTGGGCTACACCGCGACAGCCGACGACCGCGCCTTCGCGGCACCCCTGCCACCTGTCAAGCAGTCGCCGATCGCCGTCAGGAACGGCGACATGAGCGCGGGAACCGACAAGCCGACCGGCTGGGACAGCGCCTGGGGCGCGGCGAAGGCCTTCCGTGACACCGCCGTCTACCACTCGGGGCCGGCCAGCCTGCGCGTGGAGACCGGCGGCGGCAGCGGCCAGGCCTTCCAGATGTTCGAGGGCAACTACGCGGGGGCCAAGGTCAAGGTCAGCGGCTGGCTGAAGAGCGCTGGCCAGGTCAAGGCTCAGGCGGCGCTGCAGGCCTTCGCCGCGGGCTTTGCCCAGAACGAGTTCAAGCAGTTGCGCTTCGTGCAGGGCGCGAGCGATTGGCAGCGGTTTGAGGCGACGGTGGACCTGCCCGCGTGGACCGCGCAGTTCAACATCCAGCTCATGGTCGATGGGCCTGGTCAGGCCTGGCTGGATGACGTGACGGCCGAGACGGTCGCCGCCGGTGCCGAGGCGCCCACGCCCGACAAGCTGCCGCGCGTGGCCTGGGAGCCGCACGAAGGCTACTTCCGGGACTACCCGCAGGCTTGGCGAGCCATGCACGCGGGCTTCCTGGAACAGGCCAGGAAGGGCGGCATTGACCTGCTCTTCCTGGGCGACTCCCTGACCCAGGGCTGGGACAAGGCGCTCTGGGCCGAGCGCTTCGAGCCGCGCCATGCCGCCAACTTCGGCATTGGCGGCGACCGCACTGACCAGATCCTGTGGCGCATCGCCAACGGCGAGCTCGACGGGCTCTCGCCCAAGCTCGTGGTGCTGATGATCGGCGTGAACAACATCTGGCCGGGCGACAAAGACGTCGACATCGCCCGCGGTCGCGAGGCCATCGTCAAGGCTCTGCGGGCCAGGCTGCCCGCCACGAAGCTCCTGCTGCTGGCGGCGCTACCGGCCATCGACGACCACGAGAACGGCCTGCGGGGCACGCTGAAGCGCGCCAACGCGCTCAGTGCGTCACTGGCCGACGACCAGAGCGTCTTCTGGCTCGACCTGCTCGGCCCGGCGGGCTATCGCGTGCTGGCGGATGGGTTGGAGCCGGTGGTGGCGCGGTGGTGCAAGTAGCCCGTCAGGGCAGCTGGGCGAATAGGTCGTGCCAGATGTCCGCGACGCCCAACTGGTCAGCCCAGCGCTCGATGTAGTCGCGATCTACCAGATCCCCAGAGACCCGCAGGATGCCGGCGATGTCGCGGAGGTGTTTGTCAGAGCCGCCGTCCCGGAAGAACTCGAGCTTCGCCAGGACAAGGTCCTCGGGACTGGCCACGCTGACTTCGGCGCCCGAACGCAGTGGGCGGGTGCGGCGCCTGCCAAACTCGGCCGCTGAGAAAGCTCTGGCGCGCTTGAACACCAGGTCGATCTTCAGGCCTGATGGGATGTGGATCACTTTGAACTGCGTGCCAGCGGCAAGGCTGTCCTTGGCCATGGCCGCATCAAAGTAGTAGTCGTCGCCAGCGAAGTGAGCCGCCAACGCGTCGATGCGGCCGCGACGACGGCCAACAGATCCTCAGGTGCCACGGCTCATCCGCTCCGCTACACGCCGGTTCAACTCCGCGCTGTCGATGCCCGGCTCACGGTCAAGTTCAGCCCGGCGCACCATATCTCGAACGGAGACCCAGAGGTCGGAGGCCATGTGCAGCCGATCTGCGCCGCTCATGCCGCGCCAGATGTCCACCTGCCGCGGATCGGGCTCCTCGATGACGGGGCCATTGCGGCCCATGGAGTACCTCTCTCACGCCATTCTACGCCATCCGGCCCAGCACAGTAACCGTGTTACCAACCTACCCCGCTACCTACTGGAACCGCACCGCCGCTGACCGGTCGGCCGGGCCGGCGCTGTGGTCGATGCTCACGCCCGGCGCGTCGTAGTGACCGCGCGACAGCGTGTAGGCGCCCGGCGCCACCGGGCTCCAGCGCTCGGCGCGCGGCACGGTCGCGGCCTGCGCCAGCAGCGGCACGAACGGCTTGGGCCGGCCGTTGGGCCAGAGGAACGCCCAGGGAAAGTCGATGTCGTTCACGTTCGACCACAGGTCGCCCACCACCCACGGGCAGCGCCGGGCCAGCGCCCTTCCCAGCACCGCCTGCTCCGCGCGGGTGATCTCGTCGCCGCCCACGTAGCCCAACGGCGGCTGGGCCGGCTGCACGCCCCATTCGCTCATCAGCACCGGCAGGCCGCTGGCCCGGAAGGCGTCCCAGGTCTCGGCCACGTAGGCGTCCGACCAGGCTTCGGCATAGAGGTTCTTGCCGCAGACATCCAGGTCGTCCCACGGCAGCAGCGCGAACTCGGGCAGCGAGTTGTAGTTGTGCCGCACGCCCAGCGCCGGGCCGGCCAGGCCGGTCTCGCCCAGGATGCGGCGTACGGTGCGGTGCCAGTCGGGCAGCCAGCGCGTGGTGACGAAGTCCAGCAGCCAGCGGTGCGCGGGCAGGCTGAGCCGGCCGTCGGCGCCGTCGGCGGCCAACTGGTCCAGCGCCGTCTGGCCGAAATGCTCCCACGAGGCGAAGGCATACGGATGGCCGTCGGGCGTGCGCCAGGCCTCCTCCAGCGCCGCCGTGGTGCCGTAGCGCTCGCGCGCGAAGCGCGTCGCCTCGGCCAGCGTGGCCGGCGTGTTGAGGCAGAAGTCGGCACCCAGCCAGTGGTCCCAGCCGCGGTAGATCTCCGGCTCGTTGGTCACCCACAAGATGGCCACCTGGTCGCGATAGGGAGCCACCGCCTCGGCCAGCTTGGCGCAGCCGTCACGGAAGGCGGCCTGCCAGGTGGGGTTGTAGAAGTCGGGCACGCGATGCCAAGGCGCATCGTAGGGGATGTGCGTGCCGGACGTGCTGTCGTCGCGGAACCGCGCATAGGGACCCACCTGCGGCACGAACAGCGCCAGCCGCGCGCCGGCCCGCCTGGCCATCTCACCGGCCCGCGCGCACGACAGCGGGTCGGCCGCCCACAGGTGATACAGCGTCTGGTTCCAGTCGCGCCCACGCGTGATGTAGTCCAGCGTGCGGTCCTCCACCGACGTGCCCGCGCCGTAGTCCGACGCGCCATCGGGGCCGACCAGCGTCGGGCAGCCGCGGGCGTCGCGCGCGAAAGCGAAGGTCTTGCCGCCACCGACGCGCAGGGGCCGGTCCAGCGGCGTGTGGGGCGCCTCGACCCGGCCGCTCCAACGGGCCAGATTGCACCACAACCGCGCGAACCCCGGCCACAGCGTGAAGTCTCGCTGCGCCGGCCAGCCCCACGTGGTCAGCAGCGCCGCCACCCGACCCTCGCCGGCCGTGCCCGCCACCAGCAGCGGCTCGCCGACGGCGCTGACCAGCGTGCTGGCCCCCGGCTTGGCCACCGCGCGGTTGCGCTCGCGCAGCTCGGGCCACGGCGTGGGCAGGCCGGCCAGCAACTCGTGCTGACCGGTGGGCACGGGGACGACCGCGCCCGTGGCGAAGTCGCTGCGCTCGCGCAGAATGACGGGCAGGATCTCGGCCAGCGGGCTCTGGCCATAGCCGCCGCGGCCGTCGGCGCCGGTGAAGCAGTCCATGCCGCCCGCGAGCACCAACCCGCCGCCATCGCGCACCCAGGCCACCAGTGCCTCGAGCTGCCGCGGGGCAAACGACCGCGCGCCGCGGGGCAACGGGCCGAGAATGACCGTGCGCACGCCCTGGTAGTCGCTGGCCCTATCGGGCAGCCTGACCACCGAACCGGCACCGAAGATGCGTGCGGCCAGCCCATCGCGTGCCAGCGCGTTGGCGATGCGGCCGGTTTCGCCGCCGCCGACGCCGATCAGCCAGACGGGCTCCTGAGCCTGGGCGGCGCCGAGCAGCGACAGGGCGAGAAGCATACGCAAGGCCATGGGTGCAAGCTCCAGGCGGCAAGCTTACTTGGTGGGCAGGTCCAGCGCCATCGCCAGATCACACCGCGCCGCGCAGCCACCCGCCGCGACCGGCTGGAACCCGAACGCTGTATACAGCCCTACGGCCTCGTGCAGCACGCCCGCGGTCTCCAGCTGAATCCGGGTCGTGCCCAGGCTCTCAGCGGCGCTCAGCGCGCGTGAGAGCAACATCCGGCCCAGGCCTCGGCCCCTCATGTCCGGCCGCAGGTACATCTTGCGCAGCTCGACGGTGCCGGCACCGTGCGGACGCAGGCCCCAGCAGCCCACCACCTGGCCGTCCGGCGCCAGCAGCAGCTCGAAGCACCCGCCCGCACCCGCGTAGAAGCCCTCGAGATCGTCCAGGTCGGTGTCGGTGCCCGCCGGGTCCGGCGCCAGACCATACTCGGCCAGCACGCCGAACACCAGGGCGCGTACGGCCGCGCCGTCCGCGTTCACTGCCGGCCTGAGGACGAAGCCATCGGGCAGATCGGTTGCCATCGTTGCGCAGCTCCCCAGCCTCGCCACCACCGCGGTCTCACCAGTTGGTGACCGACCCGTCGGGCCGGCGGAAGGTCGGTATCGGCGCGTCGTAGGCGGTGATCTCGCCGACGAACCTGGTTTCCTCGGGCACGAACTCCACGCCCAGACCGGGCCGTTCGTTGGGCCACAGCCGGCCGTCGCGGAAGTCCACGCCGACGCGCACATGCGGCACCGCCACCGGCCAGCCGCCGCCGATCTCCTGGATGGCCGGCCCCGCGAAACTGCCCAGCGCATGGACCAGCGCGGCGGTGGAGATGGCGCCCGTACCGTGCGGCGCCAGGCCCACATAGTGCGTCTCGCACAGCGCGGCGATCTTGGCGAACTCAGTCAGCCCGCCCACGTTGGGCAGCGTGACGCGGGCCCAGTCGATCACATGCGCCTCGACCAGTTCATGCAGGTCCCAACGGTCGCCAAACTGCTCGCCCACGGCGATGGGCACCTTGACCTGCGCGCGCAGCGCGGTGAGCGCCGGCGCGTTCTCGCTGCGCAGCGGGTCCTCGACGAACAGCGGCGCCAGGTGCTCGATGCCGCCGGCACAGCGCACCGCATCGGCCAGGTCGAGCCGGGTGTGGAAGTCGATGCACCAGTCGCCATCGGGGCCAATGGCTTCGCGGATGGCCGCGCAGTCGGCGATGGTCTGGTCGACCATGCGGCGCGAGTCGAAGACGCCTGTGCCGGCGTCGGACACCGCGGTGCGGAAGGCGCGGAAGCCGGCGCCGAGGCAGGCTGTGGCGGTCTGGCCCAGGCTGCCGGCCGAGGGATAGCCGGTGGCATAGCACTCGATGTGGTCGCGCGTCAGCCCGCCCAGCAGCTCATGGACCGGCGCGCCGAGCGCTTTGCCCTTGAGGTCCCACAGCGCCAGATCCAGCGCGCCCAGCGCGTGCAGCTTCTCGCGGCCCGCGGGGTAGAACCAGCCGCGGTACAGCAGCTGCCAGAGATGGTGGATACGCCGCGGGTCCTGGCCAATGAGCGCTCCGGCGCACTGGCTGACCAGTTCCGGCGTGCCACCCTCGCCCACGCCGACGAGCCCGCTGTCGGTCTCGATGGTGACGACCAGGTTGGACTGGTTGATGGTACGGTTGAGCTTGGCCGGCTGCCACAGGGCGACGCGGGTGATCTTCACGACGAACTGCCTCCCGAACACGCTCTATCGAAGCACAAGCGCGGCTGCGTGTCGATGGGGGTGTGGGCGAGGGTCGTCACGGCTTCGGCCAGCGCGCGGTGCTGGCCGCGAAGGCGAGGCGAGCGAGGACGCGGTCGATAGCCAACACGATCGCGGCACCAACCACGGCGCCGGCCAGCCCGCCCAGCGTCAGGAGCCACGTGCCCTGGATGCCATGCGCCCGTAGCGCGCCAACGGCGCCGGCGGCACAGAGCCCAGCCACCACGGCCACGATCGGGCAGCCGATGTGGTCCGATGTCGATTCGAACAGCATGCTCTTCCCCTACGGCGCTGCTAGTGTCCTGTTCGGCACAAAGCGGAATCAGGATGGAAGGACCAGACAAAGGGCTTGGCGCGGGCGTTCCAGCTCTGGAACCAGCTGCGCAGCAGCCGCGTGAGGTGCGCTGGCGACCAGGTCTCTGCGTGGTCGAGTAG